>CAZADR010000013.1:0-5457 GCA_964484005.1 uncultured Candidatus Saccharibacteria bacterium | reverse complement strand
TCGGTGACAGGGACTAAGTCGTAACAAGGCACGGCTAGCGGAAGCTGGTCGTGGATTAATTCAATTTGAAAAACGGTCCGACCTCGGTCGGACCACGTGAGTCGGTATTGTGTCGCTCAATTGACGACACAATCTTTGCGCATCATAAAGTAAAAAAGATGGAGTTTGATTAAACTTAAAATAATCTGACACAACTTGGAAAGACAAGAAAATAAAAAAGTTTAAAAAGAACGAAACAAAACAAAGTACAGCAATCTCCTAAAAAACACCCCGCGCAAGCGTGGTGTTTTTTGTTTGAAAAATTGTGGTATAATTAAATTTTAGAATAGTCTATTTGAGAAAGGGGGCTAGTATGTCTATACCGGCAGCAAAAACAATCACTTGCAAAAGGTGTGGATGGGCAGGAGCTTGGGAGAGCCTCTTTTCAGATGAGGTCAAAAGTATCCTGCAGGCACTGTGTCCCAGTTGCGAGCAGGTGCTCGCAACAAAAATCGGAGCGAGCGAAAAAAGGCTTGTTCCGGAAAATGCCGCAACGGCATAATGCAAACCGCGTCAGGTGGAAAAAGAAAAACCACTTGGAGCGGTTTTTCTTTTTGATTTTTGTTATAATAATTATATGCAAAAACGAGTTGGTATACTTCGTGGGGGTAAAGGAAAACATTATGCCTCTTCTCTAAAAAAAGGCGGAGATATTATTTCTCACATTTTTGAAAATTTATCTCATAAATACAAAATAGTAGATATTTTAATTGACACAGAAGGGAATTGGCATTTAAATGGTAAGCCGATAAAACCAGTGGACTTGATTCACAAAGTGGATGTGGTTTGGAATATGTCTCATCCGAGTGAGGCAGTTGCTTTAAATAGTTTTTTTATTCCAAATATCAGCAATGGAGCTTTTTCTTCTGCTTTGGAAAACAGCAAGGAAATGTTGCGAGAACACATGTCAAAAATCGGAGTTCAAATGCCGAGAGCTGTGGTCCTGCCTCTGTATCAAGAAGATTTTGATGGTCCTCGCGAAAGATATGCTATCAAAAAAGCCAAAGAAATTCATGAAAAGTTTCCCGCTCCATGGATAGTAAAATCTTTTATGCCCGATTCAAATATGGGAATACATCTAGCGAAAACATTTGGGGAGTTGGCCGAGGCGATAGAAGACGGAGCCAAACATGAAAAAAGTATTTTAGTTGAAGAGTTTGTTTCAGGTAAAGTAGCTAGTGTGCATTCAGTGCCAGACTTTCGAGGTGAAGATTTTTATACTTTTCCAATTGCAAACACTTTTGGTAATTTTTCTGCGAGTGAAAAGGAAAAGTTGGCTTTTCTTGCAAAAGATTTACATCAACATACAAATGCTAAGCATTATTTAAAATTGGATTTTATTTTAAACCCAAAAGACAAAGTTTATCTTTTGGGGTTAGAGTCCACCCCAGATTTAAATGCGGGGTCCAATTTTTCGGAAGCTTGTGAATCTGTCGGAGCCAAGATGCATCATGTCGTAGAGCATATTTTGGAGCAGGTTTAATTATATTAATTTAATTGTTATAATTTAAAATATGGATACAAATCAAAAATCAAATATAAATGTACCAGCAAAGGATTTACCAGTTCCTGAAAACCTACACGATTTTCGTGAATCTTTTCAATGGAGAGTACTTCGAATATTATCAGAGTTTATAAATGGTTTTCAGTTTTTAGCAGATTTTAATCATATTCAGACTGTTACTGTTTTTGGTTCTGCGCAAATAAAAGAAGATGAACATTTTTATAAATTAGCCCGCGAGCTCGGAGGACTTTTGGCTAAAAATGGTTTTGGAGTAGTGACTGGTGGTGGTCCTGGGATCATGGAGGCAGCCAATCGTGGAGTGGCGGAAGCTGGAGGAGAATCTATTGGATTAAACATCCAATTACCATTTGAACAAAGAGTCAATCCGTGGGTAAAAAAGGGGATTGGTTTTCACTACTTCTTTTCTAGAAAAATAATGTTATCTTATGCGGCTCAGGCTTATGTGTATTTCCCGGGTGGTTTTGGCACTCTAGATGAGTTTTTTGAATTAATTACACTTATTCAGACAAAAAAAAATGTCACATAAGATTCCTATTATTTTAGTAGGAAAAGATTTCTGGTCTCCCTTGCTTACTTGGTTTAAGGATTCTTTGTCAGAAAAGTATCATACGATTTCTGAAGAGGATATAAATATAATAAAAATAGTAGATACACCAGAAGAGGCATTGGAAATAGTGAAAACTGCGCCTCATGTAAAGTATTTCTAAGGTTTTGTTTTTCGTGATATAATACAGCCCAGATTGTTTTTATCTGTAGCGGGTGATCGCACTCACATAGGCACATATGTTGGAGGTTAGCCACCACCCGCTTCAAATGAAAATAATTAAAAGCCCCGCCACCAAAAGTGGCGGGGCTTTGCTTTTTATGCTTTTTTCATATATAATCTACTTGAGCTTATTTATCTCCTTAAAGTTTTAATCTAACCCCTTTCTCTTTTGTTTCCACATGTCAGACATGTGGGAGAAAAAATATTAAAAATTATCGAACATTAATTAATCAATAAATGATGTATAAAAAATATTGGATATTAGCCTCAATTATTCTACTCGCCCTGGCGGGTGTTTTCTTGTTTCTTTTTGAAGAAGACAATGTTGTTCAAGATCAAAATGAAAAAAAGACAGTACTTAGCACCTTTACTGTTATTTCTGATATGGTGCAAGAAGTCGGTGGTGATAGAATAGATTCCATATCACTCACCAAGCCGGGAGTAGAAATTCACGGATACGAGCCGACTCCAGGAGATTTGGTTCGAGCTTCTAAAGCAGATATTATATTTGATAATGGATTAAATTTGGAAGTTTGGGCGTCCAAGCTTTATGCGAGTATTCCAGATGTCAGACATGTCACCTTGAGTGAGGGAGTCACTCCTATTTCTATATCTGAGGGTTTATACAAAGATAAACCAAATCCGCACGTATGGATGTCCCCAAAGCAAGCTTTGATTTATGTAGAAAATATTCGAAAGGCTCTGGGAGAACTTTCACCAGAGGATGCTATTTATTTTGATGAAAGAGCAAAAATATATTCAGATAAAATAAAAGCTCTAGATGTTCGTTTAAAGGACTCTATTTTAACCTTGGCAGAAAATCAGAGATATCTGGTGACCTGTGAAGGAGCTTTTAGTTATTTGGCTCAAGATTATGGATTGAAAGAACTTTACCTTTGGGCTATAAATGACGAATCTCAGGGTTCACCTCAACAGATAGCTAGTGTCGTAGATAAAGTAAAAGAAAATAAAATACCAGTGGTATTTTGTGAAAGTACTATTGAACCTAGAATCCAACAAGAAGTAGTCCGTGCTTCTGGTGCAAAGCTCGGAGGGCTTCTCTATGTAGATTCTCTTTCAGATAAAAATGGTCCAGCTAGCACTTATTTATTACTTTTAGAACACACTGTTTCGACAATTGTAAACGGTCTTTTGGAAAAATAAAAATATGAAAAATACAATACAAGAATACGCTATAGAAATAAAAGATCTCACGGTTCGTTATCACAACACCATCGCTCTTGATAAAGCAAATATTAAGATTCCGTTTGGAACATTTAATGGAGTGATAGGGATGAACGGGGCAGGAAAGTCTACTCTTTTTAAAGCCATTACAGGACTTGCTCACCCGACGAGTGGAGATGTTTTAGTCAGTGGAAAGACAGCACACCAAGCTCAGAAATTGGGATTGGTGGCTTATGTGCCACAAAGTGAACTAGTCGATTGGGATTTTCCTGTGTCAGTTTATGATGTAGTGATGATGGGGAGATATGGTACACAAAATATTTTGAAGATACCAAGGGCAGAAGATCATAAAAAGGTGGAAGAAGCTTTGGTAAAAGTCGGTATGCATGATTTTAAAGATAGACAAATCGGTGAATTGTCTGGTGGGCAAAAGAAAAGAGTCTTTGTGGCTAGAGCTCTAGCCCAAGAAGCCGAGATTTTACTTTTAGATGAGCCATTTGCTGGCGTTGATGCAAAAAGCGAGAGATCTCTCACGATGCTCTTGGTCTCTTTGAAAGAAGAAGGCAAGACAATAATTCTCTCTACGCACGAGCTCACTTCTTTATCTGAATACTGCGACTATGTAGCTTTAGTAAAAAATACTGTGTTGGCTTATGGTCCGACGGCCGAAGTCTTTACTCATGACTTGGTGTCACAGACATTTGATGGCGCTGTGCATCGAATTCAATTTAAAAATTAATTTTATGATTATGAACTTGATAGACATAATAATAGTCCCATTACAATATCCATTTATGGTGAAAGCGGTTTTAGTTTCTTCGGTGGTCGGAGCACTGTGCGCAATTTTGTCTTGTTTTCTTATTTTAAAAGGTTGGTCTCTCTTAGGTGATGCTATCTCTCATGCTGTGTTACCGGGAGTTGTCTTGGCTTATATTTTTGGGATACCTTTTATTATTGGTGCTTTTGTTTTTGCTTTGTTTTCTGTTTTATTGATTGGTTTTATAAAAAGTAATTCAAAAATAAAAGAAGATGCGGTGATGGGAATAGTTTTTACAACTTTGTTTGCTTTGGGTTTAATTTTAATATCTAAGACCACTAGCTCTGTAGACTTGATGCATGTGCTCTTTGGTTATGTGCTCGGCATATCAGATCAAGCCGCCGTACTCACCATCGTCGCTTCTATACTTATAGCTTTAATAATTCTAGCTTTTAGGCGCACTCTTCTTTTGTTTTGCTTTGATCCTATGCATACGCAGACGATAGGGATTCCTGTTCGATTGGTACATTATTTTCTCTTAATTTTATTGGCTATTACCATAACAATCTCTATGCAAACTGTCGGTATTATTTTAGTCATTGCCATGTTGATCACTCCAGGGTCAACAGCTTTTTTACTTACCAAGAAATTTCCCAATATGCTCTTGATTGCAGTTTTATCTAGTGTGTTTAGTTCTTTGGTCGGAGCTTATGGAAGTTATTATCTAGATGTTTCGACTGGTGGACTCATTGTCTTTATCCAAGGTTTAATTTTTCTTTTTGCTTTTCTTTTTTCACTTATAAAAAAACATTTATCATTCGTGAAGTAATTGTTATTTTTTGAAAAATTCTTTTTTAAAAAAGTTATCCACAGTTTTGCGAAAAAAGTATTGTATTCTGTTTTGATATGCGAGATAATTAAGATAGTTCGAAGCAATAAATATTTGGTCGTTTTATTGCAAACTAAATTAAAAATTTAATTTCGCGCGCGCGACAAAAAATATGGCAGCAAAAAAGAAAGCAAAGAAAGTAGTAAAGAAGGTAGCGAAGAAGGCAGCAAAAAAGGGAAAGAAGCGAGCATAGTTTCTTTTACCACTTCAAGAAAAAACTTCCGTCGAAAGTCGGAAGTTTTTTCTTTTTATGCTAATATATATTTATGAGTTTATTCAGTAAAATGTTCGGTGAT
>CAZADR010000012.1:0-8090 GCA_964484005.1 uncultured Candidatus Saccharibacteria bacterium | reverse complement strand
AGCTGGTAGAGCAGATCCCTCTTAAGGATAAGGTCGGAGGTTCGATCCCTCCTGGGCGCACATTGCTGGAGTGGCGGAATTGGTATACGCGCTAGTCTTAGGAACTAGTGCCGCAAGGCTTGAGGGTTCGAGTCCCTCCTCCAGCACACTGGCCTGGTAGCCAAGTAGTAAGGCATTCCTCTGCAAAAGGAATATACGTGGGTGCGATTCCCACCCAGGCCTCTTTTATTTTTCTCGAAGCAGTTCGTCAATTTTCTGTCTATTCTTTTCACCCTGATCTATCTTTACATCCAAGAACGGAATTGTTTTTATCTGTAAGTTCTTTTTTAAATAATCCCTTAAATCTCCCAAATTTCTTTTTATAAAATTTAAGGCCATTTCTTCTTTGGAAGTTGGAAGCACGGTGACAAATATCGTCGCGCGCTTTAGGTCAGGGGAGACATTGGCAGAGATTACTGTAATCATGGAAGTCTTATTATTCTCGCGACCCAAATATTGAGCTGAAAGCTCTTTGATGCTATTGCTTACTTTTTCATTTCTTTCAGACATCCCAGTAGTAAAATTTTAACTAATAATCTTTATCGTTATGGCCCGTAATCAAAAATTTACTACGGGACATGCTTTATTTTTGAGTTATTGAAAATGATTCTAATATATCACCAGCCACTATCTCTATTTTTGATTCAATCATCATTCCAAATTCTATGCCTTCTTCTACGGTACTAGTTTTCATTTTACTTTTTTCCAAGTTTACTATCTTTCCACGGCCTATCTCAAAATCTCGGCGCATTATTTTGACTGTGCTGTTTAAGTTGATTTGTCCTTCGGTGACTTTGCCTCCGACTATCTGGCGCTCCTTGGTTCGGCTGAAAGCACGGATAATCTTTGCTCGGCCTGTAGTCTCCAAAGTTTCTATTTTGGGTCTGCGTTCCTCCATCTGTATTTCGAGCCATTCGGTCATCTTGTAGATGATATCAAAAAAAGATAATTCAATTCCTCTATTTTGTGCCATCTCTATCGCACTCTTGTCGGCTTTTACATTAAACCCAATGATGATAGCATCAGCTCCAGAAGAGACACCCTTGATGTCTGATTCAGTGATGGGTCCGATGCCTTTTCCTACAACCTTAAACTCCGCGTTGTCATTTTTGATTTTATTAATTTCTTTTTCAATAGCTTCCACAGAACCAGAAACATCTGCTTTTAAAATAATTGGGATAATCTTTTTATGATTTTCTTCTTTTTTGTTTTTCTCTTGGTTTTTTGACAGGCGTTGTTCTTCTTTCCAATTTTCAATATATTTTTCAGCATCTCCTTTTTTCTGGAAAGAGGAGAACGGTGCTCCTACTCTAGGCATCTTATCAAAGCCCACTATTCGTACAGGGGAAGAAAAAGTCGCTTCATTTATCATTTCTCCTTTGAAGTTTTCTATTATGCGAGTAGAACACATAGTGTCTTCTACGACGACAGTCATACCTTTCTTTATACTTCCATTTTTTATTATCAAAGTGGCTAGAATACCGCGTCTTCCATCCATATTTACTTCAATCACAAAACCAGAAGCATTTTCACTATTTTCTCCTTTTAATTCTTCCATTTCAGTTAAAATCAAAATCAGAGAGAGAAGGCTATCTATCCCTGTTCCAACTTTGGCAGATATCTCCGCAAAGGGAACCTTTCCTCCATAGTTTTCTAGATAGATTTCATTTTCAGCTAGTTCTTGTTTTGTTTTTTCTACATTGGCACCTGGTTTATCTATCTTGTTTATGGCCACAATATAGGGGATTTTATTTTCTTCTATTGTTTTCCAGGCTTCTATCGTCTGAGGTTTTACTCCATCTTCAGCAGAAACCACTAAGATAGCGATGTCCGCTATCTCTGCTCCTCGTTCTCTCATCCCTGAAAAAGCTTCATGGCCTGGAGTATCTAAAAAGGTTATTTTTTTATCAATACCATTTTCATCTTTATGGATGACTTCATAAGCAGAAATCCTCTGAGTGATGCCCCCAGTTTCTCCTTCGACAACATTTGTCTTTCTGATGTAGTCGAGCAAGGTAGATTTGCCGTGGTCGATATGACCCATGACTGCCACTATCGGCGGTCGTGCCACCATATTTTCTTTTGAATTATTTTTGTCCATATTATACTTTAGCTTTTTGAAGAGCTTCTTTTTCTTCTGAAGTTAGTTCATATTCTGATTTGCCGTTTTTGATAGGCTTGGCAAATACACTCATCCTGTCTCTCGAATACAGACTAGACATCACCAATCCGTCACCTTCTTCATTTAACATTCCAATAGCAAAACTCTGGTTGCTACCTTGGTCGGGAAATGGATTGAAGCGAACTGTTTCGAGTCCGCGAATACTTTTTTTTAATTTATCGTTTATGTTCGCTAAATACTTTTCAGTATTTTCTTTTGCTTGGTTTAATTTTGAGATTTCCTCTTCAAGTGCGGCGATAGTGTCTTCTAAATCTTTAGCTTTTTTCCCTAAGAAAAATCTCTTTAAGCGCTTTTCGGTAATAATCATCCAAATAGCCCCGATTAAAATCGCGACTGCTGTCAAAACAAAAAAGGCAACCTCGAGCTTTATATTCATACATTTTCAATATATACTATTTTTATGGCCAAATCAAATAAAAAGACAGCTAAAAAACTAGGTAAAAAAAGAAAAAAAGATATTTATCTGGATTACGCCGCCAGTGTTTTGCCAAACCCTAGCTCTATACATGCCGAGGGGGTTCATGCCAAGACTCAATTAGAAGAAGCAAGAAAAAATATTGCTGGTGTTTTGGGTGCTAGGTCAGAAGAAATAATATTTACTTCGGGTGGTACAGAGAGCAACAATTTGGCTATACAGGGAATCGTGTACTCGGCAAGAGAGCAAGGATTTTTTCCTCACATGGTGACTACCAACATAGAGCATCCTTCTGTATTAGAAACTTTTAGAATGCTAGAAAGGAGAAAACTCGCAGAGATTTCTATTGTGGGAGTAGAAGAAAACGGAATAGTGGATCCTAAAAAAATAAAAAAAGAAATAAAATCAAATACAGTTTTGGTTTCTGTTATGTATGCGAATAATGAGATTGGCACCATTCAACCTATAAAAGAAATTGCCAAAGAAATCAGGCACTACAATAAAGAAAACACGGAAAGGAAAGTTTTCTTTCATATAGATGCAGTACAAGCGGCAAATTATTTAGATTTAAATGTAGAGAGGCTCGGCGTAGACATGATGTCTATTTCTGGGGCCAAGATTGAAGGTGCTGGCAGGGTAGGAGTGCTCTATAAAAAGAAAACTGTTTCTCTAGTAAATATCTTTGGTGGAGGAGACCAAGAGATGGGCTTGCGTCCAGGGACAGAAAATCTTTTTGAGATTTCGGCTTTTTCTAAAGCATTTATAGAAATGGAAAATCAAAAAGAAAAAGAAAATAAAAGATTAACTAAGCTTCGTGACTATTTTATAGCGCAGCTTCTTTCAAATTTTTTGTCTTTGACAATAAATGGTGACACAGTAAATAGATTATCAAACAATGTAAATATTACTATTCCAAAAATTCCGAGCGATTTGTTGGTCATAGAACTTTCTGCTAAAGGTATCATGGCTTCTTCTAAAAGTGCCTGCAAAAGTTCTAGAGCGGAAGGTTCGTATGTGATAAAAGCAATTTGTTCTAGAAATGGTAATAAATTAGATTCGGAAATTGGTGGCCTTCGTTTTTCTCTCGGCAGAGATACAAAAAAAGAAGATATAGATTACACAATTAAAACTTTATTTGAGATTTTGACTAAATTAAAAAAGTGGTATAATTGACCGATGGATATTAAAGACTTAAATAAACCCCAGCTTATATTGTTGATGGTTTTACTCAGTTTCGTCACTTCTATCGCGACGGGCATAACCACTGTCACCTTGATGCAACAAGCACCTCCTTCTTTTACTGAGCCTGTAAATCGTGTCATTAGGCAAACAGTTGAAAATATTCAGCAAGTGGAGGGCAAGACCATCACTCAGACCATTATCGTCAAAGAGGAAGATTTGATAGTGGATGCAATTGAAAAAAACAAAGGCTCTGTTTTTGCTGTCAGTAAAGATGGAGTTGATCTAGAAGGGAGAGCTGTAGAAGTTTCTGCTGGGCGTGCTTTTGCTGTTACTCCAGATGGCATGCTCGTTGCTGATGCTTCACTGGTTTTTGAAAATGAAGTTCATTATGTAAAAAATGATAGTGGAAAGTTTAGAGCTGAATTTGTTTCAGCTAACATTGCTGGTTTTGCTTTTATTAAAATAGGTCAGCCTGTAAATGGTACAGATAAGCCAGTATTTACGGTTCCAGTCCTAGGAGATTTGGCAACAATGAAAATCGGACAGAAAATGATAGTCTATGGTGGTGGTATAGCTTCTTCTATTTTTGAAGGAGATAAAAATTTAAATATGACTGTTTCTAAAATGAATGCTGGAGGTTTGGTGTTAAATTTAAACGGTGAAGCTTTGGGTGTTGCCTTATTTAACGAAACTTCAAACTTTTCTTCAATCAAAACTATCACCGATGCTCTTTCCGCAATAGGAATAACTGCACGGTAATCCAAATATACCTGTCCCGTAGTAAATTTTTGACTACGAGACATAAAGAGAAAGATTATTAATTAAAATTTTACTACTGGGATGCCTCCATTAAATAAATTTACAACTAAAGCAAAAGATGCCATTAAAAAAGCCCATGAGCTCGCTATTGAGCGTGGAATGAACCATGTCTCTTCATTGCACCTACTTGCAGCCTTACTTCTTCAAGAGGAATCTATGGTTAATTCTGTTTTAGATAAGCTTGAAATAGATACTATGCTTTTGACGGATACAATATTAGAATTGATTGAACAACCAGAAACTCGCAGTACCATCTCTCCTTCATATCAGATTTATTTAAATCCTGATTTAGCGCAAGTCATAGAACAGTCTGTAAAATTGGCTGAATACATGAAAGATGATTTTGTTTCCACAGAGCATCTTTTTGTGGCCATTCTAGAAGTCACAAGTGAAGCACGCGAAACTTTGGCAAAATTTAGAATACATAAAGACCAAGTGTTGAAAGTATTAGAAGAACTTCGTAGTCAAAACATTACCGATGTTTCTGAGCCAAAGAAATTTAAACTGTTAATGAAATACACAAGAAATCTATCCAAGCTCGCTAAGGAAGATAAACTAGACCCAGTCATCGGCCGTGATACAGAGATAACTCGCATCATGCAGATACTTTCTCGCCGAACAAAGAATAATCCTATTTTGATTGGAGAGGCAGGTACCGGTAAGACAGCTGTGGTAGAAGGCCTCGCTCAGATGATTGCTAAAAATAATGTTCCTGAATCTTTGAAAGATAAAGAATTAGTTTCTCTTGATTTGGGGCTCTTGGTTGCAGGCACAAAATATAGAGGAGAATTTGAAGAAAGACTAAAAGGAATAATGAAAGAGGTAGAAAGATCAGACGGAAAAGTTATTTTGTTTATAGACGAGATACACACTATCGTCGGTGCAGGAGGGGCAGAGGGTACGATGGATGCTTCAAATATGCTGAAGCCAGCCCTTTCTCGTGGAGAATTGCGAGCTATCGGTGCGACGACTCTTCGTGAATATCAAAAACATATAGAAAAAGACCCAGCACTCGCTCGTCGTTTTCAGCCTGTATATATCGATGAACCAAACATAGAAGATGCTATTGCAATATTACGAGGACTCAAAGAAAGATATGAGCTTTTTCATGGTATTAGAATTACAGATGATGCGATAATTTCTGCCGTTAATCTTTCTTCTCGATATATCACAAACAGATTCTTGCCAGATAAAGCAGTGGACTTGATAGATGAAGCTTCTTCATCTTTAAAAATAATGCTTGAAAACAAACCTCCAGTGTTGGAAGATGCACACAGGAAAACTATGCGTTTGGAAATAGAAAAAGAAGCACTTAAAAAAGAAATAGGTTCTTCGGGGGTAGAACATAAAGATAAACAAAAAGAAAAAGAAATAAAAAATAGAATCAAAGAGATAGATAAAGAGATTGGCAATTTGTCTGAGAAGACAAAAGAGCTCGAACTCAAATGGCAAAACGAAAAAGAAACCGTGGCCGAGATTCGTACCGTTAAAAAAGAAATGGAAAGTATTCGGCTAGAAGCAGAAGACGCAGAGATGAAATCTGATCTTTCTCGCGCGGCTGAGATACGCTATGGACGCATACCAGAACTCAAAAAAGAATTGGAGGTCAAATTAGGTAAATTAAAAAAATTACAGAAATCTCGCCGAATCTTGAAAGAAGAAATTACTACGGAAGATATTGCCGAAGTTGTTTCTCGTTGGACGGGGATACCACTTACAAAAATGCTTGAAGAAGAAAGAGAGAAATTGGAAAAGATGGAAGCTGAACTCAATAAGAGAGTCGTGGGTCAAGATGATGCGATAAAACGAGTAGCGGATGTCATTCGTCGTTCTCGTGCTGGTATTGGAGATCCAAATAGACCAATTGGTTCATTTATTTTCTTGGGTCCGTCTGGAGTAGGTAAAACTGAGCTCACTAAAGCTCTGGGGCAGTTTATGTTCAACGACGACAGCGCCATCATTCGAGTAGACATGTCTGAATACATGGAAAAGCATTCTATGTCAAAGCTCATTGGTTCTCCACCAGGGTATGTGGGCTATGATGAATCTGGTCAGCTCACCGAAGCCGTACGCCATAGGCCTTATGCGGTGATACTTTTTGACGAGATTGAAAAAGCTCATCCAGAAATTTTTAATGTGCTTTTACAGGTGATAGATGAGGGTAGGCTCACTGATGGTAAAGGAAGAATTGTAAACTTCAAAAATACAATTATTATTCTCACTTCAAATATCGGTTCACAGTTTGTAGAAAAGATGGAATCAATTGGATTTTCCAATAATTCCAAAAAGGACGACTATGGCAATATGAAAGAAAAAGTTATGGAAGCACTCAAGGACAATTTCCGTCCCGAATTCTTAAATCGCCTGGATGAGATTATTGTTTTTGATGTTTTGTCCGAAAAGGCTATCAGAGAAATAGTAAATTTGAGAATAAAAGTAGTCGCTACTCGTTTGGAAAACAAGGGAATCAAATTGGAAATTACTGAAGATGCTTTGTCGTATTTGGCTAAAGAAGGATACAATCCGCATTATGGAGCAAGACCCCTCAACCGCTTGATTCAAAATAAAATATTAAACACTGTCGCTTCGCACATTATTTCAAATGGTGTTAAGAAAGGGGACTCTGTTTATGTTTCTGTGAAAAATGGTGAACTTCATATTGAAACCAAAAAAGGAAAAATAAAGAGCAACATCCGCTTGAGCCCTCGTTCAAAGGTTTAATTTTGTTTTTTGCCACAAAAAGATGCAAAAAAGTACTTTTTGTGTTATTTTGTACTTGTATCGCTGAATCTTTAAAGTAGGCGGATGCATGCGTCGGTGGT
Source organism: uncultured Candidatus Saccharibacteria bacterium (assembly GCA_964484005.1). Classification (GTDB taxonomy): domain Bacteria; phylum Patescibacteriota; class Minisyncoccia; order Phycocordibacterales; family UBA9973; genus UBA9973. The sequence goes on along the minus strand of CAZADR010000012.1, from coordinate 631 downwards.
AGAGTGGTCAATTACAACAGACTGTAAATCTGTCGCCTTCGGGCTACGAAGGTTCGAATCCTTCCCGACGCACCAGAATGGAACTTAGCGGTTGAGAACCAACCAAGGAGTGGGCGTGCCGTAGGCACGCCCACGCTGTTTCGCCCGTTTTCGCCAATGAATTCGCCAATGAATTCGGATTCCCGCCTTCGGCGGGACGGATTGTTTTTTCGCCAAGAAGCAGGTGCGAGCCAAAGATTTCTTTGGCACAGACCTTTTTCGCAAAAAGGTCTGAATCAGAAGCAATTTTGTCCAAGGATTGAGCGTCTTTTAGCCAGTTTTGGAAAGGTGCGAGCCAATCATTCTGCTTGTGTGAAAAGTTAAAGATTTCTTCTTCGAGCGACTTCTTTTCGGAAAGCAGTTTAGCTTTTTGTAAACAGTAGTCTGGTTGGTCAATCACTTGGTCTAAATATCCTGTAAGAAGTCGCTCTAACTTTTCCGACAAAGAAGAAATCTTTTTCTTTTTTTCTTCCACACAAGCAGTCAAAGACGGGGCGGAGTTTTTGTGGTCTTGCAAAGCAAGACGATTCAATTCCTCCGCCCAGTCTTTGGGCAAAGAAACTTTTTTGATTAAGGATGATAACTGCTCATC
>CAZADR010000011.1:0-11494 GCA_964484005.1 uncultured Candidatus Saccharibacteria bacterium | reverse complement strand
TGGCGCCAATATTCTACGCTGTTTCTAATATTTTTGATAATATTCTAGCTAACAAAAGCTTTAAAAATACCACAACACTGGTATTTTATACTTCTTTATTTAATGTTGTGTTTGTTATTTTTTTATTTTTATTTTCTAATTTTTCACTTCCTTCAATTTCGTTATTACCCATTTTTATTTTACTTGGTATTATAAATATTTTATATTTATTTCCTTATTATAAAGGGTTACAAAATGATGACACTTCAATAGTGTCATCATTTTTCGGTTTAGGAAGAATTTTTATTCCTATTTGGGCATTTTTTATTATCGGTGAGCAGTTATCAGCCCTAGAGTATATTGGAATTGCTTTAGTTATTATTGGAAGTGTACTTTTGTCTGTCAGGGGTTCCTTTAAAGATATAAAGTTTAGTAAAGCAATTTTTTATATTCTGTTTGCTTCTTTTATTATTTCATTTGAGGGGGTACTGTTAAAATATCTTTTTGAACACGGAGTTCCGGTTATTGTTGGTATTGGGGGTGAAATGTTTATTTCTTTTGTTTATGGGTTATTCTTTTTATTACATAAAAAAACTAGACAAGATATAGTAGAAAACTTTTTTCTTTTTAAGAAGAAGATTTTGATTTTCTTTGGGGAAGAGGCTGCAACCTTTGTTGCATTTTTTTCTGGAAGTTATGCGCTTAGTATAGCACCAGTATCTTTGGTTCAAGGTATAGGAGCATTAACACCATTTTTTGTATTAGCTTACGCCAAACTTTTAAACAAAAAATATGCTTATTTATTTAATGAGCAAATAGGAATTGATAATACATTAAAGAAAATTATTTTATTTTCCATTACTGCCCTCGGGGTGTTTCTGATAGCAAGATAAGGAAAAATTATAAAATGGTGTGGCTCGCTCCCTAAATTAACTAATTGGTGATTTATAAACCTCAATCTGATTTCCGTCTGGATCAGATAAAAAGAAATAAATACCTCCGCTTGCTCCTATTTTTATTTCTTTGCAAATTATTCCTTTTGCAATAAAAGAATCATAAATAAATTTTGGGTTGTCATGAGTAAAAGCAATATGTCTTATTCCAGTAAAAGACAAATCTTCTTTTATTCCGTCTTTCAAATTATCAAATTGCCATAATTCAATTATTACATTTTCACCTTGTAGAAAAACACCTGTCGCTCCCATATCATCACGACGAAATCTTTTTATCTCTTTAAAACCAAAAAGGTCTCCATAAAATGGAACTGAAACCAATAAATCTTTAACTGTGATGGCTACATGGTGGAATTTCATAAATTATTTTAAATTGAGTAAATCCTTTTATTTTATTTTCTAAATCTTCGGCCATAATTTATTATAACTTTTTTGTTTATTCTTTATAATATTTAACCTCAATTGATAGTATATCAGATTATTTTTTTATGTTTACTTCTCTGTGCATCTCTGAAAACAACGCAACGGTTCTACCGAAATCTTTTTCAGCAACTATTATAATAAACTCGGTAGGCGTTGATACAAGTTCTTCTATATTTATGCGAGCACGAGCAGTTACCGAAAGGAGTGAGAAAAAAATATTAGGCATGCCGAAAACTTCTGGACCATAAGAAATCCCGATCGCTGCAAAGCCGTGATTAACATACTTTGGTTTTATTTTAAAATGTTTTAATATCTTATTTTCCAGATTAGCTGAAAAAATAATATCAATTTCTGTGGTACCTATTGTTATCGTAAAAAAATCTTCTTGCGATATGGATAGTTTCTTGTGAAGCGAATCAAGACCATCAATAATTTTATTAGTATTTTCGTAGACTATTTCAGATAGAGGAAGTTTAGTGGTGATGTTAGTGATAGGGACTTCACGGATAAGTGGTTTTTCTTTTTTAAACTCTTTTCGCAATCGTGATAGAGAAACTACTAAACTAGCAATAGTGACTTTTTTCTTCGTAAGAAGTTCTACTTTGGGGCGTATCTGGTAAGCATAACTACTCATATTCATATATCCATTTGTAAGGGCAAAATATGCTTCAAGTTCCCTCATTACAATATCTCGCACGATTGGTTGTATTTTTATCATATTTTTCCATTCTAACAGATTTAACAAAAAGTTCAAATTGCAGTGCGAATGTTAAAAAACTTAACATTACTAGATAATGTTGTTATTTTTTACGAGGAGGTGTTTTTATGTGTGCAAGCGACTATCCGGATCCAAAAAGGGACCTCAAACCACGTAAACTGGAGGCCAGCGACTACTTGTCGAACGGCAATACGTATCTGATTCCGGAGCTCAACCTTCCGGAACGCAGAAAGGGAACTCGGCCGAGCGTGTACAATCAGGGCGTGGCGATCTTCGTTTTTTCAACACCGGACGGAAAGGAAATTAGAGTGCCGGCCGGTTCGACGGTAAAATGCATTTCGCTGGCCGAAGTCGAGGAGTAAGAAGGACAACATGTATATCCTGGGTCGTTCGGTAATATAGGAGAGAGTCCTAACCAACTCTCAAAAAGCCAGGAACCCCGGGAGGACGTTCGCTGGCTTTTATAATTTTTACTTCTTAATCATTTTTATAATCTCATTAAATACTAGCTTTAGATCATTAGGATGTTCGTCCAGCCATTTACCTAATGGATGTGTAGCGTTTTTGACTGTAATAATTTTTTTAAAATTTGCTTGTTCAGCTGATTGGTAAAGTTTTTCTGTTAATTCTTTCGGAACTATCTGATCATTTTCAGCAACAAAAATTAAAAGATTACCCTTATATTTTTTAATAATACCCCATGCATCAGTTTTTTCCCAACTATTTGGTTCTTGGATCATTTTTGCAAACTCAGGGCCAAAAAAAGTTGAATATACTTTTTGAGTATAAACAGCAGGAGCTAAAAACACTAAATTATCAATTTTATAAGATTCTGTAAGTTTTATTGCGATATAGCCACTCATACTTGCAGCGACAATTGATATTGGTTGATGAATTTTTTGCGATTCAATAACTGCAAGTGCTTGATTTGTTTTATCTTCAAGAGAAGATTCCATAAGATTGCCCATACTTTCTCCATGGCCAATAAAATCAAACGCGCAAGAAGAAATATTCTCAGCCCCAAAAATCTTGCGCATTTTTTCAAATCTTTTTCTGTCAGCTTGCCCAGCACCATGCAGAAATAACCAATCTGAATGATTGTCCGAAAAAATAATGTCTCCAACAAGTTTAGTGTTTTTAAAATCAATTGAGAATATTTCTTTCTTCATTTATTTTATTATTATATCATGCCAACAAAACTTTTTCCCCTCCCGAATCCCGCGCGCATTCTTCCCAGACCCTCCTGCGCGCGAACGAAAAGCCGAGACAGGGCGAATCCGCATCCCAGAGAATATTGTTTCGCCCTGCCGAGTCCATTTTTAGTAGTTTAGGAATTTTTTACAAAGTAAGTTCTAGCCGAGTCGTATAAACGGAAATGTTCTTTTTTATCACACATGCATTGTTTGTCGTAAAGACCAGGCGGGTTTCTTAAAGAAAGTCGTTCAGTGAGCTTTCTAGGGCTTCAGGAGGTGCACCGGAAGGTTCAGAATGTGCTGTGTTTTCAATACCTTGCTCGGTGGGCTCTTGAGGGCTTGTAGGTAAAGAGTTTTCTTCTGGGGTTGGGTTTTGGGGTGTATTTTGGTCGTCGGGCATAGATTTAAATAACTTTCTTAGCTTGTTTGAGAAATATTAAATCTCGCCTAGTAATAAATCTACCATCATAGTGTTCCAAATCTTTTTCATTTTCTATTGTTTTAATTGCTTCATCTATATTTAGCCAAACTGTTTCAAATCCATCAGCTAGTTCGTCTGCTTCAAGATGCGGTGTTCCTTTTTCTCCTTTAAGGTTTGCGATAAAACAATACGAAAGCTGGTGTAGAGAAAATTGATTTCTATACTCCTCAACAATTCCAAGTTCTTTTATATTATCAATTTCACAGCCAATTTCTTCCATCGCTTCTCGTCTTAATGCTTGGATTATATCCTCGCCATCTTCTATTCCACCACCCGGCAGTTTGTGATAACTTTTATTTTTAGCGTGCAGAAGGGCAAGATTATTATCTTTATCAAATACTATTGCACGGGATGCTTTACGCTCTCTATGTATAGATGGTTCTGCAAAATTTAATCCTAAATCTTTATCTCTAATTGTTTTTAAAATTTCCATATTATTTTTTACTCTGATATTCTAACAATTTCTCCGCAGGCGATACACCGCCAATAATCTTATGTGGAAAATAATTCCAAGCGTCACTTGCTAATTCAAGAATATTACTCAACTCTGACGCATCACCACCACGATCAAACATTGCAACAACTTTCATCATATCGTCGTTATCCTCCTCATGAAAAATAACATCTTTGATATGATCTAAAGAAAAATGGCTCTTGGTTTCTTTGAGCAATTCCATAAGCTCTTGCTCAATTTCTTTTCGTCGTTCTAGAATTTCTTGTTTTGATTCTATTTCCATATCTTTACTGAAGTACTGGCAAGGAAGATTCTTGCTATACTTCACTATGCACTAAATTTATAAGTAACATATTTCTCTAGTTCTTTCGTTAATTCGTATACAACTTCTTTGGGTTCCGATTCTGGGCAACTCTCTAAAAAAGCTCTAATGAGGATAATATATTGATCATGATAAGGTTTTTCGGGTTCTGATTTGCGAATATTGATAATATTCCTTAGATTTGATGCAAAATCAGCTAGTTTTATAATTTTCGCCTTTGGTGATATGTGTTTAAGGTGTTCATAATACTCCACTTTCTGTTCTTCGTTATAATTTTTAGGATGAGAAACTTCTTGTACTAAATCTGCAATAGTCTTTGAAAAAGCTTTTTCTAGCTCTTCATAAGTGGTATCTGTATCTTCTAGTGTGTCGTGCAGAATCGCGGCAGTAAGCAAATCTAAATCGTCAACATGAAATTCGTCTTGTAGGATTGTCAGCACATCCATAAAGTGATTATTGAGACCTTTCTGTTTGAATTTTTCGTATGCAAATTTTTTAGCAAATTCAATTTGCTTAGTAGATTCCGCACTGGAGTTCAGAGTTTGGTGAAGTTTATCCATGTAAGTATTATATCAAAATTCCTTTCTGTTGTAATATTCTTGCATACTTACTCGACTCTTAAAACTAAATCCGCACTTTTTTCAGGATGATGTGATGTGATATATCTATCTAACGCTATACAGACTTGTTTGAAATACGAATCCGGATGATTTTCAGGAAAATAATCTTTACCCCATCTTTCTTTTTCTCTTTTAATTCTTCGTTCAGCTATTTTACTAATATCTCCTTCAAGATAAATCCTTTTGTCCCAAAACTTATTATGGGGTAATTCCGGATGAAACATAAAAACTCCCTCAATCACCATAATCTTTTTAGAAAAGTCAAAAACTTTAAGTACATTTACCTCTCCAGAAACACCATCATATGTGTTTACTTCGTATGATGTGTTTGTATCTTTAAAGGCAATAATAAAATTAGTGAGCTTCTGGCTATCAATAACTTCAAGTTCAAATACTTTAGACTTGTCTTCTAAGTTAGCTAATTTTTCGTGAAAAATTTTTCTCGGAAGCATAAAGTCGTCTCGATTTACCGCTAGAATGTCTGGATTTAATTTGACTAAATTATTTAGCAAAGTAGTTTTACCTACACCTGTGTAGCCATCAATAGCAACGATTAATTTATCTGAATCAGATGCCCAGGCATTTATTGCTTCATTTGCTTTTTCAGATAATTCTTCTTGATTCATATAATTAATTTGGTTTTATGACTAAAATATATGCTATCTCACCATTAACCGCAATTTCGTGCTGGTCTTTAAGTTTGAGATTATATTTTTTTAGTTCACCCAACAATTCATCCCGATTACTAGTTAATAAAACCATCGTGCCGTTATCTTTGATAACGCGTTTAAATTCTTTTACTAGCTTATCGTAAAATTCTTCGACTGAAGTATTAATTTCTATTTGTTTACCAAACGGCAGATTGCAAATAATCTTATCGACAGATTTTTCCTCAACGGGAAGATTAATTGCATCCCATACCTTTATTTCTGTATGCGATTGTTCATTAAAAGCTTTTACGTTTTGAGAAGTTATTCTTACCGCTTCAGTATTGATGTCGCCACCCAGAATTATTTTAGGAGAAAAAGTGGAGGATTCAATGAGTATCGTTCCGCTCCCACACATGGGATCTAAAACAACATCTTGACTATTTATTTGAGCGATCATAGACATGGAGTAAGCAATATCAGCTTGAAGTGTGGCTTTGGTGGTTTCTAGCTTGTATGGGCGACGATGTAGTGGCTTTTCTCCTAATCTAATACCAACGAGCGCCCTGTCATGTTCTAGGAAAATTCTTATATCAAACATCTCGTGTTTTTTGTCTTCGTATTTTAAATTTATTTCATTTTCTAACGCTTTGCTTAGAGCATCCTTAATTTCTTTATAGGAAAAATTTCGTTTACCGACAGAACTCGAAGAAATAGAAAATTCTAATATCTTTTCTTTGCGTAAATCAGAAATTGTTTCAATGGCTTTATTAAAATTTAACTCCAAAATATTATGAACCAACTCCGTAAGTGATTCTTGTGTATGATCAACATTCTCTAGTTCGCCAATAAATAAAAAACCATCTTCGACAGAGCGAAGTTTCAATATTTCCTCAACGTTTCCGTCGTAAGAAAAAATTACTTTTCTGTACGAGTTATTTTCTATTGATGAGCCTTGAAGTTTATTTTGAATTTCTTGTTTTGCAAATTCTTCAAGACCTCTGGTTGTTAAAACAAAGTATTTCATTTTATTTTAGCAAAATTACCCCAAGTGTTACCAGAACAGCAGCAATAATCTTACGACCCAGATTATTTCTTTCCTTGAGGAATATAACGGCCAGTAAAACTGTAATTATCGTTGATGACTGTCTTATTGTGCCGATTTGAGCTGTATGTCCCGCATGTGTTAAAGCAGTAAGATATAAAAGACCTTGTGTTGCACTAAAGATACCTAACGGCAATATCTTTTTTAGAAAGTCCGGCTGAATAAAGTGTTTCCATTGATTTAATGCTTTTGGGGCAAAAATCAAAATAAAGAATCCGGTTAAGAAATTCTGAAATGTGTTATAAGCAATCACGTTGTAGTTGTGTACGTTAATTGAATCTACAACTATTGCGAGTCCTGCAAACACTGCCGTAATTAATACATACACAACTCCTCTGTTAAACTTGAGACCATTTTTAAAATTAACTATGAGTAGAGTTGAGGCGAGGATAATGACAGTGCCCAGTATTTTTTTGCCATTAAACACTTCATGTAAAAAAATTACGGAAGCTATTATTGTAAACACTACATTGAGTGAAGAAAGTATCGTTTTTTCAGAAGCCTCAATTAACTGCAAAGACTTAAACAGGAAAATACTACATCCTCCCCACAATGCACTTGCCAGTAATAATAAGAAAAAATTTCCGCTAAATAGTGAAAATTGAGAACCATATATTAGGGCGAAGATGAGATTTAAAAAACCTAAGAAAAAATGAAAGACAACTGCATACGAGTACGGTTCACTCTTTTCACTTTTCATTAAAACACGCTGAAGGATACTAGCTATTGAAGCAAATAGAACGCTGAGAAGTGTAAGGGCGAGCCAAGTCATATTTTGATTAACGGTTATGATTTTTTTTATTAAATAATTTTGCCAATTTTTTCACATTACTAAAAACATTCATTTTGTTTATATCTTGTGGCGAAACGAATTTAATTTTTTGACATTCTTGAGTGGGAGTAAAATCTAAGTTTTTAACTTTTGCCTCAAAAATCAAATTAACTATCCAGGTCTTCTTTTTATTAAAGATAATATAATACTTGAGGGTCGGATTAACTTTAGTTACCGTTAAACCCATTTCTTCTTTTATCTCACGCTTGAGGCATTCTTCGGGGGATTCGCCATGATCAAGTCCTCCACCTGGCAGTTCCCACCACTTATTATCTTCTTGAATAACAAGAAATTTTTTACCAGTTTTATCTAAAATAATCCCCTTAATACTCACGCGATAAAAAGCATTCGGGATTACATATTTCTTCATGAACTTTTTTATATCAAATTTATTCTTTTTCATTTTTATTCATCTATATTAATAATAACAGCACCACCAGTACTCCCAATTTTATTAATATCTGCTGCACTAACCGGTGAATGCCAGTCCCATTTAATTTGTGTATGTGCCAGCCGTTTTTTAAGTTCCTCGACATCACTTATTTGCAAAGCATTACATATTTTCATTGCAGTTGGGTAATCAACTGCTTCTGATATAAATCTTGGAGTATGTTGAAGCCAGATATCACTTCTCGGATACCATTGACCATAATATTTGTTATCTTGTGTTTTTCCTTCACCGTATAAATGTAGAAAAAAATCTGTTTCAGCAAATTCCTTAAAAGGTACAATGGAAGCTAGTTCATCTTTTTCGTGTCTAGCTTTTAATAAGTCGGCATGGAAAGATACACGGCGGTTGGTTTTCCCTTCGTCTATTAAAAGGGGGGAATGTTTAGATAGCTCTGTCCAAGATTCTTTTCGATCGTTTTGGTTATACGCCGTTGGTCCAACTGGAAAAATCCCTTTTAAAAGTTCTTTTATTTCATCCCATTTTTCTTCTTTCAAAAAAGGATTTATAAAATTTACAAAAAGATCATGCCCTATAAATTTAAAAAAGTCCCCATCACAATTCCATATTTTTCCATCACCTTTTAATATAGGGTCATAGTTTGTTAGGAGTTTTCCAAACCATTGAAATACTTCTCTTGAAGATTCTTTATCATTCATTAAAACGATGGTCTGTGAAAGTTTTGCAAATTCAGCGGATATTTTTTCAGTTTTTGGCAGAGCAGATAATAAATCTTGTACAGTGCCGCCATCTCTTTTCATGGGTGGTTGTAATCTTCCCAGTTCATTATATAATTCGTCCAAATATCCTCTTAGGTCAATTTTTTTACTCGCCGTTCTATTTTTAATTATATCAATTATAGGTGTCGCAACTTTTTTAGGGGTGATATGAGAAAATCCCGCCAAAAGAGCTAACTTGAAATCTCTGATTAAACCTTTCTTTATCTCTGTGCGGTCTGTAACCGATTCAGCACATTGGTAAGTAAGAGTTCTATGCATTCTTAAATCGAATGGTAATTTTTCAATTTTTCCAAACGCAGTATTAAAAACCAATATGATACGTTCATGTCCCAAAGATTTAAGAGCATATCCTAACTCAATTAGAACATTGGGATTAGGTACTGCGCGTTTTTTCGCACTTCCGATTATTGATACATCAGCGACAAAAATATCTGCTGAATCAATTTTTTGGAAAATAGCTGTTGCAATATTCGGCGCACCAGCTACTCCTTGAGTGTCTCGGTCAATGACAGGTTCAATATCTGCGTTCTCTTCGCCAATTTCTTTTGCCGTATCCTTTAAAGCATTTTCAATAAGAGTACGGTTTGTGCCGTTGGGTAAATCAGACTGCCAAGAATAAAATATTATTTTTTTCATTAATTTATTTCAATAGCTCATCCACCGAAACTCCTAGCGCTTTTGCCAATTTGGTAATGGTTGAAAGTGTCGGGTTTTTATTACCACTTTCAACATTGCTTATATATGCCCTATCAACGCCTAATTTTCGGCAAATGTCGCCCTGCGACATTTGCTTTTCAATACGGATTCTTTTCATATTTTGCCCAAGCTTTTTTGAGTTATTCACAGTTTTAGTATAAACCCGATTGTCTTTTCTAACAATGATGTTTTATAATACAATATACCCCCATCGCCCATCCCAAATTTAAAAATCTTCCCGCCAAACTGAAATAGAATGGAAATGCGATGGGATGAGGGCAGACGACGAGACTTGTCTCGTCGTGGCGAAAGTTCATTGGCACTAGCATATTGGTGGAGCGTAGTAATTTTTTCAAGTTATGTGGCACGCGGAGCGTGCGCATTAATTCATTTCGTCCTTGAAAAAAGTTCGCGCAAAGGTTAGTATTAGATCACTAGAAGAAACTCCCTCGGCATCGAGCGAAAAAATGGGCGACGCCTTCGGCGTAATGTGTGGCAAAGAAATGAATTCTGCCTTGCGGGTGCGGGCGAAAATGCTGGGCGGGCATTAAAAGAAATGAGATTGCAAATAGTTTCGTAAGTTTAGAAGTTTTGAATCCAAAAACATATATGACCAAACCAAAATATTTTCTCTATGCTCGCAAATCTACGGAAGAAGACGATAAGCAAGTAATGTCTATTGAAGCTCAACTCTTTGAGCTTCGGGAATTTGCGAGTAGAGAAAATCTTGAAATTATAGAAGAATTTCAAGAGTCGAAAAGCGCAAAGAGTCCGGGACGAGAAGTGTTTGGCAAAATGATGATGCGTATTGAGAAAATGGACGGTATGGGTATTCTCGCTTGGCATCCTGACCGTCTTGCTCGAAATTCTGTGGACGGAGGACGCATCATTTACGCCGTAGACACTTCTAAAGTCATTTCTTTGCGTTTTCCGACATTTTGGTTTGAACCCACTCCGCAGGGGCTATTTATGCTTCAAGTGGCTTTCGGACAGTCCAAATATTACTCGGACAATTTGAAACAGAATGTTGAGCGAGGAATCCGCCAAAAACTGCGACGAGGTGAATGGCTAACCCATGCTCCACTCGGATATGTGAACAATACAAAAACGCGAAACATTGAACCTGATATTGTGAAAGCTAAAGTAATTGTTCGCGCTTTTGAAGAATATGCTAAAGGCATACATAACCTAAATTCCATATCGCACTTTTTGGCAGAACATGGTGTCGCTCAACGGTCCGGAAAGCCACTTGTCAAAGCTTCCGTGAAAACATTGCTGACCAATCGCGCTTACTTAGGATTTACAAAACATAATGGTGAATATTTTCCCGGAAGCTTTGCGCCAATTCTTTCTCCGACATTGTTTGAAGCTGTACAGAAAAGATTAGCCGAGCGAGCGCATACAAGATACAAAAGAAATGTCCACGATTTTCCTTTCGTTGGATTATTTAAATGTGGTGAATGTGGAAGTATGATAACCGCCCAGTGGTGTAAAGGAAACGGCGGTAGATATAGATATTATCGTTGTACAAAAAAGAAAGGAAAATGTGGTCAAAAATATTTAGTGGAACACGAACTCGCTCGGCAAGTCAAAGAACAGCTTCAATCAATCTCGCTTCCCGAAGCGTGGGCGGATTATATGCTCAAAAAGGTAGAAGAATTTGATTATAACGAAACTAACGCTTCGGAAAGTCGGCTCGGGCAGTTTAAAGAAGATTTGAAAACGCTTGAAGCGAAATTGAGTGCTTTGGTTGATCTACATTTGAATGGCGACATTGAGCGTGAAATATATCTTACGAAAAAGGACACGCTCATGCGCCAAAAACTCTCGCTTCAAGCAAAATCTTCATCTGCCCGAGCCGAGAGAAAGAATTGGGTCGAACC
>CAZADR010000010.1:0-23228 GCA_964484005.1 uncultured Candidatus Saccharibacteria bacterium | reverse complement strand
TTTCTTTTTATGCTAATATATATTTATGAGTTTATTCAGTAAAATGTTCGGTGATGAAAGCTCTAGATTCATTAAGAAAATAGAGGGATTAGTCGATAAAATCAATATTTTAGAGGAAAAGACCGCGGCCTTGACAGATGAGGATTTTCCAAAGAAAACACAAGAATTTAAAGACCTTTTGGCTGTATCTTTAAATAAAGAAGAAACACTGGACCTGATATTGCCAGAGGCTTTTGCCTTGGTTCGTGAAGCAGCTAAAAGAAATCTAAAAGAAAGACATTATGATGTGCAATTGATAGGAGGTATAGCTTTACATAAAGGAAAAATTGCGGAGATGAGAACTGGTGAAGGAAAGACTTTGGTGGCGGTTCTCCCCGCATATTTAAATGCACTTACTGGAGAAGGAGTACACATAGTTACAGTCAACGATTATCTTTCTCGTATTGGTGCGGTCTTGATGGGGCAGGTCTATAACTTTTTAGGTTTATCTGTCGGAGTTATTAACTCACAAAATGTTTCTTATTTATACGATGCGAAGCACAAAGAAGAAGACAGAGAGAGAGATCAGGTAGGAGAATTTAAAATTGTTTATGATTTCTTAAAACCATGCGGCAGAAAGGAAGCATATAAGGCTGACATAATATATGGAACCAACCATGAATTTGGTTTTGATTATTTGCGTGATAATTTGGCAACCAAGATAGAAGACTTAGTACAGAGAGATCACAGCTTTGCTATTGTCGACGAGGTTGACTCTATATTAATAGATGAGGCTCGTACTCCGCTCATTATTTCATCTCAATCAGGAGATTCAGAAGATTTTTATGTAAAATTTTATCAAATTGCCAAGCAATTAAAAAAAGATACTGATTATGAAGTAGATGAAAAATTAAAAGCGATATCTTTGACTGATGCGGGTATAACTAAAGCCGAACAATTGCTCGGTGTTTCAAATATTTATACTGAAAAAGGAATAAAATATGTTCACCACCTAGAAACTGCGGTAAAAGCACAGGCAGTCTTTGAACGCGATAGAGATTATGTTGTCAAAGAGGGTGAAGTTGTCATTGTGGATCCTTTTACTGGCCGTTTACAGCCAGGTAGGCGCTGGTCAGAGGGGATTCACCAAGCGATAGAGGCAAAGGAAGGAGTAAAAATAGAAAAAGAAACTCGTTCTTCTGGTTCTATTACTTTCCAAAACTATTTTAGATTTTATAAAAAGCTCTCGGGCATGACAGGTACTGCAGCGACTTCAGCTGAGGAGTTCATAAAAGTTTATGGATTGGATGTTATAGTCATTCCGACAAATCGCCCAATAGTGCGCGTAGATTACAATGATTTAATTTTTCAAACTGAAAAGGGAAAGTTTCAGGCGATAGCTAAAAAGATAAAAGAGTTGAATGAAAAAGGGCAACCAGTCTTGATTGGTACTATTTCAATTGAGAAAAACGAACTTCTTTCTGTATATTTAAAACAAGAAGGAGTACAGCATACTATATTGAATGCAAAGAACCACGAAAAAGAAGGAGAAATAATTGCTCAAGCTGGTAAGCGTGGAGCAGTGACCATAGCCACCAACATGGCAGGTCGTGGAATCGACATCAAGCTCGGAGGTAATCCTCTCGTACAGGAAGAATATGACTTTGTAAAAAATGCTGGTGGACTTTTTGTTTTAGGTACAGAGCGACACGAAGCAAGAAGAATAGACAACCAGCTTCGAGGTCGTGCAGGTAGACAAGGAGATCCAGGAGCGACTCAGTTTTATGTATCCTTGGAAGATGACTTGATGCGAGTATTCGGTTCAGAGAAAATTAAGACTATGATGGGGCGTTTTGGTATCCCTGAAGATCAACCGATTGAGAATGCATTTATTGGCAGGACCTTAGAGAGCGCGCAAGCTAAAATAGAAGGTTTTCACTTTGATTCCAGAAAAAATACGCTTGAATACGACGATGTAATGAATCATCAACGCAAGATTATTTATGAAAGACGACAGCAAATGTTGCGTGCCGACAAAGAGGGTATAGAGCTTTTGTTAAGTGAAATTGCCTCTACCAGAGAAGGTTTTGATAAAGTTATCGAAGAAAAAAGAAAAAAGATTGGAGACACTGCTTTTTTTGAAACTGTTCGTAGGATTGCGCTCTATACCACAGATTCTCTATGGATGGAGCACTTGGAGGCGATGGACTACTTGCGTTCTTCGGTAAATTTACGAGCTTATGGTCAAAGAGAACCAATTGTAGAATACAAAAAAGATGGGCTTATGATGTTTAAAGAGATGGAAGAAGTTTTTAAAGAACAAGTTTTTTCACTTACTGGAACCATAAACACAGATAATGTAAAGAAGGCTGAACCAGAGCCAGAATCTCCAAAGCAAACCTTGGTTACCAGTCATACTGAGCCTAGTGAATTGGGAGGCAAAAAGGAAGTAAAAGAAGTTGGAAGAAATGATGTTTGTCCTTGTGGAAGTGGAAAAAAATATAAAAAGTGCCACGGGCAGTAAAGTCGGGAAGGACGGTCCTTCCCCAAAATAAAAGCCATGAAGAACTTAGAAATCGGAGGAATTTATAAGCACTACAAAGGAACTAAAGTAAAAGTTCTTTTTGAGGCGATACAGAGCGAGACCAAGGAGCATTTAGTGATTTATATGCATTTGGAAGATGGAGTCATTTGGGCTCGTCCCAAGCATATGTTTTTGGAAAATATAATTTTGGATGGCAAAGAAACTGAACGATTTCAAAAGGTAGAGCAAGAGATTTTAATACAGCCAAAATTGAAATGAAAAATATTCTTAAAAATTTGAAATTCAAAAGACGAGCGATTACAGTCTTGGCGGGGATGCATTTTTACGGTAATCCTTCAAAGAAATTAAAAATTGTAGGTGTCACTGGCACAAATGGTAAAACTACGACCGCGACTCTTTTATATAAAATATCATCATCCCTTGGTTATAAAACAGGCCTCATTAGTACGGTTGAAAATATTATTGTAGACGAAGTAAGGCCTGCCACCCACACTACACCTGATCCTATTTCTCTACATAAACTTTTAAATGAAATGGTTGAAAAGGGTTGTGAGTATGTTTTTATGGAAGTGAGCTCACATGCGCTCGACCAGAGTAGGGTAGCAGGAGTAAATTTTACTGGGGGGATTTTTACAAATCTCACACATGACCACTTGGACTATCATAAGAATTTTGAGAATTATTTTGGTGCTAAAAAGAAGTTTTTTAAGATGCTTTCGTCAAAAGCTTTTGCTCTTTCAAATACTGATGATGAATATGGTGCAAAAATGCTGGAAGACATCAAAGCCCGTCAATTCTCCTACGGATTTAACCCACATGTTAACCCACATGTCAGACATGTGGAAAATTCTCACATGTCAGACATGTGGGCGGAGAACTATTTTCAAGGAGAGATTTCAAAGTTGGATTTTTCTGGATTGGAGCTTGATATAAATGGAGAAAAAGTAAAAACCAAGCTTTTGGGAAAATTTAATGCTTATAATTTATTAGCAGTTTGGGGCGTTTGTAAACTGCTTGGTTTTGATGCTGAGAAAGTAAAAAAGATAATAGAAAATATAGAACCACCGAGAGGTAGGTTTGAACATTTTCTTTCCAAGACTGGTGTGCTCGTAGTAATAGATTATGCGCATAGTCCAGACTCTTTGGAAAAGATTCTTTTGGCTATAAAAGAGATAAATAATAACAAGGGTAAAATAATATCTGTATTTGGGTGCGGGGGAGATCGCGACCCATTGAAACGCGAAATTATGGGAAATATTGGAGCAACACTTTCTGATATCGCTATCTTTACTTCAGATAATCCAAGAAGCGAAGACCCAGAGAAAATTATCGAACAGATGAAGACAGGACTATCAGAAGAATTACTTAAAAAAGTAAAAACAATTTCAAATCGTCATGAAGCTATATTGGAAGCAGTAAAACTTGCCCAAAAAGGAGACATAATATTGTGCGCCGGCAAAGGGCATGAAACTTATCAAGAAATAAAAGGAGTGAAGCACCATTTTGATGATATAGAAGAATTTAGAAAAGCATATGAACAACTATAAAGAATTTTTCAAAAATAAAAAAATAACAATAATGGGCTTGGGTTTGCTCGGGCGCGGAGTGGGGGACGCTCTTTTTTTGGCTGAATGTGGAGCAAAATTAACTATTACAGATTTGAAGACCAAAGAACAACTAAAAGATTCTTTAAAAAAATTAAAGAAATTTAAAAATATAAAATATACCTTGGGTGAACACAAGCTAGGAGACTTTAAAGGAAAAGACATGATTTTAAAAGCTGCAGGTGTACCACTTGACTCTATTTATATAAAAGAAGCACTAAAAAATAAAATTCCAGTTGAAATGGATGTTTCACTTTTTGCTAAACATGCACCAGAAGTAATGATTGTCGGGGTGACTGGGACTAGGGGAAAGTCTATGGTGACGGCATTAATCTATGAGATTCTTTCTAAAAATTTAAAAGATAGAAAGGTATATTTAGGTGGAAATGTCCGAGGGGTAGCGACTCTTCCGTTGCTAGAAAAAGTAAAAGCTGGGGATGTTTTGGTGTGTGAATTAGATTCTTGGCAGCTGCAAGGATTTGGTGATGCCAAGATTTCTCCACACATTTCTGTATTTACTTCTTTTATGCCGGACCATATGAATTATTATAAGGATTCGATGAAGGAGTATTTTGCCGACAAGGCAAATATTTTTAAATATCAAAAAGCTGGAGATGTGCTCATAGTGCGACCTCATGTAGAGAAAATTATCCCTAAAAAGATAAAAAGCAAATTGATGGTTGCCGACGTAAAAAGTATCACAGACTATAAATTTATTGTGCCAGGAGAACACCAGAGGGAAAATTTGTCTTGTGCTGTATCTGTCGCAAAAATATTTGGTATACCAGAGAAAAATATAATAAATACAGTGGGTAGATTTAAAGGAGTCGAGGGTAGATTACAATTTGTAAAAAATTATAAAGGTATAAAAATATACAATGACAACAATGCCACCACGCCAGAGGCGACCATCGCAGGTATACGGGCACTAGCGGAAAACAAAAAGGAAGGCAAGATAATCTTGATAGGAGGAGGAGCAGACAAAAACCTAGATCTTGGTTTATGTGTAAATGTTGTTAATACTTTTTGTAAGGCAATTGTTTTGATTCCTGGTACTGGAACAAATAAATTATTGAAAAATTATAAAATAAAAATCCCAAATGAAATCGGTAATGATTTAAAAGATGTGGCAAGAAAAGCCATTAAATATGCAAAAAAGGGAGATACGATACTCTTTTCTCCAGCTTTTGCTTCTTTTGGAATGTTTAAAAATGAATACGACAGGGGAGATCAATTTATGGAAATAATTAAGAAATTAAAATAATATGCAGTATTCACTGGTTAAAGTATTTTGGTTTTTTGTTCATCCAATAAAAAGAATATATTGGTATATTTTTAGACCAAAAACGCGTGGCGTTAAATGTTTGATTGAAAAAGACAGTAAGTTTTTATTAGTTAAATTAAATTATGCAAAAAGAAAATGGACATTTCCAGGAGGAGGTGTTAAAAAAAGAGAGTCGTTTTTAGAAGCAGCAATACGAGAAACTAAAGAAGAAGCTGGTGTTGATGTCATAAACCCAGTTTTTATAGGTTCTTACGAAAGTAGGATAGAATATAAACATGATACAGTTGAAGTGTACCTTGGAAGTACAGAAAGGTTAGAATTAAAGGTAGATCCTATTGAGGTAGAGCAGGCAGCTTGGTTTAGTAGAAATGAATTACCAGAAAATCATAGCAATTCTGTAGATAAAATTTTCAATTTTTATGACGAATTTAGATCTATCAAAAATTAAAATAATTTTATGAAAATACCAATTGTTGATGAAAATGATAATATTATAAAATATAGAGATAGAAACAACAGAGATGTAGACTCAATATATCGTGTTTCTGCTCTCTGGATAGTTGATACTGAGGGAAAAATTTTACTTGCTCAAAGGGCTTTTAATAAAAACCATGATCCAGGGAAATGGGGACCAGCGGTAGCGGGAACAGTTGAAGAAGGAGAGACATATGAGTCAAATATAATAAAGGAAGCAGAAGAAGAAATTGGATTAAAAAATATCAAACCAGTTGTTGGGTTAAAGAGACGTAGAAAGACTAAATGGAATTATTTTTCTCAAGAATTTTCTTTGATCCTGCCTGTTGGATTTGATAATTTTAAAGTTGCGAAAAATGAAGTAGCTGAAGTGAAATGGTTTGAGTTAAAGGAATTGAAGAAGGAATTAAAAGAGCACCCAGAAGACTTTTTAAAATATGTGCATGAGAAAATGGAAAACATATGAATATTGACTTACAAAAAATCAAGAAGATATTTTTTGTTGGAATCGGGGGGGTAGGCATCTCGGCGATTGCTAGGATGATGTTTTTGGAAGGGAAAGATGTCTTTGGTTCCGATATGTCCGAGAATCAACTGACTCGCGAGCTAAGTGAGCTCGGAATAAAAATAACAATAGGCCAGAGTTTTGAGCTGATTCCACCTGATACGGATTTGATTGTTTATACTATTGCTATTCCTCATTATGACCCGAGGCTTTTTGAGCAAATTAAAAATTCTTCAATAGCATATAGGAGCTACCCGCAGATGCTCGGTATTGTTACTGCAAATAAAAATACGATTGCGGTCTCTGGTACTCACGGCAAGACCACGACCACAGCTATGATAGCCAAGATTTTGATAGATGCGGGGAGAGATCCATCTGTGATTGTGGGTTCTTTGCTGAAAGATTTTAAATCAAATTTAATTGTCGGCAAGAGTGATTTGTTTGTGGTGGAGGCTTGTGAATACGAGAGATCTTTTTTAAACATAAAACCAAAGATTTTAGTTATTTTAAATATTGAACCAGACCATCTAGATTATTACAAAGATTTGGATGATATCAAAAATGCTTTCGACCAACTTTCTTCACAAAGTGAAAAAGTAATTTCAGATTACAGTAAATATCTAGACAAGGTACCAAAACTCTTGGTTCCAGGTAAACACAACAGGATGGATGCCGCCGCCGCTCTCGCTGTGGCAGATATGCTTGGCGTTGACGAAGACGTTGCTCAGAAATCTTTAGCAGAGTTTTCTGGTACTTGGAGGCGTTTAGAAAAAAGAGGGCAAACAGAAGGGGGAACTATAGTTTACGACGATTATGCTCACCATCCGACAGAGGTAAAGGCTAGCCTACAAGCACTCCGAGAACTTTACCCCCACACCAATAATATTGGTGTGGGGGTTTACCCCGAAGGTGTCAAGAAAATTACGGTTTTATTTCAACCTCATCTATATAGTAGGACCAAAGCTCTTTTTGATGATTTTGTGAAGTGTTTTGAGGGGGCGGACCAAGTATTACTCTTGCCTATATATTTTGCTCGGGAAGACAAAGATCCGACCATCTCTAGTGAGATATTGGCTGAAGCTATAACAGGGACAGGTCAAAAAGCTCAGGCTTTTACAGATTTTGACTCGGCTGAAAGGGCTGTTTCAGCTCTAAATCTAGGACCCGATGACATCTTTGTGACCATGGGAGCAGGGGAAGCCTATAAGGTTGCCGACAAAGTCCTTCCTTTAGTCTAAAGTTTGTCCACAAGTTATTTATTAACCTATTTTTAGCTATATTTGTCAATGGCTCTATCTCAAAATACCCTTATTTTACAAGGCAAAAAACCTATATGTTTGATTTGACATATAGTGGAAATATTGCATAACTATTGACTTTTGAAACAGAATATGCTACTATATAGAGGTATCCTTATTAATAAGCACGCATTCTATGGTTGTCTTGTTATATAAGGATTTTTTGTTTGTTAGTCACAAAGTGGCTGATAAGTCTGAAATGGAGTTGGCGGAGCAGATACCGCCCAAATATGAAAAACAATAATCTAATACGTTTCGTTCAGTCTCTAGTATTCTTACCAGTTATGACCTTGTCATTTACCGGTAATCCTACCGCGAACCTTAAGAATACTGAGATACCACAAAACGCCTTAGTCCAAAAAATGAATATTGAAACCTTTAAGACTTTGGCTCTTAATCAAGCCAAGGACGAGGAGGTTGAAACTCAAAAAGCAAAGGCAGAAGCTATCGATGCGTATTTTAGAGAACGCGATATGCCCATGGCCGGTACCGGTATGAAGATGGTTCTAGAGGCTGAAAAGAATGGCCTCGACTGGCGTCTTTTGCCTGCTATTGCCGTTCGTGAATCTACTGGTGGTAAGTTTCAGTGTAAGAAAGTTCCCTATAGTCCATTTGGCTGGGGTTCTTGTAAGATAAGTTTTGAATCATACGACCATGCTATTGAAGTTGTCGCCAAGAACCTTGGTGGTAACAATCCAAAAACTGCTCATCATTATGATGAGAAGACCGTTACTCAAATCTTGCGTGCTTACAACCCGCCTTCTATTGTTCCTAAATATGCCGAACAGGTCATCTCTATCATGGATGCAATTGGTGAAAAAGATACAGAAATAATTCTCGCAACTAATACATAATTACAAAATAAAAAATCCCGCTTAAAGCGGGATTTTTTGTGTGTGATACAATAGATTTATGAAAAACAGAAGAGGTGTGATTTTATTGTTAGTACTTGCGGGTTCAGTCTTGGTTGGAGCGTACTTTACGAATAGAAATTTAACACATACAGACATAAGCGTTGTCTCAGATTTGCGAGTAACTCTTGTCAAAAAAGTTGAGGTCGCGGGGGATATTCAATCTATCAGCCGTTCTAATATTGTGGCTACGGATAAAAAAATCCTTTTTTTCGACTCAAGCTTAAATTTAATAAAAGAGACAATGTTGCCAGATAATTCATGGGCAGATTTTTCGAAAGATGGTAATTTGATTGCCCAGACAACAGCTATAAATATTAGTGAAAAAGGTTCGGATATAACTTTTAAGCTAATGGATAAGTCTGAAATTGTTCTATGGAAAACAACAAATCAACTGACAAATGGACCTCTTTTATCATCAGCAAACGGGGGAAGCGGGGTGGAACGCATATGCTATGAAGGTGAATGCACTGACAAAATATTTATTTTTAATAAAGAAAACCTGAAAGGAAAAGTTGTAAATTTCGCATCAGAATTGGAGGGTGCAAGATCAACAGATGGATCTATATCACAAGACGGTAATTATTTCGCTATTTCTTTTTCAGGGAGGGACGAAGGCACACAACTCGCCTTCTTTGACATTACTGGCAAGCAATTATGGGAATATATTATTCCTCAGGGTTGGGGAAGTGTGATCGATGTGTCTCCAAGAGGAAATTTTACAGTAGCTACAATAAGGGAAATAATACCTTACACCAATAATAGGTATTTATGGGAAATAGTACCTCATATTAATAACGTGTATTTATTTGATAAGCAGGGGAGTATGTTGTTGAAACAACCGGTAGAGTTTGTGGGCGATTTTCATTATGGATTTAGCGATAATGAGCGTTTCTTGGCAGTTGCTTCATCATCTTCATCTGGCGGGACGCTTTACCTCTTTGATACTGGAACATTAAAATTATTATGGAGCTATAATCTTGACCAAAGTGATAGGGGTTTTACTAGTCTAGATGTTAACGATAATGGTATCGTGGCAGCTGGAGTATCAACCATAAACCGGGAAGATATATCAGATGGATCATTGCCGCGATATTTATATGTTTTTGATTCGAAGGGTGTTGTTGCATTTCAAGAAAAATTTTCCAATCTTGAATTTCCTACTTGGAAGTATGGTTTAAAGATATTGCTCGATCAGAATGAGGATATATTAAGAGTGGGGCTGAAAAGTCAACTTAGAGAATATCGTCTTCAAGACATCAAGGAAAATAATAATGAACCACAGGAAAGTCAAAATGTTATTTCTTTAGGGCATATTACTAGCAATCAAGTTGGCCCATTCCAAATAGGAGAGCTGGTTCCTGATCAAAATTTATTATTACAGGCTAAATATTCGATTAAAGAAACGACTGTTTTTCCTGAAGGAATGCCACAAAAGCAACTTATTGTTTCTAGGGAGGGGAAAAATATATTAACTCTTGGTATGCCTCTCGACCAAAATAATATTCGAGATATTATTGTTACTTCGCCTGAATTTAAGACACAAGAGGGTATTGGTATTGATTCGACCGTATCTGATTTTATAAAAGCATACCCTAATTATAAGTTTTGGTATTCTCAGGAAGAAGGTGAACATTTTGTGCTAAATACTTCAGATATCGCAGCAACTCCTCAGTTTATTTTAGACAGGAGCGGTCTCGTTAATCCGGATGAAAATTTTGATTTACCTATACAAAGACAAGTAAAAATATCAGATTTTAAGACAAATGCAAAAATAGTAAGTGTAAGGGTATATTTTTCTCCTTAATTCTATTTCACGCACAAAAAATCCGTGAAGGACTGTCCTTCACGGATTTTTTTGTATTTGAGTTCTTGTTATTCTAAATGTATCAAAGTCATCTTCTGATCTTTTGGTTCAAACAAAGTGATTTGGAAATTGTAATTCTTTCCAAGTTCCAACTTGGTGCGAAGCACAGCTTCTGAAGCAAAAGTAGAATTGTGTACGAGTCCAGCTACTCCTTCTTTGATAGATACGAGTGCGCCGTGCTTGTTGTATTTTATTACTACACCTTTGATGATATCTCCCTTTTTCAATTTTCCTTCAAATTCTTTCCAAGGGTTTTCTTTTAGAGCCTTGATAGATAAGGATATTTTGCCGTCTTTTATTTCGATTACTTTAGCTTTTACAGTGTCTCCAACCTTAAACATAGAACGAGGATCTTCTACGAGGCCCCAATCGAGCTCAGATATGTGTACGAGTCCTTCTAGACCGTCTTCAAGTTTTAGAAATACTCCGAAATCAACGATACCTGCTACGGTACAATCTAGATTGTCACCGATGGTGTATTTGCTTAATATTTCTTTCTTCTCTTCTGGGTTGTTATCTTTTTCTGAGAAGATTAGTTTACCTTCCTTTGGAAGAGTAGAGATAATCATTACTGAAATCTTTTCACCAATAAGCTTTTTCAATTCTTTTAATATTTTATCTTTATCTGAATCCAATACTCTAGGATAATGGTCTGCCTTGAGCTGAGAAGCTGGAAGGAACCCTGAGATACCTTGCCATTCCAAAATGAGTCCTCCTTTGTTTGCATCTTTTACTTCAAGGGTTAAGATTGTTTTTGACTTGATAGCTTTTTCAGCTTCACTCCAAGCTAATGCTTGTTTTGCTTCTTTTAATGAAAGTTCAGTATAGCCGTCTTCGTTTTCTACTTCAACGATTTTTGCTTTGACGATATCTCCAAGGCTGATTTTATTTATTACATCTTTGGCATTAATAAATTCTCGTCCATAAATAATACCTGTTCCAAAAGGAGACAAATCAACATAGACTGAAGATTTCTCAACTAAAATTACAGGACCCTCAACTAGAGAATCTACTTCTGGTCTGTTTGCGCTGCGCTCCACAATAGAACTTAAAACTAAGTTTTCTTTAAAATTTTCTTCTACTACTTCTTCTTTTTTCATAAAATTAAAAATCCGCGTAAAGCGGATATAAGGCTTAGGTTTTCTCGAAACTTCCGAGAAGGTTACCCCAAATCCATGCTTTTAATAAATATTTACTTATAAAAAGATATTACTATAAATCTCAAAAATTGCAAGCTTCAAGATAGATTTTTGGTTTTCTTTTCCTATAAAAATTTGGCCCTAAAGGATTGCATTTTCAACAATTTTACCTTGTAAAATTAAGAAAATGGGAATATAATATAGAGAATGATAATCACATATTTCGGAAAACAGTTTTTTAAGATTGGACAAGGGGAGATGGTCCTAGCTTTTAACCCTGTCAGCAAAAGCTCTAAATCCGGTGTCAGCGCTCATTTTGGAGCCGATATAGCCTTGGTCTCTACAAATCATCCCGATTACAACGGAGTAGAACAGCTCTCACATGGAGAGAGAGAACCTTTCATTATAAAAGGCCCCGGAGACTATGAAGTCAAAGAGATTTTTATTAAAGGAGTTTTATCTGATGCCGTAGTGGAGGACAAAAAGCATATCAATACCATTTATTTACTTACTGTTGATGGTATCAACCTCGCTTTCTTGGGAGCTCTGTCCAACCTAGATCTTTCCAAAGAATCCCACGAAGCTATAAATAGTCCAGACATAGTTTTTGTTCCAATTGGAGGAAAAGGGATGCTCGATCCAAAGACAGCTGCAAAATTTGTGTCTTCCCTAGAACCTTCTATAATTATTCCGATGGACTACGACAAGGCATCCTTAAAAGTCTTCTTGGAAGAATTGGGAGAAGAAAAAGCCGAAGTTGTAGATAAGTTGACCTTAAAGAGAAAAGACTTAGAAACCAAAGAAGGAGAAGTGATAGTATTAAAAGAATCATAGTCGCGCTATAATGACGGTTGCGCGACATAATTTCGCAAAATTAAAAATCTATGAGAAAAATAATTCATCACATAAGAAGACAACCTGAGCACATAAAGATACACATCTTACATATTTCTACGGTTATAGCCGGAGTTCTCTTGGTCATGCTTTGGGTTTATTCTTTGGGAACAAACTTTAGAGATACTGAAACTGAAACTCAAGCAAAAATAAGACAAGAAGCTAGCCCTATTTCTGCATTAAAAGACAACATTATTGGTGGATATAATAGTATAACTACAGGACAAGAATAATATTTATGGCAAAAAAGTCTTTACCAGAATCAAAAGAAATACCAGAGACAGATAAAATTTTACAGATTGATGTCGTCTCCGAGATGAAAGAATCTTATTTGGCATATGCGATGTCAGTCATTACTTCGCGCGCATTGCCTGATGTCCGAGACGGACTCAAGCCCGTCCACAGGAGGATTTTATTTGCAATGAATGAGATGGGCCTCACTTCGAGTGCTCGATTTAGAAAGTCTGCAGCAATAGTGGGAGATGTGCTCGGAAAATATCACCCTCACGGTGATACAGCTGTATATGATTCTATGGTTGGTATGGCCCAAGAATTCTCTTATCGTTATCCGCTTGTTTTAGGCCAAGGAAACTTTGGTTCTATCGATGGAGACAATGCCGCAGCGATGCGTTATACCGAGGCAAAAATGTCCAAGATTTCCACAGAGCTTTTGCGCGACTTGGAAAAAGAAACTGTTGATTTTCGACCAAACTATGATCAGACCCGCAAGGAGCCGATAGTTTTTCCTTCTTCTGTTCCAGGATTACTTTTAAATGGTACTCTCGGTATCGCCGTCGGTATGGCGACAAATATTCCTTCTCACAACTTGGGGGAAGTTTTAGATGCGACGATGCACTTGATAGACAATGAAGACGCTACGACCGAAGATCTGATGCAATTTGTGAAAGGGCCAGATTTTCCTACTGGAGGTATCGCTTATGGATACAAAGATATGCTACATGCTTATGGCTCTGGCCGAGGCGGAGTCGTGTGTCGTGGAGAGGCGGAAATAGTCGAACAAAAAGATGGAAATTTCTCCATCATTATTACTTCGATTCCTTTTAGAGTAAATAAATCAAATTTGATAGTCAGCATCGCTGAGTTGGTCCAAGAAAAAAAGCTAGACGGCATCAAAGGACTTCGAGATGAATCTACTAAAGATATCCGTGTTGTTATCGACCTCAAGTCTAGTGCTCATCCAGAAAAAGTTTTAAATTATATTTATAAAAATACTCAACTTGAATCAAACTTCAATTTCAACATGGTTGCCTTGGTGGACGGCGTGCCCCAGACTTTGTCTTTGAAGTCCATCCTTACCGAATTTATCGCACATCGAAAGGATGTCGTAAAAAGAAGATCTATCTATGATTTGCGTAGGGCAGAAGAACGAGAGCACATCTTGCTTGGTTTGAAAAAAGCTTTAGATAAAATAGATAAAGTTATTAGCACTATCCGTGGTTCAAAGAATTCGCAAATTGCTAAAGTAAACTTGATGAAAGAGTTTAAGTTTTCAGACTTGCAGGCAACTGCAATCTTGGAGATGAAGCTCGCCAAGCTCGCTGGGCTTGAGAGAAAAGCAGTAGAAGATGAGCTTCTCGAAAAACAAAAGTTTATAGCAGAGATGAAAGATTTGCTTGCTAGCCCAAAGAAAATATTGAAAATGATTGCTACTGAATTGAAAGAAATTCGTGAAAAATATGCCGACGAAAGACGCACCAAGATTGTAAAAGGTGGAGTAAAAGAAATTTCCGACGAAGACCTCGTTCCAGAAAAAGAAACGATGCTCGTCCTCACTGCCGGTGGATATGTAAAATGTACCGACCCAGCAGAATATCACGCACAAAAGAGAGGTGGAGTCGGGGTCATTGACCTCGAAACCAAAGAAGAAGATTTCGTGACCATGCTCGTATCAGGTTCTACTCACAGCAACCTTCTTTTCTTTACCAACCTCGGAAAAGTTTATCAAATGAAAATGTATGATATTCCAGAAGGACGCAGAGCTACTCGAGGAAAATCTATCATGAATTTCTTGGCCCTGGGAGGTGAAGAAAAAGTATCTTCGATTCTAGCTATGCCAAAAGATTTAGGAAAAAGTGCGTCTTCACTCATGCTAGTCACAAAGCACGGTACAGCCAAGAAGATGACCTCTGAGAGCTTTAAAGATGTTCGTAGGAGTGGAATCATCGCTATCAGGCTCGACAAAGACGATCAGCTTATTTCTGCATTGTCTATGGAAAAAGGAGATGAGGTAATGATAGCTACTGCCGAAGGACAATCTATTAGATTTAAAGAATCTGATGTTCGTGAGATGGGCAGGACTGCCGGAGGAGTGAGCGGTATCAGACTCGGGAAGAATGATGAAGTTATCGGAGTGGATGTCATCAGAAAGAGCCAACAAAAAGCTGGAGTTCAAGGCGCATTTTTGACTATGAGCGCTAATGGTTTTGGAAAAAAGACTGATTTGAAAGAATACAAAGTTCAAAAACGCGGAGGCTCTGGAGTAAAGACAGCCAAGGTAACACCTAAAACTGGTAAATTAATCGTAGCGAAGGTATTAAATGGAGAAGAGGCAGAGCTCATCGCTATGTCTAAAAAAGGACAAGTCATCCGCACTGCACTCAAAGATATTTCTTCACTTGGTAGACAGACTCAAGGGGTGACAGTGATGCGCTTGCGAGCTGGAGACGGAATCGCGTCGTTGGCTTGCATATAAAAATGCATAGAATGTTTTTTTGTATTACAATACATAGATGTTCGCAGACCCAGTAAAAAACTTAAAAGCTTTTGGTCTTAGAGAAGACAACGTCGTCGCAGACTTGGGAGCTGGTACTGGTTTTTATTCTTTAGCGGCTGCTTCGCTCATACCAAAAGGGAAAATATATTCTATTGAGATACAAAAAGATTTTTTAGATACTATCACACATAAAGTAAAAGATGCTCATCTTAATAATGTTGAGATAATCTGGGGCAATGTAGAAAAGATTGGTGGTACAAAGATAGGGGATGGTGTGGTGGATTCAGTCATTGCTTCAAACATACTTTTTCAAGTTGAAGACAAAGAAAATTTTATAGAAGAAATAAAAAGAATACTCAAACCCAAGGGGAGAGTGATGCTTATTGACTGGGCAGAGTCTCAAATAATAAAAGGCACGACGATTATCTCTAAAGAAAAAGCACGAGTGATGTTTGAGAAAAAAGGCTTTATGCTAGAGCGAGAGATTAACGCAGGGGATTATCATTATGGTATTATATTAATTAAGTCATAATATGAAAGGAAATCTTTTTCAAGTTGGTGTAATAGTCGTATTTATTGCTGCTGCCATATTTGGTGTTTTGGTGTTTTCTGGAGCTATACCTATAGGAGGGGAAGATCAATCTCTCGGACAGGGCACCGTGGTGGTGTGGGGTACTTTTCCGGCTTCATTAGTAGCTCCTGTAATAAATGATTTTAATAATTCAAACGAAACTTTTGTGGTGAGATATGTAGAAAAGTCTGAGGCGACCTTCAATCAAGAGCTCCTCGAAGCCTTGGCTTCAAATCAAGGCCCTGATATGTTTTTCTTGCCGGATGATTTAGTCTATCGTTATTCTAATAAAATTTTCCCTATCCCTTACACGAGTTATCCTTTGAATACTTTTAAAAGTGTTTTCGCTGGGGCAGGAGAGGTGTTTTTGACTTCCAGAGGAGTCTCGGCTTTTCCAATGACGATAGATCCACTCATGATGTATTACAATCGAAGCATTCTCGATGCAAATGATGTAATCTACCCTCCAGCTTCTTGGGATGAGATGGTGGGTGTCGTCCCTTTGCTGACTGAAAAAGATGAATCTAATAAGATAACCAAGAGTGCTGTAGCCCTCGGGCATTATTCAAATGTGACACACGCTAAAGACATTCTCGCTACGATGTTTATGCAAGCGGGAAACCCAATAGTGGCGGAGGAACAAGGCACTTTTTCTTCTATTTTAGATTCTAATGTTGGAAGTTACAACCTGCCTTCGATTTTAAAGCTTTATACAAATTTTGCTGACCCAAACAACCTAGTCTATTCTTGGAATAAGTCTTTTCCAAGTTCTGATGATGCTTTTTCTGCCGAAAATTTAGCTTTTTATTTTGGCTTTAGTAGTGAGCTAAAGTCTTTGATAAACAAAAACCCAAATCAAAACTTTTTTGTTGCACCATTTCCACAGATAAAAAATTCAAACTCCAAGACGACTGGTGCTAGGGTGACAGGACTTGCCATCTCTGCTTTTTCCAAGAACTTCAACACTGCTTTTACTGCGGCAAATTTGATGGCTACAGGTGATTTTGCTTACAACTTTGCTTTGGCTCTAAATATTCCACCTGCTAGGAGGGATTTACTCGCGGTAAAAGGTACAGATGCCTATTCACCAATATTCTTTAGTTCAGCTTTGTTTGCCAAGAGTTGGCCTGATCCTTCACCCCAAGATACAGAAAATATTTTTGGCGGGATGATAAACTCCGTGCTTTCAAACAACATGACACCAACGGATGCAGTCAAAGATGCTGATTCAAAGATGAGCCTTTTATTATTAAGATGAGAGTCGCGCTAAGGGGACGGTTGCGCGACATGATTTCGCAAAATCAATGAAAAATTTTAAAAACTTTTTAATTTATAGTTCGATATTTCTAATAGTATTTATGTTTCTCGTCATGCCGATGTTTACCTTGGCTCAAGAACCGTTAGTTCCAACATGTCCAGATACGGGTTGCGGTTTTAATGAATTTATTGATTTAATAAATAATGTAATTGAGTTTATTCTTTTCTATATGGCTGTACCGATAGCAGCGATAATGTTTGCTTATGCTGGATTTCTGATGGTGACAGCGGGCGGAGAAGCCGCTCATGCTAGGCAGGAAGCAAAGGAGATAGCTATGAACACCGTGATAGGCCTCATCTTTGTTTTAGCTGCTTTCCTTATAGTAAAGACGATATTATCAATCTTGGGTTATACAGACGCGTCTTGGATTGGTTTTTAATAAATATTATATGTATAATATAAGTATGAATTTTATAAAGAAAAGTTTATATAGCCTAATCTTATTATCTTACATTTTTATCATTCCCGTGATTTCTTTTGCGGCAGATAATGATACTCCTTCTGATCCATCTGTTGGTAAAATTCTTAACCCAATACCAAAAATCACCTCAATACCTGGTCTTATTCACACCATTTTGACTGGCCTATTAAAAATAGGTATACCGGTGATAGCGCTTGCTATCATTTATTCTGGTTTTCTTTTTGTGGCAGCTATGGGTAATTCAGAAAAATTAAGCAAAGCTAAAGACACATTGATTTATACTTTGATTGGTGCGGGAATATTATTAGGTTCATGGGCTATAGCACAGATGATATCTGCTACGGTCACAGGTTTGGGTGCATAAAAAAATATATGAAGAAAAATTTATTTAATTTGGTTTTAGTTACAATGTTTTCTTTTTTAGTTTTGTTTCCAATAATTTCATTTGCTCAGCCTCTAGATTCTTCTTCTAATGCAGGAGGATTTTTGGCCACTATTCAAGGTTTGCTTAATGCTGTTGTCCCAATATTAATATCACTAGGTATTGTCTATTTAGTTTGGGGGATAGTGCAGTATATGATTGGAGACAGTGAAGAAGCTAAGACAAAAGGGAAAGAAAGAGTAATCTTTGGTATTATTGGTTTGGCTATTATTATCAGCGTGTGGGGACTCGTCTCTATCGTTACTAAAACTTTTAATTTAGAAGGTTCTGCTCCCACCAAAGATGATTTACAAAATTTATTACCTCGTTAGTTTTATAATTTATGAAAAAATTATCTAAATTTATTTTTATCCTCTCACTCTTTTCTATTTTGCCAGTTTTGGTTTTTGCTCAACCAAATCTCACTGGTATTAATTATGGATTAGATCAATTGTGTTCAAGTGCAAATGGTATAAGGGGAATAATCTGCCAATTGCAGGGAATCCTTAGTTCTATTCTTCCAATTTTAATTTCTCTTGGGGTTATTTATTTTATTTGGGGAGTGGTTCAATATGTGATTGGTGACGGAGAAGAAGCAAAGAAAACGGGTAAAGATAGGATGATATATGGGATAATCGGTTTTGCCGTTATCTTGGGATTGTGGGGATTTGTAAATATTCTTGTCGGAACATTTGGGCTCAACGCTACTGCTCCTAGTTTAGATACAGTTGCAGCAAGTAGTGAAACTTGCCCTATGGGTAATAATTTTGGAGACTTTTTAAAGTATATTACTTGTCTTATAAACAGCGCAGTCATCCCACTTATTTTTGCATTAGCTACGGTGATGTTTATATGGGGAGTCGTTCAGTTTTTCATTATCGGAGCCAACGAAGAAGCAAAGAGGGAACAGGGGAAGCAGTTTATAATCTGGGGGGTTATAGCCCTGACAGTGATGATCTCTATCTGGGGCTTGGTGGGGATAGTCGGCGGTACCTTTAATTTGAATACTTCGGTTCTGCCAGAAGTTAGACCCAAGTAGTCCTAGCTCACTTTTTCCCCTTGTGGTATAATTAGGTAACATTATTAGCATTATTAGGTCGCGAAATTATTATAAATTTATTAGTAACTTTTAAGATATGAAAAATAAATTAGTTGTATTGTCTGGTTCTGTTTTGGGTTTTGCTCCACTTATCGCCTTGGCTCAAGTCGGTACTACTGGTGCTACTTCTGGAAGTTGTAGTGTTGGAAACAACGGAACTATACTCGGAGTATTGTGTTTGATTGGTCAAATCTTGAACGCCGTTGTTCCTGTATTGATTGCACTTGGAGTCGTTTACTTTGTATATGGAGTTATTGTTTTTGTTATTGCAAGTGACGAAGAAGCAAAGACCAAAGGAAGAAATAGTATTATCTACGGTATTATTGGTCTCGCAGTCATCATTGGCTTGTGGGGACTCGTAAATATCTTGAGGACAACCTTTGGAGTAAACAATACAGTTCAGATTCAGCTTCCTACTATTCCTGTAGTTAACTAAATAAATATGATGGATTTATTTTCTGCCAACATAGCTCATGCTGCTTCCCTTGATAGTTTTATAGGGAAAGTAAATAGTCTGATTATAAATCCATTGATTAGTTTTCTGTTTGCTTTGGCTGTGATTTTTTTCCTCTATGGTGTGTTTCAATTCTTTCTAAACCCAGAGAGTGAAGAAGTGAAGACGACAGCCAAGAGCCACATGCTTTGGGGAATAATTGGAATCACCATTATGCTAGGAGTATTTACAATCATGAATATGGTTTTAGATACTTTGAATATTAATGGAATAGATCCAGAGCAGGGAACAGTAGAATTAGATTAATAAATGTTTAAATAAAAAGAAAAAAGGCGACTCGCGTGAGTCGCCTTTTGGTTTTGCATGGCCAGTGCGATTTAAGGCCTTATCTCCTAACTGTGATTCTTTTGTACACTTGTACGGGAACACGCGGGTTGTTTTCGTCCAAAGATTTGAACTCAGCCTTTCCTGGCCGAAAACAGTTTGGGGCGGAGAAATCCCCTTTGCCTGGCTGGTTGAACCAGTCGGTGCAACCATGATACTTGATTCCGATCGGATCTCCGTTTGTTCGGACTTTGTAACTCCACCCTACAAAACGATTGCAGGGTGTGAGGCACTCCTGTTCGAGAAGCAGGGCTTCTCTGGAGCTTGAAACTTGTGCTAGCTGTGGCGTGGCAGCTTTTTCAGCTGCTTCTTCAGCCTTTGCTTCAGCTTTTTTTGTTTCTAGCCAGGGTTTGCCTCTCGCGTTCCAAGTGGCCCACACAATGACCACCAAACATAGTATGGTCATCCACCCCAAGATTGCTCCGACGACGGAGGGAATATTTGGCAATATTCCTGCTGCGTTAGCACTCCACACTCCAATAAAGATGAGCAGAAAGATGCCAGCGATAAAGGCGTATCCTGATCCACCCGTCAGCCAGGCCACAAAGCCCAGAAGAATCAAGGTGACCAGAATACCCATACCGATGATTGTGTTTTTTACCATCGTTTACTCCTTCTTGTTGAACAGACTCTTGAGTGCGTCGGTGATGATGACTATGCTCGGGTGGACACCAGCTTCTTTTGCCTTTTCCGCGATAGCTTCACCGGCGATTTTTGCCGCGGAATGTTCTTCTCTGGCGGCACTAATGATTTTTGGAAGATTAAAATCTTCCAAATCCATTTCCACCAAGAACCCCCATTCTGTGGTTACTTGGTCTTTTCGAAGATCTTCGTTGACTTGATTTTCGAGATTATTTTTCTCCGCCTTGTTCTTCTTCCTTGCCTTTTCTGCATCAGGTTTTTTGGGAGGAGAGTTGTCAGTATTCTCTTCTTTATTCTCTTCTGGTTCGAAAAGGTCGTTGGCTGTGCGTTCTTCTATTCTCTCTTGGAGCTTGGCAACCACTCGCGTGAGAATTTTGTCTTTACGTTCATCGTAGTCGATGTTGGTAGTTGCCTTTATGACGGATTCCTTGAGACTGTCTTGATCCTTTTTAGTCAAGGTTTTGTCGTCTAAACTTTTCATCTCTGGATATCCAACTTGGAGTTTTCGGATGATGTAGTCTACTTGAATCCCAATACCATCTCCGGTAAAGAGTTCAACATTGCTCGGGTTCTGTGCTTCATTGCGCAGAGAAACTTCTTTGAATTTCCGATGAATGCCTGGGATGAGGAAATTTGTTCCTGGCAGAAAGCAACGAGTCTTGCCCGTCCACATATTGTTGTAGACGAGGGCTGTAGCTGGCTTGACTTCCATCCTCGCTTCAATGAGAAGGAAGGCCATAATACCGACAAGGAACAGAACGAAGACAACCAACATAATGAAAAACATTGCATTCTCCTTGCGCCTATTTAGGTGCGGTAAGTTGTTTATTTTGGTTTCAAATAACTAGATACTTAACTCTATATATAGTATCACAAAACAAGGAAAAAGTCAATGGCTGATATAGGTTTAAAAAGTATCAAAAAAGCTTAATTTTGTTGTATAAAAATAAAAAGCCTCGTGCTGTCACCGAAGTGATAGCACGAGGCTGATCGAGGGTTAAACATTCACCCACAGTTATGATACGAGCTTACTTCTGAGCAGCTTCTCGCTTTGCCTTCTTCTGGAGAAGATGCTCTGCGTTGTAGCTCTTCAGGGGTTCAAACTCGCTGAAGTGTGGAAGTCGTTCTTCCAGCTCTGGCGCGATCAAGAGAGCTAATTCCCTTGCCTTCGACCATTTGGT
Organism: uncultured Candidatus Saccharibacteria bacterium; assembly: GCA_964484005.1. Classification (GTDB taxonomy): domain Bacteria; phylum Patescibacteriota; class Minisyncoccia; order Phycocordibacterales; family UBA9973; genus UBA9973. The sequence continues at coordinate 1,502 of CAZADR010000010.1, read as the reverse complement.
TTTGAGTTGGTAAACCACTTGACCTGCGTTGTATACCTCTATTCCTCCACGACTGGTTTTGCTCTGCTTCACGCAGGCTTCGGCTGTTTGTTCCGCCAGAAGGCTCATCTGTCTAACGATTTCGTCTAGAACATGATCCTCATGAACATTGCCTAACCAAACATGGAAGGTGTTGCTAACCTCGCTCGATAACCGCCAAAAAATTGTTTTTTCGTTTCTTTTCCTTTCCTCTTCTTCCTTTTGATCATTTATTGCCTTTTGCTCAGCGTTTTCTTGTCTCCCTTTCCGTATGATGGAAACCGCTAAGGTAAGTAGTGAGCCGAAAAAAAGAACTGAAACGAAGATAACTGCAAAAACAAAGTCTTCCAACATGATTCTGCTCCTTCCGATGTTTTCATCGGAATGTCTGTGCTGAAATTAGCAACAGACCTGGAACGTTCATCGTCGCCAGGCATAAAGCATTTAAGCCTTGTGTCTGGCGGCGATAGCTTAAGTTTTCAAGGAGCTTGATTTTCTGTATTCTGTAATAAAATCTTAGAAAAGTCAATGTTACCTCAAATAACAAAAAATCCTCCCGAAGGAGGATTTTTTGATTTAATAGTAATTAGTATTAGCTATGCTTTAGAGGTGATGCGTGATAATTGTCTTCAGCTCCAAATAATTTTCTGACGATTATTATCAAGAGTAAAATGATTATCGCAATCAAGACCCATTGTATCAATCCAGAAGGCAAGAAAGTATCTGAACCGTATATTGCATTGGATGCGAGGTTGCTGTAGCTATCAGTATTTTCGTTGTTATAGCTTTCATTTGTATTTGCAGAAGAATTGTTTGAATTATTACTGTTGGTATTTGTTCTTGCAACAGGCGCAGCTACTGTCTTTAAAGTAAAGTAAACTGCATTTGAATATCCGCCACCTGGAGCTTGGTTCCAGACAGTGATATAGAATCCACCATCGTTACGGCTCATGTCGCTACTGTTCAACTGAATAAAGAGGTGAGTAGGATCTATAAATGTAGTAATACGATTTACATTGTTTACTCTAGCTACAGAGTTAGTAGTAAAACCTCTACCTGTAATGGTCACAGTCTGAGCGCTGATATTTTTATTAGCAGAGCTAGGGCTGATAGAAGTAATTACTGGTTTTGGATTCTCGGCAACAGGGGATTGACCACCATTGCTAGGATTGGAAGGGTTACGATAAACACCTCCATCATTCTCAAAGATATAGTTGGTACCTCCGTTGTCATAAGCTTTTACGCTAGCAGGTATAATCAACAAGCTAAACGCTAAAAGGGCCAATGTTTTAAAGGCGAAATTTATTGAATTTTTGTTTAATTTACTCATGTACAAAGTATAGCATATACTAGAGCAAATGTCAAGTAAGGGAAATAATATACCTAAAAGGCTTGTTATTTAATCATTTTTTACATATAATCTATTTTGTTGCCCGAGTGGCGGAACTGGTATACGCGCACGACTTAAAATCGTGTCTCGCAAG
>CAZADR010000009.1:0-26031 GCA_964484005.1 uncultured Candidatus Saccharibacteria bacterium | reverse complement strand
AGAGCACAGAGCTTATACCTCTGGGGTCCTTGGTTCGAATCCAAGAGGACGGACACGAATTATCTAAAAATATTATATTTTTGCACCAAATTAACTTGGGACCATTTTTTTCCGAATCCTAAAAAGTCGCCTGAGTTTGAGAGAGCCAGGCCAATCATGATCAGCATTTCTATTAGGTGGTCATCAATAAAGGGGTGATTTTCTGGGGGTAGGCCAATAGCTGTATACATTAGAAATAGCATTATAAAACCAGTTAAACTACCTAATTTTACGAAAATACCAAGTGTTAATGTGATACCTACAAAAAGTAAACCTAACATAAAGGCCCAATCTACCATTAGTATACCCGCTAGTGAGTTATAAAAATCAGCAAAAGGACCATAAACAGCAAATTGGAGGAACCCTGAAGTTGGAGAGCCTCCAGCTAGCCACGCTTTTTCTGGTGTGGTAGCAAAACCCAACCCAAAAAGCTTATCTACAAAGGCCCAAAGGAACACCAAACCCATGGTCAATCGGAGGAGCCCCCAAACATAACTTGTCTTATTTTCTAGCATGTTGTTTAAAGTAATTTTTTGATAAAATCCGGAGTTTATCCACTTTACACAAGGGGACTAGTCTCGTGTATAATGGTCTAACAGTTGTACAAATAGCTTGTCTCAATTTATTATATAACTTTGTATTTTTTAACACCAATTTTATTATTTTTTTGCAGTAATTATGAACACAAACAAGAAAAATTATCTTAAATTTGTACTCGCTCTTGTTTTGTGTTTAGTGGTACGGCTTATTCCTTTTCGAGCACCAAACATAGAGCCAATTTTGGCTACGATGATGCCTTTTAGTAAAGCTTATGGAGCTATTTTTGGTTTTTCTTTTGCTGTTTTAAGTATTTTACTTTATGATATTTTGACTAATACACTTGGAGTACAAACATTTTTTACTGTTTTCGCATATGGTGCCCTCGGCTTGTGGGCTACATCTTATTTTAAAAAACATAAATCAAATAAATGGAGCTTTGTAACTTTTTCAATCATAGGAACTTTATTTTTTGATGCAGTTACCGGTCTCACTGTCGGTCCACTTTTCTTCCATCAGTCATTTGTGGCAACTCTAGTCGGACAGATTCCATTTACGGCATTGCATCTCTTGGGAAACATTACTCTAGCATTATTCCTGTCTCCCGCGATTTACAATATTTTGATCAAGAAAAAAGAAAAAGAAAACACACTCTCTATTAAAAACCTTCAACCTAAAATAATTTAAATCTTATGAAAACTACAACAAAAATAAAATCAGGAGAAAAAATTTCAAAAAGTGATTTGGCAAAAATAAAATCAATCAGACGCCGAACAGGTGAAGTTGTTCCTTTTGAATTAGAAAGAGTTGCTCGAGCAGTTTTTAAGGCTTTTGAAGTTACGAGTGAAGGTGGAGATAAAGAGTCAGAAGTAGTAGCTAACCGTGTTTTCAAAAAACTTTTGGATTTTAGAACAGAGTTGATGAATACTCACAAGGGCGCAAAATTTTTACCAACCGTAGAGATGATTCAAGATTTTGTGGAGAAGGAATTGATGGAAAATGGTTATGCCGATACAGCTAAGAAATATATTTTGTATCGAAACAAGCGCTCAGAGCTTCGTAAAGAGTTTGGTCCAGTTTCTGAATCAGTCAGAGTGGCCGTCGAAGAATCAAGTAAATATTTTTCTAGTCCTTACTCAGAATATATCTTCTACCAGATGTATTCTAGGTGGGTTCCAGAACTGGGCCGTCGCGAGACTTGGATAGAGACCGTAGATCGCTATATGGCTTATATGAAAGAGAATTTGGGGGATAAGCTTATGGCTAAGGAATATGAGGAAGTTCGCCAAGCTATTTTAAATCAAGATATTTGCCCCTCTATGCGTCTTCTTTGGTCTGCAGGTAAAGCATGCCGACAATCAAATGTTTGGGCTTACAACTGTTCTTACGTAGCACCTACTTGCTCTAGAGATTTAGGAGAAATAATGTATATATTGATGTGTGGAGCAGGACTCGGTTTTGCTGTGGAGTGGGAGAATGTACAACAATTTCCTCAAATTAAAAAACAAATAAAAGAAAAAGTACCCACTCATGTCGTTGTTGATAGTAAAGAAGGTTGGGCAGAGGCTTTTGTGTTGGGTCTAGACACTTGGTTTAATGGTAAAGATATTAAATTTGATTATTCTACTATTCGTCCAGCTGGAGCTCGTCTAGAGACAGCAGGAGGTAGAGCTTCAGGACCACAACCACTTATAGATTTAATGGAATTTGCTAAGAGAAAAATTTTGGCCAAACAAGGACGCCGACTTTCAAACATAGACATGCATGATATCGTCTGTCAGATTGGTATGATTGTTGTTGCTGGAGGAGTTCGCCGAAGTGCACTCATCTCTCTTTCAGAATTGGAAGACACAGAAATGCGAGATGCGAAGAAAGGACAATTTTATTTGACTGAAGGACAGAGGTCTATGGCAAATAATTCAGCAGTTTTTAATGCCAAGCCAAATGCAGAAGAATTCTTGGAAGAATGGACTGCTTTAGTAAAATCAAAATCTGGTGAAAGAGGAATCTTTAATAGGGGAGGACTCGAGAAACAACTACCGGCTCGCAGATGGGATGCAATAAAAGATGAAAGACAAATCGGTCTCAATCCTTGTGGAGAAATTTATTTGCGCTCCAGACAATTTTGTAATTTGACCAGCATTGTTATTCGCCCCAAAGATACCGTAGCTTCACTGAAGAAGAAGATGGAATTGGCGACACTCCTTGGAACTTATCAATCTACTTTGACCAACTTTGGCTATCTTTCAAAGAAATGGAAAGATAATTGTGAAGCAGAAAGATTGCTCGGAGTTTCTTTGACAGGGTATTATGATAACCCAATTATTCGAGACGATAAAGTATTGGATACTCTCAGATTAGATGCCATAGAAACCAACAAGAAATACGCCAAGAGATTTGATATAAATCAATCTACTGCCATTACTTGTGTAAAACCTCATGGAAACTCAGGACAGCTCCTCGGAGTAGGTTCTGGTATGCACCCTTGGTATGCTCCTTATTTTATTCGCAGAGTGCGTATTTCTCATACTGACACCCTACTTCAAATGGCTCGCGATCAAGGAGTTCCATGTTTACCTGAAGTTGGTCAGTCCGAAGCTACAGCTACTACATATGTTTTAGAATTTCCAGTCAAAGCACCAGAAGGAGCAATCTTCAAAGATGAAGTAAAAGCCTTGGATTTGATGAAAGAATGGAAGAGACTTAAGGAGCACTTTGTAGAACACAACCCTTCAGCTACTATCTATGTCGGCCCTGATGAGTGGATGGCAGTAGGAAATTTTGTTTATGAAAATTGGGATTGGATAGGAGGACTTTCTTTCCTTCCTCGCTCTGAACATGTTTATCAATTGGCACCATATGAAGCGATTACGAAGGAAGAATACGAAAGACGCTCTAAAGCTATCGGTAAAATTGATTTTTCGAAACTTTCTCAATACGAAGCAGCCGACAATACTACTGGTGCAAAAGAATTTGCTTGTGTTTCTGGGGTTTGTGAGATTTAATTTTTAACAAAATAAAAAGCCATGCTTTATACCAGAAAAGGGGATAGTGGCACTACAAAGACTTTTGGATGCGATCAGCGCATTTCCAAGAGTTCGATAGTAGCGGAAGCACTAGGAGCACTGGATGAAATAAATTCTTATTTAGGATTGGCAAGAGCAAAAACTAATACTGTTAGTTTTAAGATTGAAGATAAAGAAATAAAACTTCCAGAACTTATTTTGGAAGTTCAGCAAAATCTTTTTATTGTGCAGGCAGAAGTAGCTGGGTCTACTTTATTTATTTCCCAGGATAAAGTTATTGAAATAGAAAAAATTGTGGATGGCATAGAAAAGATTTTGCCACCTATTAAAAGTTTCTTTATTAGTGGCTCGACTGAACTCGGTGCTATTTTTGACTTTGCTCGAACATTAGCTCGGACAGCTGAGAGGAGGGTTGTGGCCGCCAAAGAGGAAGGTAAGATTACTGTCAGTGCAGAGACACTCTCGTATTTAAATCGCCTTTCAAGTTTGCTTTACGCCTTGGCTAGAATTTCTGGCTACCTTGAAGGAGTAGAAGAAATTAAGCCTGATTATAAATAATTTTATTCAAAATGAAATTCGCTGGATTTTTCGTGTACCTTTTGTTTGAGTAAAGGGTTTTTTGTTAGTTCTGGATCTTCTTCTATCATGCGAATTGCTTCAGTGCGAGCTGCTTCCACCATCTTTATATTTTTTATAGCTTCCATGCCGAGGTCGGTGATTCCCCATTGTTTGGTTCCACCGAGCTCTCCAGCCCCCCGCAGGGCCAAGTCTAGTTCAGCCAGCTCAAAACCATTTTTGGCTGTCTTTAATGCCTTGAGTCTCTCTATTGTTTTTTCACTTTTTGCTTCAGCAAAGATGTAGCAATATGCTTGATGTGAACTGCGGATAACACGCCCACGAAGCTGGTGCAACTGCGCCAAGCCAAAACGCTCTGCCCCTTCGATTATTATGATGGTGGCATTGGGTACATTTACTCCGACTTCCACCACTGAAGTAGCACATAATATATTTATTTTCCCCTCAGTAAAATCTTGCATTACAACTTCTTTTTTTTCTTTACTCATTTTGCTGTGCAATACACCTATTTCATATTCTTGAAAAACTTCCTTTTTCAATCTCTTGGCTTCTTCCACGGCTGATTTTACATTGAGTGCTAATTCTTTTTCAGGGTCAGGTTCAAAAATTCTTGGACAGATAACATAAAGCTGTCTACCGTTTTTTAATTCTTTTCTTATTTTTTCATAAGTAGTATCTCTTTTTTGTGGAGTGATTATTTCGGTGATTATTTGTTTTCGCCCAGCTGGCATTTCATCTAAAAGAGATAAATCCAAGTCTCCGTAAATAGTCAGAGCCAAAGTGCGGGGGATGGGGGTAGCAGTCATAGAGAGTAAGTGTGGAGCAATGTTATCTTTACGTACCAGCTTCCTCCTTTGCGCTGTTCCAAATCTGTGCTGTTCATCTATCACAACCAAAGCCAAATTTTTAAATTTAACAGTTTTTTGAATCAAGGCATGGGTGCCGATTAAAATAGGTACTTCTCCACTTGCTACCCATTTTAAAAGTTGAGCGCGAGAAATGGTGGTCCAACCCTCAGGATTTACTTTTGAGGGAAATTTTCTGCACCCAGAGCCGGTGATAAGTCCGATATTGATAGGTAAGTGTCTAAAATATTTGATAAAAGATTCAAAGTGTTGAGCGGCGAGTATCTCTGTGGGGGCCATATAGGCTACTTGTAAATTGCCAAAGGTTTGTGTTTTACCATTTTTGTCTTGAGGTCTTTGTTTTACTGCTACATAAGAAGCAGTAGCCGCGACAGCAGTCTTGCCTGAGCCCACATCACCCTCTAGGAGTCTAGACATTGGGAAAGTTTTTCCCATATCTTTTAGGACTGTGTCTATGGATTTCTTTTGTGAATTAGTCGGTTCAAAAGGAAATCTTTGAAGAAAATCTTGTACATCTTTTTTGTCTTCCACTATCTGGAAAGACTTGTTTTTTCTATATTCAAATTTATCATGTTGGCGTTCTAGCTGTATGCAAAACACTTCTTCAAAAGCGAACCTTTTTCGTGCAGATTCTGCATCATTTTTATTTTTTGGTGTATGTATCCAAATAAGGGCAGTTTTTAATGTTGGTAAGTGATATTTTTTTAAAATATCAGTCGGAATGTAATCCTCCACATTGTCCAAAGTTTTTTCTTTAAAGATTTTTTCTATTGCATGATAAAACCATTTGGAGGTTATTCCTCGAGTCTCAGCATAAACAGGATAGGAGAAACCTTGGTTGTTTATGCCGTCTTTGGTAAAAAGGGTATCGTGTGAATCTATGGGCATATCAGGCATTTTTTCAAATTCTGGATTGGCCAAATAAATACCATTTTTGCCTTGAGTGATTTTACCTGTAAGCTTTACGCTCTCACCATTTTTTATCATCTTGGCGAGGTAAGCTTGGTTAAACCAAGTTATTTTTATTTTTCCAGATAAATCTTCTATTTCTCCTTCGCCCATTGGCATTTTTGAGCGAAAAGCTTTTTTAGTTTTTAATTTAGAAACTTTTCCATACACCGTAGCGACATCTCCAGGAATTAAATCTGCAATATTTTTTACTTCGCTTATATTGCTATAGCGGACAGGGAAGTGAAATAATAAATCAGCCACTGAAAAAATCTTTAGCCGATGTAGGGCTTTCTTTTGATTTTCATCCAGCCGAAATTTTGTTTCAAGCCTATCGTGCAATTCCATGGCGGGCCACTAGGGTTAAGTACCAGAGGGCTCAAGCCCAGTAAGGGTATTTTAGCATCTTTTCAGAGTACTCGCCGAGGCACTAGGGTCGCAATCCTGTTGTTGGTATATATGGCGATTTGATAGAAAACGGGACAAATGCGACAGTGGCAAAATATCGTCATGGTATAATGCTCGGGTGAACAAAAAGAAGAAAAAACCAGAACTTTTCTATCCTTTTAAAGACAAGGAACACGAGGAATCTAACAAGCAACTTGATTTTGTAAGGTCAAAATTTATCTCCGACCAAGGATCAGAAGTGAAGCTGGTGCAAACCCACTACAGAGGCAAGTACCGCAAACTCGTCCTTACTGAAACGCTGTATTTAAAGGACGAGGGTTCCAATAAAAAGCTGAGTGAGCTTCTATACCTGAGGCCATCTAATGAAGTTCACACGAACAAGTATCTTGTTTTTAACGCAACCATCAAAAAAGAAGGTATTATGCATATGACTAGGGAGAATATAGTCGGCAAAATTGCCGAATTTAACAAAAATGAAACGCGGCTGATCTTGTATTTCTACAAGCGCCCGAGCGTTTCATTAGAAGAAGCGGCGGTAGATTCAATGCAAGCGTACTCGGGCGAAGGATCTGTCCGCACCATACTTCACAGGATCAATTCAAAATTTACTTCTCTCTTGGCCCTCCCACCCAAAGACAAACTGATTTTTGGGGACCAAGGAAAAGCGTATGCGTTCGACAAGAACATACGCCTCAATATTGTAGACGAAAGAATTTCGAAATAACAATCATTAGGTGCAACCAATAAGTTTTACCGGAATACTTTTAAAGTAAGGCTTTTTGCTTTTCAAAATATTATTTTGTTGCATCTCGTGGTCTTCCCCATAAAAGATATATTTAGTGGGCTGGCTGGTCCGCCAACATTATTAATTAATTTTATTTTTATGAAAAAGAAATCTAAACTTGTTTGGAAAACCGAGACGAGAAAAATATTGGATCTTGTAGCCAATGCCAATAACGTCCGTACGATGTCCGAGCGGATGAACAAAGAGTTGGTAAAGAGTATTACCACATTTGATTACGTTGAACTTATTGTGATCGACATCGACAATTCGGTGCTTAGCGGGAATCAGAGATTACGCATTTTAATTGAAGCTGGCAGGCAAGATGAAGAAGTGGAAGTTCGCGTGCCCTCGAGAAAACTCAGCAAAAAAGAATTTGATCAGTATTCTCTGATAGCCAATCGCGTCCACGGAGATTTCGACTGGGAGAAATTAGCAAATTTTGACCTAGACCTTATTCTGGACTCTGGCTTTGATGAGGCCGACCTATCAAATATTTTCGACGACCATTTGGAAATAGAGGATGACGCCCACGACTTGGAAAAAGCAGTGGATGAAGCGAAGACCACAGATATAAAAGTCGGGGAAATATACCAACTGGGAAACCATAGGTTAGCAGTAGGCGATTGCCGGGATACCGCTCTCCTTGAAAGACTGTTTGAGGGCCGGAAGGTAAACTGTGTCGCCTGCGACAATCCCTTCAATCAAAATTTGAGCTATTCCGCCGGCGCAGGCGGGAAAGCCCACTACGCAAACGAAAATCCTATTGATGACAACAAGTCAATTCCTGAGTACGAGGAATTTGTCCGCAAAAGCATGCAGGCGATTTTCCCTCACTTGGATAAGGATAGCCACTGGTTTTGGTTTTGTTCTCAGAACTACGTATGGCTTACCCAAAAGTTCTCAATTTGACTGAAATTTTAAACAAAGGGATAGGCGTGGGTAATCGCGCTTATGACGATATTCTCGACATTATCGATTTATGGATCGTCAAAAGAGTGAACGCGAACGAACAGATCCATGCCTGCCAAAAACCGCCCTCCTTGTATGAGAAGATGCTCCGGCGAACAACCAGGCCGGGAGACATCGTGTTCGACGGCTTTGGCGGCTCCGGCTCCAGTCTGATAGCCTGCGAACAGTTGAAACGCGTATGTTATACGGTCGAACTTATCCCTTTATTCGCACAAATAATCATAAATCGTTATGAAAAACTTACAGGAAAAAAAGCAGTTAAAATTAGTTAAAGAGGGTCAAATATGGCAATTGGGAGCGCATCGACTTTTAGTGGGAAGCTGTACCGACATAGCTCTCGTGGCGGAGCTTTTAAAAAATTCCAAAGTGGATGCCATAATTACGGATCCTCCATATGGAGTAGCGTATGTTGAGTCAAAAGAAAATGTTGGCAAGCCTTCCAAAAATAAAATTATTGCCAACGACAATATTACCAAAGAACCGGCTTATGAAAAATGGAGCAAAGAATGGCTCTCTCTGGCCCTGCCGTATCTTTCAAGGAAAAACAGCATCTATATCTTCAATTGCGACAAAATGCTGTTTGCCTTAAGGCAAGCAATGAGTAGTTGCGATATTTATTTTTCTCAGCTTCTGATCTGGATTAAAAACCACTCCACGATTGCAAGAAAAGACTACGCGCCTCAGCATGAGTTAATTCTCTACGGATGGTACGGCACGCATGCCTTCCGGAAAGCAAAAGACAGGAGCGTCATATTTTTCCCAAAACCGCACAAAAGCGTGCTTCACCCCACAATGAAGCCGGTGAATTTAATCGCCCGCTTGGTTTTAAACAGCACCCGCATTGGGGACACGGTGTATGACCCATTCATGGGGTCAGGCACAACTTTGCTAGCTTGCCAAAAAACAGGGAGAATCTGCTATGGTGCGGAAATTGATGTTGAGTACGCCCAAACCACAATTTCCCGCTTTGAAGCAATGTCAAAAATCACAGCTGTTTTGATTTATGAGAAAGACGAAAGCTAATATGAGGAAAATTATCGAGTATCTGGAAAGAACCCCGGTTGTGGAATCGGCTTGTTCAAAGCTGGACATTTCCCGGTCGACATACTACCGGTGGAAAGAATCTGATCCCGAATTCAAAAAACAAACAGATAAAGCCCTTGAGCAGGGACGGTCTGTTGTAGATGACGTGGCGGAATCGCATCTTATATCGGCGCTCAAAAGCGGCAACATGGCGGCTGTTAAATTTTGGCTTGCTAATAATAACGAAAGGTACAAGAAAAGCGTGCAGATTATAAAACAAGAGATGCCTCCCGTATCAGAAGAGATTATTGATAAGTTTATCAAATTCATATTTTCCAAAAGATACCATGAAGAAGATCCAAAAGTTTAAAAAATTCCTTTTTGAAAATCCGTCTTTGATATACAAGCTGGCATGCGAAGGGATGGCTAATTTCATGCTTTTCTGCCTGCCTCATCTATTTAAGTACCAGTTTGGGATCTTCCAGCTGTGCATGATTCATGACACGGAAAGCAAAGAGCGACATATCGTGTGCCCGACCTTTCCCGATTCGTATGCAGAAGAAATATTTATGTATTCTTACGTGCTATGGAGCATTTTAGGAGTAAATAAATTTACCAATTGCGTTATTGTCTGCGGTACTAGAGAAAAAGCGAAGGAGGTGTACGAAAAGTTCAAGAATGAGTTTTTACAAAACAGAGAATTGAGGAAGTTTAATCATAAAGTTACCGATGCCAGTTGCGATGGATGGAACATATTTGTTCCTGGATTTAACGCTAGGATTTCCATACTCTCGTTCCCGATACTTCCGAGCAGGATACGCCACAAAAGACGAAGCCCCGACATCGTTATTTGCTGTGATTTAGAGGACTCCTTGGCTGGCACCAGCGTAATTACTGCATGGATGGAGAATCAGCTCTATGACAACAGGCATTTTTATCAAAAGACCGTTGTGTTTGGAACTGTGAAAGGAAAAGATAACATTTTCGAAAGCATAAGACTGCAGGGTGTTGCCGATAAAAAGAAGAGGTTCGATGTTCTCCTAACCCCGTGCCCGCTTTTCGGAGATGAAAAAGAGTGCTTTTGGGAAAAACGGTACTCAAAAAAAGAAATACGAAAGATGCTAGAAAACTGGGATGACAAAAGCTGGCAGCAGAAATACTTGCTGCATACCTATGAGGTATTCAAGGTGCCTAAAAAATATTTCCACAAAGACGGATCCTGCAAGATTCAAGAATACAAGGAATCCCTGAAATCACAGAAGGATTTTTCACTGGACCTTATCTTTCATAAGGTTGCGGAAATGCGGCAAGCTGAAAACTATTCTATCCTAGGAGGACGATTTAGTTATTACGGGACTGGGGTTGTAATTAAGTATGAGGCTGATGAGAAAGATTAACTACAGACAGGCCTTTGCCACTTTCCCATTCTGATAAACGAACAAGTTAAGCGCATATCCGCTTGGGATGTATTTCGCTGCGCTGTCCTTAAGAATCTTGCAGTAGGCGTTTACTGCGGTGCTGTTTGCTCCTGGCAACGCATACACTTTCACTATGACTTCGCCATTTGACTGACCGCCCTGCACATCTACCCATCTGCCTTCTCCCCATTCTTCTAAATCTTCTTTCAACGCCGTCATGCTTGCTTCGGACACCGGAGCTTTTACGACCGGAGCTGAAGGACCTGACACAGAACCTATGAACATAGACGACAGAAAACCAATGGCGAACAATATTAAGAGAACGGACGTAATAGGATGCTTGTGCAGGAAGTCTCTCTGATCGCTTTGGCAATGAGGACATTTCTTTGCACCTTTATTAATCTGCGACTTGCACTCCTTACACTCTTTTGTTTCCATAAATAAAAAGCTAGCTGGTAATAGCTAGCGAAAAGTTCTATATAGGCACACAGAACCCCGCGCCAGCTTAGGTCTTGCGACCTCATACCGGTTTCCCGATATGACCCAATCACGAGTTGCTGAACGCGGGGTTCAGTGTCGTGATTGGGTTTTTCGACCATATCCTAGAGCTTCGAGACTCTAGGGGTTAGGTCATTTCTATTCAGTTGTCAAAGAATTATACCTCTTTTTCAGAGGCCGTGCCATCCTAGCTTAGAACGGAGGATTTGTGTAGCTTAGTTACCAACACTACAACTTGGCGACACCACCACTGCTCATGCATTTAATTCCATATCCTTCCGCTGCTTTAATTAGGGGTTTGTCGTTTGTAACGAGAGTAAATTCTTCTTCAAAAAGAGTGTCCGGTTTTTCTTTTTCTGCCAGAATATACGCAAGCATCATCACGTCAGCCGTGCCTTCGCCAGTGTACAATCTTATTAAGTCAAAATTACTGCCATGCGTTGTTAATACTTCGCTAAGTTTACCGAGATGCTTTTTGCCGATTTCTAGTATGCCTATACCCGCACTTCGAATTCTTGAGATTCTTTCTGATGAATTTACCCACTCGTCTACTACATCTTGTATTACAAAAAATTCTCCACGTTTCAGATTTTTATTAATTAAACTCGTATGCAAGATGTTTGTATCCAATAGGTATTTCATAAAATCATCCAAATTTTTTCTTATACTCTTGGAATAAGTTACCGCCCATCCTCCCTTTTCGAAAAAGAATATTTTTGGCCTCAATCAAGGAAATTTTTCTGGCATCATAAGCCCTGATTATTTCGCGGGAAAATCTCTCCCCGTTATATTTTTTATATCCGTTAATCGGCAGGGGTTGGCGAAGAGATTTTGGTTTCATGGCTGCAAGTTCTTTTGACAGCTGTTGCCTAAACATATCAGCTAGAGGCTTTTTAATAAGTTGCAACTCCCTAAGGCGAGACAAAAGCATGCTCGGCGTTACTCTAAATGATTTTGCTTCCTCCTTTAATTCCTCTAGGGTTCCAATTTGAATGCCAACGAGATCTTGTTTGGGTATCAAGATTTCGCTGGTAATTAAGAATACCTGCCTAAGGGAAGCGTCTTTTAGACGGCCTGTTTTAATACTTATGAAAAATTTATTCATAGCTATACAGACGAGCATTGAAACTACCGTGAAAATCTGGCGGCCGGACGTTTCGAGAATTTTTGGTTTTTTATCTCCGTCTCGAGTGTTTATAAATATGTAAGGGAATTTCTTGTCTTTGATGCAAATACCGCTCAGCCCAGAATCCTTATCTATCTTTTGAGGCATATAATTATGCGAGCTGAATGAAACGAAAATGTTTTTATTTTCGGCTTTTCCCGATAGGTAGCTTAAAACATCGTCTTTACTAATTCTTCTCATATGATTTAAATCTATTTCCAAAAACTCTCTGATTTCTTTTGCCAGTATTTCGGTTGACACACTCTCTTTTGCTTTCTTAGCGATACATCCTATAAATTCATTATCATCCTCGTTGGGGAGGACTCTTTTTTTGAACAATTCTTGTTTTCTACCTAAATCCTTTGCGATTATTTCTATGTCGCCAACCTTTATGCTCCCGCGAGCGCCGAGTCGCAGCTCGTCTTTTCCGGGAAGTTTTTCGAACAGATTTTTATCTTTGTCCTTAATTTGTAAGTCAATTGTGTTTTTTGGAGCAAAAAATAGCGGATAAGGAATATCAGCTTTTTGAGCAAGATTTTTTAAGTCTGCTAGGGTTATTTCATTCGAGGCTAATGCATTTTTGTATGCCACATATTTTTTTATAGGAACGAGATCAAAAAGGGATAGGAAAACCTCCTTGTCGATTTTTACCTTTTCTTTTTTTACCTTAACAAAAAAATCGTCCATTCTTAATGTTGCTGTGTTAGCGTGGTTTTTAATTTTAACCTATTTCTGTTTTTTGTAACCTTTAGTATTTGATTTTTTACGCCTGAATTATCGACGACTTCCAAAGTTCGCTTGAAATAGTTATTGCGGTTCTTTGTAATTTTCCTACCGATCCTTTTCGGTTTTCTCCTTTTTTGTTTTTGGGTATTATGAATTTGTCTTTTAGTTTTTTTGTCTTGTTTCAACTTTAACTTTTGAATCGTGTTCTTTCTCAGAAAAATTTTTTCTCCATCAAACTCAAGCCCAAGATAGTCTATATAGCCGCGCCCTAGCGTTTTGCCCAATCCATCGGTTACTTTGTGGCAGAATGTGTTATTATCGGTGCCCTTCTTGAAATATGAGATGAAAGATTTGGCCGAATTAATATCCAACAAAAACTTTTTTATTTTTTCCTCAACGAATTTGAGAATTGCCTCCTTTTCACTCTCTTTGCACACAAAAACCAGGTCGTCGCTGTATCTGCGGTAAAAAATATTCGGGAAAGATTTTATAATTTCATGATCGAAATCTACCAGATAGATGTTTGCCAACAACCCACTTATAGGACTGCCTTGGGGGATTCCCTTATTTGCCTTGTTTTCCTTAAAAATGCCTTTCAGCGCCTTGTAAATTGCGTACTTATTTTTCTTTATTTTCTTCTCTTGTTTTTTAAACTCATCATGCTCGATATATCTATATTTCGTGAGCGACTTGAAAACTTTATAGAAAGAGTCGTCTAGCTGTTCGGCATTGCTTATTTTGCAAATCTTATCCTTCAATAAATTATGATTGATGTTGTCAAAAAATCCCTCTATGTCGTGAGTTATTACCACGCACTCGTCTTGCTTTTCTACATATTCGAAAACTTCACTAGCGAAATGTATATTGCTTTTGCCCTTGCCGGTATCTTCAATTTCCATTTTCCTGTAGGCGATGACGACGTCATCGATCCCATGCTTTTTTAAGTAGCTCTCATATTTATTTTGGAAAATGAAATTGTAATAGCTATAAATGTGAGAATCTAAATGAGATGCGTACATTATCGGTCGTGTCTTTGTAGACCGCTGCACATCTCCGTTTTTATTTTTACGAAAACGAATTACGATTTTATCTCTTTTTATGAACGGGAGAAACTGATGATTTTTTATATTTTCAATTGCCCCGGTAACTTTTTGAAATATTTTTTTGTTATCAAGATCAAGAGGACTATCAATGTGCTGATAATTTCTTGCTTTCTTGTCCGGCTTTATTTGGCTTCTCCATTCTTGATATTCCATAAAAACGCAAAGACCTCTTCCTGCAAACCGCTGACATGGTTCGATCTAGGAAGAGGTCATTTAACTATAAGTTAGCTTGTATTCATGGTCCTGCTTATGTAATAAGCTAGGGTCAGCTGAAAACGGGTATATAATAACTATAAATCTTATCAATCACTTTATGCAAGCAATTATGACTTATCGGTTCCTATATTATGTGCTGTCTGCCTTGATGGCCAGACATTCTTGCGATGTAGAGACCACTAGCGGGCTCTTGACTATCGCTTATAACATTCAGACCAGCCCATCTAGATCGAGCGATCAATACAAGTCAGAAAATCGCTTCCGCACAATTTCTCATACGGGTACCTCTTAAAAGCTGGTAGCTGAACTATATCATAAAAAGCCCGGCCTGGCAATTAAAACCAAGGCGAACTCCTGACGGACTGAAGTGATTTTTTAACTTAGTTACCAACAGTACCTACTTAGGACGCTCTGGACTCCTTGGGCGGTTTGCGTCATTCATTAGGTATGAACACATTAGAGATGCCATTAGGGGTCACGGCCAAAGTAGTGACCCCCGTACGAGTAAAGTACTGCTTGTACGCAAGAAAAAGCTCAGAGAGCGAGGAACGACAAGTTTTGAGTATAGACAGCCAGATCAAGGAGATGCTCCAACTGGCCGAACGCGAAGGCTTAGAAATTGTGACCATGAAGCGCGAGAGCCATTCCGCCAAGGAAACCGGCCAGCGACCGGTCTTCAACGAAATCGTGGAAGAACTGCGAGCCGGAAAATTCAACGGTATCCTCACTTGGGCGCCGGACAGAATTTCCAGAAATGCGGGCGACCTCGGCAAAATTGTAGACCTCATGGATTCCGGCAAGCTCCACGAAATACGCACCTTTGGGCAGAAATTCAGCAACAACCCGAACGAGAAATTCCTGCTCATGATATTGGGGAGTCAGGCCAAACTAGAAAATGATAATCGAGGCGTGAACGTAAAACGAGGACTGCGGACAAGAGTAGAGATGGGACTCTGGCCCGGTATGGCACCTCTCGGTTATTTGAATCAGAAATTGATGGATCGAAAGTGTCAGCTCGCTATCGATCCAGCTAGAGCACCAGTCATCAAGAAAATATTCGAGAAGGTGGCTTACGAGCAATGGAGCGGTCGGAGAGTATACAACTGGCTTAGGTTCGAGCTTAACTTTCACACCAGGGGAAACAGACCATTAACGCTCTCCGGTGTATACAAGATATTAGATAGCACAATATATTATGGACCTTTCGAATATCCCAAAGAGAGCGGTAATTGGTATCAGGGCAAACATGAACCGCTCATAACGAAAGAACTATACGAGAAAGCCCAAGCCCATCTTAAACGCGATCAAATCGTACGGGAGACAAAAGAATTCTCCTTCACCAAATTATTTACTTGCGGATATTGCCAAAGCGGTATATCGGCAGAAGAGAAATGGAAACAGCTCAAAAACGGCGGATCAAATCGATACATCTACTATTCCTGCGCCAGATCAAGAGATAGAAATTGCAAGAATCAATATATCCGGGAAGAAGACCTGATTACCGAACTGCTTAAAATTTTAGACAAGGTAAATTTAAACGAGCTGGGCATGCGACAGAGACTGGAGGATGAAATAGCCCGGTTCAATATTTTCCAAAGGTCGGTGCTTGGAAGCACGGACAAGGTCAAAAACCGAGCGGATACTGACATACGCAATTATGCAAAATACATTCTTAAGGAAGGAACAGTGAACGAAAAGCGAGAGCTGTTGGCGAATCTGCGGAGTAGGATTGTGTATAAGGATAAGAAACTGACACTACTTACTGACTGATTATTCTGCCGTTATTTTGCTATAATAAAACCATGTTTCTAGATCACGAAAACGATGCGGTAAGCATAGCTCCCGAAGTCCATAAAGTCGTATTGGAAAACGATTCAATTCGTGTTTTAGATGTTATCGTGCCTCCTGGATACAAAGCTCTTTCTCATTGGCATCCAAAGAATAATTGCTATGTTATCGATGGAGGTAAATTGCATTTTACTTTACCTGACGGCACGGCAAAAGATGCAGAACTCGTAAAAGACCAAGTTACCCAGGGCGAAGGTGAACATATAGTTGAGAATATAGGTGATACTACAGTGCGGGTTATTCAAATCGAATTCAAGAAATGAATATATTTATCTTTAGAGCCATCATTTCGTTCATTGTCGGGGGACTCTTCATCAGTCTGCAGACGCTTCTCGCGGAACGAGTTCCGTTGCGATGGAGAGGTATTGTGCTGACAATTCCTTCAACGCTTGCTATGGGGCTTTTCTTTATTGGACTAACGAAAGGTCCAACAGAAGTCGCTCCAGTGGCAGTAATTTCAGTTGCGGCTACTTTTACATGTGTTTATATTTTTGCCTTAGCATTTGCCTTCTTTTCTCGCTGGGGTGCTTTTATTGCAATGGCAGCGGCTTTTGTATTTTGGGCCTTAAGCGCCGCTTTTCTTCTCATATTTCCACCGCAGTCGTTTGGGATTGCTCTTCTAATAGGAATTCCCGTTTTTATTATCGTTTATTATCTAGCTAATAAACTCCCGCATTTTACGCATATCACACCTGTACCTTTTACAGCAAAACACATCATTCTACGGGCATTGTTTGCCGGACTTGTCGTCGTCACGACGGTTGTTTCTGCAAGGACACTAGGGAATGTCTGGGGAGGCCTATTCTCAACATTCCCCGCCGTTTTTAGCACAACTCTTTTGATTTACTATTTCGCGCACGGGAAAGATATTATTCCTGCCGTCGTAAAATCGTTTTTCTTTCCCGGTGCCATATGTTTCGCGCTTTATGCGATCACCGCAAGTATCAGTTTTCCAAGATTTGGAATTTGGATCGGTACGCTTATTTCGTACCTTGTGGTGGCGGTATTCATTTTTTTGTTTCAGAAGATAAAAGGAAACGATAAAATTATTAGGTTGGCTGAAATTGAACTCACAGATGGTGTCATAACTTTAAAACCCTTTGCCATGAAAGATGCTGAAGCGCACCTAGCAGGAGAAGATGACGAGCAACAAAAATGGGTAAGCGGTGGAAAAAGCATTCTCAAGAATGTTCAAGACTTTATCGAGCGAAGCCAGAAATACTGGGAAGCAGGCGGTCCTGTATATACTTTCGCTATCTGGTCGGAGAATAAATTACTGGGAATGGTGGAAGCGAATACTGATACAGGAAAAATAGAAAAATTGTCCGAAGGCGATGCGAATATTTCTTACTCGTTATATCCCGAGGAAAGAGGTAAAGGATATGCAACGAGAGCCGTCAATCTTATGACAGAATTTTTAAAAGAAAAAGGCTTAAAACGTGGGACAATCAGAGTGTCGCCTGAAAACAAAAATTCACTTGGAGTTCCGATGCGGTGCAGCTTTATCTTAGAGGGTTCAACCAATACGAAAGAAGGTGAAATGCTTTTATACACCAAAGAATTATGAAAACAAAACTTGCAAAAAAACCTAAAGCCCCTGCGTGGGCTTCCCGGGCAGGGAAAAAGCTCAGAAAGGATTTTCCAAAGTTCGCAGAAAAAATACCTTTATATAGTTTCTTGGACCCAAAAACTTTTAAAGTTGCTGGCTATTTCGTAGGTCAGAATGCGGGGTCAGTGGTTTTGAAGGTCAGCGACAAATCAGGTACCTATATCGTTAAATCTACGGCTGACCCTAAAACCTTAATAACTGAGGTTACCTTCCTTAAACAATGGACAAGGGTGGGTGCTAACACTGTAAAAGTACTGGATCTAATCAAACCTCGCAAGGAATTTCCCTTTGCGGCAGCGGTTTTAGAATATATCCAAAAAGAAATTACGGAAGAGTCTCTGCTAAAAAACAAAAAGGCTATGCCTTCAGTATATAAAAAATTAGGGCAAGGTCTAGCTATAATGCATAAGGCAAAAGGAAAAGGGTTTGGAAAGGTTATAAACATAGAAAAGCTTACAGGAAAATATTCTACTTACGGAGGAATGATACAATCTCCATTAGCGGTTGGTAAAAAACAACAAACGACGCTGGTTAAAAACAAACTTCTAGAAGAAAAAGATATACCTTTAATTGCAAAAGCAATTTCCGTTGTAGAAAAGGATATAAAAAACGGCAGACGATCTTCTTTAATTCACGATGACCCTGGCGTTTTTAATACCTTTGGCATTTCTTCACTTAAATTTTTTGATCCCTATCCAAAAATTTCACACCCGTTTGAAGATTTGGCTCATGCTATGATTTGGGCTAGTTTCTATAATACCGGGACTAAAGGAATGCACCAAAATGTCATGCTGGGTTATGGATTGAAACAGAGGGATATGCAAATTCTACAGGCAGCTCTCTTTTTGAAAATTCTTGATAAATGGAGCTGGTGGGTGCGCCGGGGAAGAGATGAAAAGGTTGCGTTAACATGGATAGAAAAAACCAAGAAACTTTTTATATATGCTAAGGAGGGTGTTGAGTCCGTGATTTGATATAATAAAAACATGAAAGCACAATTTATAATCGGATCGTTCGGAATAATTTTTGATGAACAAAAGCGAATATTGCTGGTTCATAGGAGAGACTATGATTTATGGAATTTGCCCGGCGGAACCCTGGAAGATTTTGAATCTCCAGCAAGTGCCGTTATAAGGGAGATCAAAGAGGAAACTGGACTTGACGTTGAAATTTCCAAACTTCTTGGTATTTATAATAAGGAAAATAAAAATGACATGGCTTTTTCGTTTTTGTGTAAAGTTGTGGGTGGAGAAATTACCCTGAATGACGAGGCAGATAAAATCGAGTACTTTGAAATTGATAAATTACCAACAAACACCGTGCCAAAACAAGTAGAAAGAATCAAAGACACCCTTTTGGATCCTAAAGAAGTTATTTTTAAAACCCAAATTGGTAAATCTGCAATTGAACTTGTTAAGGAGGGAAAACTATAGATGACAAATTTTTCCATTAAATATATTGACGAGAATACCATTCTACCTCAACGTGAATTACTTAGCGCCGTATTTTTGATAGCTCTTGATGGGTCAAAAATCCTTACTATAAAAAATGATCGCGGGTGGGAGGTTCCTGGCGGGCATATTGAAAACGGAGAAACTCCCGAAGAAGCTTTGATCAGAGAAGTCAAAGAAGAAGCCGGATCGACTTTTTCAGACCCGAAACTTCTGGCTATTATAGAATCCGACGACAAGGAAAAATATAAAGATAAAATAATGCTCATATACACAACTCGCAATTTCCAACTTGGAGAATTTACACCGAGCGAGGATGCTTTCAACAGGGAGGTTATAGAGGTTAAAGACTTTTTGGAACGGCACAAAGGTGTTATTGATTTTACTGAACTTATATCTCATGCCCAGGGGTTATCAATGTAAATTTGATATAATTAATCCATGAAACTACTTACATTAAATACCTGGGGCGGTATCGTGTATGAACCTCTCATCGAATTCATAAAAAATCATGCTGAAGATACAGGCGTTTTTTGTTTTCAAGAAGTATTTCCTAGTGCTGGAGCCACAAGGCCATCTTTAGGAAAAGTAAGGCCCAATCTTTTTTCCGATATTCAGAATACTCTTACGGATTTTAACGGATACCATGCGGTTGCACAGGAGAATGACGTAGGCGGTTTGGCAATTTTCATAAAAAAATCTTTCGTTGTTAGTAAGATTGAGCACATAGTTCTATTTCCCGAATTGAATGCCACAGCAGATGAGAACAACAAAGATTATTTCTCCATGGGCAGAGATTTGCAACGCCTGGAATTTAACCATTCCGGCAAGACGTATATCATTTTGAATTTTCACGGTATGTGGGTCGCAACCGGCAAAATGGATACAGCAAAACGTATTGAACAATCAGAAAAAATAAGGAAAATTTTCGAGGAATACGAGGGGGCCAGAATTTTATGTGGAGATTTTAACTTAAGACCGAATACTAAAAGCATAGATATGCTAAGCGAAGGCAACAGAAATTTAGTGCGGGAATACAAAATTACTTCAACGAGGAGTCTTTTATATACAAGACAAGAAAAATTCGCGGATTATGTCATAGTTTCTCCCGAAGTCGTGGTTAAGGATTTTGAGGTATTACAAGATCAGGTGTCGGATCATTTACCGCTTTATTTGGAATTTAATTAGCAAAATATGGAACAAGAACTTGCCAAAAATGGAGACGAGATACTTTGCCCTCTAGCCGTAATGATAAAAGGCGGGAAAGTTCTTTGTGGACTCCGCAACTATACCAAGGATGTATATAAGGATATATCGGTGTGGACACTACCAGGAGGAAGATCTCAGATTGGTGAAACAATCGAGCAAACATTAAGGCGAGAAGTATTAGAGGAAGTTGGAATAACTGAGTTCCAAATTGTAAATTTTATAGGACAAATACCCGGAGTGGGTAGAAATGCCACCTTGCTCGTATTTCACGCAACAACGGAGCAAGAGCCTAAACTAATGGAGCCGCATAAATTTTCCGAATGGCAGTGGGTACCCATCAAGGACTATATAGCGGAAGAGAAATACGGTCACCTTAACCCGCCCGCCCAAGAGAAAATTATAGATTATCTCCTGAATGCAGCTCTATAATTATGAAACTCCTATCACTAAACATCTGGGGCGGTAGAATCCATAAACCACTTTTGGAATTCTTGGAAAAACATTCAGAGATCGATATTTTCTGCTTTCAGGAAGTCTATCAGAATGCCAAAGGCAAAGAAGTTATCTACACGGACGCCATGCTTGATATCTACGAGGAGATAGAAAAAGCACTGTCCGACTATCAAGGATATTACCGACCTCATTTACAGGACTATTACGGCCTAGCCATATTCGTTAAAAAGACTATCTCTGTTATCGAAGAAGGTGAGCATTTCGTCCACAGGCAAAAAGGGTACGTTCCTACTGACCATGTAGGCTTTCATGCCAAGAATGTTCAGTATCTAAAAATCCCCTTGAGCCAAAAAATGGTCACGTTCTTTAATTTTCATGGACTATGGAACGGAAAAGGCAAAACGGATACAGAAGATCGGCTAAATCAATCAAAAAGGATTAAAGAATTCATGAATTCAATCGAGGGAGAAAAAATCATGTGCGGCGATTTCAATCTAAACCCGGACACCGAAAGCTTAAAAATTTTGGAAGGCGGAATGGTTAATTTGATAAAGACACACGATATCACATCGACAAGGACGGAACGATATACCAAGCCGGAAAAATTTGCCGACTATATGCTTATTTCTCTTGGTATAAAGGAGATAGCCTTCGAAGTCCTTTCGGACGTTGTGTCGGATCACACGCCTATGTTTTTAGAGTTTGAGATTAACTAGTAACCGTAACGACCACCTGAATGTTATAATAAAACTATGTATAAAGACACCGTCCTCCCTATAATAAGATCAGTTCGAGAAGTCCTTTTGCCTCAATGGGGCAAGGCAGAAATAATTTTTAAGAAAACAGAGCTTTCGAGCGATATACTCACGGTTCTAGACCAACAAACAGAAAACCTTTTAAAAACCAAATTAGCTGAGGCTTACCCTGATATTGAATTTGTGGGTGAAGAATATGGCGGTAATAGAGATGCAGAACGCTTCTGGCTTGTAGACCCAATAGACGGCACAGGACACTATGCTCGCGGACTTCCTTTCTGTACCACCATGCTTGCTCTTATTGAACACGGGCAGGTTGTTTTTTCGGCCATCTATGATTTCCTAAATGATGATGTGTATTGGGCTGAGAAAGGCAAAGGTGCATACAAAAATGATACACCTATTCATGTAAGCGACAGGAATCCTAGAGACGCTTATATTTGTTCAGAGAGTAAAATATATAAAAAGTATAATCAAGAATTCTTGGGCGAAATAGTAGCAAAGGCATCATATTTTTCCACGGTTGATACTGGCTGGGAATTTGCCATGATTGCTTCTGGAAAGTTAGACGGGAGGATTTCTTTTGATCCGTGGGGCTATGATTATGATTTTGCACCCGGGTCTTTGTTGGTCGCAGAAGCTGGCGGGATTGTATCGAATATTGGTTCCTCTGAATACGACTACCGAAATATAGATTTTATTGCGGCTAGCCCGAAAGTATACCAAGAACTTAGTGAAATCTTCAAAGACTACAAGCGCCCCCTAGATTAGATTTAATCGCGAATTTACAGACTCAACTTTTACCCGCCGCACTAAACAGCCAGTAAATTTGGTATAATATTTTAATGATAAAAGCAGTGATCTTTGACTGGGACGGAACATTGGGTATGACGCTACATTTGTGGCTTGAGGGGTACCGCAATGAACTTCAAAAGTTGGGGTTTAATTTTTCAGATAAAGTTATCGTGGACGACTTCTTTTATGAACACGATAAAGCGACTATAAAATATCCCTCATTTGATTTCAGTATTTTTGTTCAAGATGTATATAAATATATGAAAACGCATGTTTCTTCTTTGAAAACTTACGCGGGTACGATTGAAATGTTGGAAAAATTACAAGCCGACGGAATTACCCTGACTCTTGTTTCTTCAAGTCCGAGGAAATTGTTAAAGGAAGCGTTGGAACAAACTAAATTGGAGAAATTTTTTTCAGCTATTGTGGCTGGAGATGATGTAATGAAGCACAAACCCGATCCCGAACCTTTTTTGAACGTCATTGAAATCGCAAAGCTTGATATTAAAACTACGATTATCTTAGGAGATTCACGCAATGATATTATCGCCGCCCATGCTGCCGGGATACGTTCTTGTCTTTTTTTACCGCCGGAAAATAAAATTTTCTATGATTACAATGAGCTTAAAAAGACCAAACCCACATACTGCGCCGAAAGCTTGGAGGAATTTACTAAGATTATTACCAACGAAACTTAATTATCATGAAACCGAACCGAGCTTTTATTTTCGACATGGACGGAGTACTTATCGACAGCGAGCGGACCTGGGTCAAGTTCGATACAGGTTTTTTGATTGAGGTATTCGGTAAAGATATTGCCGAAAAAATGGGGAGCACTATAGGGATGAGCGTTAATAGTGTACATGAAAAAGCAGTATCTTTGGGGTCAAATGTTGACAAGAGCAAGCTTGTAGACATATATGACAAGAAAGCTCATTTTGTATATTCAGAATCAGAGATAACAGAAGATATCGATGACCTGATCAAAGAACTTGATACGTTGGGTTTCAAATTAGCACTAGTGTCCTCCTCAAGGCAAAACTGGATCGACAAAGTTTTGCCCAGGCTCTCATTCAAAGATAAATTGGACTGTATCATTTCTGTAAATGATCGATCGGATCTAAAACCTAAACCGAGCCCTGAGGCATATTTAGAAGCTATTCGTAAACTTGGAGCTAGTTCAGAAACCACGATAATTCTGGAGGATTCAAATACTGGTATAAAAGCAGCCAAAGCTGCGGGAGCTTATGTAATAGGGTTCAGAAAAAATTTAGTCGATGGGTATAAACAGGAAGGAGCCGATATTTATGCGGATCACGTTTCGGATATTATTAAAATAGTGAAAGAGAAATTCGCCATAGAATTTGCTTCCCAGAAATTCAAAGAGGAAGGCATTGGCAATCATTTTTTGGACGTATTGAATATCCTTCAAAATGAATTTGGGGTTGATGATACAGATTTGCTCGTTTCCGCGGTTCTTCACGACACCCTCGAAGATACTGATACCACTTATGAGGAATTAGAACAGGTTTTTTCTAAAACTGTGGCGGAGTTAGTTCAGGAAGTTTCCCATCCGAAGGACTACAACAAGGCACAGAAAACAGAATACTATGAAAACCTAAAACAAATATCACCTAAAGCAAAAATCCTAAAACTGGCTGATTTCGCTTCTAACCTAAGAGCTATTATTAAAATACGGAAGTCAGAACCAGAGAAGCCCTATCATGATCAGTATATAACCCTAATCCGGTCTTTCCTGGAAAGCTGCCCAGAATCAGGAGCCAAAGAAGTCGTGTATGAATTAACAAAAGAGTTAGAGAGGTATGTTACCCATAAATTTATACCATAGCGATGGAATCAAAAGACCAAATTTTAAAAAGACGGGCAGAAATTGAGCAGGAGCTATTGGAAATGCTTAAGGAAACCGAGAGTCCTTTTTCACTGGAACACATAAAGGATGCTATTTTCAATGAGGAAGACACCGACGATATGATGAAAATTGTAGCTATGTTTGACCGGGGAGGAGATGCTTCGGAACTCGATAACATTCTCGATTTAGTAACCGATGCCTGGAATTATTTTCCGCATAAAATTCTTAACGGCTTGTCGCCAGCCGAGAATGCCGAGAGATTATAATAAAAGGGAACTATATACAAAATACCCTAAGTAGCAATAAAAGAGAAACCACCTAAACAAGCGTGGTCACTTCTCTAGGTGGTTATTTTCAAGCATTCGATCAAACCCGTCGTAGAGCTTGTTCCACGCTTGAAGATAGGTCATTGCGGCGACGAGAAAACTGAGACTGACCTCGCACTCGCCGCTGACGTAAATATCGGCAGGCGGGGCAGAAGCCATATTTTCGACGGCAAGTTGGCCGGTGCCGCTGTGTCGGCCAACGAGATAATGGTTTCCGTCGAACGGGATAACCACGAGAATGTATCTCATGTCGTATCCCATTGCTCCGGGAATAAGGCGTTGAGCTTTCACGGGAACTTCCTCCTTCATGATAAATTATAACATGCGTAAACTTAAAAAGCAATAGTAAAGGGTTACTTTTTCTTGGTTTTCAGTGTGTCTTTGTCCTTATATTTGGACCTAGCAATAGCGCCCGACACTTTATCGAAGGTTAGGTTTACTGGTTCGTGGAAATTCTTTTGTGGTCTGTCTCTCGTCCTGAAATACATCTTTCCTTTGTTTCCAGAATAATGAAATTTTAACTCTGTAACTAGAATTATGCAGCCTTCTCGTGCGGGTTAGTATTTAAGTTTAACAAACATTCAAAACTAGGTCGGCTCGTTCTTCAGGTTTGCATTCTTTTCTGTATCTTTTTAATGCGATAACAACCTGTTTGAAGTATGAGTCAGGATGATCTTCAGGAAAATAATCTTTTCCCCATTTTTCTTTCTCTCTTTTTATCCTTCTCTCATCGATTGTATCAGTATTTCCATCAAGAAAAATTCTCTTATCCCAAAGACTGTTTAGTGATTTGGGATGAAACATGAACACTCCTTCGATTACCAATATCCTTTTTGATAAGTCAAAACTCTTTTCAATATCTACTTTTCCCGTATAAGGATCTATAATTTTTGTAGAATATGTTGACGTATTTGACCTAAACGCAGTAATTAGTTGTGTAATCTTCTCTGAATTCCTATTTTTTAATTCAAATACTACCGAACGATCTGTTGCGTTTTGTAAAAGCTTTTTGATTTCTTCTCGAGAAAGCAGGAAATCATCTTGATGTATTGCCAAGATTTCAGAATTAAGTTTAGCGAGTTCATTTAAAATAGTCGTCTTACCGATGCCAGTATAACCATCTACTGCTACTACGAGTTTTGATTTATGTTTTGACCACTCAATAATTTTCTCGTTTATTTGTTTTGCAATTTCATCAGGCATAGTTTAATTATATCAGACTCCAATTTGAAAGCCTGAGGCAAAAATGATATTAAACGCTTCTCGTGCTACCTGCTGATGGCGGGAGAAAAGTATTCGAACCACTAGGGTCGCACTTTCTATCTAAGCACTCGGGTCACTCCGATACTAAGTTGTACTGGCGGTGTTTGTTGGACAAAGTTCGAAACTATTTCGAGCAAAATCCAAATGATT
>CAZADR010000008.1:0-33614 GCA_964484005.1 uncultured Candidatus Saccharibacteria bacterium | reverse complement strand
AACCGTGAGAGATGATCACGTTGATAGGCTTTAAGTGTAAGCGCAGTAATGCGTTGAGCTGAGAAGTACTAATGTTTCGATTCCTGTTAAGAAATTTGAAAATCACATAAAATTAAAGTCGCATTTTTGATGCGCATTGTAATCAAGTTTTGTTTTTTGGTGTAAAAAGTTATTATATTTACACAAAGAAATTATTTGATATCAATTATGTAATCAAGTTTTCAGTGTTGGTGATTTGTCGCAAGGGCCACACCTCTTCCCATTCCGAACAGAGAAGTTAAGCCTTGTTGAGCCGATGATACTCTTCATGGGAAAAGTAGGCTGTCGCCAACACCGAGTACTTGATTAGTCCCGTTAGAAAATTTTAATTTTCGCTCGGGATTCTAAAAACCAGTAAATAACTTACTGGTTTTTGTGTTGTGTTTTTTATTATTATATAATTATAATGTTATTAATTAATTAAATAATTTTTATGGCAATTGAAAATATGGTGTTGATGAAGGAGGCGCGAGAGACCTTGGCAGGGAAATGGGGCCTCGCTGTTGGTGGTTATTTTTTGTATATGTTTATTGCAATAGTGGCGGGTTCTCCAGAGGATATTGGGCCAGTTTTGAGTCTCGTTATTAGTGGTCCGATGCTTCTTGGTATGTCTATTTTTTCTTTGGCTTTGGCTCGAAAACAAGAAGCTTCAATTCATCAACTATTTGTCGGTTTTGATGATTTTCTTCGAACCTTAGTTGCTTATTTGTTGATGTGTTTGTTTATTCTTTTGTGGGCTTTGCTTTTGATTATTCCAGGAATTATCGCTGCACTTTCGTATTCTCAAACTTTCTTTATTCTTGCCGAAGATAAATCTATCAAGCCTCGTGACGCTATCAAGAAAAGTAAGGATATGATGTATGGCAACAAGAAGAAATTATTTTATTTAAGCTTAAGATTTTTCGGTTGGTTCTTGCTCGGAATACTCTCTATGGGTATTGGATTTTTGTGGATTATGCCTTATTTCCAAGTGACTATGGCAAAGTTTTTTGATGATATTAAAGATAAAGCTCCCGCACAAAGCTAGTCTTTTTCTTGCTTGCAATTTTTAAAAGGTATAAAATTAAGATGGAGGCACACAATTATGACGAGACTGTCCCTTTGAGATTGCTTTCTCTGTAGTACAACTAGCTGGGATGTAGAGACGCACCCCAGCAACAGGAAATAAAATTTCCTGCAAAGTTGTTTCGAGATTGTGGCGACTAGAAGTTCCGGGTCGCAAAAGGAAGGGCGGTTAGGGCCCCCCGCACATGGTGTGGAGATATGTGGCCCCAGAGCCAGGACTGATTCTGGTAGAGGGGTGGAGCAGTGATGCTTTGCCCCTCTTATTTTTTTGTCTTATTTTTAAAGGGTTTTTATGCTTGACTTTTGTATATAAAGTGTGCTATAATACAAGAAAGGAGAAATAGACATGACTGAATTTTTCCAGTTCGTTGCGTATGTTGTAGTGTGCGTGGTGGCCTGTGCGGTCGTCATGTACACTATCAAGTGGGTTTCATTTGGGGGTCCCGACCTTCAGAAGAAACTTCGGATTCTCTTCTGGCGGCAGGAGCGTCGGAAGAATTTCCAAAACAATCATCCCACCAGCCGGTTGCGTCACTGAGTGACGCAACATCATCAAGGCCCGACTACCGAAAGGTGGTCGGGCTCTTATTATTTTTTAGTCTTTTATTTGTTTAGAAAATTAAAGAGCGTAGTGATTATAATTTTCTTTACCCCTGTTAAATATGCCACGAAGTGGCCCCTCGCAAAGCGAGGATTTAACGGGGTGACGATTTTCTAATCGCTTTGCTCAAGAAAATCAGTCATGTTATTATGTCTATATGACATCGATGACTTGGGCACTAAAACGGCAAATTTTCTATGTATTAATTGTGGTTGCTTTTATTTCTATTTTTGGATTTTTAATTATTTATCCTAGTTTTAAAAAAGCTCCTACTTGTTCGGATGGTAGGCAAAATGGTAATGAGACAGGGGTAGACTGCGGTGGCTTGTGTGCTAGGGCTTGTGTGGCAGAAGTACAAGATCCCTCAGTCCTTTGGGCGCGAGCATTCAAGGTGATACCGGGACGATACAATGCAGTAGCTTATATCGTAAACCACAATGAAAATGCTGCCTCTCAAAAAGTAAATTACAGATTTCGTTTTGGTGATATAAATAATATTTACATAGGCAAGAGAGAGGGAAGTACTTTTGTTCCCCCAGGTGGAAATTTTGCAGTTTTTGAGCCAGGTATAGACATTGGTAATTCTATTCCAGTTTATGTAACTTTTGAATTTACAGAAAAGCCTATTTGGTTTCAGGTGTCCGAAGACAGAAAAGAACAATTGAAAATAGCTGTATCAAACATCCTTCTCTCTGGAGAGACGACGAGCCCTAGGTTGTCTGCTACTTTAAAAAATAATTCCATTTTCAACATTCCAAATGTTAGTACTGTGGCTATAATTTATGATGAAAAAGGGAATGCCATCTCCACTAGTCGTACATTCTTAAATCAATTATTGCCAGATAAAAATACAGATATCAATTTTACTTGGCCCGAGGCCTTGCCAGGAGTTCCGGTAGCTAAAGAGATAATTCCGATGTTTGATATTCTTTCTGTTAAGTTGAAATAAATGTATGGCAGAAAAGGCTCTTAAAAAAATAGACTGGATGCTTGTTTTGTTTGTGATGCCCATAGTGGCAGCCGGGCTCGTCACCATGAAGTCTTTTTCTCCACTAGAATCAACAACGGACTTTTTTAGTAAGCAGATTATTTGGGTTGCTATATCTCTATTTGTTTTTTTTATTTTTTCTTTTATTGATTTTCGCTTTTTAAAAAGGACAGATATTTTGGTTTTTTTATTTCTAGCTACTTCTTTTATATTGCTAGTATTGATAGTCTTGGGAAATATATCGAACGGTGCAAAGAGTTGGTTTGATTTTGGATTCTTTTCTTTTCAACCAGTAGATATCATGAAATTGGTTTTGATTTTAGTATTAGCTAAATATTTCTCTCGTCGACATGTGGAGATTAGGGATGTAAAACATATCTTTATTTCAGGCTTTTATGCTTTGGTGCCACTTATTTTAGTTTTATTACAGCCAGACTTTGGTTCAGCGATGATAATCTTGGCTATTTGGCTTGGAATGGTTTTGGTTTCTGGTATTTCAAAAATGCATTTATTTTTAGTTTTAGCTTCAGGAATTTTGGTATTTGTAGGGCTTTGGTTTTTTGCATTTGAGCCTTATCAAAAAGCTCGTATATATACTTTTATAAATCCTTTATCTGATGTTCATAAAACTGGCTACAATGTTTTTCAATCTACTATTGCTGTCGGTTCTGGTCAGCTACTCGGTAAAGGCTTAGGTTTTGGAACCCAGTCTAGGTTAAAATTTTTACCAGTACCTCAGTCTGACTTTATCTTTGCTGCTTTTGCTGAAGAGTGGGGTTTTGTTGGTTCTCTTTTTATTTTAATACTTTATGGTTTGGTGATATGGCGAATCCTTTATTTTGCCTCTCTGGGTGCTTCTAATTTTGAGATACTTTTTGGAATGGGGATAGCTATTTTCTTTATGAGTCATGTCCTGATAAATGTTGGTATGAATATCGGACTTATGCCGGTGACGGGTATTCCTCTTCCTTTTATGAGTTACGGAGGCTCACATTTGTTGGCTGAATTTGCAGGCTTGGGTATCTTGATGAGCATGCGTAGATATGGGAGAATAGCTCATCGAGATGATATGCAGAATGAGTTTTTAGGGGTGTAAATGCCTTTAAGTTCCCCATGTCAGACATGTGGGAGTCCCACATGTCTGACATGGGGAAACACAGGTAAACTAGTATGCAAACAAAAATAATCGATGGAAAAAAAATAAGAGATAATATTTTGGAAAATATAAAAAAAGAAGTAACCCTTTTGCCTTTTCGACCTGTCTTTTGTGATGTGTTAGTAGGGGACAACTCGGCTTCCGTAAAGTATGTTCAAATGAAGGGACGCATGGCAGAGGCGGTAGGCATTTCATTTTATCAAGCAAATTTTCCTGTTTCTATTACTACCGAAGAATTGGTTCAAGAAATAAAAAAGTTAAATAAAGTTCCAAATATGTGTGGGATTATTATTCAGCTTCCTCTGCCTATACATATAGACAAGCAGACTGTGCTCGACAGTATTGACCCAAAGTTGGATGTAGACTGTCTTGGTAAAACAAAAAGTGAAAATTTTTATAATAGTAAAGAAAATGAATATGAGTTAGGCCCCCCTACAGCCTTTGCCTGCATGGAGCTTTTGGATTCTGTTGATTTAGATTTAAAAGATAAAAATATTGTTGTTTTAGGGCAGGGAATGCTGGTGGGTCTTCCGGTCACTGCCCTGTTGCATTCTCGAGGATTTTTTCCAATCATTGTGCGAAGTACGACTGAAAATAAAGAAGAAATTATAAAAAGAGCTGATGTAATAATCTCTGGAATGGGTAAGGGGAAATATATAAAAGGTGATATGATAAAGAAAGGAGCAGTCTTGATTGATGCTGGAACCTCTGAGTCTGAGGGTGGACTCGTAGGGGATGTTGATTTTGATTCTGTTAAAGATATCGCAGGTTTTGTTTCTCCAGTACCTGGGGGAGTCGGTCCTGTGACGGTAGCGATGTTGTTAGACAATGTTTTAAAAGTTGCGAAGAGTCATGAATAATCAAATTTTTTATTTTTTTTATAGTTTAGCCAATCAAAATCAAATCCTTGATGTTATTATAGTTTTTTTTGCTAAAACTTTTCCTTACCTTGTAGTTATTTTGGCGGGTTTGTTTTTGCTTTTTCATCACGAGGTTTTTCGAGCTGAAAGTCCTGTCAAGGTTTTTTTAGAAAAGAAAAAAGAAATTTTCTTAGTTTTTATTTCTGCATTTTCGGCTTATTTTATTTCAGAAATTTTAAAGTTTTTATTTCATACCCCTAGGCCTTTTATATTATTAGAAGAAGTCAGCTCTCTTTTTAGTCAGTCGGGTTATGCGTTTCCTTCTGGGCATGCTTCCTTTTTTAGTGCCTTGGCTTTCTCTATTTTTTTCTTACACAAAAAAGTAGGCTATGTTTTTATGCTTTTTGCTCTACTTATTGGAATCGCACGCGTTACAGCTGGAGTTCATTTTCCAATAGACATATTAGGCGGTCTAATTTTAGGTGCAATTACAGCATATTTTGTAAAAATATTACAGAAATAAATTTTTTGACTTTATTGTTGTTCAGGTATAGAATAGCTTTGTATTTATGTGGAAAAAACTTATTTCAGCGTTAATAATTATTATCTTGGCTTCCGGCATAGCTCTTTTTGTCTTTAAATCTGAGCCTAGATTAAACAAGAATTTTGAGACAGAGAAGTCATTTTTCAAGAATCGTCCTTTTCGCCTTGGTCTTGATTTGTCAGGAGGTAGTCATTTGGTATATCAAGCTGACATTTCTGTCGTTTCTGCTGATCAGGTAGATGATTCCATGGCCGCCTTGCGAGATGTTATAGAGAGAAGAGTAAATCTTTTTGGAGTTTCTGAGCCAGTAGTTCAGATTCAGCACAGTAGTCTTGTTTCAGGAGGAGGAGAGCAGCTTATTGTAGACCTTCCTGGGGTTACTGATATCAAGCAAGCTATAGATATGATTGGGCAAACTCCGCTTTTGGAATTTAAAATTGAGGCACCAGCAGGTACCCCACAAAAAGTAAAAGTTGGTAAAGATGGGCAAATTGATTTAGGAAGTATTAGTCTAGATCAGCAATTTGTTTCTACCAAGCTTACAGGAAGATATTTACAAAAAGCGACTTTAAATTTTGATACAAATACTCGCGAGCCGATGGTCAGTCTTCAGTTCAACGAAGAAGGTACAAAATTGTTTGCAGAAATCACAAAAGAAAATGTTGGTAAAATGGTAGCCATATATTTGGACGGTGCTCCACTTTCTACTCCCGTTGTGCGAGAAGAAATACCAAACGGAGAAGCAGTAATTTCCGGAAGTTTTACTCCAACTGAGGCAAAATTGCTTGTGGGTAGATTAAATTCTGGTGCTTTGCCTGTGCCTATATCTCTTCTTTCTACTCAGACCATCGGTGCAACTCTCGGAGATAGTGCTATAAATGCAGGAATTAAGGCTACTATAATAGGATTTTTACTTATTGCACTTTTCTTAATTCTTTGGTATCGCTTGCCTGGATTAGTGGCCACTATTTCTTTATGTATTTTTATTTCAATAATACTAGCAATTTTCAAGCTTTTGCCGGTTACCCTTACTGCCGCTGGTATTGCCGGATTTTTAATTTCCATAGGAATAGCCGTAGATGCCAATGTGCTTATTTTTGAACGCGTCAAAGAGGAAATGCGTTTAGGTAGAAATATTGCAGATGCTGTTTCAAATGGGTTTTCTAGAGCTTGGCTTTCTATCAGAGATTCAAACATTTCAACTTTCATGACAGCTGTGATACTTTTCTGGTTTGGAACTTCTTTGATAAAAGGATTTGCTTTGACACTTGGTATGGGGGTCGTTGTTTCTATGTTTAGTGCCATAATAATAACTCGCATTTTCCTTTCAGTTTTTGGTTTTATAGGAGAAGGGAAGTTTGCTAGATTTTTATTTGGAAGTGGAATAAGTAAATAAAATAATATGTTTATTGTAAAATACAAAAAAATATTTATCGGTATATCAATAGGATTGGTGGCTCTTTCACTCATTTCCATGCTTGTTTTTGGATTTAATGTAGGTATAGATTTTAAAGGGGGAGCATTAGCAGAAGTTGTATACAAAGAGTCAAGGCCCACCCAAGAAGATTTGAATCAGTCTCTTATAGATTTGAACTTTGGTTCTATTCTTCTTCAGCCTACCGGAGAATTAGGCTACATAGTAAAAACTCGTGATTTAAATGACGCCGAGCACTCTTTGCTTTTAAAAGTACTTTCACAAGATGGTAAAAATGTTTTGACTGAGATGAGTTTCAATTCAATCGGGCCCACAGTTGGACGCGAGCTCACTCGAAAAGCCATCACAGCGATTGTTTTGACTTCTATCGCTATTGTTTGTTTTATTGCTTTTGCTTTTAGAAAAGTTTCCAAACCAGTTTCTTCTTGGAAATATGGTTTTATTGCTATAATTTCACTTCTTCACGATGTCATTCTTCCAGTAGGATTATTTGTAATTCTTTCAAATTATTATGGAGCAGAGTTGGATACTCTCTTTGTGGTAGCCGTGCTCACCATTCTCGGTCTTTCTGTTTCAGATACCATTGTTATTTTTGATCGAATTAGAGAAAACCTAAGGAGTCAAGTTTCAAATGCCAGGATTAATTTTAGTGAGATTGTGGGCAGGAGTTTGGAGCAATCTTTCGTTAGGTCTATCAGCACCTCCCTTACGGTTATTATTGTTTTGTTAGCTCTTTTCTTCTTTGGCCCTGAAAGTACAAGGTATTTTGCTCTTATGCTCACTGCGGGAATGTTCTTTGGAACTTATTCCTCTATTTTCCTAGCTTCTCCGCTCTTGGTTTTGGCCGAAGAGTGGCAAAACAAAAAGTAAAGGACAGTCCTTAAGAGAGTTTCCCCAAGGACTGTCCTTGGTTTTGATTTTTGTGCTATAATTTTTATTATGATGAACATCTTAATAATTTTTGGAGTTGTTTTGGGAGGTTTTATATTACTATTAGTGGTTCTTTTTAATAGTTTTGTTACTCGTCGTAATCGTGTCAAAGAAGCTTGGGCAGACATAGAAGTACAATTAAAACGCAGATATGATCTGATTCCCAACTTAGTAAATGCGGTCAAGGGTTATGCGACGCATGAGTCTAGTGCCTTTGAAAATGTCACCAAGGCGCGCACCATGGCTATGGGTGCAAGTGGCCCTACTCCAGCACACGCAGAAGCAGAAAATATGTTGACTGGCGCACTCAAGTCTATCTTTTCTGTAGCTGAGGCCTATCCAGATCTTAAGGCCAATCAAAATTTCTTGTCATTACAAAATGAGCTTTCAGATACTGAAAATAAAATTCAAGCTGCTCGAAGATTCTACAATGCTAATGTTCGTGACTTCAATACTTCAATTCAGACTTTTCCAGGTAATTTTATTGCTGGAATATTCAATTTTACTCAAGTAGAATTTTTTGACTTGGCTGATGATGATGTAGCTCAAAACAACGTAGAAGTTAAATTTTAATTTTATGGTTACTCAAGAACTTTTGGAATACATAAAAGGGGAGGTAGCAAAGGGGCGCACCCGAGAAGAGATTCACGGGACCTTGACCTCTCAAGGTGGATGGAGTGAAGATGACCTTAGTGAGGCATTTAAAACTGTCATACCCATGGGTAGTAAGATAAATCCTGTTACTTCTGTAGCTCCAAAAGTGGTAGCTGGAAAAAAACACTGGGGTGTTTTGGTTTTTGTTATTATAGTTATTTTAATTGTTTTGGCTGGGTATTTTTACCGCTCTCAAATGATTGATACTTGGAATACTTTGATGGGTAGTTGGAATAAAGTTTCTTCTAATCAAGAAACTCCAACAGAAAACATAGAGGAAGAAAATATCACTTTTGTTGGCCAAAAAAATTGTGGCGTTGGTCCAGCCTTAAACCCAAATGGAGCTTATGTTGAGAGTACAGAGTTATCTTGTTTGGGAGAAAGTGCTGTAAAGTGTGAAGAAGCCAAGGGAGTTATAAAAAACGATTTATTTCCCACAGTTTTTGAAATTGTAAAAGTGCAAGATTCTTGCAACTTTAGATTGTCTTATCCTGCAGATAGCACCCTTGCCGACATCACTGGTCAAAAGCTTGCTGGTAGATATATATCTTGCCCTCTTCATATGGTCAAAGGATTGGACACCACAAAGATGGACTCTGTAAGTTTTGTTATTCCTACTAAAACAAATTTTAGTGAATACGCAAGCCAGATTTATTTCTATGGAACACTTGGTTTGTTTGCTGAAAATGGCTTAGAGAAAGAGAAAATAAATTCTTTTGGTTGTGAAGGAGACTACATAGATTCTGTAATAGAAAGTTATAAATTGAGATAGGTTAAGTAGAAAATAAATGGCAACACTTTATACTGAGCAGTCAAAAAATGTCACCAAGACCTGGTTTTTAATGACCGTGTTTTTGGTGGTAGTCATAGGTATGGGTTGGTTTTTTAGTTATTACTACAACAACCCAAATATATTATACTTCTTTGTTATTTTTAGTATTTTGATGAATTTTTTTTCTTATTGGTTTTCAGATAAAATTGTTCTCAAATTAGCTGGCGCGGTTCCAGCCAACAGGGAAGAGAATTTTGTCTTATATACGACAGTAGAAAATCTTTCCATTACTGCAGGTTTACCTTTGCCTAAAATATATATTGTAAAAGATATTGCACCGAACGCTTTTGCTACAGGGAGAGACAAGGAGCATGCAGTAGTCGCAGTGACGACTGGACTTTTGGAAATATTGGAAAAACAAGAATTGGAAGGAGTGATAGCTCATGAGCTTTCTCATGTTGGCAATAGAGATATGCTACTATCCACAGTTGTCGTAGTGCTCGTTGGTTTTGTCACTATTTTGGCAGATGTTTTTCGTAGGAATTTATTTTTTGGAGGTCTTGGTAGGGGGAGAGATAGTGACAACAAAGCAGGAAATATATTAATGATTGTTGGAATTGTTCTTTCGATATTAGCCCCAATTTTTGCTACTCTCATTCAACTTGCGATTTCCAGAAAAAGAGAGTTCTTGGCTGACGCATCTGGGGCATTGCTCACTCGCTACCCAGAAGGATTGGCCAATGCGTTGCGAAAGATCTCTCAATTTACAAAACCAATGAATCGTCAATCTGGAGCTATAGCTCATTTGTATATTGCGGACCCGGAAGGCAACAAAGCTGGAAAAATTAGTAAGAAAATTAATAGTTTTTTTGCCACCCATCCCCCAGTAGAAGAGAGAATACAGGCTTTGATTGGTAAGTAATGTTAGGGTATACTGTCTATATATGGAGATAAAAGATGTAGAAAACTTGGCAGAACTCGCAAAAATCGAGCTTTCTCCTGATGAAAAAGAAGCTATCCTAAAAGACATGGGGGGTATCTTGGAATATGTAAAAGTAATAGAAAAAGTAGAGCTAGAAGATGTCGCCCCTGTTTATGACCAAAAAAATATTTGGAGAGAAGATGAATTAGAAAAAAGAAATTTTTCTCACGATTTGATAGTTGGCCAATTCCCAGACAAGCAAGATGGTTTTTTGAAAGTTAAAAAGATTTTATGAATATAGATTTGAAAAACCTGACAATAGAAAAAGCACATGAAGACCTCAAGAAAGGTGTTTTTACTTGTAGGGAATTATTAGAAGAATATTTGAAAGTAATAAAAGAAAAAAATGGAGAATTAAATGCTTACTTGGAAGTGTTTGAAGATGCTATTTCCCAAGCAGAAATTGCTCAGAAAAAGTTTACTGATGGAACAGCAGAACTCATGACTGGAATACCTTTAGCTATTAAAGATAATATTTTATTTGAAGGACACATTGCTTCAGCTGGTTCTAAAATATTAGAAAATTATAAAGCTTCATATAGTGCTCTGGTGGTTGAAGAATTTAAAAAAGCTGGAGCAGTGAT
This sequence comes from uncultured Candidatus Saccharibacteria bacterium, assembly GCA_964484005.1. Taxonomy (GTDB): domain Bacteria; phylum Patescibacteriota; class Minisyncoccia; order Phycocordibacterales; family UBA9973; genus UBA9973. Next base: position 23,004 of record CAZADR010000008.1, on the reverse strand, counting down.
AATAGGTAGAACAAACATGGATGAATTTGCCATGGGTTCTTCTACTCAGACGAGTGCTTTTGGTGTGACCAGAAATCCCCTCGATGTGACGCGAGTGCCTGGAGGCTCTTCTGGGGGCTCGGCTGCAGCCGTAGCAGCCGATATGGCCTTGGTGGCTCTGGGAACAGAGACCTGTGGCTCTGTGCGCGAACCTTCAGCTTTTTGTGGATTAGTGGGGCTTAAACCCACCTATGGAGCTCTATCTAGAAATGGCATTATTGCTATGGGAAACTCCCTAGACCAAGTTTCTCCTTTTGGTAAAAATGTTAGGGATGTAGAAATAATTTTTGATTTATTATCTAAACATGATCCATTAGATAGCACTTCGGTTTCGGAAAGCCAAAGAAAGGGAAAATTTTTTCAGGTCCTCGGATCTCCGGGTCCCTTTCCCGGCCAGACCATTCAAAAATCTTCCCCTTCTTCGGCTTTGAAGATAGGAGTACCTTGGCATTTATTTGAAGAGGGGTTGGACCCATTGGTGATGGAAAATTTCAAAAATTCTGTAGAGAAATTTAAAAATTCTGGTTATGAAATATTAGATATAAAACTTCCATTTTCAAAATATTCACTTGAGGCTTATTACATAATCATGCCCGCAGAGGTTTCTACTAACCTTTCTCGCTTTGATGGTATTCGTTATGGTTTTAGTAAAGAAGGTAGTGATGAAGTAAAAAACTTGAGAGATGTATATATGAAAAGTCGCGGGGAGGGCTTTGGCTTAGAAGCTCGTCGTAGAATATTGCTCGGTACTTATGTGCTTTCTCATGGTTATTATGATGCTTATTATAATAAAGCCATAAAGGTGCGTGAGAAAATAAAGACAGAAATAGTTAAAGCTTTTGAAGAAGTTGATTTGATTCTTACTCCGACTGTCCCTATATTGCCCTTTAAGCTAGGTGAAAAATTGGATAATCCTGTAGCTATGTATCTGTGTGATATATTTTCTGCTCCCGCAAACCTAGCGGGGGTCCCATCTATTGCTCTGCCTTCGGGTAAGACAAAGGAAGGTTTGCCTTTCTCTGTTCAGTTTATGGCACCACATTTTTGCGAAAGAACACTCTTTGAGGTCGGTAAAAAATTTGAAGCAATGTGATATAATTTATATATGCAAACAGGAAGTAATGCTAGTATCCAGAATACTATTTTCCAAGACACTTTTTTGGATTCTAAATTCTTTGATCCCGCTTATTTATTTGACCAAGGAGTTTTTTATTTGAAAGAATTTTTTGTTTTTCTCACTACAGATCAAGCTATTGCCGCAGGCAAGACCCTACTTTTCTTTTTGGCTATTTTCTTTTTAACAATTATTTTTTATTCCATTGTTCGTTTATTTGAAGTTAGGAAAAAAGAACACGCACACCTGCACCATGAGATACATGAGTATGCACACAATAAAAAAGAACAAGAAAAACTAAAAGAAGTTGTCGGGGGTTCTAAAAATGAACGCTGGGGTAAGACTTTAGATTATTTGTTTTCTCAACATGGGAGTGATTGGAAGCTCGCTATTATAGAGGCGGATTCTATTCTTGAAGAACTACTAACACAGATGGGTTTTAAGGGCGATACTCTTGGAGATAAATTAAAATCTGCCAATCAGGAAAGTTTCCCCAAGCTTTCGACAGCTTGGGAGGTGCACACCATCAGAAACAGGATAGCACACGAAGGACTCGCCTTTGAGCTTTCCCAACATGAAGCCAAGAGGATTATAGCTATGTATGAAGAGATTTTTCACAGCTATGGTTTTATTTAAATAACTTGGTTGCTTTTTGAGGGATTTAGGGTAAAATAAGGGAAGTGCCCTTGAAGTGTTCATTTTGGGCATTTTTTAATGATATAAAGGGGTAGTTTGTTTTATATATAGCGGGGTAGAGAAGAGGTATCTCCAAAGTTCTAATAGCGCGAATAACCTTAAGGTTTTGGAGATTAAAGTGTTTGTTTGTTATAGCGGGGTAGAGAAGAGGTATCTCGTAAGGCTCATAACCTTAAGACTCACGTTCGATTCGTGACCCCGCAACCATTCGACGCGCCCCTGCCTGGGGCTTGCTCATGGCAGGCTATTCGGTGCGCTGAATGGCCCTGAGCCTGTCGAAGGGCAAGAGTATGCTATTATTTTTTATGTGGTTTGTTTATATTATTAAATGTAAAGATGGAAGTCTCTACACAGGAATTACTAATGATTTAGAACGTAGATTTTTAGAACATAAAAATCTAAAAGGAGGTCATTATACAAAAAGTCATAAAGTTTTAGAAAGAATATATTCTGAACAGTTGTCTAGTCGTTCTCTTGCTTTGAAGCGTGAAAGGCAAATAAAGGGATGGAGAAGAGAGAAAAAGTTATTGTTAATTACCATGTCGGCGTAGCTCAGTCGGTAGAGCGGAGGACTCATAAGCCTCAGGTCACAGGTTCGATCCCTGTCGCCGACACAATAAAATCAAGCTTGGAAATCGCATGATTTTATGTATAATGGAAATACGCGATCGTAGCTGTTTTGGTTAGCCTAGAACCTACCTTTGCAAAACGAGGAAATTAGTTAATGTTTGGTAGACATATGCGATCGTAGCTCAACTGGTTAGAGCACCCGCCTGTCACGTGGGAGGTTGCCGGTTCAAGCCCGGTCGATCGCGCAAAGGTTTTGACTCAATTAAATAAGGTTAGAAGGTTCACGGGTGTAGCGGATGGAGAACTGTGATATAATTTAGTTATGAAAATTTTTGCTATATTCGCAAACATAAATCTTTCTAAAAAACCAGTATGGCTCGATGAATTTAGGGAAAAATACGACAAGCCATATCAATTACACATTACCTTACGATCGCCTTGTTTTGTTGAAGATGACGATATTCCAAATTTAAAAGAAAAACTCTCTAATTTTTTTGAATCTACAGAAGTCGTAAATCATAAAATACAGATAGATTTTAATGAGATTATGAAAGATAAGGAAGAACGAGTAACTGTCATGCTTCGAGCACGGTGCCCAGAATTAATAGCAATTCAGAAAAAGTTATTTGAATACTTAGTGGATTATGATAAGTTCGTAAAGGATAAATACAAAGCATATGGAGAAAACTTTGACCCCCCATATAACCATAGGTAGAAATATCCCATTAGAGGAGCGAGAGAGGGCGATGAAGTATTTTGAGGATGGTTTTGAATGTATCGGTGAAGTAACAGAAATAGTTCTTGTTACAGTGAAAGAAGACACTCCAGAGGAAGCCAAAAATCCACTGAACCAAACTATATATAAATTATAATTGTGGTATATAAATGTACCCATTATGATTACGTATTGCAGTACCAGCTTCGTTTACTAAGTCGCGCAAAGAAAAAACCCCTTCATTTTTTAGTGAAGGGGTTTTTAGATATTTATCTTTGCCAGTTATTTTGTCTTGGAAAATTATTTTCTTGAAAATAATTGTTCATCATTCCTCTCATTGGACTGCGCTGTATTATTCTGTTATTTATTCCTACCATATCTATAACCCATCCTGAGATTAGGACAGCTAAAATAAAACCTAAAACGATAAGCCACGGTTCTTTTTTGTATGAAAAATCATATTGTTTGATTAACAATACTCCTACAAACAAACTTACAATCGTAAAAATTATTATCCACCAAGGAAAATTTGACATCATTTGATCAAATCTATATTCGCCCATTGGTCCGTGGGCGCGTAAGGAAAACCGTATTAGGCTCATTAGGAAAACAGAAACCACAACAGAAGATATCAATCCCAAAAAGGTCAAAATAGAACCTAAAACAAAATACAACTTAGGTTTCATTTTTACCTGACCTGTCTGGATTTGGTTCATCACATTTTCTGTAATATTTTTTAGTTCTTTTTGCATAATTTTCTCATTATTTTTTTAGCTCTATTAATGCGAGTCGCCACTGTGCCCATCGGTATTTTTAATATGTCACTGATTTCTTCGTAAGATTTTTCTTCTATATAATATAAGGTCATAGGTAGAGAGTAAAGGAGAGAGATATTCTCTAGGCACTTGGCTACCTCTTCTTTTGTTTCTTTTTTCTGGAATTCGTCCTCTATATTTTCATCACTTTTAAAGTCCCAGTCTTCTAGTAGGGGAGTTTCTTTCTGGTGTTCCTTCCCTATGTTTATTGCTTGATTGTGGACAATGCGATATATCCAACTGGAGAATTTCTTTTTAGTATCAAAACTGTTTAAATTAATAAAGGCTTTTATAAAAGATTCTTGAACGATATCCACAGCTTTATTTTCATCCCTGGTAAAATTATTGGCATAGCGAATTAGTTTTTTTTGATATCTGTCTACTATAGTAGCGTAAAGATTTTTATCAGATGTTCTGACTTTTTGTACGATATCTTCATCTGATAATTCTCCATTTGTTTCCATATTGATATATTAGCAGTCTTTTCACATAAATACACCAAACCCCGATTTTGTTCGGGGATGATGCGTTTACGTTATAAACTATCGATTCATGCAGTTGCCTTTGTTGCCCCTGTTGAATCCTTGTCCATTTTTCAAGCCTAGGCCGAGCTCTTGTCTGATCTTTTGTGCACCGGCTAGGTCACCCTTTTCCACCAAATTGTGAATTTCGCTGAATTTAGCAAAATTATCTTTATTGATAACTTGAGTAACTCTACTTTGTTTAGGCATAAGATTTACCCAAGCTGTGTAGTCATTTGTCTCAAATGCTTTTTCCATTGCTTCGTGGCGTTCTGTAGAGAAATTTGGTCCTTTCGTGTCAGGATTTCCCCTGTAGGCACTAGCTATATCTGCGGAAAAATAAGAAACTCCTAAAACCAATGCCAGCATTCCCAACCCTCCGAGTATCTTTTTTGTTGAATTCATTTTAAGTGTTTATTTTAACTTTTAAACCAAATCGACCCTTGTACTATTAATACAAAGAAGAAGGCATTTTTCTTTCATATTTGTATTTGACAATAAAAAAGGAATAGTATATCATTCAAATATGCGTTTGAATGAATTAGCTAAATTAATGCGCACGGCAGGGGATGAAAGTAGGCTCAGAATCTTGTGCTTTCTTTTTAACAAGGACAAAGCCTGTGTTTCTGATATAGCCAAAGAATTAGATATCAGTATCGCTACGGCTTCTCACCATCTGCGAGTTATGGCTGGAGAGAAATTGGTATCTTCTATCCGTGAGGGAAAAAGAATTTGCTACAAAATCCCCAAAAAGCCTTTCGCTAAAGATTTGAAGAAATTTATTTGTAGGTATAAGTAAAATTATTAATAATAGTTAAAAGAACCAAAACATATGAAAGAAAATAAAGTTATAGTGTATTCGACCCCTACTTGTCCGTATTGTGTTTATGCAAAAGATTATTTTAAACAAAATAATGTTTCTTTTGAAGATGTAGATGTGACCAAGGATAGAGCCAGGGCTCAAGAAATGATACAAAAAAGTGGGCAGATGGGTGTACCAGTGATAGACATAAATGGTGAAATAATCGTAGGCTTTCAGCCAGATGTGTTTCAGGAATTATTAAATAAATAAGAGAAAATAAAAAGCCCCTTCACGGAAGTGAAGGGGCTTTTGTTTTGCAAAAAAGGTTAAAATAAACTAGTATGTAAAAGGGTATTATTTTATGCCGTTGTAGCTCAGTTGGTAGAGCACGTCATTGGTTATCGTATAGCCCACTTGAAAAGAAATTTTCTTGTGAATCCCGAATTACGGTTAAAGCCCAGAGATGGGTAAGACCGTGGCGAAAGAAATTTCGCCCGAACGACTGACAAGGGACGCTAAGTCGAAAGATATGCGTAAGATACAGTCTAGTCCTTCTATAAGCTTTTTAGCAAAATGGAGGTGTAAACGAATGACGAGGTCACCGGTTCAATCCCGGTCAACGGCTCCGCAATCAAAGAGAATGGTTTTTCGCTAAAATTTTTTCGCGCAGAGCGAAGCTCTGCGTAGTGTGGGAAAGGATTTCCGGACGCTTCGCGTCCGTGGAGGAGGAGGTTCGAGCCAAAGATTTTTTGGAGGAAGAGTTTTTTGGAGGGGAGGTCGGCTGTTTTAGATATTTCATCCAATATTGAAGCATCTTTTATCCAATTTCTTGTCGGTTCGATCCACGCGGAGGGGGTTCGTTCAAAACGAGCTATTTGCTCCTCGATAGACTTCTTGTCTGACATCAAAGAGCGACGCCTTTCTAAGTAGTCGCTTCGTTCAATATCTTGAGCTACATAGACATCGGTAAGTCGGGCGAGGTTGCGAGAAAGGTCTTCCGCTTCTGTTTGTAATTCTAAAACAGCTTTTGATGCTGTGTGTTTATTTTTCTGTTCTTCAGTATCTAATATAGCGAATAATTTTGTCGTCCATTCTTTCGGCATAAAATATTCGCTGAGAATGCCAGACAATTGTCGGTCTAATTCTTCTGTTCTTATACAAGGTTCGTAGCATTTCTGGGTTTTGGATTTCTTAGAACAATGATAATAAGTGTAAAAATGCTTGTTGCCGTTTTTCTGTAGTTTTACTCTATTTTCTCCTGTTATACCCATACCACAATTTCCACAGGTCATTAGCCCACAAAATGGCCTCGGATCGGTTTTCTTGTCAGGAGTGCGACCGCGACCTCGCAAGACCGCATTCGCTTTATCAAAAAGCGCTTTAGAAATGATCGGCTCGTGTTTACCTTCATAAATTTCTCCGGCATGGCGAAAGTGTCCGTAATAAATTGGATTATTTAAAATATGTGCTATTCGTGAAGCATGAATACGATTATGATTTTTGGAAAGGATGTCTGATTTTTCTAAAATAACGGTTAGATTTTCAAGTCGGACACTTCCAGTGGCGTAAAGCTCAAACATTTTCTTAACGAGTTTTGCATTTCTTTTATGAACAGCAATTTTTTTAATTGCGGGATTATTTATGTAGCCAAACGGAGCTAGACTAGGGAAGTCTCCATTTCGCGCTTTTTGCCGTAAACCACGAGCAGTATTTTCACTAAGTTGTCGGACATATTCATTTGCCATTCCTAACTCTACGGACATCATTAAAACATTATCATTAGGATAATGACTTTGTGAATGTGTTTGTATGTGCTGAATTGTGCCTTGTTGTAAGAGCCACTGTATTTTTCCGCTATCAACAGGATTGCGCGACAAGCGGTCAATCTTCCAACAAACAATTCCCTGTACTTCGCCTGCTTGTATTCTTTTTAGCATTTCATTAAAGACAGGGCGTCCGGGGATTTTTGCGGATCGCTTTTCTATAAATTCGCCAGCGATATTGAGATTTTCACGTTTGGCGAGTTCTCGCAATTCTGCGAGTTGAGCTTCAATAGAGAGAATTTGTTTATCCTCGACATCAGTACTTTTACGAGCATATAAAAAGTATTTAGACATGGGTTATATTATACCACAACGGATGGTGTAAAGCACAACTAAGGAGTATACTCAAAAAATGAATGAAGCAGAAAGACTTGGTAAAAACCTAAAACGTATCAGAAGCGAAAAAGGCATATCTCAAGGTGAGATTGGCCGAATACTTGATGTAGATAAAGGATTTATAAGCAATATAGAAGCCGGCAAGACTAATCCAACCCTTGCTACTATTGCGAAAATAGCAAAAGCAATAGGGGTTTCGGTGGGGGAGTTAATGAAATAAGATTATGCTATAATTAAATCAATGACACCCTATCAATCAATGGAAGATTTTAAGGCAAGTTTACCACCAAAACCAAAAGCTGGTCTGTATATTGATGATTCTAATCTTTATAAACGAGGAAAAGCCAGTGGCTGGATGACTGACTACAAAAAACTGTATAATTGGATGGCACAAAAAAATACCATAATTCATGCTCGAATATACAAAGGAAGACCACGCTACGAACCTCAGAAAAGTATCAGTGAAGCTCTAGAAAAATACTTCAAAAGTATTGGTTATGAAGTAACTGCTAAAGATTTAAAAAAACTGAGAGATGATTCAGACCCTAAGGGATTTAGAAATAAATGCAACTTTGACGTAGAAATGCACGACGAAATTATGGAGGACTTAAACGATGTTGATATTGTTTATATTTGTAGCGGTGACAGCGATTTTATAAGAACAAAAGAAAAAATTCTTAAAAAACAAAAACATATAAAATTTTTAGCTTACGAAAAAAATTCTGCATGGGAAATAAGAGTAGGTTCTTGGTATATATCCTTGGATTCGATAAGAGGCGAGATAGAAAGAATAAGTAGCCCTAGAACGGAAAAACCAGGCACTAGGCCTGGCGAGGTAACTTAGATAGAGTATATACCTAAAATAAATCCAAGTCAAGTAAATGTGGATAACTTAATATCTATAATTTTTTTCCTTAAAAACCTTTGTAAAATTAGGGAGTTTGCAACAGCAAAAGTTTTAACACACGCACGGGAAGGGTGGCCCGCCAGAGGACGGGCAGGGGCAAGTGTTATGTATTTTGTAGCCGACCTCCTTACAGGAGCAGTATACCTTTTGGCTTGAGTACAAGCTCAAAAGGTCTTGCGCTCGGGTCCCGTTCCCGAGTTCACCCCTCCAAAAAACTCTTCCTCCAAAAAATCTTTGGCTCGAACCTCCTCCTCCACGGACGCGAAGCGTCCGGAAATCCTTTCCCACACTACGCAGAGCTTCGCTCTGCGCGAAAAAATTTTAGCGAAAAACCATTCTCTTTGATTGCGGAGTGTCTCTTAAACAAGGCTCGAACCTACTTTACTAAAAATCCAACATCATTGCCATAAATGTAAAAGCGGACTCGGTTTTGCGAAAACTTAATTCTTTGGGAAAATGATTCGCAAAACCTCGACTAATGTTTTCTTAAATTCGGCGGGATTCGGAATTCTGCCCGCAGGAGGGGTTTGGGGAGGAATGCGGGGCTATAAAATGAGGGTATTTTTTATGTTTGCAAAATTTAATAAATTATCATATAATATAAATTATGGAAGGAAAACCAAGTAGTAGTGAAAATAAACCTAATTTTCATGAGATTTCTGAAGAACGAAAAGGATTAAAAAAAGAGCTTAAAAAGCTTGGCAAAAACGGGAGTGAAGCTAAAGAAGGCTTGGGTGCTTTTGAGGCAGAATATAAAACAGAACTTGAGGAAATTGAAGCTAAGTCCAAAGAGTTTCGCGTTGCGGACTTTAGCACTTTGAGTGAAGCTAAAAAAGTACTTAGAGAACAAAAAAAAGATTACGAAGAAAAAAATTCAAAAGATCGGGCAGGAATTGATTATGAAGTAATTTTGGAAGCAACTCCAGAAATAGGTGAGGTTCAAAAAATAATGGAAGGTATTGGAAACCTGAGAGCGTTTAGAATGCAAAAGATGTTTGAAATTTTAAATCCGAATACTCCAGCAAAAACAAAAGACAGAAACGGAAAATTCCTTCAAAAAATTAATGACGAAATAGAGAAAAAAGAAAAAGAATTACAAGGAGTAGACGGAAGTATCCTGCGCCAAACAGAACTTTTAGAATATAAACAAAATTTGAGCGAAAGTGGACATATTTGTATTACTCCCTCCGTGGAGAGAGACTTGGAGGCTATAGGCGACAGGATGCTCACAAATAAACCGATGTTCCTACACGGTCCGACAGGAACAGGTAAAACTTCTTTGGCTCGTTTTGCAGCTTCGCATTTTACCGGCAAAGATCCAGAAATGGTTTTTTGTAATCCGCAGACCAAAGAATCAAATGTGTGGGGTAAGACTGGTATTAAACCAACAGGTAATGGAGCTATAGAAACAGTGGAGATTTACGGTCCTCTGGCAAAAGCGATGGCCGAAGGAAAAACCGTTATTTTTGATGAATTTACAGCCCTTCCAAAAGAGCAAATGGTTTTTATAAAAGGGGTTTTTAATGTGAAGGCAGGGGACAAAATAAATATCGTCGGTAATGGTATCGTAGAGATACAGCCCGGTTTTCAGATGATTTTTACAGCAAACTTAAAATCTGAAAAAAATACTGAAAGACAAGATTTACCCCCAGAAATTGCCCGTGAATTTGAACAAAACAACCTAAGAATTAATTACATAAACAAAGAAGAAGCATATGATGTTATGCTCTCTCGTCTACTAAACAAAGACGGCTCTTTGGATATGTCCTATTATGACCTCAATACCACACTGCCAAATTTGGCTACAGTGATGGCTGAAATTCAAGAGTCTTATACAAATACTACGGACAAAGAAGTTGCCCGGAAAGTCGGCGTGCTTGATGCTGCTGGAAATGTCCATTCTCTTAAAAAATTCGTGATGACGCAGGGTTCTGTGGAAGCGATACTTTCTTCTTGGAATATAGAGAAAAAAATGAAAAGGACAGATAAGTCCTTCGCCGAATTTTTAGACGAAAGATTTAAAACCGCTTTAACTTTTGAAGAATATTCTAAAGAAGATAGAATACTAGTCGCTAAAATTTTAGCTTCTCGTGGTTTCCTCTTGACGCTCTCGCCTAAAGAGCTAAATTTGCCCGATGATATTTTCGCCTTCAATACTATAAAAGCAATGCGTGGCATTGACGCCATAGAAGAATTAAAAAATGAATCTGGAGAGGTAAAACATTTAAAGCTAGAAGAAGTTGCAGAGCTCGATCCCTTTAATAAAAAGGCCACACGAATGAAAAAACAAGCCGAAGAATTTTTAGAGGACGAAGCTCTGGAAAAAGATCCATTTTTAGCTGATTCAGATAAGAGATTTAAGAAAATTTTCGGAAAACAATCAGCTACAGAAATTAAAACTACCTACAAAAATGAATCTGTTACTATAAACCTCGAGCAAAAGCTTCAAGAATTTAAAGATTTCTACAAAGCAAACAATATAGACACACCACAAGATTTTGAAGACAACATTAAAGAAATTTGGGAAAATAATCTAGATGCCATACAAAAAGCGATAGAAGAAAATGGATTTGATGAGGTGCTTTTAATGCCTGAGAATCTGCCGTTACCTGACCTTCATTCAAAAACAACTGGAGGATATAATCCTACATACGAGGGTACTAATTTCACAACAGAAGGATCTTTTGTGGGTGCAAAAAGTGAAAAGGTAGACAAACCCCGTATAGTCTTAGTTCACAAAACTCAAAATTTAAAAGATCGACCAGAACTTGCGAAAACCCTAAACGTAAAAGGTCAAGATGTAAATCTAGATCATATCCTAACCCTAGAAGACTACCTTGTATTTCAAAGAAAATATTTTAAAGAAAATGGCAAGCATTTAGATGAAGATGGCTGGACCTGGCTTGCTACTAAGTCTGGGTCTCGTCTCGTCCGTGCGTATTGGTCTCCGGGCACGGGTTCGCTCGAAGTGTATGCGTATGATCTCGACTATCAGACTACGTTTCTCGGGGCTCGCCCCTCCCGCAGTTTCTTTTAGATAGGTAGCTTGTAGCTTGATGTTTGTATGAATTTATTTTTGTTTTTAATTTAGTATATTCTTATTTAAAATATGAAAAACCCCTTCGAAAAACCCAAAGCCGTTGACAAGCCAGGAAAACCCAAAAAATCCGAGAAATCTCAAACGGAACTACGTAAAGCTTTAGAAGAGCGACTTTTGGGAATGAAAGGAACCATTAAAGGAGCTATGGAGGAATATGAACAAGCTCTGAACGATAGTGTTTTCAAAGACAAAGAAGATGAACCCGAAGGAGCCGGAGAACAAAGAAGGGCAACTTTGCAGGCTAAAATCAATGCCTTCTTTGACCGGGCCGAACAAACCAAGAAAAAACTAAACAGCAAAGGAGATTTACCACAAACATCTCCTGAAATCTCCACTACTTACACTCATCCCGATGGCCAACAAGAAATCATTACCCTTGATATTGAAGCCAAGCTACAGGACTTTGTTTCTTTCTATCAAAAAACAAAAGTTAATCTACCTCCGGACTTTGAAGATACCATCCGTGATATCTGGGAGAGAAGCCAAACCGAAATAGAGCAAGCTGTTGAACAGAACGGATTTGATGGGATACTTCTTGTTCCTGGGGATATTCCGCTAGCAGATTTGGCGGAAAAGATGAAGATGGAGAACGGGTATTATTTTTATCAAGTCAAAAATGATTTTTCAGACATTACGAGTCAAAAAGTGGAAAAATCTCGCATTATACTATTTCATCACGTGGATAGCCTGACAGAAATTACGCAAAAAACTGGTTTAGATGTTCATTTAAACATTACTGGCGCTGAAGCACAAAAATTATATCAAACCAATCCAGAAAATTATCTTAGTACCATTGAAGATGCCCTTGTTTTAGAAAGAAAGTATTTTGAGGAAACTGGGAAGCACTTAAGCGACTGGACAACAAAAAGCGCCCAATGGTTACCAGGCTCTAAATCTGGGTCTCGTCTCGTCAATGCGAATTGGAATCCGGGCGCGGGTAGGCTCGAAGTGAATGCGCATGCTCTCGACTATCAGTTTGCGGATCTCGGGGCTCGCCCCTCCCGCAGTTTCTTTTAGATAGGTAGCTTGTAATTTGATGTTTGTATGGTTAGTTTTGATTTTTTTATCTTGTATTTGCTTCGGTTAGTATAATCACAAGCGATTGAATGGTTTACCGAAGTGCTTAAGATAAGTGAAAGATGGCCTAAATGATTTTTTAGGTCAGATAATTTATTTTATGCAGACATATAAAAAGAACTGCAGTTTTGTATTGGGTATGTAGCCCTGATCAATCGAGGCCGGTTTCCATTCTTGATACGGATAATACAAAGCTAAAAGTGGGGTGGGTCTCGTCTCGTCAATGCGAATTGGAATCCGGACACGGGTAAGCTCGAAGTGAATGCGAATGATCTCGACTATCAGAATACGAATCTCGGGGCTCGCCCCTCCCGCCGTTCTGGCTCTCACTCAGGCCATATTTCTTGCATATTTTATCCAACCCTGAGTCATTTTTCCTGCTTCTTGCAGTTTATCCTCAATATCTAGATATTCTCTACCCTCCAGTATTTTGCAATTTAGAGAAATTCTAAAAAGTATTTTCAAAAGTTCTATTTTTGAATTTGCTTGAGCCAGAACTTTTTCTTTCTCGTATTTTGATACTTGATTGGCAAATATAAAAAGTTCTATGGCGTCCAATATAGTTCTTTCAATTTTTTCTCCCAAGGTATATCTTTCGTGTTTTGGGAACTTGAAGATAAGTTTGTGTGTTATCTCGTACAGCACAAAGAGTTTTATTACAACCGGTATTTCTAATTTAGAAAAATTCTGATGAGCATTGTTATCCATAAAAGTTTTGATGAATTATTTAGCCTTGATAATATGTTTTCTGCTTGGCAGACTTTCAGGCGGGGAAAGGCAAGAAAAAATGATGTAATGGATTTTGAAATGCATTTGGAAGATAATATATTTTCTTTATATGAAGAGATAAAGAACGATACATATAGGCATTCAGCATATACTTATTTTCAGATTTTTGACAATAAAAAAAGAGACATTTACAAAGCATCCGTGCGGGATAGAATAGTGCACCAGATTGTCTATGAGTATTTATTATCTTGGTTTGAACCCATTTTTATCCCCGACTCTTATGCTTCTAGGAAAAATAAAGGACAGTATAATGCTATAAGCACTTTTCGTTATTTTATAAAACTTGCGCGTAGTCAGCACAAAGAATGCTATGTTTTAAAATGTGATGTTAGAAAATATTTTGATAACGTAGATCACGGTGTTTTAATAGATTTAATAAAAGAAAAAGTTTCTTGTGAAAAAGTTTTGAAAATAATAAAAGAAATAATATCAAGTTATGATTCATCGGCCGGATTTAAAAAAGGTATACCCTTGGGTAATATTACCAGCCAGATATTTGCCAACATTTATCTCAACAAACTAGATCAATATGTAAAAAAAGAATTACGATGCAGATTTTATATTAGATACAATGACGACATAGTGATTGTTTTCCCCAACAGTAAAGAAACTATCAAAGTAAGAGAAAAAGTTAGGCTTTTTGTAAAGCAAAAATTATCTCTAGATATACCCCTTGCTAAAACCAGTATAAGAAAAGTAAGTTGGGGCGTTGATTTTCTTGGTTTTACAATTTTACCGAAAGCTATACTGCTCCGAGATAAAACGAAACATAAAATATATGAAAATATAAGTAGAAAAAATGCGTATTCATATCTGGCTATTTTGAAATACTGCAATTCTCATAATTTAAAGACCAAGATACTAGCAATGGAAAAAGTATACAAAATTTGATACTATTAGGATATGGAAGGTATAACCACCACGGAAGCTAAAAAAGCAGAAAAACCTGAAGAATCTGGGAAAAACACCGAACACAGCGAAGCCGTGGCTTTTGTGGAGCGACATAGGGATTATTTTGAACATTATGCCGGCGGAAGAATAAAAATTGCTCCTGCACCCGAGGGTTTGAAGACTTTTGCTTTTGATTTGGAAAAAAACACGATTTACATAAATGGAATGTTTTATAAACAATTTGGCTTCCCGGAACAAAAAACTATTTTTGCAACCTGCCACGAGATAGAACATTTTCTAGAAAAAATTCAAATTCTTGGGGAAGTTAGTGGCGAAAAAGAATTTGAGAGGTTTATTAAAAAAGTTAAAAGCTCCAGAGCTTTTTCTTTGATGGATAATTGCGTAGCCGATATCCATATAAATAAAACTGTGGTTTCCAGAAGACCGGCTATGGGTGAATTAGAGGGGAATATATACAAAGAAGATTTATTTCCAATAGCGGATTTTACTAAACAACCTCGCCACATCCAATTTTGCCAAGCAATTTTGAGAGAAGCAAGAGTTCCCGACGAGAAATGTGTTGTTTCCCCCGATGTTCGAAATGCCCTAGACGAACTCGCAAAAATTAAAAGTAAAACAGGTACGGAATTAATACAAGTTATGACCGATCCGCAAACACCCATGTCGGTGCGCTTAAAATTGCAAGATAAATACATCTGGCCAAAAGTGGAAATGCTTATGGAAAAGGATATGGAAGATAAAAAAGAAGAACAAAAAAAACAATCTGAAAAGCAGTCTGAAAAAGGAGAAGGGGAGGAAGAGAATGATGAAGGACAAGGCGAGGAAGTGCCCGAAGAAAAAGAAGGTGAGCCAAGTGAAGAAGATGGAGATAAAAGCGAAGGCAAAAAACAAAAACCTGAAAAAGGTGAAAGTATTAATAAAACAGGGAAAAAAGAAGAAGGGGAATCTGGGGAGGAAGAAACAGACCCGGATAAGATTTTTGCCGACGAATACACTGAAGCAGAGAAAAAGTTTTCTGAGGCAGTTCCGGTTGAGGAAATAGAGAAAACTCTTAAAGAATGGAAAGAAGAAAAACAGAAAAATAATCCTGATAAAATTGACCAAGATTATGCAGACAAGATTGGGGTGGAAAAGAAAGATTTGCAGGAATATAGAAAAGTTGCTGAATCTTTGGAGAAGATAGTGAATCCTGAAACTAATGTAAGCGTATTGGAAGAACTTCGAAACTTATTTAGTAGGATTATTTCTAAAAGAATTAAACCAAGACAATCTCCAAGATATCCCGTAGAAGAAGGGGATGAGCTGTCTGACCCAGCCCAACTCGTTTCGGATGTGAAATCTGGAAATTTAAATCCAAAGGTATGGGAAGATACTGAAATTAAAGAAAAGAAAGGTGATAAGTTTGGAGAAATAGAGATAACTCTGGTATGTGATAGATCTAGCTCTATGACTGATGGAGATGGACAGAAAGCTGTGGAGCAGAGAAAGTCTGCCGTTTTAATAATGGAAGTCTTAAAAGATTTTGCCGAAATGAGCGATGAAGAGAAAATGAATGTAGATAAACCACTTGAAATAAAATCTGAAATATATAGTTTTGCCAGTAGTGCGGAAGATAAAACACCTCTTAAAAAAATGTCAAAAGAACTTGGAGAAGTTGAGAGGATAAATGTTTTAAAGAAACTTCAAAGCTTGCCGGGTTCTACGACAGACTTTAATTGTCTGGAAGCTATAAATTCGGGGTTAGATGAAAAGACCAAACAAAAAATAAGAGAAAGTGAATTAAAAAAAATAGTTTTCGTTTTTACAGATGGTGGCAGTGATAATGTATCAAGGGTTCAAACAGCTTTGAAAAACTTGCGAGATGTTGGGGTGGTGGTTATAGGTGTGGGTTTAACAAGAGCTGGAGAACCTGCACGGACGACTTATGCGCCAAATGCGCAAGTGGTGGAAAATGTAGCTAACTTGCCTATTATTTTAGGTGAATTACTGAAAGAGCATTTAAAAGATATCTAGTATATAATATTTAAAATATGAAAAACCCCTTCGAAAAACCCAAAGTCGTTGACAAGCCGGGAAAACCCAAAAAATCCGAAAAGTCTCAAGCAGAACTACGTAAAGCTTTAGAAGAGCGATTTTTGGGAATGAAAGGAACTATTAAAAGTGCCTTAGAGGAATATGAACAAGCTTTAAAAGATAAATCTTTTGAAGATAAAGAAGGCGAGGAAGCAGAGGGGGGAGAAAAAAGAAGAGAAACGGCGCAAGCTAAAGTAAATGGGCTGTTTGAAAGAGCGGAACAGATGAAGAAGAAGTTAGGTAGTAAAGAAGATTTACCAAATTATACAGACTCAATATCTGCTACTTACACTCATTGGGACAATAAAGTAGAAAATATAACTTTCTCTCTGGAAGAAGAATTGCAAGAAAGTATAAAGTTTTATAAAAAAACTAATTTAAATTTGCCTCCAAATTTTGAAAACCAAATCAAGGAAATCTGGGAAAATAATCTAGATTCCATACAAAAAGCCATAGAAGAAAATGGTTTTGACGAGGTGCTTTTAATGCCTACGACTCCAGACATTGGAGATCTTTCTAGAAAGATGAAAATGGAAAATGGCTATTATGATTATATTAAGTCAAGTTCTAATGCTCAAACTCTAGACTTTATACCTTTGGTTAATCAAAATGGGATAGATAAACCTCGTATAGTTTTAGTTCACAGAACCCACAATCTCAAAGATAGACTCGAACTAAAGAGAACTTTGAATATAAAAGGTCAAGATGTAAAAATGGACCAAACATTAACCTTGGAAGATTATATAATATTCCAAAGAAAATACTTTGAAGAAACAGGTAAACATCTAGATGAAGAAGGTTGGACTTGGCTAGCCACAAAGTCTGGGTCTCGTCTCGTCGATGCGGGTTGGTCTTCGGGCGCGGGTGGGCTCGAGGTGTATGCGAATGTTCTCGACTCTCAGGCTGCGGATCTCGGGGCTCGCCCCTCCCGCAGTTTCTTTTAACTTAATTTTCCTTGGGTAGCTTGTAGCTTGATGTTTGTATGAATTTATTTGGTTTTGAATTCTTTATTTTGTATTGGGGATTATTTTTAGGGAACATTTAATACACAGAACACAATGATCGAAAAAATACTACAAAAGATTATACAAATAATTTTTCTTCCGAAGGTCAGAAAGGTTGAGAAAAAAATCGGATTTAGATTGATTTTTCGGGATATTCCAGAATGCTACATCAATGGGTGTATGAGATGGGATATGACAAAAATATGGAAAAAGTTCGGGCTTGACGTGGAAGCTGGTGCAAACTATTGGACGATTGGTAATATCGTTAACGGAATTTCCTCTAGATTTGATAGAAATGCTTCAGAGTATCAATCTTGGCTTGGGGGATATACAGTAAAGTTTTCTTCTGGGCAAGAGTGGACACTAGAAGATCATTTTAAATTAGCAATTGCCGATCAAAACAGTTGGCTCGGTACGCATGGTGATCCGGAACCGATGACTATTACAGAAGGCTGGAAATTTACTCCGGTAGACAGGATTTCTCTCGATCAGTATGTCGGAACTTTATATGAAGGGGGCTGTACTACACACAGTGATGTAGGAAATAATTATAATAAACCGTGGCTTTACTTGGAATCACTTTCTATCGCCGCCTTGATAAATTTCTTTAATCCGAGTTTGCGCTTAAAAAGCAAAATGATGAGACCAAAAGAAATCAACAATAATCCTTATGAAGCGTTGAAACTTCGTGGGTATGTTGCCATCTTTGACGTCGGAGAAAATGTAAAGGTGGTATTGTATGCGAACGGTACAATAATCCCAAAAGAAAATGGCGAAATAGATACATTTCTTTCTTTAAAAAGCGACTTACTTAAAGCCATACAGTCGTGCGATATTATAAGTATGTCGAACGAATGAATAATGTTACTAGTAAGGACGGTCCTTGCTAGTCTATAAAACACACTCATTTGCTAAATTCTCTAGAAGAGGGGTATACTTACGAGTATTAGAAATTAACATATAAAAATACATGGACACACACAACATACATGGAACTGAAGTTGGTTTTCATGGTAGTGCTACAGAAGCTAAAGATTTTTTAAAAGATGGGATTCATAGTCACACTGCACAAAGTTATTTCGAAACAGCTAAAAGCAAAGGAGAAACTCATTTTTATGATGATAAGGGTCAAAAATTTAAAATAACTCACGCAGAAAAGGATGGAAAAGATATGTTTTCTGTTGAAAAAAGCCACCATTAAAAAATCAGTATGTAATTAATTACGTAATTAAATGGGGTAGTGAGATTTCTCTACTTCCCCATAAATCATTACATGGCAGTGCAAAAATTAAAAAATAAAAACGTGCGAAAGATAACCAAAGTGGGTGGAAAGTCCTTGGCTATAACCTTGCCCAAAGAAATGGTAGCCCAGCTTGGCTGGAAAGAGAAACAGAAAGTAACAGTTAAAAAAGTGCGAGGAGGGGTCTTAATTAAAGACTGGAAAAAGTAAACCACTTTTTTTTGTTTATATTTTGTTGTATAATTAAATAAATATGACTAATTTAAAAAATAAATATAAGGTTACTTATGGAGGATGGTATCAGCGTACAACACTGCACTTAAGCGAAATATATGGATTTTTTGCCAAAGGAACATCAAAATTAAATTTATCCAAGGAAGAATTAAAAAAATTCCAATCAGGTCTTGAACTTCGGAATGTATCCCGAGAGTCGGGCTATTTTGAGTACGTAAAAGCTATAACTCTCTCTGGAATTGAAATTCGTTATTATGAAGATGGGCTGTATATTTTGGAAATTAATACAGACAATATTACTTCGGCAGAACAGATGCTTGAAAAATACCTGGAAGAAAAACTTAACCCCGCAATTTCATATATTTTTTCGTTAGGGGCGCCTACCCCGAAAGTTCTGGCAAACATAAAGACCGTTCACCCCGTAGTCATAAGTGTTTACAGCGAGAAGAATTTTACCCCTGATGAATCTCTGTTTGGCGAAGTATATAATAAAATATCTAGCAATAAAATAACTGTTTATAAGACTCCAAAGTATATTTTAATTTCTGCAGGACAAAAAGAAGAGGAATCTCTCAGGGGTTTGATAGAGATGCAGATTTTCTTCCGTGAATTTAAAGATCAACTTGAAAAGTATCTTTACATACATAGGACTATATGGGAAGAAATTTCCGAAATAAAAGAAGCCAAAATGATTAAAGGGAAAGAAGTAGAGAAAATTCGCGGGAAGCTTGATGGATACCAGAAAACCATAAGTCTAATCAGCAACAGAATAAATCAGATGGGCTCATATATTGATACTCGTTCTTCCATCGCAAAACATTTGGAGATCGAGAAAGATCTTACCTCTCTTTTTGAATATAAATTTGAAACTTTAACGGACACTCTTTCTTACATAAAAGAGATCTGGAAAATGACAACCGACTATTTATCGTCGGCAGTGGATAACCTTAAAGAAATAAAAAACCAGAGTACAAGCAATAATTTAAAATCACTGCAGACAATTACCAGCATAGGAGTCATCTCCGGAGTCATCGGCTATTTGTCGGCAAGTAAGCTGCCCAGCATAAGCAAACCGGGAGCAATATATTTCATCATTCTGTTTTTCTTAACTTGGCTTATAAATTATGGTCTTTCTAAGAAGTACCAGAACAAGAAATACAGTTTGAAATTCGGAGACAGAGCAGCCAATTTGTAAAATCTATTTACTGTGCAATTTTAGAAAATTAATAGTTATCCACATCCACACCTTGTAGGGTAGCATACAATGTATTACATTGTATGTATGGATAAAAATAATGAAAATAAAGAATACATTATAAATCTGCGGGTTTCTCGTGCCACATACGAAAAAGTAAAAGAAAAAGCCAAGGAAAACAGGGAAAGCATATCTAATCTTGTTCGAAAGGCAGTAGATGACAGTGTAGAAATAATTTCAGATCTATCAAACGAGCTTTTGGGAAAAGATAAAAATGCGAAGTTTAAAGATATAATCAGTTATCATAGAGTTAAAACTGCTCAGGAAATAAAGTGTGATAAATGCAATATGATTATTTTATCTGGAGATATGGCTACTATAGGTGAGACAAAAGGTGCAAAAAAGTATTTTTTCTGCCAGAATTGTAAATAATGGATCCTATCCCGCACACCAATGTCATAATCCGGAGCTTTGAGTTGGCTCGCGTCAGCGCTGAATATTTTTTGTTATATAAAATAAATAGCCACAAAAATGAATCATTTGGATTGCGTATAAGACTTGCATGTGAAGAACTCGGACTAGTTTTTATAAAGCTTGGGCAGATTCTTGCAACCCGTTACGATTTGTTAGAGCGAAGTGATTGCGAGGAACTTCAAAAACTTTTAGATGAAGTGCCGTCTATGACGTACAAGACCGTGCGAGCAATTTTTATTTCAGATTTTGGAAAGCCACCAGAGGAACTTTATAAAGAATTTGATGTCAGGCCCGTTGCCGCAGCATCTATCGCCCAAGTATACAAAGCGAAGCTTGCTGATGGTCAGTTAGTTGCAGTAAAAGTCCGACGTCCGGGAGTAGATCGTGCTATTAAGTCTGACCTTAGAATTTTTCGTAAACTCGCGAGGGTTGCCCAATGGTTATCTCCTGATCTTCAGCACATTAACTTATTGAAAGTATTGGATCAGCTTGAAGGTTGGTTGCTATCAGAAGTGGATTTTAAAAACGAAATAAAAAATCTTGAGAAAGTGAATCGTTATTATCATGAACGCATAGATGAACCAGATGGTGAATTTGCGCGCAAGATGGTTTTTCCTCACCCATATAGAGAGCTTTCATCCGCTAATATTTTGGTGATGAGTTTTATCGAAGGCATATCTTTACGCCAGTTCAAATCTGTAATAAACAATCCGGAATATAATATTAAATCTTCCCTAGAAGCCCTTATGCGTGCTGTGCTTCGGGCTTGGATAAACAAAGAGGAGCTATTTTTTCACGGAGATCCTCATCCTTCAAACCTAATTCTTTTACCAGGAGGCAAGATAGGTCTTCTGGATTTTGGCTTGCTGGGGCATTTTAATAGTAAAGATATTCAAGAAACCAGAGATCTCTTTCTCTCTGTATATACAAAAAACATTGAAAGCTCTACGGAGCTTGCTCTTAAAATGTGCAATGCTCCCGCAAGAATGAATACAATTGAGCTTAGAGAAAGTGTAAGAAAATACATAGAAGAAGCTCCTTTTGCGGGTCTGGGGTTTTGGTTTATGGGTTTTATGCATATCTTTATTAAAAACAGAATTCCCATGCCGTACCAGCTGGTTCTCTTTGGCCGTTGCCAGGCGATTCTAGACGGAGTTTTTGAAATGGTGTTGCCGGGAACTATTGGCTTGGATATCTTAGGGGAAGAATTGGAAAGAGGAATGAAAAGACGAATTTTCAAAAATATTACTTCTGCAAATTTTTACCCAATTTTGTACACCTTAAGTGAAAAAATTAAAAAAAGTCCCGAAAAAGTCGCAGGACTTGTTGATAAATATTTTGATGACCCCTTGCAATTAGTGAGAGATTTTAGTGAAGCTGTTAACGCAGGGAGGTAGGGGTAACAATACGGAAACTTTTAAAATAGCAGCACACTAATGATTGAAAAAATACTACAAAAGATTATACAAATAATTTTTCTTCCGAAGGTCAGAATGGTTGAGAAAAAAATTGGATTTTACTAGCAAGGACCGTCCTTTCTATAACAAACCCTTTACCTACAAGCTCTGAAGAGCCCACCGAGCAAGGTACTGAAAACACAGCACATTCTGAACCCTCCGTTGTAGTTTCTGGGGCCCCAGAAAGCTCGTCTAGCGATTTTTGGGTGAAAGGTATTGATATACCTCGTTTTCGTATATTATCCTGCCATTAGAAACACCCCGAGGGCAGTAATAGAAAATAGAATAATCTTTTTTAGCGTATTGCCAACTCCTATTTGTTCATTAAATAAATAAGGATATTTTTTGTTCAAAAGTTTGGCATATGCTAATACAAAAAATGGTGTTAACGCCCCGATACCTCGAACCAAAGAAACCGGGGCGATACTGAGTGCGTAACTTCCCGAAAAGAATGCTATAAAAGTAGCTCCTTCTTCCAGAAAAAATAAAAAGATTTTCTTTTTAAAGAGTGCAAGATTTTCCACAATATCCAATCTGGTTTTTTTATGTAATAAAAAAAATAAAGTATATATGAAAGAAATTAACATTTCCCATGCCACACCACTGCTCACTGAAACTCCTTGTTCAAAAAGGTATTTTAACAACACGCCTTCTATTGAAATAATAAAAGAAGCCAAAAGAATATAAAAAATTGCTTTACTAAATTTTACATCTTTTAAAGAACCTCGAATAGATAAAAGTACGCTTCCAATAATAATTAGAGCAATTCCAATATATTCTAGAGCTGATAACTGTTCACCAATAATAAAAAATGCCCAAATAGGAATGAAAATTCTCCCTAATCCAAAAAAGGAAACTACAATAGAGGTATCATCGCTTTGTAAACCTTTATAATACGGGAAAAGATATAAAACATTAATAATGCCAAGTAAAATAAAAATGGGTAATAAAGAAATTGAAGGAAGTGATAAATCAGAAAACAAAAATAAAAAAATAACAAATACAATATTAAAAAGTGACGAATAAAATGTTAGTGTCACGGGATTCTTGAAATTCTTGTTAGCTAGAATATTATCAAAAATATTAGAAACAGCGTAGAATATTGGCGCCA
>CAZADR010000007.1:0-37106 GCA_964484005.1 uncultured Candidatus Saccharibacteria bacterium | reverse complement strand
TACGCTCTTTCTGCCAGCGATGATGTCGGCAACAGGATTTCTGCAAGCATACATGCATTTTTGCGCCTACTTTGGCTTTGCCTCGCTCTTTAACTTTGGAGATGTCGGCAAAACCGATAGCGTGTTTCAAGCTGAATTACGCGCAAAAGATAAGCGCAAGGCATGGCAGATTATTATCTATGCCGTTCTTATTGGTATAGCCATAGCAATTATCAGTGTATTGATCTAATCACTAGCTATAATGTCCGAACCGACAAAACCAAGACCTCTGACAATATTCCTATTCGTAGGAGTATTGTCTGTATTTTTATTTATAGCCAATTGGGTGGTATATGAGGCCTTGGTAAATATATTTGCCATCAACACGTCATGGCAACTCATAGCACTGGGCTCACTACTTGTTTTTCTATCAGGAAGCCTTGTCATATCTTCTGTTGTCGGAATGCGTTATTACAATGTATTTACTCGCTTATATTCTCTATTTTCTTCAGTTTGGATTGGTTTCTTTGCTTATTTATTCTTATTTTCTGTTCTATATGGATTATTGCTTATGTTGCCAGTTGAGCAATCGAGTAATATTGGAAAAATATTTATTTTATGCGCGCTGGCAGTAAGTATATATGGAATATTTCATGCCAGAAAAATATACACAGTTGAAATACAAGTACCAATACATCATCTACCGTCAAGCTGGAAGAATAGGAAAGCAATATGGATTAGTGATTTGCATTTAGGACAAATACATAGCACTTATCTTGCTCGCAAAATTGTGGAAAAAATAAATACTCTACCCCACGATATTATTTTTATTGGCGGTGATCTTTACGATGGAACAACCGCGCCTGATATACATAAACTTATTGCTCCACTTAAAGAACTTTCCGCGCCACAAGGCATCTATTTTATAACTGGAAATCACGAAGAATTTGGTAATAGTGGAAAATTTATTTCTGCGATAAAATCAATTGGCATTGAGGTATTGCAGGACAGGATGGTTACTATCGATGGATTACAACTCA
This sequence comes from uncultured Candidatus Saccharibacteria bacterium, assembly GCA_964484005.1. Classification (GTDB taxonomy): domain Bacteria; phylum Patescibacteriota; class Minisyncoccia; order Phycocordibacterales; family UBA9973; genus UBA9973. The sequence goes on along the minus strand of CAZADR010000007.1, from coordinate 36,087 downwards.
TCGGCGTCGACTATCTTACGGCTTCTAATAAAGAACAATTTAAAAAAATACTTTTCGGACTATCACTTAATTCAAGTATGGCTTCCATCCTTTTGAAACACGAGCCGAAAGACCTTGATGTAGCTCTTGATGCCGGTATTTCTTTTCAGATATCCGGCCACACGCATCGGGCGCAGTTATGGCCACTCGAATATGTGGCAAGTTTTGTATATAAAGGTTTTGCATACGGACTAAAAATGTTTGGAGATATGCAGGTATATACTTCAAGCGGGGTGGGTACCTGGGGACCTCCAATGAGAGTCGGTACCAATAATGAAATAGTAATTTTTAATTTTTCCTAAACAGATTTTTAGGTTACTATTAGTGTATAGCCGTGGCTAATGAGGCATCTCCTGCTCGTTTTGGCTGTTCTGGAGGCTGTCGCAGAAAGAGCGCTACGATAACGCCGAGAGCCATAATAGAAGAAGCAATAACGAATACATCCGCATATGCCATTACTTGTGCTTTAAGAATAACAAGGGCACTAACTGTATGTATTACTTGCGGGTTGGTAGTATTAATAATTGCATCTTGACCAAGCTGAAGCACATTTGACTCAATAACATTACTTAAGACCGTACTAAAAAAGGCAATACCTACAGCCCCTGCGATATTTCGTACAAGGTTAAGCAACGCAGAAGAAACACCAACCTCATTTGCAGGTACAGAGTTAGTGGCGGCGGCTGTCATTGGCGCCATACCTAGCCCCAAACCTAAAGCAAAAATAACGAGAGGGATAGTGAGGTCGAGTGCAGTTGTCTTTACGTCTAGTCCAGAGAAAAGATAAATGCCAAAAGCCGAAATGCCCATTCCAAAACTTACAAGATATTTCAAAGGAATTTTACGTGACAAGTAACCTCCCAATGGAGCTGCCACAAACATAGAAAGTGCCATTGGAATAAACAGGAAACCGGTTTCTGTAGCATTAAAACCAAGATAGGTTTGCGCAAAAACAGGCAGAAGGAACATTGCGCCCATCATGCCGCCGAAAGAGATAAATGAGAGAAGTAAAATGTTCGAATAGACGCGGTTGCTGAACAATTTTAGGTCAACGATTGGATCTTTGGCTTTTTTCTCAATAAAATAAAAAACAATTAAAGCTATCGCCACTAGAACATAAAAAGTAACACTTTCCCAAGAACCCCACCCCCAATCACGACCCTTTTCAAGCACAAGGACGAGTGAGGTAAGAGCTATGGCAAGAACACTTGCGCCTTTGTAGTCAAAACCAGATTTTTTATCTACAGGTTTGTCGTGTGGTAAATACCAAAGTGTCATAAAAATACCTATAATACCAACAGGAAGATTTATATAGAAAAGCCATCTCCAAGATAGATTATCAATCAGTGGTCCTCCAATAAGTGGCCCGAGTACTGCAGAAACAGCAAAAGATGCAGACCAAAGACCAAGTGCCTGGGTTCTTTGTTGGGGATCTTTAAAAGTTTTGGCAATAAGAGCCATCGCGGTTGGATATACAGCAGCTCCAACGAGTCCTTGAAGTACACGAAAAAATATCATGGAAGATAAATTCCAAGAAAACCCCGCAAATACAGAGATAGCTACGAAAGCAACAAAACTCCATAAATAAATAACCCTATTGCCAAGTTTATCTCCAAGTTTGCCAAAAACTGGTACAAAAACTGCGTTTGAAATTATATAGGCAGTTGCAATCCAACCAGCGGCAGAAACGGTTATATTAAAATCGCTAATCATCCCAGGCAACCCTAGGTTGACTACCGTGCGATCAAGACCAATAAGAAGAGTGCCTACCATTACAGTGATAAGCACAATCCAAGGAGAGTGTATTGGTTTTTTTGCTTCAGGATTTGTCATACAGTTAACTATCTAATATATACCAACAACTTAGCAGACATACCAGATTTTAATTCTGGATATTTAGACACATTAAATGTTATATAGACGTTAAACTTATTGACAGGTCTTTTGTCTGAAATAGAAAATAAAATACCACTATTGTTTGATACAGGACTTACTTCATAAACTATACCCTCATATTCATTGTCAGGAAATGTATCAACAGTAAAAGTAGCGCGTTGCCCAACTTTTATACTATCGAGTCCTTTAGTTTCTTCTATTTTCCCTATAACTCTCATTTTCTCGTCATTAACGACAGAAACAACAGTCTGTCCAGGAGAATAGTAGGAACCCAAAACAAGGGGCGCGCTAGAAATAATACCGCCTTCTTTGGTATAAATTATTTGTGAACCAACTAATGCTATTTGTGAATTCGCTTGCACTTTGTCTCCCTCTTTAACATATAAAGCGTTTAAGGCTCCAGGTGAAGTTGGGGTAAGGTTTACAATTGGTGCATCTAAATATGAATTTTCAATAGATATGCTACCGCGTTCTGTTTGCCAAAAGAGAAAAATACCCAGTAAACCAAAAATAACTACAAAGTATATAGTACTTCGTATCCAGGGTGTTTTTAATATGTGTTCTTTTTTAATTTTTTCCTCAAAATTTTCTTCTAGTTCAAGTGCTTTTTTGATATTTGGTTCCATATAATTTAATTTAAAAAATTATTAGTTTTTAATTCAATGGCAGAAGCATTCGGTACTGCTATTTGTCCAGCCGCAATTACCACTGAAGTAACAGTGCCGTCAGTCGGCGCAGTGATAATAGTATTGTTATAAGCGGCTTCTGCGATTTGTAGAGCGCCAAGGGCGCTATTTACTTGGGCTTCTGCGGTCGCGACATCTTCCGGTCGAGCAGCCGTCACCGCTAAGGCGAAGGAAGCCTCTGCTTGTTTCATAGCGGATTCGGCAACAGCAGTAGATTGATCTTTTGTTTGAATTGCAGATTGATATGCATTTAGATTAGCGACATAGTTTGCCCCGTTTTTATTTGGTATATCTACTGTCCATCTATCATTGAGATAATATTGTGCCTCCGGAAATGCAATCAGAAGTCCTTTTGTGCCAAACTTTTGCGGTAAATCACTTTTTTCGGCGATACCTTTTTCTAGGTCTCTAAAAGATACTTCATTTCTGTTATATAAATCATTAAAATCTGCAAAATAGATTTCATACTGGCCTTCCTGTCCTCCATCGTAGTTACCTGTAATTGTAGGAATAATGTTTCTCCTAGTATCGTCATCTGATACGGCAACCAGGCTATCCGAATAAAGTTTTCGTCTCGCATTGGTAACCAAAGTATTCTGTTGATTTGTTACTTGTTCCAGATTTGTCTTTGCGGTATTTAAAGCAGCCTTGGCCACATCGATGGTAGTACCAGTCGCACCATTGATTACTTTTTGATAACTAGCCTGTGCGCCTTTATATGCAGCCTTGGCTTGAGTGAGCGCACCCAAAGTATTACCAGCATCCAGCTCCGCAAGTACTTGGCCTTTGGTAACTGTATCGCCCGCCTTTACGGAAACAGACTTAATCCGCCCAGAAGCCAAAAAGCCTAAGGTCAGGTTGCCAGAAGATAAATTTGCCACATTACTCTGTGTGCTTTCTGGTATCACCGGGGTAGCAACCTTTTTATTAATTTGCAGATAACCAAAAGTACCCACTGCCAGGGCGATAATCAAAGAGATTATAATTACTCTTTTTGGATGATGGGGTAATGATTTTATATGTTGTTTCATAATTTTTAATCTTTAATTATAATATTGATTATTTTAATAAGTTGTTTCTTGTTTTCATTGCTTAATTTTGAAAACAAGTTTTTTAAAATTAATAATTTTTTATCTTTAAATACAGAGAAAAGTTTAAATGTTTTTTGAGTAGCAGTAATTCTTATGGTTCTACGATCTTTTTCATCAAATTCTCTTTTTAATAGCCCCCTATCGTAAAGAGATTCTATAATGCTTGTAACTGAGGGTGGAGTAATTCGTAATTTATCAGCTATGTTTTTCATTGTTGGATTACCTTTTTTTATAACATAGTATAAAACTTCTAATTGAGAAGTGCTAAAATTTAACAATTTTGCTTGTTTGTGCATTTCATCCGTCATTTTACGACGAAAAGATAACATTGCATTTTCTAAATCTTTTTCTAAAATCATATCGTTGAGATTGTTTAGTTATAATAAAATAGTTAGGCAAACTAACTATTAGCTTACCTTATCATATTAGCAACAAAATAGCAAATTGCTAAGTCCCATAAACGTTCTCGTAGAAGTTCTATTTTTGGGAATAGTAAATTTTTATATAATAGGAATACTGAAACTGAAATAATAAGTACGAATACAAGTAGTGATAATCAGTTAGAAATTGATAGTGCTACTGATGTTAGTAGTGTTTGAAGGGAAGAAATATGATGTAAGGTCATGGCAGCAATACTGGTCGGACATGCTGTTCCATCGACAGGAGAAGTAATACAATTATTGTCGGAACTATCCATGCCATGAGCAAAAAGAGTAAAGCCGAAAATAGCTATCCCGACAAAACTAATAAGTAAAATGAATGTAAGAAAATGTTTCATAAGACTATAGGAGTATATGTCAAGCAACTATTTCTGGGGATAACAATATATACACATCGTTGCATATAATATACTTAAATTATATGGATTTTTTTATTACTTAAAACAATCTTACCTTTTAAACACCCCAATAATTCTCTCTTCTGTAAATCCTCTCCCTCTTGCAAGACATACCTAGCATAACTCCGCATATCAACACCAGATATGTTCACTTTTTCTTTAGTCCCTAGAAAAAATTTCTGCATCTTGGTAAATTTCTCAACATCAGCTTTAATTTTCTGTTTTATCTCTATCTCATTAATGTTGAGATTTTCAATCAGAGCTTCAAATTGTTTAATCAGTTCTTTTTCTTCGATATATCCACATTTGCAATTGCCGTCTTTGGCTTTAGTGCAACCATAATAGACATAGCGATGAGTAGCATTTTTAAACTTCTTAAATTTTTCACAAGCCGAGATGCCGGAATCACAAAGTCCACAAAACATCATTTTGGTGAAAGCGAATTCTTTTCCCTCTGATCTTAATACCTGACTTTTAACCTGCTCTTGAACTAAATCGTAGAGTTCTTTAGTGATAAGTGGTTCATGTTTTCCGGTATACCAATTTCCGCTATTCCTTGGGTACTCAAAGACTCCGTAATAGAAGGTATTACTTAATGTTCTGTAGATATTTCCTAAGCTAAGGTGCTTTTTACCAGTGGCAGTCCTAAAATTAAGATCAAATCGGAGCCAGTTATATACTTTTCTCCCACTCCATTTCTCGTACGCTACTTTCTCAAAGATTTTTTTAATGCTGTGGCCTCTCTCGGGATCTATAATGACCTGGCATTTTCTATCCATCATTTTTTGATTAAGGTAGCCAGTAGGTGCGACCCCAGGCCACAATCCCATTTCAACTCTCGTTCGCAGTCCTCTTTTTACGTTCACACTCTTGTTATCATTTTCCAGTTTAGCTTGCGAACAGAGAATCATCAAAAGAAACTTTTCATTTGGAGAATTTTTGAAGTGCTGGCCGTAGGTGCGAATTTCCATCAACAACTTTTGATCCATGAGGTCAACGATACTTCCGAGATCACCTGCATTACGAGAAAGTCTGTCTGGTGCCCAAGTCAGAATTCCATTAAACCTGCCTCGTCGTATATCTTCAAGAATTTCTTTATAAACAGGTCGTTGTCCTGATTCTTTGGCTGAGTGAGATTCACGCCTAATCTCTACAACTTCAAGTCCTTCTCTTTCAGCCATGCTAAGCATTTCTTTGATCTGTGAATCGATAGATAGAACTTGGCGTTCTTCTGATTCAGTACTTTTTCTTGCGTACAAAACATATTTGATTTTTACTGTTGGGGTAATAGCCATTGTGCCTATCAATCCAACATCTGCTTGTTTTTCCATGCCCGCCACGATATCAGACTGGTTGGGTAAGTAAAGCTAGATCGTTGGCAACGTGTTGGTAACTATCCTCTGTGATTCTAGGGGTCTGCGATAGAATGGGAGCTGGAATAATAGGCTTAAAAATGCTATTATTTCATTGTAAATTGAATATGTGTGACCTAACCCCTTGGGCTTTTCAAGGATATGGTCGAAAATCGCAACAAGCATAAAGATCCTATCATCAGGGTCGCTTGTTGCGTCATATGGGGAAACCCTTATGTGAGCCGCAAGGCTCTACCTGGTGGTAGGTTTTTTGCGTCTTATACCCAGGATTTATTACTAAATCGCAAAAGAAAATTAGTTATGGAAAAAGAAGTGAAGCAATCTATTTTTAAGAAATGGTGGTTTTGGGTTATCGCTGTGTTTGTATTATTTTTAGTTTTAGGTTCATCATCACCGACCAGTCAGCAAACTAGTAAAACAATGGATGATATTTATAAGAAAGTTTCTGCTGATGCGGTTGAGCAGTATAACATCGCTAATCGCCAGGGGGACAAAATACAAATTTGTGTTCAAGCAGGACTAGTCTCAGCGGCTTATTTGCAAGAAAAAAATGAGAGCAGTTATCAGAATTGGAAAGCAATTCAAAAAATAGATTGCCAGAAAGCTGGTATACCTCAATAAAAATAGATGTATAAAAGACTCGAAGTAAAAAAACTTACCGGGAATGAAATATTTAAAAATGTTGGAGATAAAAAATTCTCTGTTCTGGAATTCTGGCGCTATGGATTCTCCAATCTAAATTCTAATGTTTTGCGAGGAGCCCTGGCGGAATTTATCGTGGAAAATGCGCTTTATGGAAACGAGGACATTGATGTCCGTAATCCCTGGGGCGACTCCGATGTAATTGCTCCCGACGGAAAAAAGATAGAAGTAAAATGTTGCTCGTATATCCAAGACTGGGACCAGAACGACTACTCACGTATCAGTTGGAGCGGATTAAAAGCAAAACACCTTTTTTACGCATCTCTTGATAGAAGTTTAGTAAATCAAAGTATTAAAGAAAGACCGATAGATTATAAATCAGATATCTATGTGCTTTCTCTTTTTAAACATCAAGAACATGCCACACTCGATATTTTAGATATGGATCAATGGTGTTTTTGGGTATTAACGAAAGATAAAATAAAAGAAATAACGAAAAACGGAAATAGCGTGTCGCTTATCAAACTTGAAAAATTTAATCTTGAGTCAATCTCTTTTAGAGATTTATCAAAAACTATATTAAGTGTTTAATTAAAGAGCGTCAAACCTTGGTCCATTAAAAATGATACCTCTACTACCACTTGGATTATTTTCAATCACTTTTAAAATAAGAATGGTAAAAGCGTCAACTAAATCATCGTGTGATTCTTTTCCAAATCCAATGATTTGCTCGATAAGTTCTTCGCACCCTTTCTCAGGAAAAAGAATACGCCCGTCCTTAATAAAGGATGTTGTTAACCTTAAACGTGTTGTTTTGTCGCTCCTTCCTGTTGGAACACCCTCAACATCATATTGTCTACCTTCAAGAACTTGAACAAGTGCTTTTTGGTATCCAACATCTTCTATATAAAGTTTTACTCTAAAACACTTTTGCTTTTGGATAGAAACCAGTGACTTTATATATTCTACCTGTACAGGAAAAGTAAGACGCTCGTTTATGGGATTTGGTTGAATATATATTTTTAAATTTTTTCCATACCCATAAACGTACCCAGTAACCATAGCTGTATAATCAGCTGTTTCTTTTTCACTTACAGCTAGGTCAATTCCAATTGAAATATTCCGCAATCCACCATGTGGTAACTCTTTATAGAATTGTATCCATTCAGGGTGTACTACTTGTTCGTCGGTTGAAATAATCTTAAGTAAATACTCACGAGACCATGCAATATCATTCATAGTTTTTTCTCTTTCTATTTCAATGTGTTCTTGAGTTGGGTATTTACCTAGCCATAAAGGATTACCCTGACTATCAATAATTGGATATTCACGATAAATACCATTCAGTCGTTTCATCTCACCACTCTCGATTTTCTTTTGAAGACGTTTTAACAGTGAATCTTCATGTAAAAGATTTCCAATAGCAATTACACGAGTGTTTTCACTACCTGCGGGGATAACTTCTCCAGTCAACCAATTAAAAGTTTTATTTCTTCCTTCTCTAGTTTTAACTGAATTGATGTCTTCTACGTCATCGAGAATAATTAAATCTGGACGATATTCACCATGCCTCATTCCACGGATACTCTGCTCGATAGAACTGATCATAATCTTTACATTAATTCTCTTTATGATTAAAGCAGTCGCATTACCTAAACTATTTTTTTCTTCTTCAAATGGACCAAGATCTCTTTTAAGTAGTTCATTATTCAACAACTCATTTTTAATATTCATTAGATACTGCCGAGCCTTTTGATCAGTTTGACCACAGATAACGATAAATTTTTTCTGTTGTACACCAAGGATAGACCACAAAACATATGATGTTGTTATTAGAGTTGATTTAGCAGAACCTCGAAAAGCAACAATAACGGCTAGTTTTATTTTTTCATCATCTAGAATATTAAATATATCTTCATGGAATGGTGCAATTGGATATTTAACATAATGAGCAAAATAAAAATGGAAAAAATACCAATGACTTTTGGTTGTTATTGCTGTTCTAACTTTTTTATCCTTGATCATTGTTTTGATCAATTTCAGAGATATTGTCCTTGACTTAATCATGGTATTGATTATTTTTTAATAATGGTTGCTCCCAATTTTAGAGCATTACGGACAATTTTTTTCTGCTGAGGAGTTAAATCTTCGTCGTCTTCTTTAGTGGTAATCTCTATCTTGTCTTTATAATTATTATTTCTATGCTTCAACCAAAAAGAAATAGCGGACCAATTTTTTTCCTTAATCATAGTAAGCAATTGACTTTCACTCATATCATTCACAAAGGCGACACCCTCAGACATTGCTTTGTCCATTTTCTTTGAAAATAATTTATCTTGTTTCTTCCAACGATAGACACTATTTCTAGATATACCTGTTTTCTCACAAGCAACTTGAACAATTGGCACTTTCATTAATTCTTCAATTAATTGATTTTGTACTCTATTTTTCTTCATGTTCAATTCGAGCTTTTTTGCCTGTAAATAATTCGTAACGTTTTATCATTAAGTCGCAAAACTTTGGCTCAAGCTCTAAGCCATACACTCTTCGACCCAATTGCTCTCCCGCAAGAATAGTACTTCCTGACCCTAGAAAGCTGTCTAAAATGATGTCTCCGGGCTTTGTACAGCGTTTAATAGCCTTTTCGTGAAGGGTTATCGGCTTAGAGGTTGCATGTTGATAATCTTTAGCTGATAAGCGTTTGGCAGTCCAAATCTCAAGAAAATCATCAACTTGGGCTATTAATTCATTACCTGTACCAAACTCTTTATTTAGTACCTCATTGAGGGTTGTGATTGATTCAGTAAGATACGGTCGTCCTCTAATACCGTACACAGCAGGCTCGTATGCTTTGTTGCAGAAAATTTTTGGCACTGGATTTTGAGAATTTTTTAACCACAGACATACCCGCTTATTACTAATACCACACGAGCGATACACATCTTGAATGAGACCGATAAAAATTTGGTCGCAATAATAGAAGACATGAGTACTGGGATACGATACGGCAAGTGCCGATTCTAGACTTTCTCGAATAAATGTTTTATATTCTTCAAAAGTTCGAGAGTCATTGACATTACCTCCATACTTTTTGTTTCCACCAATTCCGCCATCGTAGTCTATGTCTAAGTTGTAAACAGGATCACTATATATCATTGATACTTTTTCATCGCCCAATAATTTTTTGAGATTTTCAGGCTTAGTTGAGTCAGCACATAGAATTTTATGATTACCAAGAATGATAATATCCCCAAGTTTTGTTTTTGGTTCGGTTATTTTCTTTAATTCTTTTTCAACATCAAAGTCATCATTTTTAACTTCGTCATCCTTATGCCAAAACTCTATTAACTTCATTTGGTCAAACCCGACATCAGTTAGTAGGTCAAGATTAAAAGATTTTAAAGCTTCCATGTTCCATTCGCCGTCGTTATGATTGCTTTCTAACGCAATTTTTATTCTTTCATCCTTTGTGAGTGGACGACTTGGAACTAAAACATTTACTTCTTTAATTTTTAGTTGAGTGAGTGCGGTTTTCCTCTGATTTCCTGAAAGTATTGTATTGTCTTTATCAATTACAAGGACACTGTGGAAACCACGTTTTGTGATTCTTTCTTTTAATTTTCCTAGAGCCACTTTTGTTATGGTTCTAGGGTTTCCTTCCCAATTTAGTAAATCTTTAACTTTTCTAACTTCCGTACTCCAAACCAATTTTATTTTAGACATATTTTTTGTTGTTAAACTAATAAAAGCACCTAATCCGAGAATGGCTTGGTGCTTTTAAAAAATTCAACAAAAAAAGATTGAAGTAAAAAAACATAAGCCAGTCTAGGTTTATATTTCCTTAATCCAATCTTCTTTCGACGTAATAGTATTTTGAGACAATGCTCAGGTCTATTGTGTCGCAGTTGTTTTGATCAGACCTAAATTAATTAACCATTTATACTTCTGAGTGGGTATGATTGCCCAGCACTTTAGATTAATCAATTTTGGAATATTTCTTAAATTGAAAAGGTACTAACTAATAGTATCACTTGGTAAAAAGTAGTCAATGATCTTGATATATTCCTCTTTTGAGGATACAAAAGTAACACAATAAAAAGTAGAAAAATCAAGAGAAAAATGGTAAAATCACACTAATATGCCGATTGAAGAAGATATAAATAGTATTGATAAACCTTTTAATGACACAAAGGGGGCTTTAAAGTTCTCTAATGATCGTCAAGTAAAAATATGGCAAGCATTGGCAATGCTACATCCAGAATTTGGATTAAAAGTTGCGAGTATCTATGAAGGCATTGTCATCGCTTTCAATGGAAATAATCCAGAAAAAATTTCTATTGTATCGCATTTAGCCCGAGAACTTTCCGCTATTCTTCCTATGTATGTTTCTGGACTTCCTGTACAGCAAGCCAGAACTTCTGATAGCCAAATCAGAAAGGACCTGGAGTCCGTTCTTAAAATGCTTGAAAACAGCAATAAATCTGATGAAAAAATAAAGGAAATCATTGAAGGACTTCTGACAAAGATTCCAGAACAACAATCTCAAAGAGAACAGTTAAAGAAGGTTATTGGAACACACCCTCTCTTGGGGATTCGTCCAGCCTATCTGAATGATGAATTTATAAAGCAATGGATGAGAGTACACGATTATTTTGTGAAAAATTCTCATCACCATGAACTTAGAAACCAACGAGTATCATTAGCTGAAACAGAACTTTCTGTTAATTGGAATGCTCTTGAGATCTTAATTTATAGAGTTTTAGTAAAAGAACCATTTTTTGACACCATGCAAGAAGTTGAGAGACTTCTGAAAATTGATGTTCCCAGTGAACAAGACGCGGATGAATTAATGAGACATATTGTGGAATCACAACATCGTAGATATTTTTTCGATCACTGCAATAACCCAAATTGGTTGGAATTGTTAAACAAACGACATGCATTTTCATCTCCACAAGAGCCACTAAAAAAAGACGGATATATACAATTTTTACCATGGCCAGAGTCAAAATATTTAGTAGCAATTGCGAACGTAAAACCAAAAGAAGTCTACGAGATTATAAAAAACTTAACGTCAGAAAACCAAACTGTTTTATATGATTTTCTGAAAGCAGCGTTAATGTCGCCTGTGGAAATTTCCGCCCTATACGTGGATCTTATTATAAAAAAGAAATGGTTGCAAGGATTATATAATTTCAGTCTGCCAGATGAATCAGCAGATTTAATGGAAAAACTCGCCAAGGAGGGAAAAGAAAAAGAAGCACTCCGACTTGCGGACGAATTATTCAACTTACGAGTAGATAAACCAAAACTCATTTCCGATGATCCTAATGAATTGTTATTTTATCACCCTGACGCAAAGCCGTATTTTGATGAGTGGCAATTTGGAGAAATTGTAAATAAAAAAACTAAGGAACTTACAGAAGTAAGACCAGTGGAGTTATTGGCAATTTATGCTCAAAAACTAAACGATGCCATTGAACTTGAAAAACGAGAGAATAAAGCTGACAATTTTTATGAATATTCTCATATCTGGAGACCCAATTTATTAAAACCAAGGAATAGAACGGAAGACGCCAAGAATATTCTTCTTGACGGTATAATTAAACTCATAGAGCAATATAAAAATGACACCGTAAGGTTAAAAGAGTTTTCTGTTGTTCTTCGTAATCATTCTTATGCTTTTTTTAGACGAGTTGAAATGTTTCTGTATAAATATAAGCCAGATGATTTTACTCCTGAGGCAGAAAATATATTGAGAAAAAAAGAAGTAATAATTGCTTATAACTTAAGACGGGAATATTTACCATTACTTGAAATAATGTATGAAAAACTTTCCTCGCCAGCCAAAGAAGATATATTAAAAGCAATTGAAGAAGGTCCTGATTTCAAGAAACATGAAGATTATACAGATGAGCAATTCGAAAGAATTAAAGCCGATTGGAAAGCCCTTTATCTAGCACCTATTAAAAATAAAATTCCCAAGAAACAAACTGAGGAATACTTAAAAATAATAAAAAAATATGGGGAGTCGGTTGATGATGATGGTGAAATTGTCACTTGGGATGGCGGAAAGAGCCCAATTTCTTCAGAAGAGCTTTCAAAATTAAGTGCCGAAGAAATTTTGCAATATTTTGCCGATTATAAAATGCCAGATGATCCGTTTGCACGACATTCTTCGTCTGGTCTTGGCATGATTTTTGCAGGACTTGTTACCGAAAACCCTGAAAAATATGTTCAGATATTAAAATTATTTTTTGATAAAAAAATCCGCCCAATTTATTTTTATCACTTAATTCATGGCTTAAAAGAATCTATACGAAAAGATAAATGCTTTAGTTGGGACCCGGTTATTGAGTTATGTCATAGAGTTGTAGTAAAAAATGAATACAATTCAAAACCGGAAAACAACGATGAGCAAGATTGGAATTCTGTAAGACTATCAATTGCTGATTTCTTGGGAGAAGCTCTCGGTAAAGATAAATGTGATATTCCGATCATACTTAAAGAAGGAATTTGGGACATCATATCTAATCTGTCTGAAGATCCTGATCCAACACCGGAATATGAAAGCAAAGACAGTGAAGGCGGTTTAGACCCTATGACAATGGCAATAAATACTGTTCGGGGAGAAGCTCTTCATGCCGTAGTAAATTACGGTCTTTGGATTGCGAGAAACCTTACTGATAAATCAATTCAAATAAAAATGCCAAAAGAAATGGAAGAATTATTAGATAAACATTTGACGCAAGATCCTTCTTTGGCAATAAGATCAGTATATGGTTGGAGATTACCTAATTTGTTCTATCTAAATGGACCATGGCTAGAAAAAAATAAGGAAAAAATTTTTACAAAAAATTTCCCAAATTATTTACTCGCAGCTTGGGAAGGATATCTTGCAAATAATATAATTAAAGAAATATTCACTATTCTTAAAAAAGAATACTATGATTTCATTCCTTATTTAGGAACGCTCGAAAAGAAAGGTTATCGCGCTGCAGATATTGATCAACGATTTCCACAACATGTTGCGGTTGTGTATGCGAATGAACCTGAACATGAAGATTTTGTAGATTATTTCTTTGAAAAAGCTCCTGTAAAAGCAAGAGCAGAAGCAATTAATTTTACAGGTAGAGTAATATTAAGACAGCTTGAAGCATTCCCCGATAGAGAAGAAGTAAAAAAACGACTTGGTCGTTTATGGGATAAACGAATTTCTCTATCTGAAGAGCAATCAGAAACTGATGAACTCAAGGAGTTTGGATGGTGGTTTAAAGTAAGTCCATTTTCCAAAGAAGAGACACTTCAAAGAACAATAAAAACCCTAAAGCTAATTAAGGGTATGATTGATGTTCCTTATGAGATTGCTGAAGATTTAAAAAAATACGCCGAGGAATTTCCAGTCGAATCAATTTCCGTACTTGACCTTATTGTTCGTGCAGAACGAGAAAATTACCAACATCTGTATAAAAAAGAAGAATACCGAGAAGTTATAAAAATAGTTAAAGCTACTGGGAACGAGACAGCAAATAAAATTGTTAAAGATCTTATTAACTATTTGGGGTCGATCGGATTAATTGACGATTTCAGAGATCTTCTTTAGCTTTATGACAAATAACACAAAAATAGTTACACATCTTACCTACACAGAACTCTTTGATTCATTTGAAAGAAATGGGGCTATATTACCAATAGACACTCTAAAAACAGATAAAGATATTAAGATGCAAATTGAATATTTGTTGAGTAACATGAACCCCGTCGAGATGATACAGTTCAGTTCTTTTCTAAACATGATATGTCAAACTAGGGATACCGACAAAACCATGATAAGAGGTATTTCATTATTGGAAGAAGTTGGTTTTATTGAAAAAGGAAAGGGTTTTTCAAATAAAATAGTATTTCATAGAGAGAATTTATTGAATCTTATTGGTCAAATACTTTCTAAGAAGTTGAGTGGCACAGATCAATTGACAGGATCCGGGCATATAGAGAGTCAAAAAAAATACACTGATGCTATTTTGCTAAATAATGATTTAGCAACATTAGAAGCTGAAACTAGTGGCCATCAGAGGGGCATATTTATTCGTGATTATTTCATACGAGAGTGGCCTCACTACTACCTTCCTGATATCACTAGACTTTTTTATAGTCACAGAATAGTTCGTTATCGATATTGTTTTGAAACACTTCTTCCAACCTTAGAAAAGACTGACAAAGATGAAATAGAAAAAGGTATTGTTACCCTTGAGCAAAATTCAGGAGTAACACTTTCTGCTTATATAAAAGTTCTTAATAGTCTTTATGCTTGGTTTTTTGAAATCCCTTTTCAAAACGAGAAAACCCCACCGGTTCTCGGCGCTCAAAAGTTTGGTTTTGATTTTCAAAACATAAGCTCATTTTACATACAAACGTCCTTGTTTAAGGAAGATCCGTCTTTTATTAAAACAATCGACCATTTATCAAAAAATATTGATGCACTAAGGTTTGCTTTAGAACAAGAAAAGCAAAGGTCACGCGATCCAATAACTGGTTATAATAAATATGTTCGGGTATTTTTTGATAATCCAGTATTTAAGATATCGGAAGGTTTTTATTGCATTATTGACCTGAAATTCATTATTGAGAATGTGTGCGGTGGATTACTATGGAGGATTCACGGTGAGGGAAATCTACAAAATTTTAAATCAGCTTACGGTCGACTTTTGGAAAAGTATTTTCAATTTGTAGTCAAGAATATCTTTAGAGATGCCAAGGTCAGTTTTGGAGAGACATCGGGTGCTGATACCATAATTGAGACTGATGATTATGTTTTTGTTATGGAATTTACAACTGAATACTATAGACTGTCTTCATTATACAATCCAACCACTGATAGTTTTTTAGATGATGCTTACCGCATTTTATTTAATACCGGCAAAAAAGACCCTAGATCAAGAAATAAAAACGATAAAGGAAAGTTAATTAAACTCAACCAGTACATAGAAGACAACAAAGGTAAGGGCAAAATAATTATCCCTGTTATTGTTACAGAAAACTTTTTAGGTAATCATGATTTATTTAATGAATTCGATAATTTTTACAGTAAAGAAGTAAAAGACAAGAAGCTGATCAACCTAGAAGAGACAACACCATTATTTTTATGTTTGGACGACCTTGAGACTTTTTGGGGCCTGTTTGATCCAAAGGACGCGGTTAAGGGATTTGCGGGCTTTAATGATTACTGGGTATCAAAAGAAAAGGGGCACTTATTCCATAATCCTTCCTCTGGAATGTGTAAATTTATTGAGGAAATAAATAATAAAGAACCTAGAATAAATAATCATGAATTTGCTGATTTTTTCTCACCCAAGCAAACATTTAAGGAATAACATGGTAAATCCGGGCAAAAGGTTTAATAAAAAATGCTGGAACTTATAGATAGAAATTTAAAAATGATTAACATAGAACGCGCAAGAAATTTTATACAAAAGCATCAAGATCAAGTTATTGATCTTTTTATTACCTATCAAATGATAGAAATGATGTTTTTTCTTAAACTTCACTTACCTGGGATATCAGAGATAGAAGACAGAGAAGATTATTTAGAGGGAGTAAGTAAACAAATTAATTCAAAAACTTTTGGGAAATTAAAAAAAGTTTATTTAGAAAAATATCCCAATGACAAATATCAGTTGATTTTTGATATGGAAGTTGTCGCAATACAAAGAAATAGTTTTATGCATTCTTTTTGCATGATTTTAGTCTTATGGGAAAATCAAGAAGAGATGAATACATGGGGGAAATTTCTTTTAGATGACTTTACAAAACAAGCTCATAATTTACTGGAAAAAGTATATGAATTACCAAATTAGGTAGTATAATCATCTTTGTTTCTTTGTGTTATACTAAAAATATGGAAAATAACATCTTGAATTTATTTAATGAATTTCTAAAAAACTATGATGCAGAATCTAAAGATTCTTTGTGGCTGGAACAGAGTTTACAATTTAGAAATTTTTGGCAAGATAAAATTCTTCCTCATTCAAAAGAAGATCTTAATGACACCGAAACAGATGAAATTATTAAGATATTAGATAGGAACGGTAGGGGTAATACAAAAGAGAGCGAAGCAGTAGCGAAAGCAATGATTGCTCAAGGTGCATGGAGAAGAATGTTTAATGAACTAAAAAATAAACAACCATTACATGAATGCTTAGATAAAATATTTAAAAGTTCTGGTACTGAAAGAGAAAAATTAATTAATGAACTATATAAACTAAATGAAGGAAATCGCAATAATTTAACTGGACCAAGTGGTAATGCAATAAATGATATGATTTTTGCTTGGGACCCCTCTTCTAATCTCAGTATTATATCCTTAAATGACCGCAAAAAAGTTCTCGAATATTTTGGATTTGAAAATCGCACAGATTTTGAAAAAGATTCAATCGGAGAAAAAATTGTTAAATCAAATGAAGACATTATTAAAGGCTTTAAGTCTTTAAATATATATGGGTCACCAAGAACGATAAGCACATTTTTGTATTCAATCAATGTACAACCTCTTTGGAAAACTGGACTTGAAAAAGAATTCACTAACTTAAATGAAGAAAAAACTCCAATAATTCAAAGTGAAAATGAATCCTCAGATCAGACTTTGTTTTATATGGAAAAAGAACTTGAAAACTTTTTAATCAAAAACTGGGAAAAAACTGAATTAGGTAAAAAATATGATTTGATTGAAGAAGATGGAAAATTTAGCCAACAATATCCGACAGGAGTAGGTCCGATAGATATTTTGGTAAAAGATAAAAAAGATGGATCATATGTCGTTATTGAATTAAAAAGAAATCAAACAAGTGATGACACCATAGGTCAATTAGCTAGATATATGGGGTGGCTAAAAGAAAACAAAACAAACGGAAAACCAGTGAGAGGGCTAATTATTACAGGAGGATATGATAAGAGACTTTATTATGCATCTCAAATGATAGTTGGTTGTGAAATATACATATATCAGGTTGATTTCAAATTAAAGGAATTTAAAGAATAATATCATGAGATTTTATGGATTTACAGAGTTTACATCAAAAATTACAAGAGATAGAAGAACTAAAAGAACAAGGAGAAGACTCTAAGGCAAGTGTGTTACTTCATAACATGCGAAAAGAGTTAAAGGCACATCCAGTAAAAGACCCGAACAAGCAAAATTTAAATAGTGTTCCTAAAAATTTATGTGAAAAATGTGGTAAAAAGGGCGATTACGGAGAACAAGAGGACCTTTGTGATTTTTGTTATACATCAAAAAATAACCTTAATCAGGGAGACGCATCAATAAGTCTAGGTGAAATGAATGAGGAAAGATTTGATAGATTTATAAAAAAAGATGAAGAATTTGATGACAACCATCTGTAACTTTTATACTCAATCCTGTGTCATCTTTGTCACTTTTTAATGCGCACGAGGTGCGTCGTTATGGTAAACTTAAAAAAGTCTCAAAAACCTTACAGGGCTTGTCCGTGAAAGGTTCTAACACGAGACCCCCCGCCATTAAGCCATAAGCTGTAAAAAGGCTTTCTCATCTATTACTTTTACACCAAGTTTTTGAGCATTTTTTAATTTAGAGCCAGGTTCCTCCCCTGCTACAAGATAAGAAGTATTTTTAGAGACAGAGCCTACAACTTTTCCACCCAAAGATATGATTTTTTCTTTAGCCATTTCTCTAGACATATTAGAAAGTGTTCCAGTAAGAACAAAATTCAAACCATTAAATTTACCTATTTTTTTCTTCTCTGCTTTTTCTATAATCACCCCATTATTTTGCAGTTTTTTTATAAAATTTAAATTAATTTTATCTTTAAAGAATTCAGTGACACTTTTTAGCACAGCTGGTCCAATATTTTCTATATTATCTATCTCACTCAAATCGTAATTGGCAGCAGAGATTAATTTGTCTAGAGTACCAAAATGAATTGCCAAATCTCGAGCTGTCTCCTCCCCCACATGCAGTATTCCAAGTGCCCATAAAAACTTTGTAAAAGAAATGCGTTTTTTATTTTCTATCTCATTTATTATATTTTCTGCAGATTTTTCACCAAATCTTTCTAGTACAGAAATATCTTCTTTTTCCAAAGTAAAAATATCTGCTGCGTCTGTGATGAGTCCTTCATCTTTAAATCTACATAAAATCTTAGGGCCTAATTCGTAAATCTCAAAAACAGAAACAAAATGTTCTAAATACCTCTCATTCTTAGCAGAACATTTTGGATTTACGCAATAATACGCCACGGACTGACTAGCCGGTTCGCGAAGTTTCTGAATGGTGTGGGTCCCGCCCCGTACTCGGGGGAGGGTCAAGCCAGAAGAAACTTCGCGAACCGGTGCAGTCATGTTTCTCTTCTCCACTTTTCCCCCACAAACAGGACAAACTTCTGGCATTTTAACTTTCTTTTCTTTTCCATTTCGCATACGAGTCAAAACTTCAACAACCTTGGGGATGACATCTCCTGCTTTTTCTATTACGACAGTATCTCCAATTCGTAAATCCAAGCGTTCGATTTGGTCCATGTTGTGCAAGGTAGCTTTTGATACAGTAGAACCTGCTACCAATGTAGGCTCAAAAATAGCCAAGGGTGTGAGTACTCCGGTACGACCTACATTTATTTTTACATCTTTCACTACAGTGGTAGCTCTCTCTGCTGGAAATTTATAAGCTGTTACTCCTCTTGGGTCTTTACCCGTCACACCCAAACCCTCAAAAATAGCAGTACTGTTAATGTTTATCACCACCCCATCTATGCCAAAAGGTAGGCTCTCTCTTAATTTAGAAACATCGTTTACAAATTTAGAAACCTCTCTTAAGTCTTTACATTCTTGTGTATGTTGATCCACATTAAAACCCAATTGTTCCAAAAGTTTGTGTTTAAAAGAATGTTTTTCTATTTTACTTTTCCATTCATCCCCTTCTATTTGGTCAATACTGTATGCAAAGAAATCTAGATTTCTCTCTGCGGCAAGTTTTGGGTCTAGTTGTCGAAGCGAACCCACGGCAGCATTCCTAGAATTAGCAAACAATGTTTTACCCTCTCTTTCATTTTGTTCGTTTAACTTTTTTAACACACTCTTTTTCATCAGAGCTTCTCCGCGAACTTCTATCTTAAGTGGAAAAGGCTTATTCAAAAACAAGGGAATAGTTTTTATAGTTTTTAAATTTTGAGTTATATCTTCACCCACTTCCCCGTCTCCTCTAGTGACTCCCCGCACAAATATTCCATTTTCATAAATTAAAGAAATAGCTAAACCATCAAATTTTAATTCACAAAAATAATTCACCCCGTTAGAGGCAGAGGGTCGCTGCGAGCCCTCGCGGCCTCTAACGGGGTCATAACCGAGTAGTTTTAAATTGCGTTTTTCCCAAACCAAAAGCTCTTCATCAGAAAAAACATTACTAATAGAATACATCTTCACCTCATGTTTTACTTTTTTAAATTTATCTAGGGGCCTACCTCCAACTCTATTTTCAGGTGAATTAGGGTCCTCAAACTCTGGATATTGTTTCAGCAAAGTTGCTAGCTCACGAGAAAGAGAATCGTACACATCATCGGTGACGCTGGGAATATTTTTATTATGATATAAGTCACGCAACCTTGCGATTTCAGAGCGCAGTTTTTTTATTCTTTTTTCAGCTTCAACTTCTTTCATCTTCTGTTAATTACTCTTAAAGGCAGCAATTTCTGTTTCCCAAGCATCCCAAGTACCCGCTCCAGGTAATGTCCAGCTTGTGGAATAAAATCCAGTAGATGTCGCTACCCTGTAAGCCACTTTAAAAGATGAACCATATAAAGGGGTTGGATAATAAAGTGCAATAAAAGAATTTGCTGGTAGTGTAGAACTCGTCGCATAATCATTCCGCACCAAAGCAATAATTAAATCTTTGGCCTTAGTAGTGGGGATAGATGCTGTTGTAGCTGTAGCACCAGTTCCACTCCAGCTACCCGAACTGTCTTGGACTGCTGTTGGAGACATAGAAGCAACAATGCCTGACCATTCAGAAATATGTGCCATTGCTCCAAATCCAGTAGAAATATTGTCTAAAGTAATAGTAACAGTATTCGGACCAATTCCAGAGGAATAACCATACCAAATTTCTCCAACTTTTCTATTATTGCTGGCCTGGAATTTTATCCAAGAAACACCACCTCCTTCAACTGAACTAATGGTTGCATTGTTTAAATCACTAGTACTACCAAAAGCCAGAATTAAGGTATTTCCAGAAGTGGGCGCAGAAATTGGAATATTGAGGGTCAATTCTCCAGCAGATGAACCATTAGCCTGATGAACTAATCTAGGACCAGTGGGGGTGCAGGTAGGATAACTGGTTCCACCGTTGGCACAAGTGCCAGCACAACCAGAATTATTGTTTGGTCCATTCAAACCATATTGAGGAAGAGTGAAATTAGTATCGGTAGTAGTTCGGCAACCATATTTTGGAGCCGTACAGGTAGTGACAACTCCACAAGACCAATTCCAGGCTTGAGCACCTACTGTAGTAGTGTCGGCTGGAGAGTTTGCATATGTACCGGGGTTGCAAGCTGTAGGATTTGTCGTTGGTTCAGTTAGTCTAGGAGTAACACCACTGTACGTACCGCAGGCATCGGATGGGGCACAAGCTACTGGAGCGGTTCCAGAGACAGCACTTGAATAGGCGGAAGAACCCGCTGCATTGGTGGCAAGTACGCTATAGCTATGGCTCGAGCCTGCAGTAAGGCCAGAGTGAGGAAAAGAAGTTCCAGCTCCGGTGTAAATAACAACGGCTCCGTCCCTAAGAGTATAACTTGTAGCGCCAATAGAGGCATTCCAAGAAACATTTATAGTTCCAGTTCCGCAAGAGCCAGTTGTCGCAATCAAACCAGAGGGGGTAAGAGGAAGGACAGGTGGAGGCGGAGGTGGGGGTACTCCTCCTCCGACATATCTAGTCAAAAGTTCGCGCTCTATACGATTTGGGTTTGTAGATGAACACGAGGCATCACCAATGTTATATCCTTTTGAAATAACCGTGGTCACAGGTGAGGCAGTCTTATCTACTGTCACACTAGCACAGCTTTGAGAATCCTCCCCTATTCCTGGAACAACAAAAGTCCAAAAACCAGCGGGAGTTTCTGCTGTACTAATACTGGTATTATTACAATTTAAAATAGGAGAACCTGGGCTAACAAAAAGGCTTCCTCCAGATTTATCGTGAATTAAAGCACACTCTACCCCTGTGTCAGCAGCAAAAAATGCATTATTGGTTTCTCGTGCTGAAGTTCCAAACTTCACTTCTTTCAACGCAATATTTGATACACCGAGAGCTATCGCCAAAAGTATACTCGAGATAGTAACAGCAAAAAGTATCACGAAACCTTTATTCTTTTTTATTTTTTGTAAATTCATTTTTATAATTACTCTATCCAATTAAATAAATTATCTGAAAAAGTTACACTGTAATTACCAGAACCCTGAGTCCAAGAAACTGTAGAGTAAATTTTTATTTCATTTGTAGTAATTTGTTCTGCCTTAATCTTACGAATAAAGCCTGAATTTGTTCCAAAATATCCATAATGCCCGTATGCTGAATAATACAAGAGATGTGGGCAAGTTGCAGGACAAGCATTCATCGTAATTCCCGCCATGGGTTGATTTGCATTAACAAAAGCTGCAGAAGTTAAATCTCCAAAATAACATCCGTTTGCAGTAAAACACGAAGCATTGGTCAATTTTGTTTTAAATAAATTCCAACCATTGTCCACACTAGTAGAATCATAAAGTACAAAAGTGTCACGCATGTTTCTGACATATTCTACACCTTCTTGTCCTAAATAAGCTGCTATTGTTTTCTTCTTAGCATAATTTGTATCAGAAATTCCATCTGCCAAAACCGACATTAAGCCCAAAATAGACATTGTAAAGATTGATATAGCGACGAGCGTTTCCACCAACGTAAACCCGCCCCCCTTCGGGGTCACACCAAATTTTGGTGTGCGGGTAAATCCCTTATTCTTTTGTTTAAAAAGTTTATTCATTTTTTAATTACCTACATCTATAAGTCTTTGAGACACGGAGGTTTGTAATGAAAAAGGTGAAGTAATGTTGTTTTTGTATGATATGGTGCCCACCAGCCTTATTGTGATAAATGGTTGTTGTCTGTCACCACTAGACACAGGTGAAGCTCCTAAAACAGAAAATCCGGAAACTGGGTCAATAAACACTTCATCTGGAGTTAATTGAACAAACTCAGAGGCTGGATCTGTGTCTGGATTGGTATAAGGAGCTTTAGTTGCTCTAAAAATTTTTCCATCGTTTCGTATAAAATAAACCCATTGATCGTTTTGATTGGAAACAATACCATCTTGAGATTCAAATGCAACACCCCAACAATCTTCCCCACTTTTTACTGTGCTTAAAACAGCTGGAGTAAAACTATCAACATCTATACAACGAAAATTGTGTCCTGTTCTTAAATTTCTAGACATGTCTTCCATAATAAAACTTAAACTATCTAATATGGAACGCATGTCTCGGGACTTTTGATGAAGCAAGTTTGCATTTAAAAGTGCGCCCATGCCCGCCATTACGATAATTATAAAAAGAGAAACTGCAATCATGGTTTCTATGATTGTATAGCCTTTTTTGTTTTTTATAATTTTCTTAATCATTTTTTAGTCTATTTCTATCCTACCTGAAGGATATACTTTTACAAAAGATGTATCTCCCTTTGGGGATTTAATGGTGATTTTAATGTAATCTACGCCTGTTAAAGGTATTGTATTTAAGTCAAAACTTGCCCCCGAATCTGGACGAGAAAAAGTAATAGATAAAATCGTAATTAGGGTAGGAGTAGAGCCTACATAACTTTCTATTTTTTCTATAAAATTACTTTTAGTAATAGTGATTTGATCAATACATTCTGTGTTTGGACATCCATTTCTGCTGTATGCTTTACTATTGTCGAGATCACTAAAATAAATAAAATAATTATTATTTTGAGTTAAATTGAAAAAAACTCCGTATGATGGTTTCCAGCCAGGAATAAGATAGGCTTGCTGAGAAAGAGAAGGCAACGTTCCTGAAAGAGCTGCTTTTTGTGCTTCAACAATTTTTAAGCCTATGTCACCCGCTAAATTTCTTATATCAATTCTGGCTTGAAAGTCTCCATAATTAAAAATTGCCACAGAAGACAAAGTAGCAAAAATAGACAGGACCACGATGAGCTCTACATAGGTCATACCTCTATTCAACTTAGCGGTATTTAATTTTTTAAGAAAATTAATCATTTTAAATTCCAAAAAGGTGCAATTCAAAAACAAAAGCTAGAAATATTCCTAAGACCAAATACGGCGCAAAAGGAATCTCGCTTTTCATCCCATATTTTTTAGAAAAGACAAGGAGAGCAAGGCCGACAAAAGCTCCAATCCAAAAAGCTAATACAAAACCAGACAAAGCACGAGAAAGACCCACGAGCCATCCCAAAACTACCGCAAGTTTGGCATCTCCAAAACCCATCCACCTTCCTGAAGACACAAGCCAAAAGAACGCAAAAGGAGCGGCTACGATAGGTCCTGCTGAAAATTCAACGATTGAGGGAATGTGTGGAGAGAAGCCAAAACTATCAAATAAAAACAATCCAATAAAAGACAAAATAGCCAAAATAAGAACCAAGGGATCTGGGATTATTTTATGTCTTATATCATAAACGGATATAACCAAAAGAAGAGAGAAGGACACCGCATAATAAGCATAAGAAAAAGTAAAAGCTAGGGTGTCTAAAAAGAATACACCTTGAAACTTTACAAATAAAACAGCAAAGATAACTCCAGACAAAAACTCTACGATTGGATACTGAAGAGAAATCCTAGTTTTACAATTTCTACATCTGCCCCTCAAGAACAAGAAACTAAAAACTGGAAAAAGTTCAAACCAAGAGAGCTGATGCTGACAAGACATGCAGGCACTCCTGCCCCCAAAAGATCTTTGAGTGTTTAATCTATATATGACGACATTCAAAAAACTTCCAATTATGAGTCCAAGAAAAAAGAAAATAATTGTAAGAATAATCATCATTTTTATTTTATAACATTAATTACAAGCAACATCAGCCGCCGTTGCAAGAGTAGATCCAGTTGTTTGTACCGACTTTCCAGTACTATCTACACACCACATTTGGTTTGCAGCTGGAGTAGTAGTCTTAAGAGGAACTTCAGCAGCCCAGGCATTTGCACTATTATTACATGTTGCTGTAGTAGCAGTACCAATAGCATTAGTGCCATAAGCAGCCAACCCAGTAGCCTTGGCTGCTGTTAATACAAGTTCACCAACACCCCTAGCCCCATCAACAGGTCCATTTGTGCAAGCATTTGTGTAACTATTTAAGTTTGCAGTTCTAGTATTAAAAAGAACCTCTCCCTGAGTAATTGCACTTTTTAAATTAGATTTCACCGCTGCATCTTTTCCTTTACTGTTAGCACCATTCAGTGCCGCCACCACAACCGCCGCCAAAATCCCAATGATAGCAACAACCACCAAGAGTTCAATCAATGTAAAACCTTTTTTAAAATTCTTCATAAAAAATAATAATTCATTAATAAAAGTCGGCCTTTTAATTCTTTTAATTATATCATACTTAATTAAACAAAAAACCACCCCGATTTGAGTTGGAGTGGTTTTTTAAAAACACTAAAATAATTTATAACCCTTACAATTATGAAGCTGGACAAACATAAGTTAAAGCAGGCAAAGTAGCAGCTATAGCTCTTGAAGCACCCAAAGAATCAACACACCAAAAACCAGCTGTTTTTAAAGGAGCACTTGCTGCCCAAGCTGCACCCGTAGTAGGTGTAGAATTACATACATCAGATGTAGTGTTACCAGCACCAGCAGTTGAGGCTGCATTTAAAGCAGAAACAACTGTTGCATCTGTACAAACAGTAGTATAATTACTTGTATTATCATAAAGAATCTCTGCTTGCGCCCTAATTCCAGACAAGTTTGCTTTTACTGCAGCATCAGCTCCTTTTGCACGTGCTGTGTTTAGTGAAGCCAAAACAACAGATGCAAGGATACCAATGATGGCAACAACCACCAAGAGTTCAATCAATGTAAAACCTTTTTTAAAATTCATTTTCATAATAAATTTAACTATTAATATTAAAACAACTTATAATAAAATTTCGACTTATTTTTTAATACCTTTATTATATCACACGCGAAATAATAGATATGCAATAGAGTTATCCACACCTATTAGCTGATACTTCCTGCCATGTTGTAAATAGGCATCAATACAGAGACGAGGAGTATTCCCACCCCGAGACCAAGGACCACGATCATCACTGGCTCAATAAGACCCACTAGTGTATCTACGGCGTCGTCCACTTCTCTTTTGTAGAAATCAGTCAAAGTTTTTAAAATAGAACCAAGAGAACCAGTCTCCTCTCCAACCTGTACCATTTGGATCATTATTCCAGGTATAAATTCTCCGTGTTTTTGAAAAGCTGCAGACAGAGCAAGTCCTGACTTTACACCATCAGCTACATTTACAAGTATTTCTTTATATACCAAAGACCCCACCACCTCCCCCGTGATATCAATGGCACGAATAACGGGAACACCCGAAGAAAGCATTGTATTTAGGTTGTCGGTAATTCTGGAAAGAAAAAGTTTCCTATATAGGTTGCCCACAGCAGGGACAGATAGTTTTACATTGTCTAAATATATCTTACCTTTAGGAGTAGTAGACATTCTCCAAACCCAAACACCCAAAAGGACCAAGAAAATTAACAAGAAAAATCCATAATTAACAAACATATCAGAAACAAATATGACCACTTTGGTGAAGAATGGCACCTCTTGTCCTGAATCTAAAATTATTGAGGAAAGCTTTGGAATCACAACGGTAAACATCAGCGTCATCACTACAAAGAAAGTAAAAATAACAAACGCTGGATAGATGAGAGCATTCCTAGTTTTAGAAGTTAGGGAATATTGTCGGTCTAAATATTCTGCAAGGTGTAAAAAAGTCTGATTTAATTTACCGGTTTCTTCTCCAACCTTGACCATGTTGATATAGAAATTTGAAAAGACATCGGGATGTCGAGCGAGCGAGCCTGAGATGGAGACGCCTGCTTCTAGATCATCCCCTATTTGGGTTAATTTGCGACCGAGAAGTTTATTTTCTGTATTCACTGCGAGCATAGTAAAAGCTTTTAAAGCAGAAACTTGGGCTTCAAACAAAGTCGCAATCTGTCTAGACAGGATGACCACATCCTTAGGTTTTACTCTTTCAAAAAAAGAAAGGTCAAGAATAGATTTCTTTTCACTGGTTGGGTTTATGGAAATGACAACGAGGCCTCTACGCTGAAGACCACTTATGGCCATGTCGCGATTTGGTGCGTCTATCTCCCCTTCTTTATTTACTCCACTAGCATCAATTGATTTATATTTAAATAACATCCCAGTACAAAAATTTTAATTAATAATCTTTATCTTTATGCCTCGTAATCAAAAATTTTATACGGGACAAGTAATTTTTACTATACCAAACGCTCAAGCCCCTTGGGGTTAAGTGAATACTGATAAGCATTTTCTATAGAAATCTCCCCAGCACGGACCAATTCCAAAAGAGAATGGTTTAAGTCCACCATCCCAGACTCCATACCTGTCTCGATGACCACATCTATCTCGTGCGTTCTCTTTTCACGAATTAAATTGGAAACTGCATTGTTGTTTAAAAGAAGCTCATAAGCTGGGACGAGTCCACCTGCAATTCTAGGAACAAGTCTTTGAGAAAAAATACCCAAAAGAGAAGAGGAGAGCTGAGCTCGAATTTGATCTTGTTGATTACCCGGAAAAGAATCAATAATTCTGTCTATGGTCTGTGAAGCATTGTTGGTGTGTAGAGTAGAAAATACTAAGTGCCCTGTCTCAGCTGCTGTCACTGCGGTGGCTATAGTCTCTGGGGTACGCATCTCCCCTATCATGATGACATTTACATCTTCTCGAAAAACTTCCTTGAGAGCCACGTGAAAATCTTTTGTATCAATACCAACCTCACGTTGGTTGATGATTGATTTGTTGGGAACATACACATGCTCTATGGGGTCTTCGATGGTTACGATATGACGAGCTTGTTCATTATTGATTAGATTAATCATAGCGGAGAGAGTGGTAGATTTACCTTGTCCTACTGGGCCCACAACTAGAAAAAACCCTTGTTTCTTGCGAGATAGCTCAGAGAGTATAGGAGGAAGAGAAAGCTCTGCTATAGACTGAACCTTTGGCACCAATCTAAAAACTATATTAACCAAACCTTTTTGGAAAAAAGCATTACAGCGAAGACGCGCTTCACCCCGAAAGTCGTAGGAAAAATCTGCTTCTTGGTTTTCTTTAAATTTCTGGACTTTCTCTTTTTCCATTAACTCTTCCATAAAACCAAACATGTCTTCCTCTGTCAAAACTGGATGCTTGGAAAGGAAAATTAATTCTCCGGATACACGGATGGCAGGTACTCGCCCGGCACCTAAGTGTAAATCAGAACCATTTTCGTGTATAACATTTAAAATAAGATTTTCTAATTCTTTTTTATAATCCATAATTTTTTTATAATTTTTTAATTTTTCTCTGGAACAAAAACTTTTTTCTCTAAAATTTTAATAACTTGGGTTATAACTTCGGATGGAGTAGAGTTTGCCTTTACTATATATCCAGCTACACCCAATTTCTCTCCTTGTTCTATGTCTTTTTGTTCACTTTTATTAGACAAAATAATCTTTTTACAATCCATGCACAGGTTTTCTTTATTCATTTGAGCTAAGGCTTCAAACCCGTCCATCTCTGGCATAATAATATCAATAAGAATAACTTCAGGAGTCAATCCGCCTTTTATTTTTTCTAATGCATGCAACCCACTTCCTGCAGTATAAACTTCAAAATTATTCTGGCTAAACTTGAGTGCATACATGTCCAAAAGAAAACTGTCATCGTCGACTATTAAAATTTTTCTTTTTTCTCCTTCCATTCTTTTATTATACTATAAAAAAACCTCTAACTAAATACCCTGTGGACAACTATTCATTCTCGTTGTTAAAGTTGTAAACTTCGGTAAATGGTATCAACCCTTGCAGTGATTTTAGCATCGCATCTTCTCTCATCATCAACATCCCCTTTTTGCGAGCTTCTTTATAAATCTCTACATTAGTAGGATTTTTTAAAATAACAGCTTGCATTTCTCTATCTACTTTAAACATTTCGAAAACTGCAATTCTTCCTCTGGTTCCCGAAGGACATTCAGAAGAAGGAACTGTCTCGTACATTTTGTCACTTATCTTTGGCCTAAATTGTGGAGGTAAATCTTTTAATTGCTCTTCTACTTGTGTTCTGACGCTTTCATCTATTGGGATTTCCTTGCGTGAAGATTCACAGGTCATTCTAGCTAAACGCTGAGCTATGGCTACAATCAAAGTAGGTGCTATAAGATAAGGATCTACTCCCATATCAACTAAACGAGGGACTGCTCCGATGGCGGAGTTGGTATGCAAGGTAGATAAAACAAGGTGACCCGTCAACGCCGCCTGAATAGCAAGCTGAGCAGTCTCCTTATCGCGAATTTCTCCAACCATTATTATATCGGGGTCTTGTCTCAATATTGAACGCAATCCTGAGGCAAAAGTATATCCAATCTCTGGCATCATTTGTGACTGGTTTATGTCTGGCATATGATATTCGACAGGGTCTTCTAAGGAAACAATGTTACTTTTTTCTTTGTCTAACTCATTCATCATGGAATATAAAGTAGTAGATTTTCCAGAACCAGTAGGACCGGTAATCAAAATGAGTCCGTAGGGCCTCTTTATTGCTTCTTTAATTATATTCAAATTTACTTCAGATAGACCCAACTGATCTATGGGTTTGACACCTTTTTCTGAGTCCAATATACGCATAACCACCTTTTCTCCATAATAAGCAGGCATAGTGGAAACACGAAAATCAATTTTTCTTCCATCGATTGTGGCACTAAAAGAGCCGTCTTGTGGTTTACGTTTTTCATCTAATCGTAATTTTGCTAGAATTTTTACACGAGCTACAATTCCTCCATAAACATTTGGTGGTAAAACCAAGGTAGTATGCAAAGTGCCATCCACACGAAAACGTACTTTTACCTTCTC
Source organism: uncultured Candidatus Saccharibacteria bacterium (assembly GCA_964484005.1). Lineage (GTDB taxonomy): Bacteria > Patescibacteriota > Minisyncoccia > Phycocordibacterales > UBA9973 > UBA9973. The sequence continues at coordinate 6,342 of CAZADR010000007.1, read as the reverse complement.
CCCTGTATATTCAATATGTATGTCAGAAGCATTTCCTTCTAGTGCATTTCGCAAGATAACAGCCACGATTTTTATAACAGGAGCATCTTCTACTATTTTATTTTCTTCTCCTGCTTTTATATTTTTTATCTCCTTACTCAAACTTTCTTCGCTTAAGCCTTTTGCATTATCCAATTCTTCTTGCCCCAATTCAGTCAACGCTTCTTCCACCTGACTACTAAGTCCCTTATAAGTTTCCATGATTCCCTCATAATCACTTTTAGAAATAAGAAAAATTTTAAAAGGAATACCGAGCTTAGTAGATATAAATTGTAATGCATCCATCGCCTGGATACTTTCAGGGTCTATTACCCCGACCTCCAATACCCCATCTTTTAATTCAAGTGGGGCAAAATTGTAGTGAGTTGCCGAATCTTCTGAAATATATTTCAAAACATCAAAAGACATTTCTTTCACATTTACTTTTCTGATTGGTATATTTAAATACTCTCCTTTTGTTTCAAGAATTTTTTCTTCTGGAATCCCCATTTCATTTAAAACATCTTCAACCTTTCCATTGAAATCTTTTTTGGCACGGTTTTTAATTTCGCCTATCTGGCTCGTGTTGATTAAGCCCTTTTTAGCTAATTCTTCTAAAAAACTCATAATTTAATTAAGGGTTATTGGTTGAAGTTTGTAGATCAGGAAGAGCATCTCCTGTACCAGGAGCATTTATCGCATCCAAGGCATCGAGTTCTCCCAATACATCCCCCAATTCTTCTGTGTCAGCTGCACTACTAGTAGAAGTGCTCGTTGGCGCTGTTGGCGGTGGTGGAGGAACATCATCATTACCGAATTTAGCAAAAGGATTTGGTCTACCTTCATTGCCATCAGGAATCAAGGTAATGCTTGAATCATGCAAACTATTAAATGTTACATCTGAAAAAATAGCATCGTCTAACTTTATATTTTTAACATTCAAAAGCAGAGTAAGAAAATCTTTCGTAATCAAAGTAGTCCCATTTGGTATTTGATTTTCTATGCCAGATCCTTCTACGTTTGGAAGAGTTGTGTTGGGGGAGGAAGAAACTAAAGTATCTTCTTCTGGGGAAGGTTTTATAAAAAAAACATAGACCAAAACAAGAAATGCGGCTATGGATGTAAATATTATAATGTTTTTAATGCTTGGCATGTTTTTGTTTTAATTTTTTAACCAATAAGTTTTAATCTTAAAATTATATTTGTAAATCTCTGAAAGAGAAGTGGTACCCCTAGCAGCAAAACCACTTTCTTCAGATGAAAAAACAACAGAAGAGATATCAACAATTCTCAGATTACTCTCTAGGTCTTTGGTAAAGTTAATAAAATTATTGTAACTTCCAACAGTAGAAAATTCTAGATCAAAAACACCATAATCCTTTGGCGCAGACCTTGCGACACCTGCCCCCTGAACACCTGTCGCTGATACTGTTTCATTTGGGTCTGTGGCATTATATTTTACATCTTGCAAAGCCATACCATATGGAGCTGCTATCTGTTCTATTTCCAAAATCAATCTTATGTTGTCGACATTTTCTGGCATCAATCTCTTTAGTTTTATAAGATTGACGGGATCTATAGAATTATATTTAGCGGTCAACTTGTCTTTCTCGTCTTCAAGCATTTTCGAATTGTTAAGTGCGTCATTGTAGTCTGAAACCTCTAATCTTAAAACAGAAATATCTTTGTAAAGAGGGTTGGCAAATACCACAAATAGAGCTATCGCTATTCCTACTAAAACAATTGGCATTATAAATCTTGTCATAAAATTGTTCTAATTTAGCTCTCTGTTAAAAGTGTTTGCTTATAATTTACAAAAGTTGGGTCAACTGAAAAATCTAAATCAAATAAAACATTCCCTGTATTATCCAGTGTTAAGTTTGAAAAAATAGGATCAATTAAATTTTTATTCTCAGTAAACAAATCAGACTGCAGGGCAATAGAGCGATATCCAATAGCAACACCAGACATTTTTATATTTATAGTGGAACCATTCTCTTGTCCCAACTCATAACTAAATCTAGTATAACGAACTGTTTTCATTGTTAATTGCTCCAAAGCCTTAAAAATAGGAGCAACTGTGATGTGTTTAGATAAAACTTCGCTTGAAGCCTTTAATCTTTTGTCCAACAACTGAAGCTCAGCTATCTTTGATGGCTCAAAACGATTCTTGGCTAGATTTAAAGTCTCTTCCATCCTGACAATATCTCTTTTTATTATTCCTTTATAAAAATACAGTCCGCCTGTAATTAAAATCGTTGCAAATAAAATAAATAAAGAAATAATAAACAAAAAACTAACGGGTTTCGTAGAAACGTCGGTCTCTTTCACGATAGGCCTCTTGGGTATAAATGATGTTTGAAAATTTTGATCCATTTTCGTTTTCCTCTTCTAATATATTATCTCACTTATTGTAATTTACGCAATGCTAATCCGAGTGCAACTGCAAACTCTGGTCCCATAGTATCTAAAACTTTTTCCAAAAAGGCTGGCGCACTGACTTTGGAGAAGGGACGGCCTGTTTCTATCTGTGCTCTAAAGTTATTTTCTGCAACTTCTTTGAGTCCTTTCAAGAGAGAACCTCCTCCAGTAAATATAACTTTACTAATAGTTCTATTATACTTCTTTTCGTAACCTAATAATACATTATTAGTTTCAGAAAAGATATAGTCTACATGAACTTTTATGATATCAGCCAAAGTTTTCTCTGCAGGATTACCAAAAAGACCAAATTCTTTTTTCATTTTCTCTGCTTCAGAGAAAGATATGCTTAAAGATTTGGAAATAGAATTGGAAATATCCATCCCTCCCCTATCTATCGTGTGGTAACCCTTCACTGTACCAAATTCAACAATAGAGAGCTTGGTACGTGATGCACCGAAGTCTATTAACAAAACAGGAGAAAGCTCGTGTTCAAAATTAGAACGAATCGATGAAAATATTTCTATTTCAAAAAAAGATGCTGAAAGATTTGCTTCTGAAACAATAGAGCGATATTTAGCCACCGCATCATTTTGTGTCGCTACAACTAATACATTTAATTTTTCTGTACCCAAAGAAGATGAATCTGCCCCAGGTGCTTCACTGTTCATCTCTTCAAAAGAAGCTTCTTTTTTGGGAAGTAAAAAATAATCAATTGAAACTTCTGTAATAGGCACTGGAATATACTTCCTAGCTTCAGTAGTTACGATTTCAGACATCTCACTTTCTTTTATCTGAAGAGGAAGCTCTAAAACAAAGATTAAACTGGACTGAATAGGAATAGAAATAGCTAAATCTGTGCCAGTAGCCCCAGACTGTTTTAAAACCTCTTGCAAGGCTTGTGATATCTTGTCTACGGGAAGATTGGTGACTCGGCCAGCGTCAAGCTCTGCATACGGCCCAAGAGCAATAGCACCATAGGTTTCTAACACTGCTTTTCCTCCTTTTTTCTTTATTTCGACTACCTTGATAGCCGAAGAACCAATATCAATACCAATGGCGCTTTCTGTGGCGCCACCTCCAATTTTACCTATGCCTCCTAAAAATTTTTTAAAAGGATTATCCATTGATGTGCTAGTATTATATCATAAATGCCATTTTTAAACACCATATTGGATATAATCTTCCCAATAAAATGCTTGTCATGTGGTCTAAGTGGAGCAGATTTGTGTATTTCTTGCCTTCAAGTGGCCCCTAGGGCTGAAAGAGAGAGCGAGCAGTGGGTTTTCCCTCTTTATGACTATCGTCACCCTCCAATCAAAAAAGCTTTATGGCTTCTAAAATACAAAGGGAGAAAAAGACTGGCCAAGATTTTTGCAAAAATAATCTATGAAACAATAATAGAAGAAATTTCAGAATTAAAAGTTCTTCAAAATTTTACCAAACCAATTTTAATACCCATCCCCCTCTCACCCCAAAGACGGAGAGAGCGTGGTTTTAATCAAGCAGAATTACTTTGCTTGGAAATTTTAAAAATCAACAATGCATACAACCAAAATAACAATCAAGAGATGCAACTATTCTTCACAAGAGATATTTTAATAAAAACAAAAAACACAGAACATCAAGCCAGAATCAAAGACAGAAAAACTAGGTTAAAAAACATGACAGATTCATTTGAAATAAAAGAAGATGATAAAAATATAAATTTAATAAAAGGAAGAAATATAATCTTGATAGACGACATCACCACCACCGGCGCCACCTTAAACGAAGCTCGAAAAATGCTCAAAAAGATAGGGGCACGAAAAATTGTCGCATTTACAGTAGCTCATTAGGCTTTCTTAAAATTACTTTTTTGATATACTAGAGTTGCGTTATAAAAACATATGAAACATTGTAAAGATTGCGAACCAGCACAGGAGATACACGCAGTTGCTTATATATCGGTTGTTTTGGGTTGGATAGATCAGCCTGTTTTTGATTTTATGGAGATGATTTTCAAAAACACAGCAGAGAAAATTTCTAACAAAATATCTTTGCCATTTCTAAAAACTATGGTCTTTTTGGGTCTGGGGCATTGGAGCGAATCCTATGATGACAAAGACACCTGGAGAACAAAATGTTTCTGGGACGAAGCCAAGAGACGCGGAATAAAAATGAAAGAATTTCATATGGGTTTTATCCGAGATGGTTTTGTGGCTGAGTATAAAGGAAAGACAATTCTTTTTGATGGTTTACCAAGACCAGGCATAGAAGAATCTGCTTCTTTAAAATGGATGGACAATAAAGGCACTATGAAAATAAAATTTTTAAAAGAAGGCTTGCCAGTAGCGGCTGGAGGTGTTGCCTTTACCAAAAGAAAAGCTTTAAAGATTTTCAATAGCATAACCAAGCCAGTCATAACCAAACCAAACCTAGGCTCAAGGAGTAGGCACACCATGATACATCTAAACACCGAAGAAGATTTAATTCTTGGTTTCAAAAAAGCCAAGAAATTGTCCCCTCTTGTTGTCATTGAAGAAGAGCTCCGTGGATATCTATTTAGGGGAACTCTAATTGACGGAAAATTAGTAGGTGTAGTAAAAAGAGATCAGCCAGAAGTGACTGGTGACGGCATACATACTTTGCAAGAATTGATGGAAGAAGAGAATAAAAGACCAGAACGCAATGGCCCCATTTTTCACAAAATAATTGTAGATAAAGAAACAGAGATAGAATTACAAAGAGAAAATATAAAAATGAGAGATATTCCAGAAAAAGGCCGTGTGGTTACTTTTTCACAAAAGACTAGCCGAGGCTGTGGAGGCACTACTACCGAAGTCACAGATATAGTACACCCTGAGAATATAGAAATGCTCGAACATGTAGGGAGTTTTCTAAAAGACCCACTTGTGGGAGTCGATTTTATTATGGAAGATATAACTAAATCTTGGAAGGAAGAACAACACTGTGGAATAATCGAATGCAATAGTTTACCTTTTATAGACTTGCATCATTACCCTCTTTTTGGAAAACCAAACAATGTCGCCGGAAAGCTTTGGGACTTGGTTTTACCAGAAAGTTCCACAAGTTAGACATGTGGGATTCCCACATGTCTAACTTGTGGACTGCTTGGTAGGCTCAAAAGAAATTTCTGATTTTGGATCAAAAGCATCTGGATCTAATTTTAGGTCTGAAATATATTTTTCTGTAGAAACAAACTCACCTAAGAATTTTAAAAAGTCTTCGTTGGTTTCTTTTTCCCCTATTTCTTCCATGTGTTCTACGGGGTGTGCTTCTGGGGTAAATTCAAAGTGGCCACAGATTTCTCCATCTTTATAAACTCGTAGATGGTATTGATCTTGAAAATCTGTTAATTTTCTCCAACTCAAAACTTGATCTTCGTCTATCCAAGCAATGAAGTGATTACCAAAACCCCATTTCTCATGTAAATGTTTTTTTAAATCTTCCAAGGTCTTCCCGGGAGCAAGCCAACCAATGTGGTATTTTTGTCTGCCTTTTTTATGCCAAACGACTCCTATTCTTAATAGAAATTTTCGAACCGGTAAAAAGAAACTATATATAAATTTCCAAATCTTTTGTTTTATTTTATCCGTAAAACTCATGGTAATAATATAGCACAAATATTAAGCTAGGCGGAGCCGGCGAGATTCGAACTCGCGAGGGGGTTTAAAGCCCCTGCCTCTTTAGCAAAGAGGTACCTTAGACCGCTCAGACACGGCTCCATTTCAACATTTAAATAACCTAATTACTCTAGCATATTCCTGCCATTTTTCCATTTTTCTGATATACTCCTTCTAGGTTTAGGAGAGATGGGTGAGCGGCTTAAACCAACAGTTTACTAAACTGTCGTCCCCTTAAAAGGACCGAGGGTTCGAATCCCTCTCTCTCCGCCAAAAT
>CAZADR010000006.1:0-53179 GCA_964484005.1 uncultured Candidatus Saccharibacteria bacterium | reverse complement strand
ATATAGAACCTGAAAAAGAGCTAGAAAATAAGGATCAAAATAAACCTGTTTCCGAGCCTCAGCCTATGGCGGCGGATCAGCCTCCAGCTGAAATTCAACCACCAGAAATTGCTCCTGAACCGGAAACGCCTCAAATACCAGTAAATGAGCCGTTAAGCGAAATGGAAGAACCAACAATCAAAAATCAAGAACCCGAGCCGGAAAGTGAAAGTCCAAAAGAAGACAAAAAAGTAAAACCCGAAGTGCAATCCGAAGAAGAAATCAAAGAAGAACCAAAACAAGAAACTTCAAAAACTGAACCGGAACCAGAAATCTCCGAAACTAAGTCTGAAATAAAAACTCCTGAACCCGAGCCGGAAAATCCAAAAGAAGAAAAAATCGTAGAACCCGAGGATAAACCAAGAATCTCAAATCTTAAATCTCAAAAATGGGGCGAACTTCTCGTGATGGCTAGAAACGCAATTCAATTTAGAAAAAGAAAAAAGTTGAATAGGGTTATGTCTTTGTTTTTAAAACATTCTAAAATCACGAATGACGAAGTAGAAAAGTTTTTGCATGTGTCTGATGCAACTGCAACTCGGTATTTATCGCAACTCGAGAAAGAAGGAAAAATAAAACAAAACGGAAAAACTGGACACGCGGTTTCGTATTCTCGAATTTAATCATACTATTTTCTTGGTGACTACTTTAATCTTTTGGTGAGTTCTTCTGGGGACGTAATTATCTCTCGGAAAAGAACATGGCGACAAAGTTCTTCATCGGTAGTGAGTGCATAAATGGGTTTTCCTAATGCGACAGAGTATCCTATTTCAAGAGTTGTGCTTACCCCAGCATATCCATCTTTGTTATAGATAAAAACAATATCTGCCATTTGAATTTTATAAAAATGATCATGAGTTAGACCAAGTGCAGTAAATTTTTTATAATCTACAGAAAGTTTTTCCCACTCATCTTTTCCCTCATGTAAATACGGAGCATAAACAATTACTCCAAAATTTTGAAGTTGTTTTGTAAACGCTCCTATTTCAACCTTAAAGCGGCGGCTACCACAAATTACGACAGATTTCATAATGGAATTATTGTAACATTTTTATAAGTAATATAAAACTATATATTTAAAAGTGGGAGTGATTTTGCGTGCACGCACGGGTGGGCAGGCTCGCGCGTAATCGCGCGAGCTGGGGCAAGCACGAGTATTTCGCCTCGGGCATTTCCGCTAGGGTGTCCATGACTAAAGGACGAGTGCCACCCAGCTGATGCAATACTAAAATCTAAAGGCGAAAGCCATACACAACAAACACGGATATGAATAAAGTAGAGTGGGGATGGCGAGGGCAGACTGCTGGTAATCCAGCAGAGCCCGACCCGGGGAGAGGAAACTTCCTCTCCCCAAGAAGTTGCGGGCAATCTAGTGAACGGCTCATTTACTGGTATTTGAGCCGTTCAACTTTCTGCTTGCCCGCTCATAGGCATCTAGGCACTCGTAGCCCTAGCGGAAATGCCCGAGGCGGATGCCGAGGGTGCACCTCAAAAACTTTGCGCAACCACAAAAATAGAAAAATGGTATAATGCCCGAGACAATGTTTTGAGTTTTGATTTTGAATTTCTCCTGCGGGCAGAATTCTGAATCTCGCCGAATTTAAGAAAACATTAGTCGAGGTTTTGCGAATCATTTGCCCAAAGAATTAAGTTTTCGCAAAACCGAGTCCGCTTTTACATTTATGGCAATGATGTTGGATTTTTAGTAAAGTAGGTTCGAGCCTTGTTTAAGAGACACTCTAGTGTTTGTATTAATATGTGTAATTTACGACCACTTGTAAAATTTGACAGTGGTTGTTGTATTTAATATAATTTAAATATGTCACTGCCTAAAATGGATCGAGAAAAATGTTTAAGGTGCGGAAAAGAAACAGCTCGTGCTAGATATAAATATTGTAGTAACATATGCCAAATTGCATATCAGCGTGATTTGTATATAAAAAAATGGAAAGAAGGTAAAATAAGTGGGTTGCAAAGTTTAGGTATTGTGTCTACTTCTGTGAAAATTTTTTTACGAGAAAAGTATGGCAATAAATGTTGCTTGTGTGGTTGGTCAGAGATTAATAAAAAAACGGGGTTAGTGCCATTGGTTGCAGACTACATTGATGGTAATTGGCGGAATAATGTAGAAAAGAATCTTCGCTTAATTTGTCCAAATTGTGATTCTTTAACCCCAACTTATTCTGGATCAAATAGGGGAAAAGGTAGACAAAATAGAGCCATAAGTAAAAGAACACAAGAGGGACGTTTATTGAAAATGTCTTTGCCGATATAGTTCAGTGGTAGAACACTGCTTTCGTAAAGCAGGAACGTGGGTCCGATTCCCACTCTCGGCTCCGTTATGGAAAAAGATAAAAATGAAATTGAAAAAGAAATAGAAAAATTAGAACAGGAAATTCAAAATCCAAATTTTTGGGATGATAAAAATAAAGCACAAAGTGTTTTGCGCGAGCTCGCAGAATTGAAAGAAAAAAAAGATGGCATAGGAAAATATGACAAAGGGAATGCCATCATCACGATTATTTCTGGCGCCGGGGGAGATGACGCGGAAGATTTTTCTGCATTGCTTCTCAATATGTATATGAAGTATGCTGACAAGAAAAATTGGAATGTTGTTTTTTTACATGAACATAAAAATGACCACGGGGGATATCGCAATGTTTCTTTTGAAGTAGAAGGCAAGAATGTTTATGGAATGCTAAAGAGGGAAGGAGGGGTGCATAGGTTGGTTCGCATTTCTCCTTTTAATGCTAAAAAATTGCGCCACACTTCTTTTTCAATGGTAGAAGTATTACCAAAGTTTTCCAAATTAGAAGAAAAGGACGTGGCTCTTCGCCCCGAAGACCTAAAGATAGAATTTGCTAAATCCGGTGGTCCTGGTGGGCAAAATGTGAATAAAAGAGAGACTGCAGTAAGGATTGTCCATATTCCGACAAATATTGCGGTGCATGTTTCTACCGAGCGCTCTCAAGAGCAAAATAGAGAGCAGGCTATGAGCATATTAAGAGCAAAGATTTTCAAAAAAGCGGAAGAAGAAAAGAAAAGTGTAGAGGAAACCATGCATTTAACAAAGAATACTGACATAGAGTGGGGTAATCAGATTCGTTCTTATGTATTACACCCATATAAAATGGTGAAAGACCACAGAACAGAGGCTGAAACTTCAAATGTTGATGCAGTTTTAGATGGAGAGCTGGACATTTTTATTGAGGCTGAGAAAAATTTATAAAAATATGATATAATCTAGACTGTGATTTATTTTAACAATGTTTCAAAAATTTATAGAGATGCGACTGCGCTTTTAGACGTCACTTTTACTGTAGAAGCAGGTGAGTTTGTCTCTCTCGTTGGTCATTCTGGAGCTGGAAAAACAACTTTGACTAGGATGATTTTAGCAGAAGAAAATCCCACAGATGGGACGGTGTTTTTTGAGTCCATAGATGTTCATAAATTAAAAAGTAGAGACCTGACAGATCTTCGTCGTCGTATTGGAGTTGTATTTCAAGATTTTAAATTACTCTCAAATAAAACTGCTTATGAAAATATCGCTTTTGCTATGGAGGCAGTAGGCAAGACTGAAGAAGAGATAGAGAGTGATGTTCCGCATGTTCTCGAGCTCGTAGATTTGAGGCACCGCATGCATCATTTTCCAGGGGAAATGTCTGGGGGTGAGCAGCAACGTCTAGCCATAGCGCGAGCTATCATCAATCAACCTGAGCTCATTATCGCTGACGAGCCTACTGGTAATTTGGACCCCGTAAATACACATGAGATAGTTCAAATCTTGAAAAAGATAAATGATTTAGGAACGACAGTTATCTTGACCACTCACAATCGTGGGGTGATAGAGTCTGTCGGTAAAAGGGTGATTACCATGGAAAACGGTAAGATTGTGAGGGATACTAAACACAATAAATAAGTACAATAAGTAGTATGATACAATAAAACATATGGCGATGACCACATTAAAAAGAATAATCAAGAATGGATTCTTAAACTTTAAAAGAAGTGGGCTCATCTCGTTTGCGGCAGTACTCGTGGTCACCATTACATTATCTGTCATTACAGTGATTATCTTACTGCAAGCCGTTTTGCATTTTTCTCTTAGTCAAATAAAAGACAAAGTTGATGTGACGATTTACTTTACGACCAATGCGCCGGAAGAAAAAATAATGTTATTAAAAGAATCTTTAGAGAAATTACCGGAAGTGGCAAGTATTTTTTATACTAGTGCAGATGAAGCACTTCAGATTTTCCGCGAAAGACATTCTGGCGACTATCCTACGATTCAAGCCTTGGATGAAATAGGAGAAAACCCACTAGGTGGATATTTAAATGTAAGAGCTAGGGAAGTTTCTCAATATGAAAGTATCGCGAATTTTATGAAGTCAGACAATGCTCTTGTTCTTGGCTCCAACTCTATAATAGACAAAGTAAATTATTATCAAAATAAATTAGTCATAGATAGGTTGAATAATATTATAAGTGGCGCACAAAAGCTCGGCTTTCTCCTCACACTTCTTTTGGTGTTTATTTCTATAGTTGTCACTTTCAATACTATTCGTTTAACTATTTTTATTTCTAGAGAAGAGATAGGGGTCATGCGACTCGTGGGAGCATCCAAGATGCATGTTCGCGGGCCATTTATGATAGAGGGTGCGATTTACGGTATTGTTGCTTCCATTTTGACTGTCATTCTTTTCTTACCAATCACGGCTTGGCTCGGAGGTAGTATGACTGATTTCCTTGGAATCAATATGTATTCTTATTATATTTCTAACTTTGTGCAAATTTTTGCAATCCTTTTATTATCAGGTATAATTTTGGGGATTATTTCCAGTTTTCTGGCAATTAGAAAATATTTAAATAAGTAATGAGTAAAAAAGAAACGAAATATATTTTTGTAGTGGGAGGTGTTATTTCCGGAGTCGGAAAGGGTATTACTGCCTCTTCTCTAGGACTCATCTTAAAGAACCGTGGACTCAATGTTACTGCGATAAAAGTTGACCCTTATATAAATGTTGACGCCGGCACAATGAACCCCACCGAACACGGTGAGGTTTTTGTTTTGAGCGATGGTGATGAGACAGATCAAGACATGGGAAACTACGAAAGATTTCTTGACTTAAATTTAACTCGCATAAATTATATGACGACTGGCCGTGTATACAAGACCGTCATAGAAAAAGAGAGAAATTTGGAATACGGCGGAAAGTGTGTGGAAGTGGTTCCTCATATTCCACTCGAAGTTATGGGACGAATAAAAAAGGCTGGTGAAAATGCCAAGGCAGATATTGTGATTATTGAAATCGGAGGTACTATCGGTGAATATCAAAATTTGCTTTTCTTGGAAGCAGCCAGGATGATGAAACTTGAAGCACCCAAGGATGTCATTTTTGTGATGGTTTCTTATTTACCAACTCCAGGAAAAGTAGGGGAGATGAAAACAAAACCAACGCAATACGCAGTTCGTACCTTAAACTCATCTGGAATTTCTCCCGATATGCTCGTAGCTAGAGCAGATACTGTTTTAGACACAAAGAGAAAAGAGAAAATTTCTATGTTTTGTAATATTTCAGTAGATCGTATAATTTCTGCTCCGGATGTGGAAAGTATCTATGACATACCTCTTAATTTTGAAAAAGAAAAATTATCCGAAAAACTCTGTGATATTTTAAGTTTACCAAAAAAGAAACCAAATATCGTTGCCTGGAATGCTTGGAAAAATTTTGCCAAACATTCCCATAATGGTAAACAAGTCGTAAAGATAGCCATGGTGGGAAAATATTTTGAATCAGGGGATTACATGCTGTCGGATTCCTATCTTTCTGTTATTGAGGCCCTAAAATACTCTGCTTATGCACAAAATAGAAAACCTATAATATCTTGGTTGAGCTCGGTGGATTTTGAAGAACACCCAGAGAAATTAAAAGTTTTAAAAAATTATGATGGGATAATTGTTCCTGGTGGTTTTGGTAAGAGAGGAGTGGAGGGTAATTTGAGTGCGATAAAATTTGCGCGAGAAAATAAGATACCTTATTTTGGTCTTTGTTATGGCATGCAAATGTTGGTCATAGAATATGCCCGAAATATTTTACACCTCAAAGACGCAAATACTAGAGAAGTAAATCCTAACTCAAAAAACATGGTGATTGATGTGATGGAGTCTCAAAAAGAAGTTTTAAAAAATAATTTATACGGAGGTTCTATGCGCCTCGGTTCCTTCAAGGCTATTTTGCGAGATGGCACGATAGCTCAAAATAGCTACGGCAAAAAAGAAGTTATCGAAAGACATCGCCATCGTTACGAAGTAAATCCTTCTTTTGTTGGAGATCTAGAAGCTAAAGGATTAGTTTTCTCTGGGCGCTCTCCAAATGGACACTTGATGGAAATAGCAGAATTGCCAAAGAGTAAGCATCCATTTTTTCTTGGGACTCAATTTCACCCAGAGTTCTTGGCGCATCCTTTAAAACCACATCCTCTTTTTAATGCTTTTATTAAAGCTTGTATTGGAAATCAAAAAAAACATAAATAATTTCGTTTAATAATTTTATGAAAGAATTTGCTCCCGGTAGTGAGATGCGTGAGCCCGGCACGATAGAATATCCCATTATCGATAGTGCTATGACCATAGAGGAAGCCTTGCGGCCCAATCCAGATTTTTTTCTTGAGCCAGAAATTTTTGAAAAGCAAATACTTTTGAAAGTCATGTATTTATCTTTTGATGGAAAATATCACCAAGGACAAATAGTAATAGATAAAGACCTAGAGACTGATGTAAAAGATTTTTTTAATTTTCTAATTGAGCAAGGTTTTCCTTTAAATAGAGCAGTACCGATTGCGCACGAGAAATATAATTTTGAAGATACTCTCTCTATGGCAGACAACAATTCTTCGGGTTTAAATCCACGAAATATTGAAGGCACAGACAGGCCTTCAAATCATGCCTATGGAAGAGCTATTGATTTAAATCCATTTCAAAATCCATTTATAAAAAATGAGGTGATAGAGCCCAAGGGTGCCAAATATGACATTAAAGAAGCTGGAACTTTTTCAGCTGAGAGCCCTGTCGTGCAATTTCTAATATCACGAGGTTGGAAGTGGGGCGGAGACTATCAAGAAATAAAAGACTATCATCATTTCGAAAAACCTTCTAAAAAGCCCGAGCATGGTCAATAGTAGATTTACGATCTTTAATTAATTATTTATAACCAGTGCTGCGGGTCAGGGACTCGAACCCCAATAACATCCTCCAGAGGGATGTGTCCTACCATTAGACGAACCCGCAATCTTCTTTATTACAATAGTATAAAAGAGTTTTTTAATCAAACCTGTATTTACTTCTATTTCTTGTTATAATTTATTTATGCAGATGAAAAGACAAAAAGGATTTTCACTTATTGAGCTCTTGGTGGTGGTAGCTATCATTGGAGTTCTTGCGTCTATCGTTCTTATTTCGGTTAATACTGTTCGAGAAAAAGCCAAAGATGCAAAAAGGAAAGCTGAGGTTTCCGGTATTGGTAGGCTCATCACTGCTTCTTGTTATTTGCCAGATGCTGGGGCAGGAGAGTATGACATCGTAGACTTGATAGATGAATTGGTATTAAATTATCCACAATACGCGAGCTACGTATCACAGATTCCAAAAGATCCGTCTGCTTCGGGGGCTCTGTCTCTATATATGTATACGGTAGACATAAACGGCAAATGTGCAGTTTATGCAAACTTAGAAAATGACAGCGAGTCTGTCACCTTACAAAATATTTCAAATCCTACCCCAGGAGGGGGTACAGGTGTATTTGAAGCAACTTCCGAAGGATGGAATGGTTCCACTAAATATTTTCAAGTTTCAAACTAATTTATGGCTAAAAAAGAAATTGCTTCCGGGGTGGTACACATAGTGCCTGTGGATTTAAGAAAATCTCTTATTTCCACTCCGATGGCGCAAACAGCATGGAATAATATCACCCCGCTCGCCCGTAACGAATGGATTTGTTGGATTTTGTCTGCCAAAAAAGAGGAGACACGGAATCTTCGAATTGAGAGGGCGCGTACAGAGCTAACGAAGGGGAAGCGTCGTCCTTGCTGCTTTGCCGGTTGTGCCCATCGTCAATAATGATATAATTTTTATATGAAAGAAAACATAAGTGTAGGTTCGAACACAGAAGGACCAAAAAATCAGGAAGATTTATTAAAAATAATTGCGAAAAAAAATGATTTCAAGCTCCCTAATGTGGAAGGCAATTTAGGTAAGAATGAATTAAAAAGGGCCCTAACTGGTTTTTTTAATGGAATAGTCTTAAACACAAAAGGCAATGAAGTTGTATCTCATAATCTAAAAATGATGGAAACAGATATGCAAAAACTATCTGACAACGAATCAGTGGGGGGAAATGCAGGAACTATTACCATACAAGGCAAAATGTGTTCTTGTATGGGCTTGAATGGATATGCAGACCGGAATACGGGTGAAATTTTAGCTTTTGGGAATTTTCAAGACATTCCTTCGGAAATTAGAAAAAAAGGAATTGAGTTTACTTTTAGAAAGGCAATTTATACAGATATGAAGACATTCACCGGAGGTCAAAAAATAATAGATTTTTTTGGTGCTGAAAGATTTTCTGATAAAGGAAGAGAAAATATTAATATAGCAATAAATTCTTATAACGCTAAATATTGACGTTTATAAATTTTCAAGTTTTAAATTAGATATTTCTACACTTTCTACATAGACCCTTTATCAAGGTTGTTTTTTGGGTATTTTGAATTTAGTTCTGCTCTTTTAGCAGCTAGTTTTTCTGGGTCTCCTTCTCGTAGTTTTCGCATTCTTTCTTCTCGACTTTCAGGAGTCTCAACTTTTTTTTCTAAAATAGATTGTGTGTTTTGAGTAAGAGCTGCTTGTTCGGCTTCCCATTGAGGTAAGCGGCCTTCTTCTATCGCTTTTGCTCTTTCTCTTGCTCTCTTCATTTTTTCTGGGTCACCACTAGGATTATATTTTTCTATTTTCATATTTTAAAAATTAAAATTAATAATATACATATATTATATCACCTTATTCTATTTTGGCAAGTCTACCGTATTTTACCAGCATGATATAATTCTAATATGAGCTTTGAAATCAAAACTACGATTAATCCTGAAGATGCCGCCAATTCAATTGCAGTTTCTGTTTTAAACTTGCTTCAGCTCGGCAAGCATGTTTTATTCTTTGTTACAGGGGGGTCTTCGATTTCTGTTGCTGTAAAAGTCACAGATATTTTAAGAGAGCATCCAAAACAAAACTTAACCCAAAACCTCACCATCATGATGACCGACGAGAGATATGGTCCCGTTGGGCATGCAGATTCAAACTGGCAACAACTCGTCGAAAAAGGCTTTAGTCTTCCACAAGCAAAATTGATGCCTATTTTAACAGGTGACAATCGAGACATAACTACAGAAAAATTTAACGCTATCCTCAAGCAAGAGTTGGCAGCAGCAGATTATAGGATTTCTTTATTTGGTATTGGTAAAGATGGGCACACGGCGGGGATATTGCCAGAGTCTCCCGCAGTTAATTCTGAAGATTTTGCTTTTGGTTATGACACGCTGACATTTTCTCGCATAACTATAACTCCGAAAGTTGTTGAAAAATTAGATGAAGTAGTCGTCTGGGTACAGGGAGAGGAAAAATGGGAAGTAATAGAAAATTTAAAAGAAAAAGATATTGATATTACAAAACAACCAGCACAAATATTAAAAAAAGTTCCATTATTAACAATTTTTACAGATTACAAAAAACACATATGAAAATAGCAATTGCAGGTTTGGGGAGGATGGGTGCGCAGATAGCTAGGAAATTACACGAAGACAAACACACTGTAATTGCACATAACAGAAGTAGGGGGCCAGTAGATGAGATGTCTGCCCTTGGTATGGTTCCTGCTTATACTAAAGAAGAAGTAGTGAGTTCATTTGGTGGTGAGCAAATAATTCTCTGGCTCATGATACCTTCTGATACGGTAGACCAGGAGCTAGAAGAATGGCTTAAAATAATTCCAAAAGGAAGTATTTTGATTGATGGAGGAAATTCAGATTTTCGTCTTACACAAAAGCGAGCAGAATTGGTTTTTAATAATGGTTCTGTTCTTTTGGATGTAGGTACCAGTGGAGGTGTGTGGGGATATAAAAATGGTTTTTCAATGATGGCAGGAGGGGACAAGGAAACTTTTAAAATAATTGAAGTCATTTTACAGACATTGAGTAAGCCCGCCGGAGCGTATTTTCATTTTGGAGATTCTGGTGCAGGACATTTTGTAAAGATGACCCACAATGCTATAGAGTATGGCATGATGGAATCCCTTGCAGAGGGATATAGAGTTTTAAAAGAAGGGCCTTATAAAAATATAGATTTAGCTGCTGCGGGGGAAGTCTGGCAACATCATAGTGTCATTACTTCTTGGTTAAATGAGCTTTGTCGTGATGCACTCAAAGAAAATCCTGAGCTCACTGGCATAGAAGGTTTTGTGGCTGAATCAGGGGAAGCTCGCTGGACTCTCGAGGTTGCGAAAAGTTTAAATATAGATACACCTGCCATGCAGGCAGCCTTTGACGTAAGACTTGAATCACAAAAAGGAAAAACAAATTTTGCCACGAAGCTCTTGGCTGCGATGCGTAATGCTTTTGGTGGACATAAAATAAATCAAGATAAAAAATAGATGGAGAATAACAAAACAACTTATGTGATTTTTGGTGCTTCTGGAGATCTTGCCAAGCGTTATTTATTTTCGGCACTCGAAAATATAAAACATGAAGGCAATATAGTGCCAGTCTCCCGCAAAGATTATGGAAATTTAAAAAATTTAATTAATACAAAAGGAGAGAAAATATTTTATTTAGCGATTCCTCCTGTTGCAGTATTAGAAACTGTGCAGATTATTAGTGATAACTTTGGGAAAGAGGACATTAAAATAATTCTTGAAAAACCTTT
The DNA here is from genome assembly GCA_964484005.1 of uncultured Candidatus Saccharibacteria bacterium. GTDB lineage: Bacteria > Patescibacteriota > Minisyncoccia > Phycocordibacterales > UBA9973 > UBA9973. Next base: position 42,171 of record CAZADR010000006.1, on the reverse strand, counting down.
TGGTAATGATCTAAACTCTGCAAAAATCCTCGTAGAGCAAATTGATAAATATTTTTCTGAAGAGCAGATTTATCGAGTTGATCATTATTTAGCAAAAAAGTCTTTACAAAATATAGTTACTGAAAAATGGTCTAGGGAAAATGTCAGTAGTATTGAAATAATTGCAAATGAAAGTATAGACATACAGGGAAGAGTTCATTTTTATGAACAGACTGGGGCCTTGAAAGATTTTGTTCAAAGCCACCTTGTTGAAATGGCAGCAGTGGTTTTGGCTGGAAGTTTTGAGATTCCACTTCGCCAGGAAGCCTTGAAAAATCTAGAAATTGTATGTGATATAACAAAACACGAGTGTGTAAAGAGAGGACAATACGAAGGTTATAGAGAAGAGGTAAATAACCCAAACAGTACAACAGAAACATTTGTTTCAATTAATTTAGTTTCAAATGATCCCCTCTGGCGAGGGGTGTCTGTTGTTCTTTCTACGGGTAAAGCATTAGATAAAAAGCTTACGCAAATAAAAATTACATATAAAGATGGCAGTAAAAAGATTTTTGATATCGAACATGAACCAGAAGCATATGAAAGAGTCATAAAGGCGACCTTGCTAGGTGATCACAGTTTATTTATTTCAAATATAGAAGTAATAGAAAGTTGGAGAATTTTAGACGAAGTACAAAAAACTTGGCAAAACTCCAGTACTGATTTAGTAATTTACAAGGTGGGAAGTACCAGAGAAGAGGTTTTAGATATAGTGTTATAATAAAAATATGTTTTTTATAGAACCAATTCGCACCCTTTTTGTTCGTTTTGAAAGACAGATTTCTTCTTTTTCTCTTGTTTTGGGGTTTATTTTTGATGCATTTACCCTCAAGCGAGTAGACACACTTTGGGAAAATGTTTGGATTTCCGGGTATTTATTTTTAATAGGATTTTTTATTATATTAATTCACTTAAAGGAAAACGAAGGAGGGGGAGACAAAAATCCTTCTGAGGCTCATTTTTGGTATGTAAATATATTGCAGTTTTGTTTCGGGGGAGTTTTTTCAGCTTATTTAGTTTTGTATTTTAGAAGCGCAGATATTTTGGTAGCTTGGCCGTTTATTATTTTGCTTGCGGTCATATTTATTGCCAATGAGTTTTTAAAGCAACATTATCTCAGGCTTAGTTTTCAAATAAGTTTATTTTTCCTCTCTATATATTGGTTTACAATTTTCTTGATTCCAGTTATTTTGCACAAGATTGGTACTTTTATATTTTTACTTTCTGGATTAGTAAGTCTTTTAATTATTGTATTTTTTATTAAAATTTTATTTTATTTTATTAAAGATAAGTTTGAAAAAAGTAAAAAATTATTAACACTATTGATTTTGGGTATATTTTTTATAGTTAATTTTTTATATTTTACAAACTTAATTCCACCGATTCCTCTTTCTCTAAAAGATGCAGGGGCTTTTCACTCTATTCAAAAGACTCAAGATGGAAATTACCTTGTTGCCTATGAAGACCATGGCTGGCGGGGATATTTTAAACTTTACCAAGATTTTAATCAGACACAGAGGTCTTCGTTGGTCTATGCCTATAGTGCTATCTTTTCTCCCAGGGGTCTCAACTTAACAATTCTTCACGAATGGCAACATTATGATGAAGGCCAAGATAAGTGGACTACCGAAAGAGTCATAAGCTTGCCTGTGGTGGGAGGAAGAGATGAGGGTTTTCGTACTTTCTCCGTTCGGTCAAATTTATTAGCAGGCAGGTGGCGAGTAAATATAAAAACAGAACAGGGTCGTATTATTGGTAGATTGAGGTTTAATCTGATGCCAAGTGAAATAGAACCAGAATTAAGCACCAAGATAAAATAAATGACAAAACATTATATTTATTATAGTGTATAATCAACCCTGATGAAAAAATTTATTAATTTAAAAAGTGGGAAAATATTGGTGAGTTCACATTTTTGGTTTTTAGTGACCCTCTTTATTTTTTTGGTTGTATTGTTTTCATTTATTCCTGGTTTTTGGGGTAGCACAGTATTTTATGCCAAAAGTGATCAAAATATAAAAAATACAAAAATAGAAGAAAAAACACTAGTCGCATTGCCTCCACTTGACACGGTTGCCTATGATGAGTTGTTGAATAAGATAGCAAACAATCCTGTGCCTCCCGTTGTCGTTCCCCAGAAAGATGCAGAAGGGAATGATATTCCAGTAGTTACTCCTCCACCCAAGCCAACTCTTTGGCCCGTAAAGACAGTTTATCCAAATGCGGGTGCCATTTTACCCTTCAATCGTATTATTGCTTACTATGGAAATCTGTATTCAACTAAAATGGGAGTACTCGGACAATACCCGGAGGCTGAAATGTTGGAAAGACTAAAAGCTGAAGTAGAGAAATGGAATGTTGCTGATCCTTCGATTCCCGCCATCCCTGCACTCCACTATATAGCAGTCGTGGCTCAGCTAGACCCCGGTGAAAGTGGAAAATATAGACTTCGCATGCCAGGTTCTGAAATAGAAAAAGTATTAGCGATGGCCGAAAAGATAAATGCTATTGTTTTTCTTGATATTCAGCTTGGTTTTTCAAATGTAGAAACAGAAGTTCCTCTTTTAGAAAAATATTTAAAAATGCCAAATGTTCACTTGGGTATTGATCCGGAGTTTTCTATGAAGAATGGAATAAGGCCAGGAAAAGTAGTAGGGACACTAGATGCAGCCGATATTAATTTTGCTTCAAATTATTTAGCTAAATTAGTAAAAGATAATAATCTGACCCCAAAGGTACTAGTCATTCATCGTTATACTCAAAAAATGGTTACCAATTATAAACAAATAAAAACATTACCTGAAGTTCAAATCGTTATGCACATGGATGGCTGGGGAGGGGAAGCAAAGAAAATAAATACCTATAATCAATTTGTGCAGAAAGAACCTGTTCAATTTACGGGTTTTAAATTATTTTATAAAAATGATGTTTTGACTCCTGGTACTACTCTCATGACGCCAGCCTCTCTTTTGAGATTAAGTCCAATACCGCTTTATATACAATATCAATAATATTCATGTCACTTAATTTAATGATATAATAAAAAAATGGATTCAAAAAAAGAACAAAAAGCTTGGCGTGAGGTAAAATATAGTCAAAAATTCTTAAACGCATTTCGTGGAATGTATGTTATTTATAAAACCACCAGGCATTTGTTTATTCACATAATCTCAGCAATACTCGTTGTATTTTTTGGTTTTTATTTTGAAGTCTCTGGTTTGGAGTGGATAGCTTTAATATTTGCTATAGGTTTTGTTTTAGTATCAGAAGCTTTTAATACGGCTATCGAGATAGACATAGACCTCACTTCTCCGGAATATCATCCCTTTGCCAGAGACACAAAAGATGTAGCGGCTGCGGCGGTTTTACTTTCTGTCCTTGTGGCCATCCTAGTCGGATTGGTTATTTTCTTGCCAAAGATTTTTTAAATTGTTAAAATCTAAATATGGATAAAAATGTCGAAATTTTCATTTCGATAATTGGTCTTTTAATTTTAGGAACGATAGCTGCTGTGTTTTTGAGGTCAAATGTTGTTCCAGCAGGACCTGGTAAATATGATGAATTCGCAATATGTCTAAAAGACAAAGGTGCTGTCTTTTACGGAGCTTTTTGGTGCTCACATTGTCAGTCACAAAAAAAGCTTTTTGGTTCTTCTCAAAAATTAATTCCGTATGTTGAATGTTCTACCCCTGACGCATCTGGTCAGACAAAAGCCTGTTTAGATAAAAAGATTGAAGGTTATCCGACTTGGGAGTTTGCTGATGGTTCTAGGTTAAACGGGGAGATTCCATTAGCTCAATTGGCAGAAAAAACTTCTTGCGTTCTACCCAGTGAAGATGTAGTTCAATAAGAAATTCAATGAACCAAAGTACTGTTCACTATTTAAATATCTTTCTCGGTTCGGGAGCTATCTTACTTCAGATATTTTCTGTGGTGGCTCTTCTATTTCTTTTTTTTAGAAATAATGAAAAAAAAGACAATATCTTTTTGGATTTTATTGATAAACATTTTTTACCAATAGGTTTTATTCTCTCACTTTTTGCTTCTCTTTTCTCTCTTGTGTATTCAGAGATTATTAATTTCTTACCCTGTTATCTTTGTTGGTATCAAAGAATATTCTTGTTTCCGCTAGTTTTCATTTTCGGGTCAGCAATTTGGCACAAGGATCGTAAAATAGTAAAATATGTTCTGCCTCTTCTTTCTGTTGGTTTTGTAATCTCTGTTTACCAGAATTTTATTTATTATTTTTCTGATTCGGGTTCCTTGCCGTGTGACGCATCTGGAGTATCTTGCTATCAGCAACTGGTTTCAGAATTTGGAGGATATATTTCTATACCGATGCTCGCCCTCACCATTTATTTTGCTTTGATTGCTGTCGTATTAGTAGCTCATTTTTATAAAAAGGAAGATTAGTTATATTATTAATTAATAGGATAGCATCGCGTCTAATTGACCTACACGATGTGATTCCGCAGAATCAATTTTTATGGGAAAAGGAAACAACGCATATAGAAAAGATGTAAAGAAACCAAAAAAAGCAAAGAAGAAATAATGCTTGATTTTAACCTTAAAGAAAAAAAACTTTTCAAAAAGTTGGCTACTCCAGCTTTGATACAAGATTTTTTAAATGATTTTGAATTTAATTTTGAAGAAAAAGGAGAGACCGTAAAGTCTCCCTTTTTTGTATTAAAAACAAAGAAAATGCATTGTTTGGAGGGAGCATTGCTCGGAGCGTACATCTTATCGCTACACGGCTTCAAGCCCTATCTTTTGCATTTAAAGGCTACATTGGAGGACTATGACCATGTAATCGCTCCATTTAAGACGGGTGGGCTCTGGGGGGCACTGTCCAAGACAAACCACGCTGTTTTGAGATATAGGGAGCCAATTTACAAAAATATACATGAGCTTGCCCTGTCTTATTTTCATGAATATTTCTTAGATAATGGACAAAAAACCTTGCGTCAATATTCAGATTTACTCAATTTAAATACTTTTGAAAAAGGTTGGGAATTAATGGACGGTGATCTTTGGGGGATAGATGAAGAATTAGACAAAATAAAACATCATGATATTTTACCTAAATATTACATTAAAAAATTACGCAAAGCAGATAAAATAGAGATCGTAGCTGGAAAAATAGTAGAACAAAAGAGATAATTTTTCTTATGACCAATTTTTATTTATTGTTTTCTCTACAAGTACCCTAGGTGATCCATAATACAGCTTATTGAATGTTTCTATGGCCTCTTTTGTAGCAATCGGGAATTTTGATGCTTCTGGAGGAATTCCCATACCAGAAAATGCGTTGCTTGTTTTACCATCTATCATTAACTTTATATAGAAACTAAACTTCGGTAAGTTAATAAAGTCTTCAATCACCATTGGTATAAATTCCCTCGATAATATTTCAGCATCCTCAACACCAACTTCAAAAGAAAGAATCGTGCCGACATTTCCCAAAACTGCATCTTTTATATTCTCTGGCAACTGAGCTAAATACTGATTGGTTATGTGTACACCCAGTCCATATTTGCGTGACTCACTCAACATGCTAATAAATGTGTCTGTTGTAAAATTCTGAAATTCATCCACATACAGATAAAATGGCTTGCGATCGCCAGATTCCCTATGAGCTCTTTTTAGTATTCCAGCCTGAAGCTTTGAGAGTATTATTAATCCAAGCATGTGAGCGTTTATATCTCCAATTTTACCTTTTGAAAGATTAACAAGTAGTATCTTTTTGTTATTCATCAAATTTTTAAAATCAAAACTGCTTTTATGCTGTCCTATTATGTTACGCATTAAAGTATTATTCATAAATTGTCCAAATTTTGACATGAAATAATTAAGCATTTCACTTTTATGAAAGTCTGACGTTTTAGACATTTGTTTTGTCCAGAATTCTATTACGAGAGGGTCTGTGAGGTGCTTTCTCTTTTCCATTTCAAAATTATGGTCAATAAATAATTTTGGAATCTCTACAAGACTTCCACCATCTGGTCCAGCCATGATAGTGAGTGCCGCATTTCTAAGCCAATGTTCAAACTGTGGACCTATAATGCCTGTCCTTTGCGGATCAAACAGTTTATAGAATATTTGGATGCATTCATTGACTAAAAAATCTTTTTCTATTTCGGAATGAGCTTCAAGTATATTAAGCCCGAACGGGAAATTAATATCACTTGGATCAAACAAAACTACATCTTCAAGTCTATCTTTGGGAATATTCTTTAATAACCAGTCTATGGATTCTCCGTGCGGATCAATAAAGCAAACCCCATTTTTGTTTTCAATGTCTTGTAAGCACATATTTTGATATATAGTAGATTTACCAACTCCTGTTTTACCTACCATATACATATGTCGCAATCTGTCTTTTTCAGCATATTTAATAGTAGTTGTCTTACCGTGATATTTATTTACTCCTATGGTTATATTATTCATAAATTTATATATTATTAATGTTTAAAGGCTTCTTGTTAAAATAATTATCATCTATCACGGGCTTTGCTTCGTTATTAATTCTTTCTTGAGTCCGTAATTCACGATTAGCAACCCCAAGGAGAATTTCATTCTGCTTATTTATCTTGTCTATAATGATATCTTTTGTTTCTGGGCTTATGAAATTAGATATAAATAAAAGCATTTCGTTTTCTTGTAGAAATATATTATTGACATGTTCAAGTGAAAGAGAGTTATGTATACCATTTTGTTCTTCTCCGCTACTGAAAGAGATTTCTGTATTTTTTAGTTTTTCATCATCGTTCATAAGATTTTATTATTTATTTAATAATGTATTTACTAATAAAGATTCACATGTTTCTTCAATAAATCTTTTTACGGGACGTGCCCCAAATCTTTCATCAAGCAATGGTTTAATTTTCTTTTTAAGTTCTTCTGCGTTTATATCAAAAGAAACATTATATTTAATCAATCTTTTCTCTACTTTTTTTATTTCAAGCTTAGCTATGTCTATAAGATTCGGCAAAGTGAGTGGATTAAAAACCAGAATACTATCAAAACGATTAATGAACTCCAATCTAAATATTTTTGCTAATTCAGGAATCATCTTTTCTTGTATAAACTTTGTATCCATAATATCTTCTCCTTTATTAAATGCTTCCAATATTACACCCACTCCTATGTTAGAAGTTGCCATTATTATAGAATTACAAGCATCCACCGTCTCATTTTGTCCTGATGTTAACCTGCCATCATCTAGAACTTGTAAAAAGATATCAAAGATCTTTGGGTGAGCTTTTTCTATTTCATCTAGCAATATTAAACAATGAGGTTCCTTCTGTAGAGCGTTTGTAAGAGCTCCACCAGCCTCATAGCCACTATATCCCGCGGGAGCTCCTATGAGTCTCTGTACAGTGTGATCTTGTCCAAATTCCGACATATCAAACCTCATAAAGCTTTCTTGTCTTCCAAACATAATTTCAGAGATTAGTTTAGCTGTTTCAGTCTTTCCAACTCCAGACGGCCCCAGTATAAGAAACGACCCCAAAGGCTTGCTCGGATTTCTTACACCTAATTTTGCTCTTTGTAGAGTTTGGATTATTTTATTAACTGGTTTTGTTTGATTGATAATTTTAGAATTTAACGTCTGATTTAGATTTTTTAATATTTCTATTTCATTTCCGCTTAGTTGCATTTTGGGTATGCCTATCTTTGCGGAGATAATATTTGAAATTATTTCATCAGTTAAGACTTTTTTATCCATGGACTTAGTAAGAACAATTCCTTCATCCATAAGACTGATGGCCGCCTGTGGTAGTTGTCCTAAACTTGGGAACTTCTCTACATAAGAAATAATATCTTGCATTACTACTGAAGAAACAACAATTTTATGATCTTTATTGAGTTGGGCTAATTTACTTTCCAATATTTGGATTTGTTCAAAGTTGTTTTGTTTTTTCAACCTCACTGTCTCAAACACTTTAATAAATGCTGGATACTCGCGTTCTATAAAGTTATATTCTTTTGGTTCCATCGTAAGAATTACCTTAATTTCAGGATTTTTAAGAACATCGTAATATAACCTAGCTATGTTTTGTAATAGACTTGGATTTCCATATACACTTCTACCGAAATTATCGATAAATAAAACACAAGAAGGCAATTCGTTCATTACGTTTTTAAAATAAATACCTTCTTCACTGCCACTATCAAACCTAAATAAATGTTCATTACCCAACTGAACAAAGCCCAATTGTTTATATCTATCTTGCTTAATCATCTTTTCAACCCATCCATATATAAGACTTGTTTTACCTGTGCCACTTAAACCAACAATAATGACATTGTTATTAATGCTTCGGTTTGCAATTCTAGCTAGTCTATCCATCTCATCAGTCCTTCCCACGAATTTTGGAAATTTGTTCAAAGCAATCTCTTCTCGTAAGTCATGATATTCAGTTCTTTTAAAAGTTTTCATGGTTCAGTTTTACTCATCATGACCCTGAGTTTATCGAATGGGTCATTTATTTTAGGCTGCTATTTTTAATGTTATTCCATTTAAATTTTTTTGTTGGTACATACTAGGAACCGATTTTGCTGATTTAGTTTCTTGTTCTTCTTGATTTGTATTTGAAACTGATCTAGAGTTTGCTGGTTCAGCGTTTCTTACCTCTGCTCCATTTTGAGATATTCCAAGAATTTGTAATAAAATCTCATGACCACTAAGAGGTTTAGCTTTTATACTCTCCTCTCTGGCTCTTTGTTCTTCTTTTGGTTTCTCCAAAGATATTGGAACTTCACTTCTTGTGGTGTTATTAGCTGTGTTGCTATTGAATTTTAATACTATAGCTTCTCTAGTGGTTTTCTCTACAATAAGTTTTGTGGTTTTAATTTCAACATCCCTTAAGTTAGGTCTACTTTCTCTGGTCTTGAAAGGTAGAACATTATCCTTAGCTTCCTTCTTTGGTTTAGTATTAAGAATTTGCGCTTTTTCAGGCGTCGCTTCTTTGGCAACTACTTTACTCTCTCTTGTGTTAGCTACCTTAATGTCTTTGTCAGTGGTTAAAATAACTGCTTCTGGTTTTTCTTCTCTATCTTGAATTCTTCTTTCAGTTGTTGTTCTTTCTGTAGTTATCTTTTTAGATTTTATATTGTCAGTCTTCTCGGTTTTAGAGTTTATTTCTCTTCCTTTTATTTCAACTACAATCTTTTCTTCACTTTTGATTATAACTTCTTGCACCTCTTTATTTTCGCTTTTAGCCTCCTTGCCTTTGGCAACAGGCACTTCATTAATAACTTCACTTAGAATAATCTCAGTTCTGCTTATTTCTTTTGGTATATTAGCTACTGCTTCTATTACAACATCATGACTTTGCACTTTTTCAATTACTTGCTCTCTAGTGCTACTTCTTTCTGTGTTTTCAACTACTTGTTCTGTACTTTGTTCTTGGACACTTTCTACACGAGATACTTGTATGGTTTCATTTATTTCCGTTTGCTTCTCTACTCTCTTTGCATTAACCACGATTTGTTCTATTTGCTCATTTGAAATGACCGATCTTTCTGTTGTAGTATTCGATGTTTCATTAACAGATAATTCATTCACTTCAGTGTATGTGGATGGCGAGATAATTTCTATTTCTGCTATATTTTCAGTTGGTATTGCTGTTACTTCTGCCGATGCCTCCGGTGTTTTAGCCACAACTGGTTCATAAATTTGTGTTTCTGTCGCTGCTTTATAGACTTCTGCTACTTCTGTCAATGGAACAACTATTTCTTTTCCTTTCACTACTTCTTTGGAATCTACTTCTGTCATCACTACTACCTCTTGCACTATCGGAGCTTGTTCTTGTATTTGTTCTACCTGTTTATTTACAACTTCCAGTGCCTCTTTTTCTGTGTCTGCTTTTTCATTTACGACTAATTCATGAAGTTCTGGTTCTATTGCTACCGTTTGAGAAACTTCTGCACTATCAACAACTTGTTCTGGTCGAGCTTCTGCAGGTTCTGGTTCGTAGCCAAGTAGTTCTCTTACTCTATCTTCTAATGTCATCATTTTGTCTGCTCTGTCCACTACTACTTCCGCTAAACCAGTATGACTCATTGTAGATTCTTCTATCACTTCCCCTTTGCCCACTTCTTCTTGTTTGTCTATATCTATACTTAGTTCTAAATTCAAAGTTGCTTCTTCAGGTTTTGACCCCTCTATATTATCAATTGGTTTTTCTTCTTTTTCTTCCTCCTTGTTTGTAAATGATCGAATTTCATATTTTAGGTTTCCTTCGTTGTCCATTTTTGCGGCTGTAAAAAATGTTGTTTTTCCTTCTATGTAATCTGGCAACATGATGGGTTGTTCCGGATTAGCAGTAAGAGTGGTAAGCAGATCCGCCTGTGTGAGTTTTTGCTCTTCAGTTAATGTGGAAAGTATAAAGTTTCCTTCATATTCAAGTTTAAACTCTTCGCCACCCGCACAACGACTTGCTGTAATAAACTCGCTCAAAGTTTGTTCTTTGTCCTCAAGTTTTTCATCTTCAATACTTTTCCCTCCTTTTTCTCCACCTAGCTCAGCTTCTTGTTCGTTGATGTTTTCATGTTCTTGATCGTTGGTACCATGTTCAAAATTTTCACCAAAATCTACTTCAGTTTCTTCAACATCTGTCTCACTCATTACTTCTTCACTTGTATCAAATGTATCCATAAGTATAATTAAAAACAAAAAAATTCTGCTGGTGCAGAATTTTGGGCCTTCAAAAAATGAGGGCAAAGTCCTGCTCGGGATGAAACATAAAATGATTGGTGGTCGGACTTGTCCAACTTTTTAAGGTTGGCTTACCGTAGCGGCACTGTACTGGAATCTAACCAGTTTCCCCAATCACTTCTTTTAATTTATTAAAGGAACACATTTAGTATATACTTACTTCAAATGATGTCAAAAATAGCTGTGGAAAAGAGAATAAAACCTTTAAAAACAAGAATAATGATATTTGGTACCTTTGATGGTTTGCATAAAGGACACCTCAATTTATTTAAACAAGCCAGGGCCTTGGCTAAAAAGCCTTTTTTGATAGTTTCTATTGCGCGGGATAAAAATGTTTTTAAAATTAAAGGTGAATATCCAATAAAAAACGAGAGAGGTAGATTGTCTTTATTAAAACAGAATAAATCTATAGATAGGGCAATCTTAGGAGGGAAGAGTTATTCTCTAGTACATATTTTAAAAGAAAAACCAGATATTATTGCTCTTGGTTATGATCAAAAACACTATGTGGAAGAGCTAAAAAAAGATTTGAAAAATAAAGGTATTTCAATAAGAATTGTAAGGCTTAAACCTTATAAAGAAAAAATATACAAAAACCATCTATTAAGAAAAAAGGGGAAATAGAAAAAACAATTTTTAATTTAAACATCACTCTTTTCGATGGTGAAAGCAAGATACATTCCGTACATCATAAGCGCACCTAAAACTAGAAAAATAAAATTAAATGAAGGAGCAATTAAGAAGAAAATAAATGCAGCTATTGGAGCCAATACATAGGAAATAGGTGCAGTGTTTCGATAAACTGCGATATATTCATCGTTTTCTTTGTTGATGTGTTTAAAGAAATAAACATCACTCATCACTTCGATGATGGCTGCTCCGATTCGAGTACAAAATAGCATTAAAGCCCAAATCCACACTGCGTGTATTTGTATAAAGAAGAGTGATAGGGTAGAGAGAGAAATAACAAAAAACCCAAACATCAACATTTTTCTTTCTCCAATTTTGTCCGAATAATTTCCGAGAGGAAATTGGATAAGTACAAAAGGTAAAAGCATTACAGTAAAGATGATTCCGATTTCTTTCCAGTCAAAACCTAGGTGGGCGTGTAAATATAGGGGCGTGTAGATGACCATCCAGACATAAAAGAATTGTAAAAGGAAATTCATCAGGTATGCTCGTGTTAGGTTTTTGTTTTTAAAGAAAATTTTGAACGATTGCCAAGCCAAGACCTTGTCGTATTTTGGGTCTATGATATCTTTTAAAGTAAAAAATGTGACGAGGAAAAACGTAGCCATAATAATAAAGGCTATAAAATAAAGAAAAGAAAAAGAAAAATTAGATAATATTTTTCCTGAAATAAATTGTGAGATAACCCAAGCCAAATTTACGAAGGTCAGATAGAGTCCACGCATTCTTCCCACCGAAGAATTTTGAGAGAATATTTGGAGCAATTCGTCTAAAGCAAAAAAGAGTAGGCTATTTATAGAAAAATAAAAGATAAAAACAGGTATCAGAATAAAGGGATTTTTAAAGAATGAAAGTAAAAGTAAGAACAAAGCTGAAAAACCTGAAGAATATAGGAGAAATTTGTATTCTCCTATCCTTCGAAGGATTTCAGGTATAAAGAACAAAACCAAGATTGAAGTCGCTGAACCGAGAACATAAATTAAAGCGACATTTTTTTCTCCAGAAAAGACAGACAGGAAGCTAGAGTTTACATAAGCCGTAAAAGCTAAGTGTAAAGACAGTAGAAAACCAAGAAAGAAAATATTTTTTAATTTTGGGTTTCTAAACATATTTTTAGACGCTTAATATTACGGGGATAACGAGTGGTCTCTTGGCTGTCTTTTGGTATAAGAATTTTGATATATTTTCTCCCAAGCTTGCTTTGATGGCATCAAAATCTGTCATGCCGCCTACTAGTGTGTGTGGCATTTTGGCTACAGAGTCTTCTACTGATTTTTTGATTATTATTCTAACTTGTCGTAGGAGTTCTTGGTTTTCTTTTAAGTAGACAAACCCGCGAGAGATAAGATCTGGAGATTTTTTTAGTTTTCCTGTTTTTGTATCAAGCAATGCAATAATTACAAACATTCCATCTTGAGCGAGCATGACTCGATCACGAATGACAACATCTTGTGTGTCACTTATAGATGTCCCGTCCACCATCATTACTCCACTCGGTGCTTTTTCTTTTCTAGCGATTATTTTCTGTCCATCAGGAGATATTTCAATGATGGAGCCATTGTCTGGAACAATAATATTTTCTTCAGACATACCCACTTCCATAGCGAGCTCTTTGTGTAAGACCAATCGATAATGATTTCCGTGAATTGGTATAAAGAATTTAGGATGAGTTTTTCTGTGGAGCCATTTTACATCTTCTTTGTTTCCGTGTCCTGTGGCATGGACAAAGTCCTCACCAGCAGTACGGTAGCTGATGATACGCACACCTTGTCTAGTCAAGCTATCCTTCATTTTTTCTACGGCTCTTTCATTTCCAGGTACGATAGAAGCGGAGAGTATGATTGTGTCTCCTTTTTGTAATGAAAACTTGGTGTGAGATTTGTTAGCTGCACGATTGAGGGAAGCAAATTCTTCTCCTTGAGCACCAGTCATGAGTACTATCACTTTGTTTGGAGGATAATCTCCAGATTCTTCGATGGGGATAATTGTACCTTTTTTGGGTTCAAAGAACCCAGCTTCCACAGCTACTTCAATGTTTGTTTTCATTGAGCGTCCGTCCACTGCTATTTTTCTACCGAGCATTTCTGCAGTTTTTACCACGTGGGCTAGGCGAGTGATATGAGAAGCAAAAGCAGCGATTATGATTCGGCCATTTATTTTTTTTATTAAGTTTTCCAATCCTTGGTGAACTTTTATTTCTGGTAAAGAAAAGCCTTCATTTTCGATGTTAGTAGAGTCTGTCATCAAGAGCAAGACTTTGGCTTTATCAAAAATCGCATACTCTTTTTCTTCCTCTTTAGTAACAATTCCGTCTATTTGGTCTAGTTTATAGTCTCCAGGTGTCACTATCCAGCCGTGTTCTGTTTCTACAATTACTCCCATTGAGTCTGGGATGGTGTGGGTCACACCAAAGAATCTGATTTTTATTTTTCCACAAGTTATGACAGAATCTTTTTCCACAACATGTTCTTTCATTGGTGCAAATTGAGGAAATTCTGCTTGACGTTTTCTCATCATTAAGATGGAAAGATTTCTAGAATATACTGGGGGATTTCCAATACGAGAAAGCACCAATGGTACACCTCCGATGTGGTCCAGGTGGGCGTGAGTTATGATGAGGGCTCGTATTTTGTCTTTTCGCTCTTCCAAATAAGTAGTGTTTGGAATAACATAATCTACTCCCGGAGTGGCTTCGTTGGCAAAATACATACCAGCATCGACTACGATGATGTCGTCGCCGATTTCAATAGCGGTCATGTTTTTACCGATTTCTTCTACTCCACCGAGTGGGATGATGCGAATTACTCCTTTTTCTGGAGCAGGGATTTTAACAATTTTTGCATTTTTATTTTGATTTTGTTGTCCAAATTTTTGAGCTACTTTGTTTTGACCAAATCTTTTCTTGGTATATTGATAAGTAGAGCTTTTGGCAATTCTTTTTTTATTGTCGGGGGCCATAGGACGACGCATGTTTTCTGTTTTTGGCTTTTCATTCTCAATTTTAAGAGAACTGAAAGGCAGTCTAGTTTTTTTTGTCATTTGATTTTTCGAAATCATGCCGCGCAATCGTAAATTAAAGCGTGGCGCTATTATTTATAATTATTTTACGAAGATTTTCCAAACATCTTCAGTTTTTGTATACCACTCATATACATGAGAGAATCTGTCTCTAGGCATGATGATGTGATCTATCAGGATTCCTTTTAATTCTTTTGATACTACATATATGAAGTCAGGGCTGTACAAGAAGATAGCAGGCATATCTTTTTTTACTTCGTCTTCAAATTGCGCGTATTTTTTAATTCTTTCTTGTTCGTTTATTGTTGTAAAAGCGTCTTCTAATATTTTATCGACTTTAGCATTTGTATATAGAGCTACATTTAAACCTGGATCTTTTCTTTGAGAAGAGTGCCAAAAAGCAAACAAGTCTGATTCTCTGTTGATTATTTGTCCAAATAGTAGGGCGTCGTACTTTCGGGGACGAATGACACTTTGATTTAGATTGCCTACTTCAAAAGTTTTGATATCTACTTTCATGCCGATTGCCGATAAATCTTTTTGGATAAGTTCGGCAGTCTTGGCTAGCTCTGGTGCGTTTCCAGTTGATATTGAAAACTCTAGTAGGGTAGTGCTCTTCTTTTTATTTTTGTCTGTTGTGGTTTTTTGTAAAAATCCTTCATCATTTTTAGTCCAACCATCTTTTTCTAAACTACCGATTACATTTTTCAAAACATCTTCTCGCGAAAGAGTATTTTCTCCCACCAATTTTTGATAAGCAATCATATTTGGGGGGATGGGGTCGTCTATGGCGATGCCGTATCCAAAGAGTACTTCACGGACTATTTTATCTTTATCAATGGCCTGATCTATGGCACGGGTGATGACTTTGTTGGTGAAAAGCTGATTTTGATTTTGATTAAAGAAAAGTCCAAAGACTCTAGGTAACACCGATGAATCTATTTGATAATTTCTTTCTTTCAAGATGTCTGCGTTGAGAGGAGTAATAGAGCTTATTTGGTCTACTTCTTTTTTATCCAAGGCCTTCATCGCTTCTTCTTCGTTTGGATAGAAAAATAGATTAAATTGTTCTATATAAGGTTCTCCGAGTACAAATTCTTTAAACGCCACTAGCTCGTATGACTTTATAACTCCTGAGGGCTCCTTGGCAAAACTTTTTATCACATAAGGCCCAGAACCGATAGGGTTTGTGTTTGCGTCATTCAACTCTACGGGTGAATCACCCCAGACAGACATAGGTAATATGCCGAGAGTAGTATTTTCTAAAAAAGAAGGGTTTGGTTGTCTTAAGGTAAACTCAATTGTTTTTTCGTCTATTTTTTCTATACTTACTCCTTCCCAGTCCACTTTGCGTGGGCTTTTTATAATTGAATCTTTTGTTGTGTTGATTGTAAAAATAATGTCATCTACAGTGACCGGAATTTTGTTATGGAAAAAAATATTATCTTTTAAGGTAAAAGTGTAAACGAGTCCGTCTTTAGATATGTCTACTTTTTCTGCTAAGTCAGGGGAAATAGTAGCGTCAGAATTCTTCCTCATCAAGCCTGAGTAGATAAGTGAGGTCATGTCTAGGTCTGCGGAAGATGTGGCTAGGACAGGGTTTATAAAACGGGGAGTACCGACTATTCCTTCAGAGATAGAACCACCACGAAAAGGAACTTCTACCATCAAGGATTTATTTATAATTTGGACGATAGAGAAGGTACTTATAAATAGTGTCAGGGCGAGTGCAGAAAAAATAATCCATTCTTTTTTAGAGAAGGTGTGAAAAACTAAATTAATTTGATCTTTTGTAGGCAATTTACCAGCAATTTTAAACTGGCGTATTCGACTATAAGGGTTTTCCATATTAAGAAATTTGAAACAAAATTTTTAGCTGTTTGCTTTTATTATTATACTGAGAAAAGCAAATAAAGCAAAAAGAATTCCACAGACAAGGGATAAGTAAAAAAGGAACTTTTCAAAACCTCGGCGAGTATGATGAAAACTTCCAGCGTCTCCTCCACCTAGGGCACCACCTATTCCGGCTGCGGACTGTTGGAGCAAGATAGCGGTTACCAATATTACAGAAAGGATAATCTGCGCATAGGGCAGAATTGCAGTTACTAAATACATGGGTCCATTATTGCACATTTTTATTTTTAAAACAAGTTTTTGACAAAAACACATTAAGATGATATAAAAACAGGGATAAATTGAGCTTTGAAGCTCAAAAACGTAGTACCTCACAAAAGAAGAGAAGGAGATAAATGGACCAAGAGAGAATCCGCCACATCGCGATTGAGGTCACAAAAGTGAGCAAGAGGAAAGGAAAAGCAAAAGACTTTGAGAAGGTAGATGTATGCTTTCGCATCGTCTGGGTCTATCGGCCCCTTGCAGAGTCCTTTAGAGAGGAATTTTTCAACTTTTTCCGACACTACAGGAAACAGTTCTTCCTGAGTGTGAACCATGTTGGTTTTGGTAAGATTATCGGCATTGAAGAAGAAGAAATTCTTTTTTATTTGCTGGCAATTGGCAAAGTCCTTGGTTTTTGGGACTTGATGAATCCAAGCTCAGACAAGAAAGAAAAGTACCTTTTCTTTGCTCGTTCGACGCTCTGAGCTTTAGAAACTTCAAAACAAACAGACAGGGGAGGAGAAAGAGATGACCAACGAAAGACTGTATAAGATTTTGTCAGAAGTTACTCGTCTCAATCCGAGGGGCGAAAAGGCTCTTCGGATTTCTGCGGATGGTCCGTTCGAGAGAGTGAATGTCCACTTCTGCACAGTGGATGTTTACCTCACTTTGGCTCAGCTTTACAAGGACGAGCTCGAAGCCTTCCTGATGGAGCACAGGAAGAAGTTCTTTGCGGGGCCGAATCATATTACCTTCGGGGCTTTCATCGGAGATCACTCTCTCGCTTTCCAGCTTCTCGCGGTCGGCAAGGTGCTTGGTTTCTGGGATTTGATTACGCCCCCCAAGTTCAGCACGGAGCACTATCTCTTCATGACAGATTCTCAGCTCTGAGATATTCAGAGCATCGCTTTAAACGGCACCCTTTGGGTGCCGTTTTTTTTATTGTGTATGTTATAATTAATTGGCAAATTAAACATTATTAATTATTAAATTTAATTTATTTTTTATGAAACAAAAATATCTCTTAGCTTTAGTTTTAGTTTTCACTTTTGTTTTTACAAGTAAGGCCCTCGCTTCTCTTACTTTTAGCACAGATGCCATCACAGGCACCACTGCTTCTACTATAGATGTAGGTGCAGGGAATGCATTAAATATTCAAACAGTAGGTAATGGAGCAGTAAATATGGGAGGTAATCTCGTAGTAGCTGGTACTCTTGAAGCCACAGGAAATCTTTTAACTAGTTCTTTGCCAAAAGATGCACTTACGGTGCAGGGAGGGGTTCTTTCTTGGCCTTCTACTAGTGCAGGTGAGTCTGCTATATTTAAAACAAACACTCTTTGGACCCACGACGGAACAGTAACCGTTTTAACACCGACTTTGTTTTAGTCACGTATTCAAGGTTCTGGAACTGCAACGCTATATGGATTAGAATCTTATGCACAAAGTGAACCTAGTGCAACTGGAGCTTTTTCTCTTATTGGTGGTGGTTTTTGGGCAAATGATCTTGCAACAAACACAGGAACGCTTTATGGTTTGCGTAGTGGTGTAACAAAAGCAGCGGGCGGTATCACTGCTATTGCACTTGGTATGAATTCGGTGGTGCAAACCAACGGTGCAGCTGTGGGGACTATTACATCAGCAAGAGTATATGATGCCAAGGTAAGTGCATTTACCTCAGGAACAATAACAAGTGGATATAATTTTTATGGTGGAGGCAGTTCAAAATCAGGAGCTGGTGTTATTACTTCATTTGCAAACATGGCTTTAGTTGATTCAACTTCTGCAACAAACAATACTAATGTGCTTATAGGGACAGCTACAATCCCCGCAGGAAATTATGCAATTTATTCAACCGACACGGACCCTTCTGTTTTGACAGGTAAATTAACAGTAGGAAGCGTGGACATTACAGATACAGGTGCAAAGCCTACTTGTGATGCTACAACTCGTGGGACTTTTTGGGTGGATGAAGGTGGAGCTTTGGTAAAAGACACAGTGGAAGTCTGTGCTAAGGATGGAGCGGATGCATATGCCTGGAGAACGCTCTATTAATTGAAATAAAAAAACTTTTAACAAAAAAACAGCACAAAATTGTGCTGTTTTTTTGTTTGTAAAAATTTTTAAAGGGTTTATAATAGCAGTATGAAAAAAGAAATTTCAATGTTGGGTTTGTTTCAAAAATTATTTCATAACTTTAATTCTCGTGCGATGAAAGATGCCACCTTGGCTTACAAGGCGCACCTAGATGGCGGCGGAAAGATGCTCCTCGCTATGGGTGGGGCTATGTCTTCTGCACAGATGGGTATTACTCTCGCAGCTATGATAAAAGAAAATAAGATTCACGCTATTTCTTGCACTGGTGCAAACTTGGAAGAATCAGTTTTCCGTTTAGTAGCACACGATAGCTATAAAGATTATCCTGATTACAGATATTTTACCAAAGAAGACGATGAAGCAATTTTAAACAGAGGCGAGAGGCGAGTGACCGACACTTCTATTCCCGAAGAAGAAGCTTTTCGTGTCATGGAGCCGATTATTTTAAAACACTGGAAAATGGCCGAAGAAAAAGGTGAGAGATATTTTCCACATGAATATTTTTATCAGATTCTTTTGTCTGATGAATTAAATGGTAAATACGAAGGTGATCCAGAGCATTGCTGGCTTCTCGAAGCAGCTAAAAAGAATTTGCCGATTGTGGTTCCAGGTTGGGAAGATTCAACTCTCGGAAATATTTTTGCTGGTTATTGTAAGGCAGGGGAGGTGCAGCCATCCGTGATGAAGACAGGTGTGGAATACATGATGTATTTATATGATAGATACACAGAGCTCTCCAAAGATGGCGCTGGCCTCGGCTTCTTTCAGATAGGTGGAGGTATCTCTGGAGACTTTCCTATTTGCGTAGTGCCTTCAATCAAATATGATTTAAAGAAGCCCGTCCGCCCTTGGGGATATTTCTGTCAGATTTCAGACAGTACTACTTCTTATGGTTCATATTCCGGTGCTACTCCAAACGAAAAGATTACTTGGGACAAATTGACCAAAGATACTCCTATGTTTGTAATTGAATCAGATGCCACCATCGTCGCTCCACTTATATTTGAAGCTATTTTGGATAGATATACTCTTACAGAAAAATAATTTTCCACAGTTGACTTTGTCTCGGTATTATGCTATAATACCGCTTGAAAGGAGCTGTACGCAATGAGTCACACTCATAGGGTTTTTGGAAACACAGAGTTTTATCGAGAAGGCAACAGAATCCGCGCAGAAATCTCCCTCGGACCCAAGAGAGGGAAGTTCGTAGTCTGTGGGTTCGGCCTTACGCCCGAAGAAGCCTTTGCTGAGGCAAAGGCACTCAAGGCCGAGCTCTACAGCAGCGCCGAGGACGAGGGGTAGTATTTTTTGATCAGGTTGTGTGCCGGCGAGCTTTCGAGCTCGCCGGCATTTCTTTTTGTGTTATTATTTATATATTGTGATGAAGAAGTTTTTACAACTATTTTTGTTTGTTGCTCTGTTGGGGCTCATTGCCTATCAATTTAATTTTACCAAAACTCCTTGCGCAGAGCAGATAGTTTATAACTTAGGAAATTTTGACACCCAATTTGATATTTCTCAAGAATATTTTTTGAGTGCACTCAGGGAGGCAGAAGCTGTCTGGGAAGAGCCCTATGGTAAAGAGCTTTTTTCTTACAATAAAGAAGATTCGGGAACAGATGTTTTGAAGATTAATTTAATTTATGATTACAGACAACAAGCTACGAGCAAGCTCGCGAGTCTCGGTATCACCGTGAAAGACAGTAGGGAGTCTTATGATTCACTCAAGGCAAAGTTTACTGCTCTCAAAATAGAATATGAAAAAGATGTTAAAGATTTTAATACACAAATAGAAGCTTTTAATGAAAGACAGCTCGCTTATGAAAAAGAAGTAACTTTCTGGAATAAAAAAGGTGGAGCTCCAGAAAAAGAATACAATCAACTCGAAAGTGAGCGCTCGGCGTTGGAGGTTCTCTCCAGAGATTTGAAAAATAAAGAAAATAAAATAAACGAAATGGCAGATGAGATAAATGCCCTCGTCGTCGTGCTCAATCGCTTGGTGTCTTCCTTGAATCTGTCTGTTGAAAAATACAATACGATAAATGAATCCCGCGGAGAGTCTTTTGAAGAGGGTGTGTATATACAAGAAGGAGGAAAAAGACAAATAGATATTTATGAATTTAGTGATAGGGAAAAGCTCGTGCGCGTGCTCGCGCACGAGCTAGGCCACGCTCTCGGCCTAGACCATGTGGAAGATGAAAAAGCCATAATGTATAGATTAAACCAAGGAGACAGCATAGAGCTCTCTGCTATTGACCTTGATGCCTTGAGGGCCATCTGCGGAGCCGAGTAGTGGCTATTTAGTTATTTAAGTCCATAATTATAAAACAATGAAATTAAAACGAGCTTTTTCTATTTTTAAAAAATCTATTTTAGCACTAGCCCTTTTTATTCTTGTTAGCAATGTTGTGATATATGTCGGGGCCAAGCCTTATATTTATAAAGACATACAAGATGTTCCAAAAACACAGACTGCTATCATCCCCGGAGCAGCGATTCTGAAAAATGGCAAGCTTTCTCCGATTTTTGAAGACCGTGTAAATACTGCTTTCGAACTTTATAAAACAAAAAAAGTATCAAAGATTTTAGTTTCTGGTGACAACAGCACAGACTCGCACAATGAAGTAAATCCGGTTCGCAATTATCTCTTGAGCAAGGGTATACCCGATGAAGATATTTTTCTAGATCATGCGGGTTTCGATACTTATAGCACGATGTATCGTGCGCGAGATATTTTTCAAGTTGAATCTATTATTATTTCTACTCAATCTTTTCATCTGCCTCGCGCTGTATTTATCGCTCGGATGCTCGGCATAGATGCTCATGGCATCTCTGCAGACGACGGTCCTGTTCTTTTTAAGAATTATATTCGTGAAGTTTTTGCCAACGAAAAAGCAGTATTTAATTTGATATTTTACAAAAAGCCCAAATTTCTAGGAGATACTATACCCATCACTGGAAGTGGGCAGAATTATGGTTATTAGATAAAAAGATAGCTATTTTCTCAAATAGGTTCATAATTAAGGTTATTAGGTTTATTAATTAATATCTAAAAAAATATATGGACTCATTTAATTCTCCGTCTACAAAGCCTCTTTATCGTGGCACACAAGTCGTTTGGTATATTCTTGGTGTTTTAGAAGTATTGTTAGCTTTTCGTTTTGTTTTAAAATTATTAGCCGCAAATCCTGGAGCGGGTTTTAGTAGTTTTATTTACAAAATAACTTATGTTTTTGCAGCTCCATTCTTGAGTGTATTTAGAGTGTCTCAAGTTTCTGGAAATATCTTTGAATGGACGACATTATTAGCAATGCTCGTTTATTTTATTGTTGCTTGGGGTATTATCAAGCTGTTTCTTATGGGGAAGACTGTTTCTACTCCAGAAGCCGCTGTTAAATTAGAGAATCAAGAGAAATAGATTATTATTCTAATAAATATATAAAATTATGCTTACAAATATTGCGATTATTTTGGTTATCTTATGGGCTTTAGGTTTTCTAGGTTTTCATGTCTTGGGTAGTTTTATTCACCTTCTTTTAGTGATAGCTGTTATTATTTTCTTAATTCGTGTTATTCGTGGAGAAAATCCATTAAGATAAATAGTGTTTAGAAATATTTAACAAAAATAATTATGCAAGAAAACAAAACAGTAATCATATGGTCTGTGGTAGGAGTTTTGATTTTAGGAATTTTATTTTTTCTCGGATATCAAAACCAAAAAACTCCCAAGGAAGAACCCGGCAAGTTTATTGCTAGTTTTGAAGAGTGTGTAGCGGGTGGGTATCCTGTCATAGGTAGTGATCCTCGCAAATGTCAGGCCCCAGATGGATTCGTATTTACTGAAGATAAAAAGATTGTAGAAGAGTCTGCGGTGGCTACTGGCGGGTGTTTTATTGGTGGATGTAGTGGGCAGATTTGCTCAGATCAACCCGACGCTGTTTCTACTTGTGAGTATCGTGCCGAATACGGATGTTACCAGAGTGCTAGGTGCGAAAGACAAGCAGATAATGCTTGTGGATGGACTCAGACTCCTGCCCTCACTCAATGCTTGGATGCAAATTTTAATTTAAACGAATTTTCCAAATAATAGGGAATACTCTTAACTCTTAGAGATTGTATGCAGTATGTTCATGTAAAAGTCACCGCCGGAGCCAAGAAAGAATCTTGGAAACAAAAGTCGGAAGATCATTTTGAAGTTTCTGTCAAAGAAAAAGCCGAGCGCAACATGGCAAATTCTAGAGTCTTAGAACTCGTAGCAGAATATTTTACTGTTCCAGTAAATAAAGTCAGAATTGTGAACGGACACAGGCACCCTTCCAAACTACTTGTGATAGATTAAAGAAAATCATTTTGTTACAATAGAAGTATTAATAGGTTTTCTAACTTTGTTAAATAATATATGAAAAATAAAAAATTACAGGGAGGTTTTGCGCCGTTTATCATCATTGCTATCATAGCAGTCTTGGCTATCGGTGGAGGTGCGACATATGTAGTAAATAAAAATAAAGTTGCAAAAAATGCAGAAGTTGAGGGTAATGTAGAAACACAGGCAAATTTTAAGGCAGATGAAAATGCCAACGAAAATGCAAATCTTGGAGTAAATGCAAACGTAAATGCAAAAGCCAAAGGTTCACTGCGCTCACTTCTAGGCCTAGGACAAAATACAATGTGTACTTTTTCTAGTACAGATGGAGACACCACTTCTTCTGGTACAGTCTACATCGCAGCAGATGGAGACATGAGCGGACAATTTGAGATAAAGTCAGGCACCAAGACCACCTTTACTTCAAGTATGATAGTCAAAGATGATATTTCATATGTTTGGAGCGGAGGTCAAGGAGCCAAGATGAATGTGTCTGAATTAAAAGGAGATACTAGTGCACAAGTAGGAGGGGGTGCAGGTGAATATGTAGATTTAGATGCACAGGCAGATTACGATTGTTCAGCTTGGGTTCGTGATGAGTCCAAGTTTGCTGTCCCTTCTACTGTAAACTTTATAGATTTGGATGCGATGTTGAAAGGAGGAGTAAAACTTCCAGGAACAAATTAGAAAATTTCTCTTAAAATGTTTTTAGCAAACACCCCAATTTGTATAAATTGGGGTGTTTGCATTTTTAGGGTATTTGGATGTAGACTAAGGGTATATTATTAATCTAATAAAAAAGCTATGAAAACAAACATTTTAAAGATTATATTTCTTGGAGCGGTCGCCCTTTTTGCCTTTGGAGTAGATGCTTCTTATACTCCTTATTCTTCCTCTGTTTCTGCTTGCAGTTTCTATCGTGATTTAGCGCAGGGTTCTAGAGGTGAAGATGTGCGTTGTCTGCAACAATATTTAAGTAATAGCGGATTTAATACTAGTTTTTATCAATACAGTTACCCAGATGGAGTCTTTGGTCCACTTACCAGCCAAGCAGTAGCGAGCTGGCAGGCGACTTATGGCCTTCCAGGTTTTGGATATTTCGATGCTATTTCTAGAGCTAAATATCTTGAATTGACTGGCGGTACCGGTGGTATGGTATTGGGTGCTAGTACTTATTACGGTGGTGGAGAATATTATGGAGGCGGAGTCGTCACCAATCCAGTCTACCCAGTTTATGGAATTAATTCTGAAGAAGAAAGAGCAAGAATGAGAATAAACGACGCACTCATCATGATGGACGATGCCGAAGATGAGATAGATGATTCAAATGAAAATACTAGCTCTGCAGAAAATAGCTTGGAGGACGCCGAAGAAGATATGGATGATGCTATCTGGGCTTTCTTTGTAGACAGAGATTATACTGAAGCCTACGACAAGGCAGACGATGCTTTCCAAAACGCTGAAGATGCCTACGATGATGCAGGTGGCGATGATGGAGACCGTGACGATGCACTAGATGCGATAGATGATGCCGAAGATGCTATAGACGATGCCCGAGATGAGATAGAAGATGCAGATGATGATGGAGCAGGTGTGGATGATGCAGAAGACTTATTGGACGATGCCGAGGATAGGTTGGACGATGCGCGAGATGAATACAACGATAAGGATTATGACCACGCCGAAGAACTCGCAAATGATGCTGAAAATCTCGCCCAAGATGCGATAGATTGGTAGGACATTATCAATTTGTTATAATATCTAAATATGAAAAAAATTTACATTACAGTGTTGGTATTTTTAGTAGTTGGTGTTTCGTTTTATTTTGTATTTTCTAACAAGCTTGTAAAGACAGAGCCACAAGACGAGCAATATGCTTGTACTATGGATGCACTCATTTGTCCGGATGGTTCGGGTGTCGGCAGGTATGGTCCAAATTGTGAGTTTGAAGCTTGTCAAAACAAAGAATACTTTATCGGAAAGCTCACACAGCAAGGCGGAGACTTTTTCTTGGTAGTGCCAGCTCCAGAAGATTTCACTTCTGAAGTCACTTATGCTATGCCTTTAAAGTTATCTAGAATCAGTAATGTGCTCGGAACTTTGGTAAATAAAACTGTCAAAGTAAAAGGCGCCTTTACTATAGGAAATATTTTGGAGATAGATATGATAGAGGAGACTGCGCCCGAGGTAGCTACCAGTGGAGCTATCGGAGTAGGTGAGACGAAATATATAAATGGAATACGAATCACCTTAAATAAAATCGTAGAAGATAGCCGCTGCCCAGCAGATGCTACTTGTATCCAAGCAGGGAGACTAGTCGTAAATGTCACTTTGAAGTCTGACACGGATGAAGAAACCGTAAATATGTCAGACAGTGACGCTGCCCGAGGTTTTGATACTTGGAAGGTAGCCGTGGTCTCCAGCTCACCATTTCCGTTAGCCAGCAACCCTGTTCCATTTGAAAATTACAAGGTCACCTTTAGGGTAGAGAAGCTTAAGCAAAATTAAAGTTACAATCTATAAAGTGTGTTAAAATAGATAAGTGAAGAAGAAAATAAAAAATAATCTTGTAATTTATCAAGCCAAAAATGGTGCGATAGAATTTCGTGGTGATTTTTCTCGCGAGACTATTTGGGCGACACAGGCGCAAATAGTCGATCTTTTTGGAGTAGATCAGTCCGTTGTTTCTAGACATGTAAGAAATGTTATTAACGATGGAGAAGTTGACGATAAAAGCAATATGCAAAAAATGCATATTGCTAATTCAGACAAACCAGTAATTCTTTATTCCTTGGATATTATTTTAAGCATTGGCTATAGAACAAATTCCAAAGTAGCAATAGAATTCCGTAAATGGGCCACCAAAACCCTTCGAGAACATATAACCAAAGGCTACACTTTAAATAAAAAAGTAATTCTTAAAAATTACGACCAATTCTTGAAAAATGTGACTGAGATTCAAGCGCTCCTGCCGACTCATGTGGTGCTCGATCCGAAAACTATTCTTGATCTTGTTAAAGAATATTCTGTTACTTGGTCAAAGCTTGACGCCTATGACAAAGATATTTTAGAAAAAACTGGTACAACAAAAAAGAAAATCAAACTTGCGGGCGAGGAATTGCGGGGAGCAATTTATCAATTTAAAAATGAATTAATCAAAAAAGCTGAAGCGGCTGATATTTTTGCTATTGAAAGAGAAAAAGGGAACATCGAGGGTATCGTAGGTAATGTCATGCAGGCTTTTGGTGGAAACGATGTTTATGTAACGCTTGAAGAAAAAGCAGGCCACCTTCTTTATTTTATGGTGAAGAATCACCCATTTATAGACGGGAACAAGCGTTCAGGGGCTTTTGCTTTTATTTGGTTTTTGCGTAAAAGTGGAGTGAAGGGTGCTCACAATATCAATCCCGCTGGTTTGACCGCTATTACGCTTTTGATAGCTGAAAGTGATCCAAAACATAAAGAAAAAATGGTCGCTCTTGTAGTAGAACTTTTAAGTATAAATAAAAAATAAAAATTAATGACTCAAAATGAAGCGCTTTCAATTCTTAAAACAGGTGCGAATGTTTTTCTGACTGGCGAGCCGGGTGCAGGAAAAACTTTTACTATAAATAAATTTGTCTCTTATTTGCGGGAGCATGATATAGAGCCTGCCATCACGGCTTCTACGGGCATCGCTGCTACACATATCGGTGGTCTGACGATACACTCTTGGAGTGGAATAGGTATAAAAGAAAGCCTGACGGATTATGATTTGGATAGGATAGTTAGCAACGAATATATTCATAAGCGTGTACAAAAAACTCGTGTTTTAATCATCGATGAGATATCAATGCTCCGAGCAGAGACCTTGTCCATGCTCGATGCAGTTTGCCGAGAAATAAAACAAAACGGTGAACCCTTTGGAGGCATGCAGGTCGTTTTAGTGGGAGATTTTTTTCAGCTTCCACCGATAGAAAAGAAAATCCCTCTGGACAAAACACAAGGTAAACTTATAAATGAAATAAAAACTTATTTTGCTTTTGAGTCCGAGGCCTGGCGGAGGCTCGCCCCCGTCACTTGCTACCTTACCGAACAGCACCGCCAAGACGATATGGATTATTTATCTGTATTATCTGCCATCAGAAATGGAGAGATTAAAGATATTCATATAAAACATATCAATTCCCGCAAGACCTCTCCTCTTAAATTACCGAAAGATATTGAGCAGGTGACCAAGCTTTTTTCACGCAATGTAAATGTGGATGAAGTAAATACAGGGATGCTCGGCAAGATAGAAGCAGACACCAAAGAATTTAAAATGACTTCCGATGGCAAGGAAGCTCTAGTCTTTGGCCTCAAAAAAGGGTGTCTTTCTCCAGAAGTTCTTTGTTTGAAAAAAGGCGCTGTAGTGATGTGTACAAAAAATAATACAAAAGAAAGATTTGTAAACGGGACTCTCGGCACGGTGGAAGATTTTGATTTTTTTACCAATTATCCAATAATAAAAACTCGCAGTGGCAAGATGCTAAAGATAGAACCGATGGATTGGAGTGTGGAAGAAAATGGAAAAATAAAAGCGAAAATTACCCAGATTCCACTTCGTTTAGCTTGGGCTATCACTGTGCACAAGAGCCAAGGCATGAGTATGGATGCAGCCATTATGGACCTTTCTGATGTGTTTGAATTTGGACAAGGGTATGTGGCACTCTCTAGGGTTAGGCGTTTGTCTGGACTGTATCTTCTCGGCATAAATAGTCGCGCATTAGAAGTTCACCCTCGCATAAAAGAAAAAGATGCTGATTTTCGGGCTGGGTCCGAAGAAATGCGTAAAGTATTTGGCAATATTTTGCCGGAAGAGAGCGAAAAAATGCATAAAAATTTTATCCTAGCGATGGGAGGAAAATGGAAAACAGGAAAGAACTCTAACTTAAATAAAAAAGAAAAAGAAAATACTAAAAACCATTTAGAAAAAATCCGTGAAAAGCACCAAAATGCTTACAAAAAGTGGACACCCGAAGAAGAGGGTGAAATTATTGCCTCTTTTAAAAGTGGCAAATCTGTAAAAGACATTTCTGCATTAAACGGCAGACAAGTAGGTGGTATTCGCGCCAGACTAATAAAACTCGGGTTGATAGATTCCGCCTAATTTTGCTATAATATATCCATGAATTACATTATTTTTTATCTTTCGACGATTATTCCCCTCGTTCTCTTTGATGCACTTTGGATTTTGGTCCTAGCCAAGAGTTTTTACGCTACCCAGATGGGTTTTCTGTTTAGTAAATCCGTCAATATTATTCCCGTCGCATTTTTCTATCCCATCTATGCATTCGCGGTACTTCTCTTGGCAGTTATGCCGGCAATATCTTCAGGCTCATGGGTTTCCGTTCTTTGGCGCGGAGCTTTACTTGGTCTGGCCGCTTACGGTGCATATGATCTTACAAATCAAGCCACCATATCTGGCTGGCCTACATTGGTGACAGTAGTAGATATAAGTTGGGGAGTATTCGTCACTGCACTTACGAGCGTCGTCGCTTATTTTATTATCACAGCTTTGAAATAATATGAACAATTCTTCAAATTGGTATTCACAACTTATAAAACCTTCTTGGTCTCCACCATCTTGGATTTTTGGTCCAGTGTGGAGCGTGCTATATGTTTTGATTGCTGTTTCTTTTGGAAAAGTTTTCTTGAGTCTTTGGCAAAAGAAGATTCCTTTTATCGTTGCCCTGCCGTTTATATTAAATCTTGTATTTAATTTTTCTTTTACCTATTTTCAGTTTCAGTTACAAAACAATTTTCTCGCTGCCGCTGATATTATCTTAGTTCTTACTACTTTGATTTGGGCAATGATTGCTATTTACCCATATATAAAATGGGTCACTTATATTCAAGTTCCATATTTACTTTGGGTATCTTTTGCCACCGTTCTGCAGCTTACAATTACTTATAAAAACTTTTAATGCGGATTTGGGATATACATCCAAAGCATTTGTGTCGAAAGCATTTACTCGCGGAGCACCGCGAGCTTCACGGTCTTTGGAATATTTTGACCAAGCATGGAGGAAAAGGTGGGTATTCTCATCATCCGGAGACTTTGCGTTGGGTAGGGAAATTGAGGGCACTTTATCTCCGCCATGAAGCCTTGGTAAAAGAATTTTCTCTTCGTGGATATTTACACCACACTCCTTTGGACAAAAAGCTCGCCAAAGGTTCCGGTAGCCAAAAAGTTTTCATCAATACCCTAAAAGAACAAAAAATAATCCTTAAAAATAAACCTTGTGAGTGTTTGTTGCATGTTTGAGTTTGAGTATGGAAAGGAGTAAGATTATATATGTATACATAATTGTTTAGCGATATAATATAAGTATTATCAAATAATTAAAATAAATATGATACCAGGACAACTAATAGCATTATTAACTTTCCCAGGAATTATTATTCATTAATGGGCACATAAAAAATTTTGCAACTGGTTTAAAGTCCCTGTAGTAAAAGTTGTATATTTTTCTTTTTTAAAAAATCCTGCAGGTTATGTAATCCACGAAGAACCTAAAACATATGAACAAACTTTTTGGATTTCTGTTGGACCATTAATATTAAATTCTGTTTTAACCCTTATATTAGGTACTATAGCCTCTAGTTTATCATCTGATAGTTGGAGTTATATTATATTAATATGGCTTGCTTTATCTATTGGGATGCATTCTTTCCCAAGTGATCAAGATATGCATCATATTTCTTCTGCAAGTAAATTAGCACTAAAACAAAAAGGTTCTTTCTTTCACTATTTAACTTTTCCTTTTGTTTGGATAATATGGATAGCTAATAAATTAAGATTCTTTTGGTTTGATGCTATATATGCAATAGCACTTATTTCTTTAGTTGGCGGTTTTTAATTCTATGAAAAAACATTTAGAAAAATATTTTATATATTATGTTTCCATAATCATTTTTATTATTTCTTTTGTCTCATCTATTTTAATTAAAACAAATGAAATATTTAAGGGTTTAATTTCATTACCAGCTATTGGTTCATTGATTTCTGTTCTATATAAAATATGGACAGATAATTTAACTCATGAACGTAATATTGAATTACAAAATAAACAACAAGATTTTATTCTTGGAACTGCATCTCATATGGCAGAAGTTGCTTATGATAAACATGTGTTATTTTGTGAAGATTATATAGATAGAATTCAAAAAGGTTTAGGTGAAATGTTAAAAGACGGTCCATCTAAAAATACATTAGAAATTGGACGTGATTTAGTCTTAATAAGACAAAAACATTCAACATGGCTCACTAAAGAAATTGAAGAA
This sequence comes from uncultured Candidatus Saccharibacteria bacterium, assembly GCA_964484005.1. Taxonomy (GTDB): domain Bacteria; phylum Patescibacteriota; class Minisyncoccia; order Phycocordibacterales; family UBA9973; genus UBA9973. The sequence continues at coordinate 11,823 of CAZADR010000006.1, read as the reverse complement.
AGTCTTAAACCATATGAACAAGCACTTATTAAAATAGGAGCAAAAGAACATTATCTTGAAAATGCGAAGCTCCCTGTTGGAGAGGAAAGAAATAAGGTTGTAGAAGAAATTTTTCATGCTTTTGGTTTAGTTATTGGTCACGATAAACCATTAAATGAAGAAGAAGGAAATACACACTCTAATGAAATTATTGAAAAGATAAGAAATATATTAGGTATTAATACATTAACTAAAATAAGAACAGAAACTGCAAATTTAGCTCTTAAAAGATTAAAAAAATAACTTCGCTCTTGATGCGTCGTTTTGATATACTAAAAATAGTCAGAATAGCATTACAGAGCAAGAAACTGAAAAGTTCTAGCTCGTAACGGCCAGCCAACACTTTAAATATATTTTGTTATAATAAGATTATGACACATCAAGAAGCCAAAAAAATATTTAAGGAATATCAAGACTATATGGAAATTCATAGTAAGATGAATTTACTTTTTGCATCTTTGCCAGAGTCTTTTTTGCCATATTCTGTTGACGTCATAAATGAAGCCTTAAATATAATTGCAGAAAGTTTTAATAATAAGGGGGACAATAATTCTATTAATAAAATAAGAGAGACGCAAAAATTTCTTTTTATCTATGATGTCGACGAGAAGGCTTTAATGAGTATGACCAGAAAATTAAATATAATACAAGAAGATAAAAGATTTAAAGAATTATTTCTTAAAAGATTAAAGGAAAATAAAGAAGACTGGTTAAAATTTAAAATGAATAAACTTTATGACAATAAATCTATCTAATATTAAAATTATTCATAAAAATAATAAATAATAAAAACATGAGAAAAGATTTTAATTATTCAAAAGCAAGTAAGGTTGAAATCACACTTAATGATAAAAAATATTCAGCTGGTTACTTTTTAGAAAAAGGAGTCCTGACCGTTATTTCAGTAGAACATGGACAAGTATCTACTCAGCTTGGCAGTTTAGCAGCAGAAACATTGGCAAAAATTTTATTGCGAGAATTAATAGAAAAATAAATTTATTAAAAAATATGTTTGAAAAAGGTAAAAATAGAGAAGAAAAAATAGACAAATTTTTAGATAATGCTGGCTGGTATCTTTCAGAAAAATCTACCCCCACAGGATTATTTTCTACTATCGGAGATATACGAAATAATTTGGTTGAACTAAATAAAAATTTAAATAAATCTAATAATTCATCAAATAAATTAACCGAAGCTTTAAATAAAATTACCTTATTTGGGGTTATTGTTGCTGGGGCTGGTGTATTAATTGCTATAGGAAACTTTATTCTGGAGATTTTTAAATACATTAATATGACATCTTAAATTATTAGTACATTGGCGCTCGAGACACGTCGTTTTGTTATACCAAAAGTAATAAAAATGACTTTATAGTGTAAGGACCCAAAAGGTTCTAACTCAAGATGGCCGGCCAAGTCGTGATTGAGTTTGGGGGAAATTGGGAGTAGAATGGGGGTGCATGGAAAAGCCTTATTACGAAAAACCAAAATTTAAACTTTATAAAGCAGATTGTTTAGATATTCTTGCAAAAATTCCTGAAAATTCAGTAGATATGGTTTTTGCTGATCCGCCTTATTTACTTTCTAATGGTGGTTTTACTGTGCATGCCGGGAAAATGGTGAGTGTAAATAAGGGAGACTGGGATAAAAGTAATGGCTTAGAAGAAGATTTCGAATTTCACCTTAACTGGATTCGGGCTGTTAAAAAAATATTAAAACCAAGTGGTACGCTTTGGATTAGTGGGACTTACCACTCTATTTACCAATGTGGTTTTGCTCTTCAGGTTGCTGGATTTCATGTCCTTAATGATATTGCGTGGTTTAAACCTAATGCTTCTCCAAATTTAAGCTGTCGTTTTTTTACTGCAAGCCACGAAACACTTGTGTGGGCACGAAAAGATAAAAAAGCAAAACACATTTTTAATTATGATTTAATGAAGAATGGCACGTGGCCAGAAGATGCATTAAAAAAAACAGGACTTCAAATGCGTTCAGTTTGGTCTATGGGAACACCAAAGCCAATTGAAAAAAAGTTTGGTAAGCATCCAACTCAAAAACCGGAAGATTTATTAAAAAGAATTGTATTAGCAAGCACAAACAAAGGCGACTTAATTGTAGATCCATTTACTGGAAGTTCTACAACAGGGATTATGGCATATCTTTATGGGAGAAATTTTATTGGAGTTGATCTTGAAAAAAAATATCTCGACTTGTCTATAAAAAGATTCGAAGAATTAGATAAAAATTTAAAAAATAAGAATAAAAAATAAAATGATAAAAAATGGAAAAGGTGGTGGAAATACAATAACAGGGCTAAATTTTGAAAAAAAGACTGATATTTTGAGTTTACTTAAAACAAAAAAAGACTATGAAGTTAAAAACAGTATTATTTATTATAAAGGAAAAGAGGTTGCAAAAAGTTTTAAAAAACGTGCGTTGTATCGATTTTTAAAATCAGAAGGAGTGGATTATGAAAAAATTTTATCTAAAAGATTAGAACCAGATGAGGCTTTGTATGTTATTTTAAACAACACCTTATTTATAATCGAAATGAAGTTTCAGAAGGTTGGGGGTTCTGTTGATGAAAAACTACAAACTTGTGATTTTAAAAGAAAACACTACGCTAAACTAATGGCACCCCTGAATATTGAGGTAGAGTATATTTATATTCTTAGTGATTGGTTTAGAAAACCCCAGTATAAAGATGTTTGTGATTATATAATATCTGTTGGTTGTCAGTATTATTTTGAATATTTGCCATTACAAAAACTAGGACTACCTGTGCCAAAGTAAAAAATTATTTATTAGAAAAATAATATGGAACAGCAATATATACAAATTTTAGAAAAAACAAACCAGCAGTTAGGTTTATGGACGAATCCCTATGGTATAATAATAGGGGCTTTAGCTATTCTTTTTACAATATTAACTATTGTTGCAGCGGTTATTATTTATAGACAAAGTAGGGATTATAAAGAAAGAGTTCAGGCAGACAGAGAACGCTATGCAAAAAGTATAAATGACTTTTTAGAAAGCCAAAAAGCAATTATTGAAAGAAGAGAGAAACAAGCAGGTAAGGTTGAGGAAAAAATAGATAAACTCTTAGAAGAATACAAAAATCAACTCAAGGAAAGTTCAAAGAGTCAAAAAGTAGAAATTGAAAAAGCTATTGAAAATCTAAAAGAAGAAAAATTGTTACTTGGTAGCACAATTGGGCCTTTGACCGTTTCTCCTAATAATTTCAATTTCGCCACTTCTGCATCTGTTTTGGGTTTAAGTAATCATCATACCTGTAAAAGTTGTGGTTTTGGATTTTTCGTCAGTGGCGGATTAGGGACATTTACCAATCTTATGGGACAACAAACAGTTACTTGCCCCAAGTGCGGTAGTGTTGATTCTGTCTAAAAATTACTTATTTTTAAAACAATAGGCTCTTAATTAAATAATTTTATGTTTAAATTTTACATATTTATAGGAATAATGCTTGGGATTGTTTTTGTTATTAAATACTTAACTGAGAAGGAAGAAGTTAAAAAGAAACCTTTGTATAAATATAATCGTAAAGATTTTTTGATAAGTCGAGCAGAGCATGAATTTTTTGATATTCTAGTTGAAATACTTGGAAGTCAGTATTATGTGTTTACTCAAGTTCATTTACCTACAATTTTAGACCACAAGATAAAAGGACAAAATTGGAAGGGAGCATTTAGCCATATAAATGGTAAGTCTGTAGATTTTGTTATATGTGACAAAGCAAACATAAAACCACTGTTGTCTATTGAATTAGATGATAAATCTCACGATAGATTAGATAGAATTGAGAGAGATAGCGAAGTAGAAAGAATGTTGAAAGAAGCTGAAATGCCACTTTTACGATTTGAAAATCATGGAAATTTTAACAAAGAAGAAATAAAGCGTTTAGTTTTTGAAAACTTAAAGAACTAAATGTATCACCTCTATATTTTAAAATGCAGGGATGGGAGTTTGTACGCTGGGATTACCACAGATTTGTCCCTAAGCTTTTTCTAAATCTTTATATTTTAAAAAGTACACAATATAATCGAAATTATACTGGCGTAACTGGTAGTGTTGAAAATCGACTGCAGGAACATAATGGTGGTAAAAGTAAGTCAACAAAAACTTGGCGTCCGTGGGTTGTATTTTATACTGAACAATTTTCAACTTTATCTGAAGCCAGAAAACGCGAGTGGTTTTTAAAATGTACTCCCCAGGGTGGAAAAGAAAAAAGAAAAATTTTAGAGAAAGCCGGGATCCCGGCTCAAGGAGCCTAGGGAAAGGGTGGGGGAGCATAAAAAATTAAAAAGAGCTTAAAAGCTTAAATTAATAAGCTTTTAACGGTTAATTAGTGTAGTATAAAGACTATGTCTAATGGCCACGAGAAAATCGTATATGTATTTATCGATGCATCTAATTTGTGGCAGGCACAAAAAGTAAAAGGAAAAATGTTTGATTTTCAAAAATTAAAATTTTTCTTAAAACAAAAATTTAACGCTTCAGAACTCGAGATCTTTTACTATACTGCTTATCCTAAAGAAGGAACTCGTGAGGAAAGTCAGGACGGAAAGCATAAATTTTATACTTATCTCAAGAAGGGTCTTGGTTTTAAGGTAAGGAAAAAGGAATTGAAAAGAATTACAGAACATACCGAACTCGGGGATGTAGTACAGGAGAAAGGCAATATGGATGTCGAGATGACCATCGATGCAATTCATTTTTGTAAAAAATATGATATCGGAATACTTTTTACTGGAGATTCTGATTTTTTAGCTTTGGTTAATTATTTACGAAATGGAGGAAAAGAAGTTTTTATTTTTTCATCTAAAAACAATGTGTCACAGGAATTAAGAACAGGGGGTAATGGGTATTTTGATGTTTTGAATATTGAAGAAGATGTTTGGGGTAGAGATCTAAAACACAGAGAAGATAAGTCCTAAAAACAAAGCAGCCCTCCTTGCGGAGGGCTGCCCTTGGATGTAATACCCTTAAAGTTTTATGCAAACTCTAAGACATAAATAGTATATATAAAAAACATTTAAAAGTCAAAGTTATCCACATGTCAAAAGATTCTAATTTTAAAGATATGAAGTAATCAAAGTAGTATAATAAACAAATGGAAAATAAGTCATCAAAATTCTTGTTTTGGCTCCTCGGTATATATACTGTGCTATTTACAATTCTCGCCATAAACCCCATAGATAGAAAGACATGGTTTGCGGAGAATCTGACCGTCTGGATTATCGTCGCTGTCATTGTCGGCTTATATTTATTGAAAATAAGATTCTCAAAGACGGCCTACGCTCTGATGTTTGTATTGATTTATTTACATACGATAGGTGGGCATTATACTTTTGCTTTGGTGCCTTTTGATCAGGTGACAAACTTTTTCGATTTCTCTCGTAATCATTTTGATAGAATTGCGCACTTTTCTGTTGGGTTTTATGCTTTTGCTGTGGCTGAATGGCTCTGGGTCAAGAAATTGGTAAATAATAAATTCTTACTTTTTACTTACCCTGTTTTTCTAATTGCTACTATCGCCATGTCATATGAACTCGTGGAATGGATATATGCAGCGAAGGCCACAAATGTGGTAGATGCTATGGCCTACCTCGGTAGTCAAGGAGATGTGTGGGATGCACAAAAAGATATGCTAGCAGATACCCTCGGGGCAATCTTTGCGACAGGAATATTTTTCACTGTGCATAAATTGTGGACTAAAAATTTAGTGGTATAATATTTTTATGATAAATACAAGTAAGATATCAGAACAAAATAAAACTTTTTTCTTTTTTCTTATCCTTACCGCTGTCTCCTCTGTGTTTGCATACAACATCATCATGACAGGTTATGATAATGCGTTTGCACTTTCTGATTTAGAAGTAGAATTGTTGGGGCAATAGCCGCGCTAATATGGACGGTTGCGCGGCATAATTTCGCTAAATTAAAAAAGACCTAAGTCGGCTTGAGGGCCAACCTAGGTCTTTGTGATGCACCACAGACAATTAATTGTCTGTGGTTTTCTTGCCTTTTTCGTCGAGCGAGAGGCTCGCGAGAAGAAGGAGAGCGGCGAAAGGGTCCATCTTGATTTCTTTGATCGAACTTTGCATGTCTTCGAGGCAGATTTCCACCAGCTCGATGTCTCCATCGACCTTCTCTGGCAGTCCTGCCTGCCAGACATCCATCTCGAGCTCAGCCTGTTGTTCCTTGAAGTTGTTGGGCAACAAGGTCATCAAGTGATGAGCTGCGGAGAGCGACAGGATCAGTACTTGCAGTTGAATGTTTTTGCCTTTATAGAACCATCCGTGGGGAGCGCTGTCTGAGCAGTTGCACCGCTCGAATCGAATCTTGTCTCTCGTTTCTTTCATTGTTCCTCCCTCACATTTCTACTTCGAGTTTGTCTTCATCTTCCTCGTCTTCGCCGAGAAAGATGTCTGCGGCTGCCATGATCATCTCAGGGCCGTCCAGAATGTCTTCGAGATCCTCATCTGCGATATCGATGTCCACTTCGTGTTCGAGTTGGTCGGGCAAGCCCGACATCCAGATGTCGATTTCGAGTTTGTCTGCCACGCCCTTGAAGGTGTGGGAGAGTGCGTCCATGGCATACCTACCTGCCGCCACAGAAGCGACACGAATGGGGAGCAGGAGCATTTCTTCTTTGAAGAAATGCCCGTGAGGAATCTCTTCCTCACACATGCAGTCGGTGCATTTCTCAAAGGTAATTTCCCTCATCTCTTCTCCTTTACATTTCTGCAAGGTACTTGATTTTGACAATAAAATTGTCGAGAATCTTGGCACCGGCGAAAACTCGTTTGACATCTTTGGTGAGAACTTCGATGTCTCCGTCAGTTTTTTCTGGTAGCCCAGTAGCCAGAACTTGTACCATCAGATTTTCTCTCTTTGAGTTTAACTCGCTCATGAGCTTGAAATCAAAGAGAACAAACAGAAGGGAGCGCGCCGCTCTCACAGATAGAATCCGAAAAGGGTACCGTGAGAATTCTCCATTTCCATAATAGAAATATCCGCGGGAAACCCCATCGTCACATTCGTAACTTTCAAACCTAGGAGTATAGTCCATCTATGATATTTCTCCTTTCACACTATTCATTTAGTTTTCCAAGAACTTCTTTGTGTTCATATTACACATTTTAAACAGGAAAAGTCAATGTAATGAAAAATAGAAAATCATTGACAATAGGGGAGCACTTTGATAAAAACATCAATGGGGGGAGTTCTTCTAGCAAACAGGCACGCGGGGTGTGGTCTCGATCTGGGCCACCAGCTCTACATTTGATTGTGTTTCCTTTACATGTGGGACACACCTTCTATAAATAAGAGCTAGATTCCCAAATCTTGTTCTGTGCCCAATATCCGGATAAACGAGGAACTCCTCCCACTATCCATCGAATCTTCACAGCACTACGACTCCGTAGTGCTTTTTCTTTTGTCTATATGGTATAATTAATGTATTAATAGTTTAATTAAGAAACACTATGGAATTAAAAGCTTTGTGTATGAAGTGCAGGAATGCAGAAAATAAGCCTACGATGCAAGTAATGAAGGATGTAAAGATAGAAGAAAAGAACGGTAGGTATTCCGCTAAAGGCCAATGCAGTGTATGTGGAGGCAATATGTTTAAATTTATGTCCAAGGCAGATGCCGAGGCAATGAAATCCCGTTAGAGATCGCGAGGGCTCGCAGCGACCCTCTATCTCTAACGGGATGAAATAATCTAGAAAAGTGATATAATAAGGGGTATGAAAAAGACACTAATTATAGTTTTAATAATAGGTGTAGTTTTTGGAGTTTTTTATTTCTTAACTAAAAAAGAAGCAGTGGCGCCCGAGGTTATCCCTCCTGTTACTGCAGTTGAAGATACTGAAGGGAAGAGGGAGCTTTGCTTTGCGAAGTTCAGTACGCCAGACTCAAATGGTTTTTATGATAGATATACCTTGCGTTTGATTCTTGATGGAGAAAAAGCTACAGGTGAATTAAATTTCTTGCCAGCAGAAAAAGATAGTAAGACTGGAGAAATAGAAGGCACAGTAAGTGCTGTCGATCCGAAGATGATGGCTCGGACGGCGAGCTTGTGGTGGTTTACTTTTGCTGAAGGCATGAGCGCTAAAGAAGAATTGAAAATAATCTTTGGTGAAGGCACAGCGAGTGTCGGCCTTGGAGAAATGAAAGACAGGGGAGATGGAGTGTATGTATACAAGGATCCTAAGAATATTTCTTATAAACTCGAGCTCAATGATGTGGCTTGTATGGATTTACAAGAGAGAGCCAATGTGGAAGTGTTTTTGCGAGAAAATATCTCTGAGCTTTCGCCGGTCAAAGCAGTACTCGGAGGAACTTGGTATGTCGTGTCCATGGTGATTGATTTAAAAAACAATTCCGGTACGGTGACTTATGAAGATGGTCATCTCTTGGAAAAGAAAAGCTTTTCTTATACTGTAAATGACCAAGGAGAGATTATGAGTTTAACTATACAGCCCTAATAGAACTTTTATTTTAAAGTGCTATACTTTTGCTATGAAAATGGAAGGACCCACAGAGGACAATAAAGAGAAAGATAATAATGAAGAAATAGAGAAAATCTTGAAAGAGAAAAATTGGTCTTTGCCCAGTAATTTGGAAGTATTAGATCCAGCCAAAAAGGAACTCGAAGAAAGATTAAAACAGAATAAATGGAAGGAAGATGAGATAGGAGATATAAGTTTAGGATTTCATGAAGCTTTAGCTAACGCCATAAAACATGGGAACAAATATGATTCAGAAAAAACAGTCGATGTTTCGTTGGATATAACTGACAAAATGTTGTTTATAAAAATTCATGACGAGGGAGATGGATATGATCCAGATAAAGTTCCAAATCCTTTAGCACCGGAAAATTTAACCAAGACGAGTGGTAGAGGTTTACTTATGTTGCGAACATATTTTGATTCAGTAGAGCTCGCTGACGAAGGGCGCACTATTTATTTATCTAAAGAAAATAAATAAAGTGCTATAATAAAAGTATTATAAAAGTGTTTGATTATTAATTATTAATTTAAATAGAAAAATATAATGACTAAATTTTTTGAAAGTATGTTTGCAAAGTTTCCTTGGGTAAATACAGATTTAGGTTTGCTTTTATTGCGTATTGGAGTAGGTAGTATTTTTATTTTTACAGGTTGGATGAAAGTTTCAGACATGACTGGCACCGTAGGCTTTTTCTCAAGCTTAGGTTTTAGTGCATTTTGGGCATATTTGGTCACAGCAGTAGAGCTACTTGGAGGTATCGCTGTGCTCGTCGGAGCTGGAATATACACACGCATATCGGCCAAGCTTCTCGCTATAATAATGCTCGTAGCTATGTACCTATTACGTTCAGATTTAGCTTCATTAATGACTCCATTTATGATGTTCTTCGCTGCTAGTGCAATCTTATTTGCTGGTGCTGGAAAATACTCTGTAATGAAAGAGGGGAGAGGAGATATGCAATCTCCAATGATGTAGTTTTAAGCTAAATCATTCCACACCAATAGTTCCCATTCATTCTTCTTAAACCAATGATGAGTGTATTTGACGATAGCCATACCCGCATTTTTTATCGGATTGAAAAAAGATAAATTTGCATGCTCCGAAGCAGTGAGCTTGTTTCCGTAAATCATATAAGCCACTACCATCTTTAGGAAATTACTGTGAGTCACCAGGATAATTCTCTTCTCATTTTTTCGGCTGATAAAACCTAATAATTTTTTGGCTCTTTTTTTAAGATCAACAAAATTTTCTTCATCAGAAATACGAAGATCGTCCGGACGATAGCTCCTATCCATGCGATCCATGATGGAGCGTATTTTGGGATCTCCGCCCCACTGACCGATGACTTCGGATGGGTTTTTTCTTTCTTTGAGTAAATCGGTATATTTTATTTTTTTTAATCCAAGTTCTTGTGCGATTATTTCTGCAGTTTCTTTCGTGCGTTGGAATGGGCTCGCAAATATTACTTGAGGCAATCCGGGTCCTCTGGGAAAACGCTTGGCAGTGGCGAGTACTTGGGCTCTGCCTTCTGCACTCAAATGCCCCTCTGCTCCTTGCTTTATGTTTTGGGCATTGTTTTCAGTTTGCCCATGTCTTACAAAATATATTAACTTGGTTGCCATAATAGGATTTTACCATATTTTACCTTAAAAAATAAGGATATTTTACTTGACATTTAGGTAGATTTGTGATATACTATACGAAAGTACCTTAAAAAAGTCGCTGTTGGAAATAAGGGTATATCTGTACTTTTATTTCCGATAATGACTAAAATCACTTCGAGAAAATTTAGAGGAGGAAAGTATGACAGTAGATTTTTATGATGAAGATGATCTGTGGTTGACCCATCAGGCCTATGAATTCCATCTTCAGGGGATGAAAGCCTTGGAGTTGGAATACGGAGGAATCTTCATGGATGCATGGTCCGAGTTCGACGAGTACGATGAGTACGATAAAGGATGCATGTGTGATGTATGTGACGATTGCAACCCGTTGGACTTCAGTGGATTGAAGAATCAGAACATCGACACAGCTTTCCACGCGAGGGCCGAGTATCGTCGTGCGGTTCATAAAGCTCACCACTCTTCGTCCGCCAGCCTTCGAACTGTCGTTCGTCGTACTGACGGTGGGAAAATGAAACGTTCTTCCCACATCACGCAGCCTTTTGCTCGCTACAAGAGCACCAGGCGCATCAATGAACGGAGCAAAGGAAAGTATCTCCGTCCTGTGTCTCGGATGGATCGTTCTCTTCGCACCGTGCAACTCGAGCAGGTGTAAGAGACAAGCCGGGGCGACACTCGTGTCGCCCCGGCAGAGAATTAAAAATCATGCGGACCGAGGTCCGCCCAAGCCTCGCAGAGATTCGTCTCGCGGGGCTTTTTCTATGCTAATTTTAAAGGATTTTGGTGGCTTGACCCCGTTAGAAGTCGCGCTCGTGCCCAAAAAAGCACGAGTCTTCTGGACCGCGGCGCGGCTACTTCTAACGGGGTTGACATCGTCTTTTTGTTTGTATATACTTGCTCCAGCGTCTTTCCTTTAGTGGATAGGACGTTTTTATTTCAATAGTCTTTTGACAACAGAATAAACCCCCACACTTATTGTTTGATGGTTTTACAAACGTGCTTTTAGCGCAATCAAAAAATAAGTGTGGGGGTAAATTGAGAACCCCAGCTAGGAGCCGGGAGCAAGTCCTCAAATGTTTTTTTAAGTTGTATTTGTAAAATAATTTACGAGCTAGGAACAAAAAAGATTTCACAATAATGAGAATCTTTATCACAAAAATACATTGCTGTTTTTTGTTTTGTTTCGTTCTAATTAACTTTTAGTTAGAGTTTGATCCTAGCTCAGGATGAACGCTGGCGGCGTGGATAAGGCATGCAAGTCGAACGGACTTCATTTTTCCCGAGATGCGATTATATCAAGTCAAAGGTCGTTTGAAGTTAGTGGCGAACGAGGTAGTAATACATAGGAACTTCCCCCAAGGTCGTGAATAATCCGTCGAAAGACGGACTAATACACGATGGTCTCGCAAGAGTAAAGTTTTAACGCCTTGGGAAAGGCCTGTGCGATATCAGCTAGTTGGTAGTGTAATGGACTACCAAGGCTATGACGTCTAGGGGAGCTGAGAGGCTGACCCCCACCGATGGTACTGAGACACGGACCATACACCTACGGGTGGCTGCAGTCGAGAATCTTCCACAATGGACGAAAGTCTGATGGAGCGACGCCGCGTGATTGATGAAGTCCC
>CAZADR010000005.1:0-56367 GCA_964484005.1 uncultured Candidatus Saccharibacteria bacterium | reverse complement strand
TGTCCGTCCTCTTGGATTCGAACCAAGGACCCCAGAGGTATAAGCTCTGTGCTCTAACCAACTGAGCTAAGGACGGATATTGGTTAAATTAATATAAACTATTTTTTACTTTTCGCCTAACTAAAACAGCTAAAGGACGGGAATGTGGTTAAAAGTTTATCTTAAGCCGAAACAACTTCCTCTTTCTTTTTTAGCATAATTCCATGTGCTGTCAATATTTTCTCGTATTCTTCTTGCTCTAATGTTTCTACCTCTATTAATTTTAAAGCTACGGCTGTGAATGCTTTTTTATTTTCCGTTAAAACTTTTTCGGCGGTTTTTAATCCATCATTTATAATTCTTGAAACTTCAGCATCTACTTTTGTAGAAACAGTTTCAGAAAATTCTTTTTCAGCTATTTCTCCAAATTGAGAACGTCCACCAGAATCTACCAAGGCTATCGGACCAATAACATCAGACATCCCCCACCTCGTAACCATCGCGCGCGCCAAATTTGAAGCAACTTGTAAATCACTCGAAGGTCCTGTCGTAATATCTCCAAACATCATCTGCTCTGCAGCATAGCCACCGAGAGACATCGCAATGTCATCAATAAATTCTTTTTTGGATTGAAGTCGTCTTTCCTCAAGAGGAAGCTTGAGTGTATATCCGCCGGCATTACCACGAGCGATAATAGAAACTTTGTGCACTGGATCTGCGTTTGGAAGTACGGATGCTACTACTGCATGCCCTGCTTCATGATAAGCTGTAATCTCTTTTTCTTTTTTAGAAAGCAAATGACTTTTTCTTTCGGGGCCGAGCATAACTTTTTCTATCGCACGAATCAAGTCAAACTGAAAAACTTTCTTACGATTTTCGCGGGCAGCCAAGATAGCTCCTTCGTTCATAAGTGAATATAAGTCTGCTCCAGAAAAACCAGGAGTTCTCTCTGCAATTAATTTTAAATTAATATCTTCAGCTAAAGGTTTCTTGCCAGCATGGATCTTTAATATTTCTTCACGATCAGCACGATCAGGTAAATCAAGAATCACTTTTCGATCAAAACGCCCAGGTCGTACGAGTGCTGGGTCGAGCACATCTGGTCTGTTGGTAGCTGCCATAACGATGACTTTATCGTTGGGTTCAAAACCATCCATCTCCACCAAAATTTGATTTAATGTTTGTTCTCTTTCATCATTTCCACCTCCAAAGCCTCCCCCACGAGTACGCCCTATGGCATCTATCTCGTCTACGAATATGATAGCTGGGGCTGCACCTTTGGCCATCTTAAATAAATCTCTTACCCGAGAAGCTCCGACTCCTACAAACATTTCCACAAATTCACTTCCTGAAAGATGAAAGAATGGCACAGAAGCTTCGCCTGCCACAGCTCTAGCGAGCAAGGTTTTACCTGTTCCGGGAGCTCCAGTCAACATAACTCCTTTTGGAATTCTAGCGCCGATTTCTAAAAACTTTTTTGGGCTTTTCAAAAAGTCTACGATTTCTTTGAGCTCTTCTTTGGCCTCCTTGCATCCAGCCACATCCTTAAAAGTTACTTTATTATTTTTATCATTTGGGTCAGTGATGCGCGCCTTGGATTGCCCAAAAGTAAATGCCTGCATGCCTGCGCCTTTTACCTGTCGTGATAAATACCAAAAGAAAATTAAAATAAAAGCTATAGGTAAAAGAAATGGCAAAATATTTACAAGCCAAAACATAAAACCACTTTCATTTTTTACTTTAATCTCAGTTTTAGCAAGATTGTCTGGAGTAACGCCATAATTAAAAAGTGTTTGAGAAAGAGCTGAGCCAACTTCTTTTTTGGAAATTTTAGTTTCATCATTGGTATAAGTGATAGAAAGTTTGTCCCCCTCTACTAAAATACTTTTTACTTCACCAGCCGAAACACTCTTGGCCAAATCAGAAATCGCAACTTCAGGGACTACTTTTCCGTCTCCTGAAATAATTAAATAAAGTCCAGTAATCAACATAAAGAAAAGTATTGCCCCAACGATATTGCCACTAAAACCTGTTCCTTTAGGTACTTTTTTGTTCTTATTTTGAGATTGTTTTTGATTAAGAAAATTAAAATCCATTCGATTATGTTAACACAAAAAACCCAAAAAGTGAAATTTTGTTTTGTTAAAAAGTGGTGGACACATCGGGAATTTTGTTAAGTCGCTGTAAAGATTACTTAGTTAGGTTCTGGGGATATTATCAAAGCAATCAAAAGCTTCAAAAGGTGCTTGAAAATGCTTAATATAACCTCAGCAAGCATACCACCAGTAGGATATTAAACTAATAAAGCTCAGTTTCTACTTTAATCTTTCAATATAGTCCGTAACATTTTTAATCTTATCCCATTTTAAAACATCTTCTGTTATTTCATTTGTATGCATAATCGGATTTCTAACGGGATTAATTTCTTTAGCGTCTGAAGATAATTCCTTCTGATACTTTTTAGGTGTAGGCTTTTTCTGATTTTTCTTACTAAAGATATCAACAATTTCACCCAAATCACATAAGTCAGCATAATTTAAGTAATGTTCTATTTTTACTATTTTGCCCTTTAGCGAGTGTCTTTCTTCATCTTTTTGTCGATAACCTCTTATTGTTTTGATATTCTCAATAATAGTTTTTTCTTCGCCTACTGATAAGTCAAAGTGACTTTCTTCTATCGCTTTAATCTTTATATATTCTCTTATTATATTTTCCAATATAAATAAATCTTGATAAATCTCTGTATTTTTATAGGAAAGACCTCTCAACTTCTCTTTTAGGGTCTTTTTGATATCATCATCGCTAATATTTTCATCAATTTTATCTGCAAAATCCTTTTCTCTCCAGTTTTTACTATCCTCTAACCTCTTTTGATATTTTGAGGTTGAACCATCTTCAATGTCACCTTCATCTTTAATTTCTGTTCTCCAAGGAGTCCAATCTTTTAAGATAATAGTCTGAATCTTTCGAAGTTCTTTCAAAAAGAGCTGATAAAGGGGGTCATCTTTTATGATACCCTCTCTAGAGCTTGTAAATCTATCAATTACTTCGTCCTCGAATCCATCTACGTGAATTTCACCATACAAATATTCTTCCGTTATTCTTTTACTCGTTATTTCCTGAAATAAGTTTTCTTGCCTTAATCTCCCATTACAAAATAGATTAATGCTTGCTCTAAAGTCTCCACCAGACCCTCTTAGTAATAAATCCTTAGGTTCTTTAACAGACGCTATAAATCCTTTTATCTGAATGTCTTCCTTTTTGTACTTAAAGGAAGTATCACTGATTAATTTGCTTTTAATAAGGTTTTTGTATCTTTTTTTAGCTTTTTTATCTTCCTTATCTAAAAACCAAATAAACTGAGTACTTTCATCTAACTCTTTTAAATCTGCTTCTGTAATTTCTTTGTTATTAACAAAAATCTTAAAACTATCATTTTTCCTTAAACTAAAAATGAAGTTGAATTGTGTAGCCAAATACTTTCTTATGATTTCTTCTCTATTTAAGTTTGTTCTTAGGTCTTCGAAAATAATCTTTGTTCCGAACTTTTTGTTTTTACCAAATAGGCTATGTTTTTGAGCGGTTGTTAATTTTTCTAGGGTATATTTACCTTCTTTTTTTATTTTCTTATCTAGTTCTGGATTATTTATTTTTCCTCCAGTTATCTCTTCTTTATCCTTTTTTGAGATAATTGTAACTTTTTCGGAAATTGAAAGCATTGCTAGTTTACCTATGCCTTTTCTTCCAATAACATCTCTTTTTGATTGATTGCTTCTGTCTGCTCTTCTTGAATAACCAACTGTTAAAAATTTTTCTTGAAAGTCTATATCATTCATTCCTTTCCCGTCATCTTCAACAACAAAACCTTTCTTATTTATTGTTATATTTACCTTTTTAGCTTCTGCGTCCCAAGAATTAGATACAGCTTCGGCAACTACTGTAGCAAAACTCCTATATAATCCTCGCCCAAGATGATTTAATATCTCTAAAGAAAATTGAAATTGAAACGGCTTGTCATCTTTATTCATATACTTGTTCTAAGTGATTCTTAATACTTTTCCCAATAACTGACCCAAGTCTAACGGGAACAGCGTTTCCAATGAATTTAGCTACTTTATTAATTCGAACAGGCTCAGAAGAATCTACAAATTGATATGTATCTGGAAATGTTTGGAATCTAGCAGCTTCTCTTAAGCTTATAGCTCTATCTTGTGTAGGGTGTCCATACCTTCCATTTCCAAGACCAACGCATTGTGTTGTCATCGTAGGAGAAGGTTTGTCCCAACTCATGCGTCCATAGACAGTATGTCCGTAAGTTTTACCAGAATCCTTTTTGTGACATTTTAATATCAGGTCTTTACTCCAGCTATCAGAACTGCCCCCATTGTGTGGAGTAGCTTTTATCCTTTTCAAATTAATAGGGGCAAGTCGTCGTGCCCTATGAAGAGGGTCTTTTTCGCTGACTTCTCCAGCTTCTAAAGGTTCTAGGTGTTTAATGACATCTCTCACAGTAATCCTTTTGTCTTTATGTGTTCTCTTTATGAGTTGAATTTCACCAAATTTAGAAGCAAGCAAAACCAACCTCCTTCTTCTTTGTGGAACACCAAATTCTGAAACATCTACAACTTCATATTTGTAATTATAATTATTATTTTTAAGAGTATTTAGGAAGTTCGCAAATATAGGATATTTATCTTTTACGGCCAAGTCGCTTACATTTTCCATTGAAACAATATCCGGCTGAGTTTGTTCAATTAGTTCAGCAAATTTCGCTAGCGGTTCAAGCTGTTGCTCCGTTATATCATTCAAATTTAACTTTGAAAAAGGCTGACAGGGTGCGCATCCCGCAAGCACACGAATGATTCCTTTTTTAGGTCCGAAAAGTTTATCTATCTGATTAGCAGTTACTTTTAGGATATCGCTGTCTATAAATTTAGCTTTGTTATTATACTCATAACCAAATTTACAACTTGAGTCGTTGTCAATTCCGGCCACGACATCAAGACCTTCTTTTATAAGTCCGTGAGTTAAGCCTCCTATACCACAAAATAAATCTATTACCTTTATTTTTTGCTTTTTTAACTTCATGATTTCTTTGTAATTTTAGCATTATTCAATAAGAATGTAACTAGTTTTTCTGCATTATAGAAATTTTAAAATTAAGGTAGGTTTTTGCACGATATAGAGAAGTGTAGTTTTCATTGCAAAACAAGAGCATTTAAGGTTTGTCTGCATTATAGAAAAAGACTAATTTTAGCTAGTTTTTACGCATTATAAGATAATTTACGGGCATTATAGAGAACCTTTAAAATAAGGACATTTAGGGTTTGTCTACCTTATAGGGATAGTTTGCGAACATTATAGGAGTCCTTGAAAATAAAGATATAACACAAGAGATGTTGCAGTAATCAAGAGTGTAAGTATTTCCAATATATTACTTGCTAGATACTCCTTAGTTTTAATTAGAAAAGGCTTTAAACTTCTTCTTCCTTTTTCGGTAATATAAACAAATGCACCATTGCCAAAAGGACGCTCGTAACGTATAAAATCCTTACCTTGAAGAAGTTGGAGTCGTTTAACATACTCCTCTTTTGACAACTCAAGCCCTTTGAAGGTTTCATTAATTACAGCAGCCTCCGAGGCTACATTTTTTTCTGTTAGGTACAGTAGAATTTTTCTATCTTTTCCATCCATTTTGTTTATAGAATAATTCTATCCTTTCCATGCTTTCTTTACAACCCAAACTACTGAATATATAAAAGCCAATATGAAAGCCGCAATCAGAATAAGGGGTAATACGCCATCAGCGCCACTTAGCTCTGAAATAACAACTATCAACACCAAACAAAAACCAATAATCCAATATTTTTTCATGTTTAATTATATTAATTTTGATAAATCTACATTTAACCTTTTCAACCCTTTTTTATCTAAGAATTCGCTATAATCTTCTTTTTTTGTTTTATCCTTCAAATTTTGAAAATCAAATGCTTTATTTGTTTTTGGATTTATCCAAATTTGAAAACGACATATACCGCCCTTGCCAACCATTTTGTATTTGCGAACTTTTTTCCTAAAGTCCTCAGCTTTTATAGTTATAGTGTGATGTTTCATATAAACTTTACCTTTCTGTTTATCGTTAAATTGTTCAAGTGTGTAAATTAAAAATATATAATAATCTACTTTTGAATTATCAATTACAGATTTTTTTATATCTATCCAACTATAAGAACCATAACCATAATTTTGAATTTGTTTTCTATTGCCTTCATAAGCCCTGCTACCTTTCACCTGTATTGTTTTTGTCTTAGTGTTTTTTGTATTTATGAGAATCAAATCCACATCTTTCATCTGAGCGTTCAGAGGAATGTATATTTCAACATCTTTCTTTGTTTCAGCCCGTAAAATACCAGCCACAATAGCTTCTTCTGTATTCAAGCTCCAAATATTTTTATATGACTTAAGCATTCCACTTAGGAAGTAAATGCTGTGCTAGAAAACAAAAAGCTCCTAGCCAGCGATAGCCTTGCGGCTATCCATATAGGTTTCCCCATATGACACAGTACGTGAACTCTGACTAGGAGTTCTTTATTACGTACTGTGATTTTTGACCATACCCTAAAATTAGGGGTTAGGTCTTCCTATTAAGTTTTATACTTAAATCATACCAGTATTTGAATTTTTTGTCAGTTCTTTATTCTCTCTAGCCTTTTCATCAGAGCATACATTGTCTGAGAGAAATGCTCGTCAGAATCAAAGTATTGTTGGTCCAACATGAAACCGAATTGCCCTAAGTGAAAGGGTCGCTTCATTCTGATATCTTTAATTTCTTCATCGCTTAGACTTTCTATTTGTTCCACATTCAATTTACTTACATATCTACTAACTGAATCTAGTTTATTCATAATTTTTTAATTAGATAGTGTAATTTTAGTGCAGTAGAAAAGTAGTAAAGATATGGATTTACAATTAAACTATTGTGTTCCGTTTGAGTTATCTCTAACATTACATCGCCAACGCGATAATAATATCTATTTTCATCCTCTATAACTTCCGCAAGATATTCAAATTCATTCTTGTCAGAACCAACGAGGCTAATCATTAATTGAATAACTTTCATAAAATAAAAAATCCTCTAATAATGAGGAAAAATATTACGACTATTATCTTTCCCTTTTGGGTTGGATTTAGCACCTTGCTTTCGCAGGTTGCTGGAGGGTCATTGAGCCAAATCTCTCGCCTCACTCCTGATACGACTATTCAGTTGTAAGTTGATTATATATAGCCGAAAAACAAAAGTAAATAGCCTTAATACTTGTTCACATTTTAATAACACCACTATTACCATTTTGAGGTTTTTTTAAAAAATCCATTTTTTATCGGTGATACGATTAATAGGTCGGAAAATTATTAATTAAAAGATAAAAAGTAAATGATAAGCGAGGAAGAAAAATTACAAATGAAAAAAGAGTGTTGGTTCAGAATGGGAAATGTATTTGTGGATGAGCATATTAAAAACATCGGACAAGGCTCTGCTCTTGTGTATTTGTGTATAAAAAGATATGCGGATAGCGGAACAAGAATTGCAACTATTTCACCCCAAATTATAGCCAGTAATCTTAGAATTAGCCCAGAAGCAGTATTAGAAGAAATAAAAAAGTTGCAAAATTATAAATTTATAAACAAGCAAGCAGGACGAGATACATACTACCTTACTCACAGCAAAGATTGGTTGACTGAATCAAGTAGCGAAAGAAAGACTGAACGAGAGCACCTGAACATTCCAACTAACTTAGCCTTGTCTTTATGAGAAGCATAGAAGCACGATTCAAAAAATCAGAAAATAAAGAGCCTTACCTAGGAGCCTTTATTCATTTAATGAGAGCTGTAAGAGGAGAAAATTTTTCAAGAAATTCTATTATTAAAAACTTCAAGAAACTTATGCCAGAAGGAGAATATGAAAAATCTGACACGAAAGAGCTTGTTGATAATCTAGAGAAAGCTACAAATGAGTCCGAGGACTGCAAAAACGGACCCAAATCGTCGTTTAAGGAGCTTTTTAAGCCATAAATGAGTATTGCACACCCCGAAGCCAAAACTGGCTTAATTATTGAGAAACTAACATCTTCACCGCTTACAAACTTACCAAACCACGACATAATATCTATAGCGGAATATAGAAAGATTTCAAGCGACAATATAAGCTCCGACGAACAAATTAGAAAGCGCCTTAATTATTTGGAGGCATTCTGCAGAAATATTGCGAAAGCGGAAATAAATAGCTATCTAAAAAGTTTGGAAATTAAAAGTGAACAAATCAAAGACAACATTATTTAAGGAAAATGACTTAACCAATATCTATGAAGATAGGCTGGGTTTAGTTTACGCCAGAGTTTCAAGTGAAAAGCAGAAGAACGAGGGTTCTGGTCTTGAAAGTCAGGAGGTGCGCTGCATAAAAGATTTACAATCTATTAATATTCCTTATGTAAAAACATTCCCTGATAGCTTTACAGGAAAGGGGGACTTCATGAAAAGACCAGCGATGAGAGATTTGCTTGAATATGTAGATAGTCACCCTCATCAGAAATTTGTAGTTGTTTTTGATGACCTAAAGCGTTTTGCAAGAGATACAGAATTTCATTTTAAATTAAAAACCGCACTTAGATTTAGAGATGTTATTCCAAAATGTTTAAATTATAACTTTGATGACAGCCCAGAGGGTATTTTTACAGAAACTATATTTGCTGCTCAGGGACAATTAGAAAGAGAACAAAATAGACGGCAAGTAATCCAAAAACAAAAGGCACGCCTTGAACTAGGATACTGGTCTTTTGGAAGCAAAAAAGGATATACAATGACTCGCAATTCTGAACATGGAACAATATCTATACCAAATAAGGAGGGGCTAGAAATGTTAAAACCAGCGCTTGAAGGATTTGCTAAAGGAATGTTCCTTCATAAAGTAGATGTCTGTAAATTTCTTGTTGAACAGGGATTTTGGAAAAAGCAGTTACCTGAAAAATATATAGACAAACTTACTCAAATCTTTAGAGACCCATTTTACGCCGGCTATATTCAGTATTCTAATTGGGAAGTTGCTCGTCGCACAGGAAGGCATCAAGCCATTATTTCTTTAGAAACCTTTGAAGCAATTCAGAAACGCTTAGATAAACTAGATTCAGGAAAAAGAATTAGAAAAGATACATCAGATGATTTTCCTTTAAGGGGGTTGCTTGTATGTGCTGATTGCCAAAGTCACCTAACAGCAGCTTGGTGCAAAGGTAGAAACATGAGACATCCATACTACTACTGTCAAAAAAGGGGCTGTATAAGTAGAAATAAGATGACAAGAAAGGATGTTATTGAGTCACGTTTTGATAAAATCTTAAAAGAAAATACTTTAAAGAAAGACATTTCAAAAATTCTCCAAGCCGTATTTGATAAAGTTTGGAAAGAAGAAATTGTAAATATCAGAAAATCATTGATTAACTCAAAATTTGAAAGGGATAATCTAGAAAGACAGGTAGATGAATTTATGAGCCGTATAATCTCTGCCAAGACTGAAACGATGAAAGAAGCTTACGAAGATAAGATTGAAAAATTAAGAAAAGAAATTGAACAAGTAAACTCTAATATGCCTATTGAAAATGTAGATTTGAATGTTCCTTATCAAACCGCCCTAGAAAAAGCCATATGTCTTCTAAAAAGCCCATATGATATATGGATAACCCTAGATACTAAAGAAAAACAAAGACTTTTCTACTTTATCTTTGAAGAAAAACTTCCTTATTCCAAAAAAACAGGTTATCAAACCAATAAAATACCAAGTGTAGTAAGGCTATTTGAGGATTTTTCTACCTCAAATACCCGACATGTGGAGATGCGGGGAATCGAACCCCGGTGCAGAAGGTTTTTGCAAGGAAGTCTACATGCGTAGCGCGCTTTTTGGTTTAAATTAAAAAATTAAGAAGCGAGCCAAATATTTTTTAACCGAGCTTCTTTGTTTTGGAAAAAAGTCGAAGCAGTCTTTCCCCTATCCCGATAATATTATGCCTCTTCTCATATATCGGAAGTCTATAAGAGAGACATCAGTTTACGCCGAAGCGGAAACTGAAGCGAAAGCGAAATCATTCATACCGAAGTATGGAGAAAATACAGCTTTTGCTTTAGCAGTCAATTTTGCAATTAACATTTGAACGAATTTTTACGAGATTGCGTTCATACTCGGCATGCATCGATGACAAAAGGCCAACTGTCTATGCCTTGCATCCCCATATTTTACCTTTATTCATGTTTTCAACGTTCTTTGTATTCGCGTCTAATTTCGCGATCAGTTTCTCTTTTCTTTATAGTTTCACGTTTATCAAATTTCTTTTTACCCTTAACCAAGGCAATCTCTACCTTTATTTTCCTATTTTTATTATACACTGAAATTGGCACTATTGTCAAACTCTTATTTTTCTCATTATCTCCTAGTTCGTTTATTTCTTTTTTCGTAAGTAAAAGTTTCCTATTACGAAGAGGATCATAATCTTTTGGAGCGTTTAATGGTTGATAAGGTGGGATATTAGCATTAATTAAAAAAGCTTCCCCTCCCCGAACGACCACAAAAGCTCCCTCAAGTGACATTTGTCCACCTCGAACAGACTTTACTTCGGAACCCAAAAGCTCAATACCTGTTTCGTACTTTTCAACGATTTCATAGTTAAATCGCGCTTTTCGGTTTTCTGCATAAGATGCCATTTATACATATTATCACATAAAACCTTCCTGGTTGACTTTGGGTGATAATTAAGCTATTATCTCCTGGTAGTTCAAGCCTCGAAAGGGCTTACTAAATATCAATTGCGAGAACGAATAAACAACCAAATACGAGCCAAAGAACTTCGAGTTTTGGACAGTGAAAACAAAAATCTCGGTGTTTTAAGCATAAGAGATGCTCTGGAATTAGCGCAGAGCAAAGGTTTAGACTTAATTGAGATAGGTCCAAATAGCAATCCACCGATTGCAAGGTTGATGGATTTTGGTAAGTATCAGTATGAGGCCAACAAGAAATTGAAAAAGGCCAAGGCTGGTGCAAACAAGACGGAAACCAAATCAATCCAAATCAAAATCGGCACCGGAGACCATGATTTAGAGCTAAAAGCCAAAACTGCTTCAAAATGGATAAAAGAGGGGCACAGAATCAAGGTTGAACTTTTCTTGGCCGGACGAGCAAAGTATATGGATGAGAAATTTTTAAGAGAGCGTTTAGATAGAGTATTACATCTGATTACTGAAGATTATAAAATATCAGATACATATAAAAAGGGTCCAAAAGGTTTAACGATAACAATAGAGAAAAAATAACAAAAATAATTTTATGATGAAAACAAACAAATCATTTAGTAAAAGATTAAAGCTAACCAAGAACGGAAAGATAATTTCCCGCAAGGCTGGTTTTAATCATTTCAATGCAAAACAATCCCGCAACAGCCAGCTTGCAGGTAAAAAGGGTCAAAACTTTGTTATTAAAAACAAGCCAAAGAGCCATTTGTTGCCCTTTTCTTAATTAGTAATTTAAAAAACATATGACAAGAGTAAAAAAAGGAGTACATGCGTTAAAAAGAAGAAGAAGTGTTTTGAAGCAAACAAAAGGAATGCGCCATGGTCGCAGCACCAAAGAGCGTCAAGCAAAAGATGCGTTATTGCACTCAGGTAATTATTCCTTTGCACACCGCAAAGATAAAAAATCCCACAATCGCAAACTCTGGAATATCAAAATAAATGCTGGAGCACGAGAACTAGGAATGTCTTATTCAAAAATGATCGGAGCCCTACACAAGAAAAACATCCTACTAGACAGAAAAATCCTATCCGACTTTGCTGAGCATCACCCAAAGACTTTTGCTAAAGTTTTAGAAGCAATAAAATAAATATTTAAATAAAAAAAACGACTAGGTCTCCCTAGTCGTTTTTTTTATTCAGTATCTGGCACAGAGGGTTTTACTATCTTGTATTCAGTTATTTTATATTTTTTAATGAGCTCAATAACATCTTCGATGAGTTTCTTAGGGTCTTCTCCCGAAACAATTTTCTCATTGGGACGATGACTCTTTTCTATAATGTCTTGAAGCTGATCCCCCATCTCCCAAGGACCCTGAAAAATACCAATAGGCTTTTTATCCTCAAAGGCAACAGTAAACTCATGTATTGTTCCAATTCTTCCACACCCACATATTACCGCGTCAGCAGAACGAGTAAGTAATATGTCACGGCCAGGATAACCAAACCCTGTATAAATAACTAAATCTAAATAGTCCAAGGGAAGTTTGTATACTTCCACATGTTCTTGTTCTGAAGCTGCTGGAGATATTCCAATAGAAATTCCCCCAGCTTCTTTTACTCCCATTGATACCCAGAGAGGAAAACCAGTGGTGGCTCCAGTAAGCAGTATGGCCCCCTGCCTAGCAATCTCTCGTCCAAGTTCTTTCGCTTTGTCGAGTGCATTGAGTCCACAGTGACCAGTTTCAGCTGCACCCGAGACACATATTTTTAATTGGTTGTGTCCATGCTTGGGTAGGAAATTTAATGGCGAATTCATATTTTCATTGTATCAATAAAGAAGGACAGTAAGCAAGCTTACAAAAAACAAATTAAAAGGTTAGAGTTATACTGTCGTTTTGCTTTGGAGCAAATGCTTCGATTCCCAAATTATCTCTTAATTTTTGAACCAAGAACATAGAAGACTTTGGTTCACCCATAACCACAAAAACTTTTTTTATAGAATCCTGCATATCTTCCACAAAATTTAATAGGCCATCAGAATCTTTATGTCCAGAGTATCCAAAAATTGTAGCAATATGAGCTCGAACTGGAACATCCTCCCCTGCAATACGAATAGTCTTTAAACCCTCTTGAATCAAGCGCCCAAGAGTACCGACAGACTGATACCCCGTCAAAAGCAAAGTATTCTTGGGATCAGGTAAATAATTCTTTTCATGATGAATAATACGCCCGCCAGTAGACATACCACTACCTGCAATAATTATCTTTGGATTAGGGACACCAGCTATCATTTTAGATTCTTCCGTCTTTAGAGTATGATGTAGCCCTGGAAAATCAAACAAATACTTTCCCGGAGACATAGCTTTTTGAGCATTTAAATTAAAATAGCTTTTATATCGTTTAAAAACATCAGTTAATCGAATAGCCAACGGAGAATCAAAAAATATAGGCATGACAGGCACCCGGTCTCCCTCCAAGAGGGCATCAAGCTCAAAAAGAAGCTCCTGAGAACGCTCTAGAGAAAAAGTGGGAATCAATAATGCTCCTCCCCTTTTGTGGTTATCTTGAATAATTTCAGCCAACAATCTCCTTCGGTCGTTTCTTGATTCGTGATTTCTGTCTCCATAAACACTTTCCATTATTAAGTAATCTATATCTGTTACTTTTTCAGTAGTAGGAAGAATTGGTGAAGGACTATTGCCCAAATCTCCAGTAAAGAGAATATTTTTACCATTATAGGAAAATTTAATCATAGCTGAACCCAAAATATGTCCGGCATTCAAAAAACTAACTTCTACCTCTGGAGTTATTTTTATTTTCTGATGATAAGGAAATCCTTCCCACAGAGAAAGAGTGATTTTTATGTTTTCATCTGAATATATTTCATCAAGATGAGAACCAAAATTCTTTCCTAAGATTCCAGCAGTGTCTTCTAGCATTGGAAGGGCTATACCCCTAGTAGGCTCTGTAGAATATATTTTTCCTCGAAAACCTTCATTGATTAATTTTGGAATACGCCCCAAGTGATCAATGTGGCCATGAGTAACAAAAAGAATATCTATTTCTTTTGGATCATAGGTAAAAGGTTCCCAATTTACATCATCAGCCAATTTTGAACCTTGAGTAAGCCCACAATCAACTAAAATTTTCTTGCCATCTATTTCAAAAAGAAAATTGGCACCCGTGACCGAACCTGTTCCACCACAAAATGTTACTTTTGCATTTTTTTCCATAAATAAAGAATAGCATATAATCCACCAGATAAGTCAAAAAACAAATCAGAGCTAGTGTCTAAAACATTGATAGAATTTTGGGTAACTACTTTATCGACCAGCACTTCATATATCTCCCAGCCGATTCCCACAATAAATACAAAAAGTAGTATTTTAAAAATTAAACGAAAAGAGATATTTTCTTCCCTAAAAAGATAAAAAGCGAAAAGCCCTAGCCATAAACCACCGAGAAAATGCATAATCATGTCTAAATACCAAATAGAGGAATACCAAAAGAATTTATTCGCTAAGAAATTTAGTACAAAAATAAAAAGGATAAGGAGTGCTAGGTGTTTAAAAAGGTTTTTTCTGTCCATTAGTTTATTTTACTATATTTAAAAGAAAAAATCCGCTTATCGCGGAGTTCTTCTTAGGACTATTTCAGATGTATTACCATAGCTTATAGCTAGGTGGGTGTTAGACGTGTGTAACCAAAGCCACACTCGATCGAAACTCCCATAAATTAGTGTTCTAGGTAATAACCGGAAATAACCCTACTTAAACTATACTCTCTACAGAAATTTTAGCAATATTTTTTTCAAAAAAACACAAATTTGAGAGAAAAACAAGTTTGACTTTTTATTCCTTATGTTCTGCGTATATAAAATCAGTGTCAATTTTTTTATAATCAAAAATTTCTTCATCCACAAAGAATCTCTTTACCTCAACCTCTCCGGACTCCACAGAATCAGAGGCGTGTACAATGTTGGATTGAGTAGATAAAGAAAAGTCTCCGCGGATGGTTCCAGCGTCTGCCTCCCATCCCTTGGTGGGGCCTACAATGAGTCTAAGGGAAGAAACAACATTCACGCCCTCTACTGCCATCACAATAACAGGGCAAGATTTCATAAAATCTCTAATTCCTGGGAAAAAAGGCTTATCTTTTATATGTGCATAGTGCTCTTCCAAAAGAGTATCTTCTATGCTCATCATCTTTATTCCTATAATTTTTAAACCTTTTTTTTCTAAACGACTTATAACCTCCCCAACCAAGTTTCTCTGAACTGCGTCAGGTTTGATTATGATTAAAGATCTCTCATTGTTTGGTCTTGTCATATATTTTTATACTAGCAAAATAACATGAATTTTGCAAAACGAAATACAATACAAATTATTCCATCGTTTTGTATCTCGCCATGATTTCTGCCTCTACTTCTTCCCTATCACGGCCGTATTTGATATATGAAAGTTCTTTAAGGCTGTCTACTATCTCAGGATTTCCTTTTTCAGCATCTAAGGTTCTTAAGTTAAAGGGTTTAGTCGGTTGACCATTTACAAGCATACTAATATAAGCATTACGATTATCTAGTTTAGTAATATCTGCCGCAGAAAATTGTGGTTTAAATTTAGGTTCTAAAAATGTTGCATCTTCGGTGCCTACTCGAAATACCGCCATCGAACCAACGTTTCCAAAAACTGCATTTTTAATATTTTCTTCAAGCTGAGTTATGTATTGGTGAGCAATGTTTAAAGAGAGGCGATATTTCCTAGCTTCAGACAAAATAGAAGCGATAGAATCTGTGGTGACATTTTGAAACTCATCTATATAAAGATAAAAATCATTCATGGGTTTACCAAACATATCTACGCGTGAAAGAGCAGCCATTTGAATCTTTCCTACCAACACAAGGCCGATTAAGTTTGCATTTATATCCCCGAGTCTTCCCTTGGAAAGATTTACCAAAAGAATTTTCTTTTCATCCATTATTTTTCTAAAATTAAATACAGAGTTTTGCTGAAGCACAACCGGACGCATAATGTCGTTTGAAATAAAATTATCAAATTTAGAAGAAATATACGGCACAAAGTTTGCCAAAGACTGATCTCCGGTGGTTTGCTCTGCAGTTACCCAAAATTGTTTAATAATAGGATTCTTACATTTAGCGAGTTTCATATCACGGAATTCTTTATCTCCCAAAACACGCGTAATCTCGAGTAAGGTAGAACCAGATTCTGGGTCTTCCATCACCAAAAAAGCACTATTTCGAAAGTATTGTTCAAACATAGCCCCGCCTCCGACCTTCATGTCAAAAAGCTTGTTGAAAATACCCATCATTTCATTGACCACAAAGGTTTTCTGCTCCGGATAATTTGGGTCATATTCAAGCATATTCAATCCCATCGGTCTTGAAGTATAAGCGGGA
This sequence comes from uncultured Candidatus Saccharibacteria bacterium, assembly GCA_964484005.1. GTDB lineage: Bacteria > Patescibacteriota > Minisyncoccia > Phycocordibacterales > UBA9973 > UBA9973. The sequence continues at coordinate 40,205 of CAZADR010000005.1, read as the reverse complement.
TCAAAATATATAACATCATCGATGCGTTCTTTTGGTATACGAGAAAGAATGGTTTGGATATCTGTGCCGTGCGGATCTATATAACAACAACCATCTCCATTTCTAATGTCCTGGGTAATCATATTCAACATAATGTTGGTCTTACCTGTTCCTGTCTGACCAATAACATAGAAATGCCTCATGCGATCTTCGCGGGACATGTGAATCTCTGTATCTTTGCCACGATAACTATTTACCCCCAAGACTATTCCCTCTCTAGCCATTTCAGCGGGAGCCGGAGCGATACCTGCTTTTGCTTCTTTTAGTTGTGGCTGACTACCGATACCCACCGGAAAGTGAAAGACAGAAGAAAGCTCTTTTAAATTCATGGGTAATATTTTATCGTGTGAAAATGTACGATAAGAAAAATCGTGAAATAGTTTTTTTAAATCACTTCCATGCAACTCTTCAAAAATAAAAGAGTTACCGGTCGCTTCTCCAAATTGATTAAATGAAGATTCTATTTCTTTTAAAATTGACTCAGCTCGCTCTTTTGTGTCACCCGAAGCAATGACACGAATGTTGGCTTTCATTATGGTACTTTTTATTTTATCGCCAATTTTCTCTATCGCACTTTCGTCCACAGCACTCCTGCCTGCAATGTGTTTTTCTTTTGTTTCTTTTTTTTCTTTTATACCAAAAATAAGCTCTTTCCCGACTTTCATAAAAGCCTTATTAAATTTATAGAAATTATCGGCTGCATGTTTTACTGAATTTCCATCTTTTACGTCATCCAAAATCGCATGAAACTCATTTATAAATTTATCTCCTGCTGGAGCTACCACCAGCTGAATAGCCGCCCCTTCTCCAGAAGTCTTTAACTTAGAAAAAACATTCAAGATTGGATTCATTGGGTCGTGCTCAATGTTTTCATAAGTTTTTATAGGCATGACTGCACGCTCAGTAAAAGATGCATAAGCTCCGACCGAACCCCCTCTTTCGTTAAAAATATTGTAATCATCAGTTACCTCAAGAACTTTTGCATTATGATAAAAAGCTAAAACTTGTTTTTCAAAAAGAGAAAGGTGTTGATTTGGAACAGCAGCATACACCACCAACTCATCGTTTGCGTTATTGAGTGCTACTTCTAAAGTAAAATAATTTTCTTGTTCGTTATTTTTTCCCAAAGAGATGGATTGCATTCCAGCATAAAACTGCTCCATGGCTCCAATAAAATCTTTAAAAGATTTTGACTTATCAGCCTCATCTTCTGGTGGAGGAAGAGTAATTTCAAAAAGAGTCATATTGAGGGCCTTGTACATAGGAGTTCCCTCTTTAAAATTTAGTATTGTTTCTCCAGTCTTTAAATACTGAATAAGGATTCTATGAAAATCATCATCTATATGAGGACTACTCATCGCTTCTGCCACAGAAAGAGCATTTCTTATACCTTTAGTAATAGCTATACCGAGAAGCTCTTCCATGACATGGTCATGTGTCTCTGGCTTTAAGGCTAAGACAATTCCCTTTGATTCCTTTTGATTAATGAGGCTATCTTCGTGAACCAATTTTTCAGCTGGTATCTTTTTATATTCTCCTATTACATCTCTGGCTGCATGGTCTGCTGCATGTTCCATGTGTCCGATTCTGACCAATTGCTCTTCTCGTTCCCTCACATGCGCACGCAAATAATCCAGCTCCTCTTCTGGAGTTTTGAATTTAGGCATTTCCTTAAAAAACGACTGTTCCATTTATTTAATTATACAGCAAAAGAACAAAAAATTAAATCTTTACGCTTGTATATCCGAATTAGGTAAGACCTAGCGTAGAATAGAGTCATGTTTTTTAATGGTGGCTTTTTTCAACAGAAAACATATCTTTTCCATCCTTTTCTGCGTGAGTTATTTTAAATTTTTGACCCTTATCATCATAAAAACGAGTTTCTCCTTTGCTTTTAGCTGTTTCGAAATAATTTTGTGCTGTGTGGCTGTGAATCCCATCTTTTAAAAAATCTTTAGCTTCTGTCGCACTACTATGAAAACCAACTTCAATCCCATGTATATTATGTGTGTCCATGTATTTTTATATATTAATTTCTAATATTCGTAAGTATACCCCTCCCCTGGAGGATTTAGCAAATGGCTGTGTTTTGTAGACTAGCTAGTCTGTCGAGAGAAACATCTTGCCCAGAGCCACCCGGAACCAGAACTTTTTACATTAAATCTATTTAGCTGTATAATTGATTGTATGAAATCGAAAAAAGTCACGGCCCTCGAGGCAATACGAGCTTTTTACATTGGTAATGAATTATTGGGTGAGGTATTTAACGTATCAGAGAAGCACAGAGAAAAAAAGTTAGAGAGTAATCTTAAGAAGATATTAACTAAAGCAAAAAAGTTGTCTCAAAAAAATTTATTGACATACCATCTCGATAATTATCATCCCAGATATGACAATTATTTAAATTCTACTTGGGAGCTCAAGGAAATTGAGCTTAAGGATTGTGGTGTATGGCCTAGGATGGGTGGATTACCAGATGTTGCTACTAGAGGATGTGTCTTAGACACAGTTGAATATATTCAACCTTATCTAGAAGACAAAAACAAACTCTCTCTTAAAACAAGTAGAGTTTTATACATTGAGGAAATGATGAAATACGCAGAAAAGATTACTAAATACATTCCGATAGTTGTGATTGAAGAAGGAGTTATAAGACACAACAAACTAATCAAAGCATCGGTCAGAAAGAATTATAAAAAATGTAAATATGATATCGATGATGGAAACCACAGGGCATTGGCATATGGAATGCTGGGTAAAAAGAAAATCCTAGCTCTTGTAGGTAAAAGAATTAGCAAGAGTGAACTTCTATATTAAACAACTGCATAGTTCCAAAGATAGCTAATCTGCGTGCTAGGTCTTGCCTAGCACAATTTTATCTTTATAACTTATCCATTCTAAAATCTCCTTTTTAAAATCTTTCATCAACGGAAAGTACCCAGGGTAAACTTCACTGTTGATAATTAAGCTCTGTTTCCTTTTTACACCCAAATAGTCAAGATAGCTTGAGTATTTATAGTCATCGAGATATTTCAAGACTTCGTTTTTATTTTTTATTCCAACTTCCTTCCAATCTTTTTGTATTAATTTCACGGGGTTTAGGTGAATATAAGAAAATATGTATTTTAAATATCTATCAGTATCTAAGTGTTCCGATTTAAATTTCCCTTCAAAAAGCCCTCCAGTTCTTTTGTATTTTTTGTTGTAATACATCACATATGCCGTACACAATTTCTGCATAAATTTACTTATGCCATTTTTTTCTTTTTCCGTTATTAAAACATGAAAGTGGTTAGGCATTAGACAGTAAGCTCCAATATTCACCAACCGACTTCCCCTTTCCCAGAGATAGGGGTCTTCTTCGCTTCTTTTAAGAATAAAATTTCTAAAATTATTCTCAGAATTACAGGTGTAAATCAAAGTAATAAAGTGCCAATAATCTTGCGCATCATGAAATATTTTTTGTTTACTATTACCACGATTATATAGATGATAGTATTCATCTGAAGCAAAAGAAATTTTTCTAATAGACATGAATCAATTATATCACATGTGCTAGGCAAGACCTAGCACGTTAGACAACAAAAACTAAATTTTAGTTAAAATTTCTGGCTCGCCTTCAGTAATCAATATTGTGTGTTCAAAATGTGCGCTGTTTTTTAAGTCAGCAGTACGAAAAGTCCAATCATCATCGTCTATGGTCACATTTTTTGTACCCAAATTTAACATCGGCTCTAGGGCAACCACCATTCCAGGTACCAACTTTTCACCCTTACCTTTTTTACCAAAGTTTGGAATATATGGGTCTTCATGAATTTGTTTTCCCACTCCATGACCAGACAAAACTTCCACTATTCCATATTTGGTATCTTGAGCACGAACAAATTTTTCAATAGCATAACCTATGTCCCCTGTCGTGTTTCCGTTTTGCGCAGCATCTATCCCAACCATCAAAGCTTTCTCGGTAGTTTTTAAAAGTTTTAAATTTTCAGAACTCACTTTACCGACTGGCACAGTGATAGCCATATCAGTAAACAATCCTTTATGTTTTACTCCTAAATCAAGGCCGACGATATCACCTTCTTTCAAAATTCGATTATTGTTTGGAATACCATGCACCACTTCATCGTTAACTGAGATACAAAGAGATGCTGGAAATGGAGTACTGGCTCCATCAGGGCGATAATGCAAAAAAGCAGGAACATCTCCAAAATCACGAATTAATTGTTCCGCATATACATCCAATTCTTTGGTAGAAATACCAGGTATCACTTTTTCTTTAAGTTTATATAAAACAGTAGCTAGATGTTTTCCACCTTCTCGGATTATATTTATTTCTTCTTTTGTTTTAATGATTATTCCCATATTAAGAAATTATTGTTCCTAAAAACTTCTCCCCATTTAAGCATTTTACTAAATTGTCTATTGGTTTTCCATTCACAATAAAGACAGTCATCCCCTCTTCTTTGGCAAGCTTGGAAGCAATCGGATCAAAAGGGCTACTCAATCCTGGGTTCCATTCTTTGGGAATTAAAGACATGTAATCATCCCAAGAAATCTGTTCAAACTTTTTTGCGTCCGGATTGATTTTGGGATCAGAGTCATATACATAATCAGTGTTTGAAAGATTAATTATCTTTTTTGCACCGAGTGATTTAGCCCCCAAGACAGCTCCATGGTCTGTACTCTGTCCTGGATTAAAAGCTGAACCTATGATGATTGGTCTTTCAAAAACAAAATGATTAGCCAAATTAGAGATTACTCTATCATGTGCATATTCTCCAAAAATAACTCGCAGCAGCTCAGCATTTAATTTCAAAGAAGCGATTCCTATCCAATCGAGCTCTTCACTTGAAGGACTTGAAAGTTCTTTGGCTACATTTTGATATTTACGACAAATTTTTCCTCCACCAGTAATAATCACAAACTTCTTTCCTTTCTCTACATGGGAAATAATCAAATCCTTAAAGTCTCTCAGAAAATTTAAATCTAAATCTTCGGGTATGATAAGAGAGCCTCCAAGTGAAATTATTATTGCTTCTTCCATATTGATTTTAGTTAAAAGTTAAGAGCTTTAATAATATCCTTGAATACATCTTCCCGAGTCTGCTCTCCATTTATGGCATATATTTCATAACCCTCTTTTCCTTTAAAATAATTTACAGAAGGGACAACATTATTTATGTATTCTTCGATTCTTTTCTTTATTCCCTCTTCTGTATCGTCATGTCTACCACGCGCCAAATTTCTTCTAATGGCCTCTTCTTCACTAATTTCAATGTAAATAATTTTTACTAAATCTCGTCTAAAGAACTTTATCATCGCATCCAAGGTCTCAGATTGAGGTATCGTCCTAGGATAACCATCCGCAATCAAGTGTTTTTCTGGAGATAAATCAGAAGTCAAAATACTTGTAACAATTGCGTTGGTTAAAAAGTCAGGCTGTAGGTGCCCCTTGGAAAGAGAGTCTTTTATAATAGAACCAACATAGCTCCCAGACTCTATAAGCTTTCTATATTCATTCCCAGGATAAGCATACACCACCTCACGCCCATCTTTTTCTTTCAAGAAATCCATCAAGAATTTGACCTGAGTACCCTTACCTGAGCCTATTATTCCAAAAAATACAAAAGTTTGGGGTTCCATATGTGCTATAATAGCATAAATTATGAAGAAAGAAATCATAACCATTGCAGGTGCTCCTGGTGGCGGAAAATCAAGTACAGCCGACCTAGTGGCCAAAGAATTAGGCTTTCAGCGTTTTTCCTCTGGAAACTTTATGCGCAAAATCGCTCTCGACACAGGAATCTCTTTAAACGAACTAAATGAAAAAGCCCAGGGCGACGACAGTATTGATAAAAAGATAGATGAAGAAGTACGAAAAGCAGGAGAAATGCAAAAGATTGTTATTGATTCCAGGTTGGCTTTTCACTGGATACCAGAATCTTTTAAAGTGTACTTAGACTTACCAGCCGAGATAGCCAAAGAAAGAATCTTAAACGATTTAAAAGAAAACAAACTCCGAAAGCAAAGCGAAGAGTCTTCTACTGTGGACGAAATATATGAAAAGATAACTTCTCGACTAGAAAGTGAAAAAAAAAGATACAGAGAACTTTACAACATAGACCACACTGATAAAAATAATTTTAATCTAGTTATAGACACAAACAAAAACAACCTGGAGCAGGTTGTGGATATCATCGTCACAGAATATAAAAAATGGAGAGAAGAAAATTAATACTCTCTCATTGATACTTGAGCATCTACTTTTTTCATTAAATCTAGAACAACTGAAACTACGATGAGTATCGAAGTACCTCCAAGAGCTAGGCTAGCAATACCTGTAAGGTATTGCATTATTAAAGGTAACACAGCAATAAAACCAAGGAATACTGCTCCGAGTAAAGTAATACGACTCAAAACTTTTGAAATATATTCTGAGGTGGATGCTCCTGGACGAATTCCTGGAATAAATGCACCATTCTTTTGTAAGTTAGTGGAAAGAGCTTCAGGATCAAAAGTAACTGCTGTGTAGAAATAGGTAAACAGAAATACAAAAGCGAAATAAAGAATACCATACAATAGACTCGTCTGTGAAAATGAAACCAGAATCTGAGAAATTTTAACCAAAATCACATTACTAAAACGAGACAAAAATGTTCCTATCATTTGAGGGAAAAGCAATATTGAAAGTGCAAAAATTATTGGAATTACTCCAGCTTGGTTTACGCGAAGAGGTAGATAAGTAGAGCCTCCTCCATACATCTTCATACCTCGAACACGCTTGGCATAGGTGACAGGAATAGGTCTTTCTGCTTCAGTAACCAAAACGATACCTGCGATAACAAGTATTCCAGAAACTGCAAACATAAGATAAAGAGGTATTTGAGAAACATCAAAGGTAAATATAAGCTGACTGACAGTAGAAGGAAGACTGGACACTATACCAGCAAAGATAATAAGGGAAACACCATTTCCAATTCCAAACTCTGAAACGAGCTCTCCGAGCCACATCAAGAGAACAGAACCTGCCACGATGATAAACAGATTGGTAATACGATCAAACGCTGTTAAATTAATTAAAATATTTTGTTGTTCTAGAATAAACAAAAGACTGAACCCTTGAATAGCGGCTAGTGGCACGGTGAGGAGTCTGCCGTATTGAGCAAATCTCTTTCTTCCTGCCTCCCCTTCTTCGTGGTAGATTCTTTTTAAAGAGGGAACCATAATGGTCAAAAGCTGCATAATAATTGATCCTGTAATATAAGGACCAACTCCAAGCATGATTATAGAAAGATTCGAAAGACCACCTCCAGAGAAAATATTTAAAATACCAAAAAATTGGTTGTTAGATAAAAATCTAGAAAGTGCCAAGGTGTCTATTCCTGGAATAGGAATAGCGGAAAGTAATCTGAATACTACTAAAGAAAACAAAACAAAGAGCACTCTGTTTCTAAGGGTCGTATCTGTCCAGATTAACTTTATTTTGTTTAAAAAACTTTGCATCTTATTTAATTCTTATCTTTTTTCCCTTGATACCTAAACGCTTTCTTATTTCAGAAAATGTCTCTTTTTTAGTAGCATCTTTACCGGCAACTAATTTTTCTTTATCTAAAATAAATACTTTTTGAATAGATTTAAACTGATACCCTCTATTCTTAGGTAATTTCTTTATGATATCACGGAGCTCAGGACGGCGTTTATTTCCAGCTCGAGCTGTCTGACCCTTGCCTCCTCGGCCAGATGTTTTGGCATGTTTGCCTCCTCGGCCCACTAGCCTGTCTTTTTTATTCTTATGTTGTCTTTTAAGGTTATGTATTTGCATAAAATTTTATATTATTACTCAACGGGAACTTCTTTGTTTGCTACTACAACAGTATTGGTAGGAGCAGTTTCAATTTTTGTATATCTAGAAGAAATTTGAGCCAAAGCAGCCATAACTGCTTTAGCATTATTTAATTTGTTTTTGCTGTTAGATAAAATCTTTCCTGTTATGTCTTTAATGCCAGAAAGCTTTACTATGTCGCGAACCACAGAACCAGCAACCAATCCTCGTCCTTTGTTTGGCAAAAGCATAATATAAGAACTTGAAAATTTTGCGGAAAGCTCGTGAGGGATAGACATTGTTTTGGTAAGTTTTAGTCTAACCATGTTTTTCTTGGCATTTCGAAGTGCTTTATTGATGGCAAGAGCTGTGTCTCCAGCTTTTCCAAGTCCGAGTCCGACACATCCTTTTTTATCCCCTGCTACCAAGGCAACACTAAAAGAAAATCTTCGTCCTCCTGCGACCACACGGGTAACACGACGAATATCTAAAATCTTTTGGTCAAACTCCGGCTTGACTCGGTTAAAAGAGGAGCCACGTCGGCCACTATTTCTTTTTTCTCTTGGGTTGTTTTCTTTTGGTTTTTCCATATTAAAATTCTAATCCCGCAGCTCGGGCCTCATCTGCTACTAATTTTATTCGCCCAGTATATTTAAATCCATTTCTATCAAAAACAACTTTTTTGATCTTTCCTGTTATGGCAGCGGCAGCAATAGCTCGGCCTACTTCTTTGGCTCTTTCAGTTTTGGTACCTTTTGTTGTTTTTACATCGCTTGCCTGCACTAAAGTCTTGCCGGTAGCATCGTTTATAACTTGAGCATAAATAAATTTATTAGAACGAAAAACAGTCAAACGAGGGCGCTCCGCAGTACCTGTGATTTTTACTCTGATTTTTTTCTTTAGTCTTATTCTTTTGTCGTTTTTGTTTGCCATAATTTTATACGGTTTTCTTACCCTGCTTGCGTCTTATAACCTCACCTTCATAACGCATACCTTTACCTTTATAAGGTTCTGGTTTTTTCAAACTGCGAACAGCAGCCGTAAAGCTACCAACGAGTTCTTTGTCGATTCCAGTAACGGTAATGTTGTTCTTCTCTGCTGTCGTGGTGATTCCTTCTGGTATTGAAACTATAACTGGATGAGAAAAACCAAGAGCTAGATGAAGTTCTTTTCCTTTTACTTCTGATTTAAAACCAACTCCTTCTAGAATTAACTTTTTCTGATAAGGAGTCTCTACTCCTGTTATCATGTTTTTTATATGTGAAGCATAAGTACCCCAGAGAGACTGAGAAAACTTATCATTTCTTTTTATGCTTAAAGTAATAGACTTGTCCCCTACAGTAACCACAACATCATCTCTAAAGATTTTACTAAGAGTACCTTTTGGGCCTACTACAATAAAAGTTCCGCCATTCATGGTGGCTTTTACTCCGGCTGGTATTAAAATTTCTTGTTTTCCAATTCTGCTCATATATTTTTATTACCAAATTCTAAATAAGGCTTCTCCTCCGACTTGTTCTTTCCTTGCCTCCTTTCCTGATAAAATCCCTTTTGGAGTAGAAAGTACCAGTAAACCAGAACCATTTCGGACAGAGTGAATATCTTTCATTCCAAAATAAACTCGTCGTGATTGTTTGGATATTCTTTCTACTTCTGTAATCTTTGGTTTCTTGTCTACATAAACAAGAGCTACTTCCAAGACAGGTTGCCCTTTTTTAACTTTCTTTGAAACCTCAGATACATAACCTGCATTCTTTAAACATTCACCGATAGCATTCTTCATTTTAGAATAAGGAATAGAAACAGACTCCTTGCCTGCAAGTGAGCCGTTCTTCATTATTATTATCATGTTTGAAATTGAATCCATATATTTTATTACCAGCTTGATTTGCGAACCCCAGGAAGCATTCCTTCATTAGCTAATTCTCTAAAACAAATACGACAAATACCAAAATCTCTCATAAAAGCATTACCTCTTCCACAGCGAAAACATCGATTCTTTGCTCGAGTGGAAAATTTTGGTTTTTTAGCGGCTCGCGCCTTTACTGATGTTTTTGCCATAAATAATTTAAAGGAAGTGCTCTGTTAATATCTCACTTTTTTTCTTTAATCCTCTGAAAACAAAGAATTAAAGGAGAGAAGTGGATTAATCAAAGCTATATTCCCTTGTTTAGATACTATCAGATTTGCTCTTAATAGTCAACGATTATTTTTTCTTACCCTCTTCCTCTTTTTTGAAAGGAACTCCGATGAGTTCAAAGAAAGCTGTGCCTTCTTTTTTGTTTTTTGCTGAAGAAACTACGGTAATAGACATACCAAAAATATCTCGGATATCTTCGTCGGCAGTCTCAGGGAAAATTGTGTGTTCTTTGATACCAATAGTAAGATTTCCTAAGTCATCCACTGCACTGCGCTTTATTCCACGAAAGTCTTTGGTTCGAGGAAGAGCCACATTGATAAGCTTTTCAAGGAAAGCAAACATTCTCTTGCCTCGTAGTGTAGTGACGATTCCGATTGGATCTCCTTGTCTAACTTTAAAAGAAGAAATAGACTGCTTTGCACCTCGTAGAGCCCCCTTTTGTCCTGTTATCTTTGCCAAGCGTTCAGAAATAGCTACATTCTTGTTCTTGTCTTTCTTCATGGCAGTACCGGTACCGACATTTAAGACAATCTTTTTGGTTCTAGGAGCAGCCATAACATTCTTATAATGAAAAACTTCTTTCATTTTTTCGAAAGCTAAGGCCTCTTTTTCTTTTACGGTTAAATGTTTGTTCATATTGTTTAAATAATATATTAAATCTCCTGGTTGCTCTTTCTAGCAATTCGGACCATCTTGTCTCCAACTTTCTTTTTCCCGATTCTAGTAGCCACACCTTCTTTCGGATCAAGAATCATAACGTTTGAAGAATTTATTGGCATTTCAATACTTTTGATACTTCCCTTTTCTCCAGACTTTCTAGGACGCTGATGTTTTTTCATCATGTTTAATCCCTCAACAATAACTTTGTTTTCTTTGACTAAAACATGGACAATCTTGCCAGACTTCCCTTTGTCCTTTCCTGTTCTGATTATTACATTGTCTCCTTTTTTTAATTTCATATGTTTATTTAAAAATTGTTATATAACTTCTTGTGCTAAAGAAATTATCTTCTGGAATCCTTTTTCGGCGAGCTCTCGTGGAATTGGTCCAAAGACACGGCCAGCCTTGGGGTCTTTTTTGCCTTTTTCTAAAATAACTACCGCATTATCATCAAAACGAATATAAGAACCGTCCTTTCTACGGAAAGCTCCTCTGGTGCGCACTACTACTGCTTGGTGTACATCTTTTTTCTTAACTCCTTTTCTGGGAGAAGCAACTTTAACAGAGATAATAACTATCTCACCTAAAGTGGCATATCTCTTTTTTGAAGAGCCTAAAATCTTGAACACCTTTCCTACGGTGCCTCCGGCATTGTCTGTTATTTTTACTAAAGTTTCGTTTTGAATCATAAAATTTAACTAATTACTTTAAATCTCTTATCTTTTGAAATCGGCTTGGTTTCTACTATCTCTACCTTATCCCCTGTTTTATATTTATTCTCTTCGTCGTGAGCTTTATATTTCTTACTAACTTTATAAAACTTTCCATAAAGAGGGTGCTTTACAAACCTTGAAACACTGACGACGACAGTCTTGTCCATCTTATCGGAAACAACAGTCCCCTTTAAGACATTTCCTTTGTTTTCTTTTATTTCTTTGTTTACTTTTGTTGTCATAAATATTTATTTCTTTTTATTTACTTCAGTCAATATCCGAGCAATTTGTTTTTTCAAATTTTGACCTTCTTTTACATTTTTTGATCTTGAGCCTTCAGCTTTAAAATGTAAAACTCGTAACTCTTCTCTCAAAACTGCAAGCTCTTTTAGGAGCTCTCCATCTTTCATATCTTTAAAATTTTTGTCTTTTTTCTTTGCCATAAAAATATCTTATTTCTTGTTTACTCTACCGACAATTCTGGTTTTAATAGGCAATTTACTTCCAGCTTTTCTCAAAGCCTCATGAGCTACTTTTTCATCTGCGCCATCTACTTCGAAAATAATGCGTCCTGGAAGAACATCAAAGCAATAGCCCTGAGGATCTCCCTTACCCTTTCCCATTCCTACTTCTGCAGCCTTGGCAGTAAAAGGTCTATCTGGAAAGATACGAACCCAATATTTACCAGTCTTGGTTAAAGTACGAGAAATTACTTTTCGGGCAGATTCAATCTGAGTTGATTTTACGCGAGCCTGAGATTCAGATTTTAATCCAAAAGAACCAAAGGCAAGCTTTATTCCTCTCGTATCAGCAGTACGGCTCTTTGGGTTTGAGCGTGCTGTTTGCCATTTTCTAAATTTTACTTTTTTTGGAATTAACATATAATTTTTGTGGCGTTAAGCTCGTAGCTACTAGTCTGTTTTTAATTTACTTTCTTTATCATTTTCTGGAGTGGAAGCATAAGCACTTTTTGAAGACTTTTTGTCAGCAAAAATCTTACCTCGATAAATCCAAACCTTTATACCGACTACTCCATAAGAAAGAGTAGCTCGCTCTCTTTTAAAATCTATGTCCGCGCGGAAAGTCTGAAGTGGAATACTTCCCCTCTTTAGCTCTTCGGTGCGTGCAATTTCAGCTCCACCCAATCGGCCAGACAAAACGATTCTGGCTCCTTCTACTCCGTGAGCTTGCATAACTTTCTCAATGATTTGTTTGATAACTCGGCGATAAGGCATTCTCTTTTCCAATCCTTCGGCAATCATATAAGCCACAATAGCAGCATCTGCTTCTGGGTTTGAGATTTCCATTATTTCAAGCTTAAAGTCTTCTGGACGAGCAATCTTTAGATTGTCCATCTTCTTTAAGATATCTTCTTTTAGTTTTGTTGCGCCTTCACCATTTCTGCCAATAATAAGTCCTGGGCGAGAAGTTTTGATTATAAAACGAGTTGCTTTTCTACTTCTCTCTATTTCAATAGTAGAGACATACATCCCTCGCAATTTCTTTTCCAAATATTGGCGGATTAAAACATCACCTTTCAAATAAGCGACATACTTTTTAGGATCAGCAAACCAGCGAGACTTCCAGTCTCGGAGGATTATCAATCTATGTGCATATGGGTGAACTATTTTACTCATGTTGTTTTTCTAAATTTTTATTTTTTAACTACTTTTTTAACTTTAGGTGTTTTGGCTGTTTTAGTCTTTTTAACTGCAATGACTTTCTCAGCTAAAAGAATATTCAAGTGGCTGGTGCGTTTGTTTATGCGATGACCCGTCCCCATGGCTGCAGGCATCATCCTCTTCATAACTATTCCTTTATCAACTCGCAATTCTTTTATAAATAAATTATCTACCTCTATGCCCATTTGTTTTGCATTAGCAACTGCGGACAAGAGAAGTTTCTTTATTGGAAGACCTGCACGCTTAGCTAGAAAATCAAGCTCAGCAATAGCAGCAGATACATTTTTACCTTTAATAAGTCCTGCCACTAGGCGAACTTTTCTAGGAGACTGTCTATAATTTTTTAAAAAGGCTTTCATGATAATGTATTGTTTAAATTATTTCTTTTTTGCATCATCGGCTGCAGCTGTAGCAGATTTAGCTTGAGTTATTTCAGCTTCTTTTTTCTTCTGCTCAAGTTCTTTCTGCATCTTTCCTCCGTGTTTCATAAATTTCTTGGTTGGTGAAAATTCTCCCAACCTGTGACCCACCATGTCTTCTGTTACCAAAACTTCTATGTGTGTCTTGCCATTATAAACACCAAAAGTAAAACCGAGCATTTCGGGTGATATAACACAAGCTCTTTTCCATGTCTTTACCATGGGTGTCTGCAACGGGTTTTTACCCTCAATCTTTTTGAGTAGTCTCTCGTCAACATTTAATCCTTTTTTGATTGATCTTGTCATAAAAAATAGCTCCTAACGAGCTTGGTTTCATAATAGCAAATAGGCACAAAATGTCAAATTATATAAATTAAAAGGGGTCCCGGTATTTTGGAACCCCTTGATAGGAAGGACTTCGCGAATGTCCCTCCCCTACTTCGAACCGAGAATGGTCTTCTTGGGCCAGCCTCGTTCACACGAACGAGCGACAACAACCGGTTTTGGATTCCTGTCGTCTTTTCGATTCGGAATCCACCAGAGTTTCTTGCACATAGAAAATTTCCTCCCCTTCACATGTCGACTACTTCTTGGGTCTTGTATTGCCGGTCTTGTCTCGACGAGAGTTCTCTTCACTATGCCTCTTCGACATTTTCCCTCCTTTCCGCAGGGATACTCCCGTATGCCCACTAACGATGTACAACTTAATTAGAGATTATTCCACTTTTCAAAAATAAAGCAATAGTAAATGTGTATAAACAAAAATCCCCCGCCAGGTGGCAGGGGACTTTTTTATAGTAATTAAATTTTTATTTTTTCTTTCCGGTCTTTCGGCGAGAAACAATAAATACATTTGAGTATTTCTTTGGACCACGAGTCTTTCTGCCTCCAGTAACTTTACCCCACATAGTCTTTGGTCTCTTGGTTCCGCGTCCTTGTCTGCCTTCTCCTCCTCCGTATGGATGGTCTACAGGGTTCATAGCAGTACCTCTGACAGTAGGACGAATTCCTTTCCAGCGACTGCGTCCTGCTTTACCATAATTTTCTAAGTGATGTTCTTCGTTTGAGACAGTACCAATACAGGCATAACAGTTTTCATTTATTTTTCTAACTTCAGTAGAAGGCATCTTTATGTTTGTATACCCATCAGCATTTGCTACTACTTGTGCAAAGATTCCAGCAGAACGGCCAATCTTTGAACCACCCGCAGGCTTGATTTCAATGTTATATACAAAGGTTCCAACTGGAATATTCTTTAAAGGAAGTCTGTTTAATGGTGTAAGTGGAGCTGTTGGGGAAACAATAAAAGAATCTCCTGGAGTAATTCCCTTTGGTAATACCACATATCTCTTTTCTCCATCTTTGTAAACAGCCAAACCTATGAAAGCTGAACGGTTTGGATCGTATTCTACAGACTTTATGATTGCTGGAATTTCTTTCTTGTTATACAAAAAGTCCACATCACGATAGAGGCGCTTGTGTCCACTACCTTTGTGTCTCATGGTGATACGTCCTGCGCTATTTCTTCCGACAGCACGACGAAAACCATAAGTAAGAGACTTGGTAGGAGTAGTCTTGGTCAAGACTCCCCTGTAAGTCACATTGGTCATCTGTCTTCTTGATTTACTTGTGGGTTTATATGTTTTCATATTGTTCTATCTTTTTTATACAAATTCTATCTTGTCTCCTTTTTTCAAATAAACAAGGGCTTTGCGTCCACCACCTTTTACACCCTCTTTTCCTCTGGCATTTATCTTTTTTCTTGGAACAGCCAAAACATTTACTTTTACTGGCTTTACTTTGTAAAGAGCAAAAATAACTTTTTTTATTTCTCCCTTATTAGCTCCTGAAGAAATATCAAAAGTATATACATTTTGTTCTGATGCAAAAGATGCTTTTTCTGTTATTCTTGGATTTTTAATTATTTGAGTATTCATGGTATATAAAAATTAACTTCTGGATTCTAAAAACTTTATTGCCTCGGTTGGATTTTCTATCAAAAGATATTGATGATTGAGCACATCTAAGGGATTTAAGTTTTTAAGGAAAACTATTTCCAATTGAGGCAAGTTTCTAAAGCTCTTTTCAGATTCTACATTTCGGCCAAAAATTGCAGTGAGAACTCTCACCTTCTTTGAACTTCCGAGTGGTTTCAATCCTGAAGCTTTGGCTAGATTTTTCATTACTTCAACTGCTTTTTTAGTTTTGATTTCTGGAAGAGTCAAAGAGTCAACAAAAATTATTTCTCCATCTTTCCATTTTTTTGAAAGCACTGAAAAGAGAGCTTGAGCACGCATACTCTTGGATACTTTTCTCTTGTAGTTTTTCTCACTCAATGGGCCATGGGTTACTCCTCCTCCTACCCAAATAGGGCTTCTGCTGGATCCATGTCTAGCTCGTCCGGTTCCCTTTTGCTTCCAAGGCTTTCTACCTCCTCCGCGAACTTCTCCGCGGTCTTTAGTATCTGCAGTACCTGCGCGCTTGTTGCTACGCATGCTTTCTACGACCTGGTGAACCAAGTCTGAACGCCACTTAACCCCGAAAACCTTTGCGGGAAGATCTATCGTTCCTGCTTCAGTACCTTTTTGGTTATATATTTTTCCTGATATTTTTGCTTCCATATAAATTATTATCTTGAAACTATTTCTACTAAGGTACCTCGTCTACCGGCGACTGCTCCTTTGATAAGCATCAAATTATTTTCTGTATCAACAAAAACAACTTTTAGATTTTTCTGAGTAATACGATCAGAGCCCATTCGTCCTGCCATTCTCATTCCCTTTGGAACATGGGTACGAAGACCTCCACCGATACTTCCTGGCTCTCTTTCAGAATGTTTTTGACCGTGAGTACGAGGGCCTCCATGAAAACCATGGCGCTTTACGACTCCTTGAAAACCTTTACCCTTGGAAATACTAGATACAATTATCTTGTCTCCAGGCGCAAAAGTTGAAACATCTATAACATCACCTTCTTTTGATTCATTTTTATCAGAAGGTTTTAATCTAAATTCTTTTAAGACTTTATAGAAGGCACCTTTCATGGCACCAGCACTGCCCTTACTTACTCTTTCTTTCTTTTGAGTTCCAAAACCAACTTGAACTGAGTTGTAGCCATCTTTTGATTTCTCAAAAACTCTGGTTACGGTACTGGGTGGGACAGATACTATCGTTACTGGAAAAACTACTCCGTCTTCGGAAAAGTACTCTGCCATATTTTCTTTTGTTCCTAGAATGAATTTCATAAATTAAGGTGTTACATCATTTTTACATCAATATCCACTCCTGAAGGAAGCGAAAGATTCGTAAGAGCCTCGACGGTCTTTGCGTTTGGATTTATGATATCTATCAATCGCTTGTGAACTCTTATTTCAAATTGTTCTCGTGTATTTTTGTAAATAAAAGCAGAACGATTGACTGTATATTTTTTTATTTCTGTCGGCAACGGTACGGGACCCACAATTACGGCATCATAACGCACAGCAGTGTCCATGATTTGCTTTACTGACGCATCCAAGACCTTGCTCTCGTAAGCACGGACTCTAATACGAAGCACTACATGACCCTCTCCTTTTTCTTTCTTAGAAGTTTTTGGAACCTTAATTTTATTTTTGGTTCCTGTTTTGGGTTTCTTTATTTTTATCTCTGTTGTTGTCATGAATTTGTTTTAAAGAGCGGTCTTTTTAAGATATCTTTATGTGGACCTTTAGCCGAGAATCTTAGTAACGACTCCTGCACCGACAGTCTTACCTCCTTCACGCACAGCGAATCTCTGTGATTCTTCTAGCGCAACTGGGGTAACTAATTTAACTGTAATTTTAACTGTATCTCCAGGCATAACCATCTCTGTACCTTCGGCTAAGGTAACATCTCCAGTAACATCCGTAGTTCGGATATAGAACTGAGGCTTGTAACCCTTGAAGAATGGAGTGTGACGTCCACCTTCTTCTTTTTTCAATACGTATATTTCAGCTGTGAAGTTGTCATGAGGAGTGGTGGTACCTGGCTTACATAGAACTTGTCCACGAGTGATATCTTCTTTCTTTAATCCTCGGAGAAGAATACCTGCATTGTCTCCAGCCATACCTTCTTGAAGGTTCTTGTTGAACATTTCGATACCAGTAACTGTAGTCTTTTGGGTAGCCTTGATTCCGACGATTTCTACTTCCTCTCCTACTTTTACTACTCCTCTTTCGATTTTACCGGTAACAACTGTTCCACGGCCTTCGATTGAGAAGATATCTTCTACAGGCATAAGGAAAGGCTTGGTAATGTCTCGTTCAGGAACTGGGATGTAAGTATCAAGAGCATCTACAAGCTCCAAAATTTTCTTTGCCCACTCATCGTCCACAGAAGCAGATTCAAGACCCTTGAGGGCAGAACCACGGATAACCGGAGCATTTGCACCATCAAAACCTTGCTTGGTAAGAAGTTCACGTATTTCCTCTTCGACTAGGTCAATCATATCTTTGTCATCAACCATGTCGCACTTGTTTAAGAAAACAATCATTTTTGGGACACCAACTTGTTTTGCAAGAAGAACGTGTTCACGAGTCTGAGGCATAGCACCATCAGTAGCAGCAACCACCAAAATAGCACCGTCCATTTGAGCGGCACCAGTAATCATGTTTTTGATATAGTCGGCGTGTCCTGGGGCGTCGATGTGCGCATAGTGACGAGCGTCAGTAGCGTACTCGTTGTGAGAAATATTGATAGTGATTCCACGAGCTTTTTCCTCAGGGGCGTTGTCGATTTGATCAACTCCTCTCATGCGAACAGTCTTTCCTGCCAAATTTAACACATGCAAGATTGCAGCTGTTAATGTAGTCTTTCCATGGTCAACGTGACCGATGGTGCCGACGTTTATGTGCGGCTTGTCTCTCTTAAATTCTTCTGCCATAATTTTATTGATTAATAGTCAAAACTCAGCATACGAGAACCAGTTGCTAAGGCTTGATTACTAAATAAATTACTAATAATAATTATTAAACTGCCCATTTAAGAACAGGCAATATAAAAACTGCAGAAAGTGCAGTTGTTTAGATAATAGCAGATTATAAACTATTGTCAAATAGAAAAATTGCCTTGTTTATTAAGGAATTAACCCAATATTGTTTCTGTTATTTTTTGAAGTTTCAGAATGTCAGGTTTTGATAAAAATGTACCTCCCAATCTCTCAACATCTTTTTCTATCCAGATATCCCCCGAAAACACCACAACAGGCAAATCACTCAATGAATTCTTTCCGCGTATTTTTTTCAGAACCTCAATCCCAGTTATTCCATCACCAGTTTCTGTGGGCATGTTGTTATCAGTAATTACAAGATCATACTTAACTTTCCCCTCAAAAAGATTATTTAATAAAAGCTGCCCATTTTCTACAGCATCAACTTTAAAACCCTGTGATTCAAGAAGATCACAAAGCATCTCTCTTGTTTCGGTGGTATCTTCTGCTACAAGCACTCTTTTGGATAATTTTTCTTTATTTTCTGGGTTAAATGTTTCATTCATAAAATGATTATAACACAGTCAAAAAGCCCCTTTCGGGGCTTTTTTAGGTTTAATTATTTTCTAGCGGCAATGATAGTTTCAGCGACGTTTTGAGGTACGATGTCGTAGCGATAGAATTCCATTGTGAATCCTGCACGGCCTTCAGTCATAGAGCGGAGACCTGTCATGTATCCGAACATTTCGGAAAGAGGCACGATAGCTTTGATTACTTTATTCATTCCTCGGTCTTCCATTCCTTCGATGAGTCCGCGTTTTGAAGACAAGTTTCCTGTAACATCTCCCATGAATTTATCTGGGGTGATGACTTCAACTTTCATCATAGGTTCTAGAATAACAGGGCCTGCTCTTCGGCAAGCATCTTGGATAGACATAGAAGCAGCGATTTTGAAAGCCATTTCATTAGAGTCCACTTCGTGATAACTTCCGTCCCAAAGCTCTACAGAGACATTGACCATCTTAAATCCAGCCAAAATACCTCGGTCGAGTCCTTCTTTGAATCCTTTTTCACAAGGAGCGATATATTCTTGTGGGATGACACCTCCTTTAATGCTGTTTATAAATTCAAAACCTTCAGAACGCTTGGTATTCTTTGGAAGATCTTCCATTTCTTCTTTGGTAAGCATCTCCATAGGTTTTACTTTTATCTTCACATGTCCGTAGTTTCCGCGTCCTCCGGATTGCTTGATGTATTTTCCTTCAGCGTCAGAATTACCAGTGATTGTCTCTCGGTAAGCTACTTGTGGCTTGCCGACATTGGCATCCACGGTAAACTCGCGCTTCATTCGGTCCACGATAATTTCAAGGTGAAGCTCTCCCATTCCGGCAATAATAGTCTCCCCTGTCTCTTGGTCAGTAGTGACTTTGAAAGTAGGATCTTCTTGCGCAAGACGATTGAGTGCCATACCCATTTTTTCTTGGTCGGCTTTTGTCTTTGGTTCAATACGAAGTTGAATAACTGGTTCAGGGAATACAATACGATTTAATTCTATTGGATTATTTTCATCACAGATAGTATCTGAAGTGATGGTGTCTTTTAGGCCGACAGCAGCTGCTATCTCTCCAGCGAAAACTTGTTTTACTTCTTCTCGGTCATTTGCATGCATTCGAAGAATTCGGCCGATGCGCTCTTTGTTTCGAGTACGAGGGTTGTAAACATAACTACCAGCCATCAAGCTACCAGAATAAACACGGAAGAAAATAATCTGTCCGACAAATGGATCTGTCGCCACCTTGAAAGCTAGAGCAGAAAAAGGTTCTGCGTCTGAAGCACTGCGAGCAAGAGGCTCATCTGTATCAGGATTTACTCCAGGAATTGGAGGGATGTCTGTAGGAGCTGGTAGGTAATCTATAACTGCATCGAGTACGAGCTGAACACCTTTGTTTTTAAGGGCAGAACCAGCAAAAACAGGAAAGATTTCGTTGGCAATGACAGCCTTACGAAGAGTTCTCTTTAAGACATCAACATCTGGAATTATACCTTCCAAATATTCAGTCATCATGACTTCATCTGTTTCAACTATTTTTTCTACGAGTTCAGCATGGAATTTTTGAGCATCAGCTAAAAGGTTTTCTGGAATTTCTTTTTCAATTACTTTATTCCCCATCTCTCCTTCAAAGTAATAAGCCTTCATTTTCAATAAATCCACTACTCCTTCATGACTTTCTTCAAGACCAATAGGTATCTGCATGCGAACAGCTTTCTTGGTAAGTCTGTCTAAAATAGTTGCATATGAATGTTCAAAAGAAGCACCTATTCTGTCCAATTTGTTTATAAAACAAACTCGAGGAACTTTTGCTTCGTCAGCATAGCGCCAGTTTGTCTCTGACTGAGGTTCTACTCCGGCAACTCCGTCAAATACGACGACAGCTCCGTCGAGCACACGAAGAGAACGCTTTACCTCTACGGTAAAGTCGATGTGTCCTGGTGTGTCAATTATATTAAAACGATGTTTCTTGGTTTTGTCAGTTGGAGAAGTATAAGTAGGGGTCCAAAAACAAGTGACAGCAGCAGAGGTAATGGTGATACCTCGCTCTCTTTCCTGCTCCATCCAGTCAGTAGTAGTCTCTCCATCATGCACTTCACCTATTTTGTGGGAAACTCCAGTATAAAAAAGCACACGCTCGGTAGTGGTAGTCTTTCCGGCGTCGATGTGCGCGATAATTCCAATATTCCTAACTTTCTCTAAAGGATAATCTCTTTCCATATATTATTTTTACCAAGCAAAGTGAGCAAAGGCCTTGTTGGCTTCTGCCATTTTGTGAGTATCTTCTTTCTTTTTAATAGCTGCACCTTCATTCTTTGAAGCTGCAATCAATTCATCAGCGAGTTTTAAGTGCATTGGGCGTCCCTTTCCTCCACGAGCAGCATCACGAATCCAGCGCATAGCTAGGGCAAGACGGCGCTCTGCACGAACCTCCACAGGGACTTGATAGTTTGCTCCTCCGATTCTTTTTGAACGAACCTCAGTCAAAGGACCAGCATTGCGAAGAGCTAAGTCAAAAATTTCCAATGGATTTGGGTTACCTGTCTTTTCTTTTATAACATCAAAAGCAGCATACATTACCTTTCGGGCAGTTTCTTTCTTTCCAGACCACATGATGTAGTTTATAAACTTCTCCAATTTTTGAGAATTGTATACGAAGTCTGGTTCTACTATATTTCTATTTTTAACTTTTCGTCTCATTTTATTTTTATTTTAAAATTATTTTTTAGCGTCTTTTCTAGGTTTCTTGTTTCCGTATAGAGAGCGTCCTTGTCTCCTCTTCTCTACTCCCTGAGTATCGAGCACTCCACGAACAATGTGATATCTTACTCCGATAAGGTCCTTCACACGTCCTCCTCGTAGCATGACCACAGAGTGTTCTTGAAGATTGTGTCCTTCTCCTGGAATATAAGCAGTTACCTCCATGCCGTTTGTAAGGCGAACTCTAGCAATCTTTCGGAGAGCAGAGTTTGGTTTCTTTGGAGTAGTAGTGGAAACTTTGGTGCAGACACCTCTTTTAAAAGGAGCTGGGAAATATACTGGTCGGTTCTTCAACACATTAAAACCCTTCGCCAAAGCGACGGTTTTGGTCTTAGCATGGACTTTTGTCCTGTTTTTCTTTATTAATTGGTTTATTGTTGGCATTGATTTAGCGAAATCATGTCGCGCGACCGTCAATTGGGCGCGACTTCATAAAATAAAAGAGTCCGAAGACTCGGCTATAAATATAATACAATTATATAAAAATTGCAAATATTAGGCAGGATTAAAACTTTAGGCCAGTGGTTAGGAAAAAAAGAAAAGAAAGAACTGGAAAAAGATATTCAGAAAAGAAAACAATAAAAACAAGCAGTAAAATCAAAGAATACTGTTCGTAGGCAAGAATAAAAGAAAAAGCTCTTTCTGGTAAAAAAGAGAAAAGTATCTTGGAGCCATCAAGGGGTGGAATTGGCACGAGATTAAAGATACCCAAGGCCAAGTTTACTATGACTATCGCAGAAGTTATAAAATAAAAACTAGGGGGTAAGGAAAAGTAAGCAGAAAGGCGAATAATTAATCCAAAAACAATAGCAATAAAAAAATTAGAAAGAACACCAGCCGAAGCGACGGCGATGGTTCCCCACTTTCTATTACTTAGATTGTTTGGGTTGTAGGGTACGGGTTTGGCCCAACCAAAAACAAAGCCTGCTTTGGACAATATGAGTATTGCGGGCAAAAGTATCGAGCCAAACATATCTAAATGCTTTAATGGATTCAAGGTAAGGCGACCAGCATTTCTAGCTGTATTGTCTCCAAAGTGTTCCGCCATAAAACCATGCGAAACTTCGTGAATCACAATAGACATGATAAGTATAACTATATAAAAGATTGAATTGGTTGCGTCCATGTGGATTCTATGATAGCATAAAACTCGTTATGAAAAAAACCTGTGCGATAACAAAAAAGGGCTCAATAGTCGGAGGCGGGTACTCAAATAGAACCCGTGCGACAAAATTCAACCCTACTGGCAAGAAAAGAAAATATCCAAACCTTCAGAAAAAGAGGCTTTTTATCCCTGAGCTAAATAAATCAATCAATATAGAAGTTTCTGCTCGTGGTATGCGTACTATGAAGAAACGAGGCACTTATGCCACTCTCCTAAAAGCCGGATTAGTACAAGCTAAATAAAAAAACTCCCATATGGGAGTTTTTTTATTTATATTATTTATTGAGGTACAAAAGTTAAAGCATTTCCCTTTTTGCCACTTCGGCCGGTTCGGCCAATGCGGTGCACATAAGTATCATAAGTCTGAGGAACATCAAAGTTTATAACATGAGTCACATCTGGAATATCTAATCCGCGGGCAGCTACATCAGTAGCAATCAATATATTTATCTGGTCGTGTTTAAATGAATCTAGAATACGAATGCGTTCTCGGCTTCTCTTGTCGCCATGAATACCACCAACCTTAAATCCAGCACGAGCAAGCTCTTTAGCTAGAGTATCAACACTGTGTTTCATCTCTCGAAATATAAGTACTTTATCAGAACCATCTTTTTTCAAAACTTCGTGTAATTTTTCCAATTGCTCATCTTTACCTCGGTATCGAATCACATCTTGGTCAATATTCTTGGCTGTCTCACCAGAAATTACAGAAATAAAAACTGGATTTACCAAGTAAAGTTCTGTTAATTTTTTAATATCAGGAGAAAGTGTTGCTGAAAAGAAAAGTGTTTGACGATTTTCTTTTGGAGTCTTACCGATTATGTAAACCATATCATCGCGAAATCCCATGTCGAGCATGCGGTCTGCTTCATCGAGCACTACAGAATGACAAGTGGAAAGATCTAAAACTTTCTTATCAATCAAATCTCGAATTCTACCAGGAGTACCGATAACAAATGATACTCCCATTTTTATTTCACGAATTTGTTTCATTATTGGTAGACCTCCGACACAAGAAACAGAAAACATCCCCGTCCCAAAAGCAAGAGCTTTGAAATCTGCTTCTATTTGTAGTGCTAACTCGCGAGTAGGAGCCATAATCAAAACAGTCTCTCTTTTGTTCTGTCCTTTGGTTTTTGAAATCTTTTCTATTAGTGGTAGTAAAAATGCTGCAGTTTTGCCTGTACCTGTATTGGCCATTCCAAATACATCCTTCCCTGCCATGACGCTAGGGATAGCTTGATCTTGAATTGGTCGTGGATGAGTGTAGCCAGTTCGAGTAATATTTTTGTGAATCTGAGCATCAAAAGGAAAATCAGCAAATGAGTGCTTGGACACGTATGGCTTTTCTTCCACATGACTTCCCTTTTTTATGAAACGAGAAAAATCTATTCGCTCGCCGCGGCCTCTTTTATTACTTCCACCTCCACTTCTTTTGAAAGAAGGTCTGGAAGTATTAAAACCACCTGAACGAGTAATCCTACCTCCCGAAGAACGGTGAACAGTACTAGGCCTACTGCCTATTCTAAAAGGTTTCTTGAATCCACTGGAAGTGGAACTTAAATGCGGTCTAGCTGATGCTGGACGCGCAAAACTGCGTTTTGTAATCATATATTTCTTTTTGTGTCATGGACATCAATTTCACCCCGCCTGTGCTAGGCCGGGGCAAGCACGACACATTCAGTCATAGATGATTTCCATAAGCGTCAGTCTCGTTAAGTAATAGTGAGAATGATATATAAAGAGTAGCATTTTAACTGTTATTTGTCAATCCCGTTAGAGATAGGGGGTCGCTCTGAACCCTCGCAATCTCTAACGGGATCAATGTTTTTTAATTTTGTTATTGTTGCTATAATCATTTTATGCAAGGTAAACATGTAGATGAATCATATTTAGACCTCCTAGAACACATCATAAAAAATGGTGCGGTAAAGACTGATCGCACGGGCACAGGCACAAAAAGTGTGCTCGGCTACCAGATGCGTTTCAATTTGAGCGATGGCTTTCCCCTACTCACCACCAAAAAAGTCCCCATCAAATCTATTATTCACGAACTCTTGTGGTTTTTGCGAGGTGATACAAATTTAAAATATCTCGCAGATAACAATGTTCACATTTGGGATGAATGGCCTTACAAAGCATATTTAATTAGAAATAAAATTGAAGTTCCAAAAACTGGTAGTGAAGAATGGAATACTGGCATAAAAGAATTTATTGAAAAAATAAAATCAGATGTTACTTTTGCTAAAGATTATGGAAACCTAGGACCAATTTATGGATATCAGTGGCGTAGTTGGCCCACCTCAAACGGAGAACACATAGACCAGCTCGCAAATGTTATTGAGCAAATTAAAAAAACTCCAGATTCACGCCGGCTCATTGTTTCTGCTTGGAATGTCGCTGATATAGATGAGATGGCCAAAGCAGGTCTTCCTCCTTGTCACTGCCTCTTTCAATTTTATGTAGCAGACGGCAAGCTTTCTTGTCAGCTTTACCAAAGAAGTTGTGATACTTTTCTAGGAGTTCCATTTAACATTGCATCCTACGCCCTACTCACAATGATTATCGCTCAAATTTGTGATTTAGAAATCGGTGAATTTGTCTGGACTGGAGGTGATGTGCATCTTTATTCCAATCATTTAGAACAAGCAAATCTTCAGCTCTCTCGCCGAGATGATATTCGTCCAATGCCAAAAATGAAAATTAATCCAGCAAAAAACAAATTGGAAGATTTTACTATAGAGGATTTTGAATTAGTCGATTACAATCCACATGAAGCTATCAAGGCGCCTATCGCTGTCTAATTATGATTTCACTTATCGCTGCAATCGGGAAAAATAACGAGCTGGGAAAAGAAAATAAGCTTCTTTGGTCTTTGCCTGCAGACATGAAGCATTTCAAAGATATCACTACCTTACACACAGTGATAATGGGACGTAAAACTTTTGAATCTATTGGCAAACCTCTACCTAATAGGAGAAACATAGTGATTACTAAAAATGTAAATTATAAAAAGGAAGGCGTAGAAGTCACAAATTCACTCGCTGGGGCACTTGATTTAATCAAAAATAATAACGAGGAGATTTTTATAATTGGTGGCGGGGAATTATACAAGGAAACAATGCCCGTAGCAGACAAGCTATACATCACACACATAGACGCAGAAGACAAAGATGCCGACACATTTTTCCCAGAAATTATTCCCATTGTTTGGAATAAGGTGAAGCACGAAGAGCACGAGGCAGATGAAAAGAATCCTTTGCCTTATACTTTTTCTATATACGAAAGGTTTATTTAAGGATCCTCGTCAGTTTTAATACGAATAAAGACATCTTTACCCTCTGGAGATTTTTCTTTTCGATACTTTCTATTTTTATTTATTTCAATTTTTCTAACGACTTCTTTTTCCAAATCAAAACCAAGATTTTCACACATGCCGAGCAAAAAAATCGTCACATCAGCAAATTCTTCCGCTACGCCAGGCTGACCTTTGTTGTATTTAGAAAATGCCTCGGAAAGTTCTTCATACGCGCGACAAAACTCTTCCGCTGTGGTGGTCTTATTAAATCCTTTTTCTACTCTATTTCTTATCACCTCTTTTTGAAGCTCTTTTAGATCAACCATAGATTTATTTGTATTTTAAAACTTCTTTATTTATAATTTCCAACTTTACTCCTGCTATTTTAAATATGTCTTTACTTCTTTGTGATACCTGATAATCATTTTCTGAAACTACTCTTTTTATTCCAGCAGTTATGGTGAGTTTCGCACAAACATAACATGGTACCATTTTGCAATACAAAGTCGCCCCATCAAGCTCTGCCCCAAAACGTGCAGCTTGCACAATAGCATTTTGTTCAGCATGAACAGTACGAATACAGTGCATGGACTTGATTCCGTTTTCACTTATCACTTCATGCATTTCATGTCCCACATCATCACAGTGTGGTAGCCCCGGAGATGAACCGACATATCCAGTAGATATTACTCTTTTATCTCTTGCAATAACGCATCCGCTTCTACCTCTATCGCAAGTAGCTCTAGTCCCCACATAATTCACCATACCTATAAAATATTCGTCCCAGGAGGGTCTTTTGTGTTTTGTGGTTTTTTTAGAGGTCTTTTTCATTCCCTTAATATACTCCTTTGATATAAAAAAGTAAAAACCGGCACCGCATGTAGCGGATACCGGTTCTTTTAGATGAATGGAGAGCTATGCTGCCCAAACCTCCTTCACCATTTCTTCTACAATGCGAAGAATCTCTTCGAAGGTTTGATACCTGTAAAACCGGTAGTTCGGCAACCCTGGATCAAGAATTAAATGCGTGATCTTTGAGTTGAGGTGTCCGAAAGCCAACAAGGGTTTCCCTCTTCCAACCTGAGTAGCCATTTTCCAACCAAGACCTGTTGATGGGTGGTCACAGATGGCCACCATGATGTCACATTGGCCGACACAGTTTATTATGTCGTGAACATAAACTTCGCGAGCAGTTCCACCAATTACCCCCATAAAGTCTAGAACTGAAACCATAGGAACACCCCTGAATCTCTCTTTCAATTCCTCGACTTTCTTTTTAAAATCGTCTGAAGCATGAGTCAAAGCACACCCAACATAAATCTTAACCATTTCTATTCTCCTCTCTGTGTGTGTTTGAGTTTAACAACGAACTTCTGTTTGTTTTATATAAACATATAGAAAATAAAAAGCAAGATGTTCAAATTTAAAAGAACTACTACCCAATTAACTGCAGGACTATCCAACGGACATCATCAGCAACTTCAATTTCCCTCCCTGCTGGTATCTCTAGTGTGATAATGTCACGATTTTTGGGAACATACCTCCTAGCTCCACGAAATTTGTCTTTATCAACAAATCTACAGAGTGGAGATTCCACTACACCGACTTTTTTGTTTGCTGCATGAATGATTGTATTATTTTCAGTAACTATGCCTACATGCCCCACACCATCAGCACAGTCATTGAAATAATAATCAATATGTCCAGATACAAAAACAAGATCACCGGGAAAAATTTCATTGAGTTCTATTTTTTCACCCAGCTCTCTTTGTTGAATTGATCGGCGTGGTAACCAAATACCACACTGACCATAAAGCCATTTGGTAAAACTCGAGCAGTCAAAGATTGAAGGTGCTTCGATTAATCGGGCTCCTCGACGATATTTTGATATTCCAACATACTTTCGTGCAAGGGTAACGATGTTGACTTCAAGTATTTTAAACCCGTTGTCGACCAATATTGAAAGAACATTTTCTTTAGATATTGGTAATTGCAAAGAACTAATATCAACAGTACAACGGTTTCCGACAGATCTGTATTCCATGTTTATCCTCCTTTTTTGTTTTTAAGAAAAGAAAAAGCAGGGCACCCATTCTGGGTGCCCTGCTTTGAGAATTTCAAGTTGCAAAGTACCCAATTAAAGTACTTTTTCTGCAAATCCAGACCAAGTTGAAATTGTTTTGGTCGTAAGCATATTTTTTAAATTATTTTACTTCTATCCCCATGCTTCTAGCGGAGCCGGCGACGATGTTGATTGCTCCCTCGTCATCTTTGGCATTCAAATCTGCTCTTTTTTTATTTGCGATTTCCAAAGCTTGAGCACGAGTTATCTTTCCGACTTTAGTAGTAGCATTCTTTCCAGAACCTTTTTCTACTCCAGCTGCCTTTAATATAAGGCCAGTAACAGGAGGAGTTTTAACTACGAAATCATAAGTTCTATCTTCGTAAACAGTTATTGAAACACCAACCTTGTCCCCTGCCATCTTCTGGGTAGCAGCATTAAACTTGGTAACAAAGTCACCGATGTTTATACCAGCCTGTCCGAGTGCGGGCCCTAGTGGGGGTGCTGGAGTTGCTTTAGCAGCTTGTATTTGAAGTTTTATTTTTTTGGTTATTTTCTTTGCCATACGAGTATTTAGATTAACTTAAATTTTCTTAATTTGCAAGAAATCGAGTTCGACTGGGGTTTCGCGACCGAACATTGAAACCAGAACTTTTATCTTACCCCTATCTTGATCAACAGAACTTACCTTACCTTCAAGGTCTTTAAATGGACCATCGGTGATGAGAACTGTCTCACCTATGACCATGTCGATGTTGTGCTTAGCAGTACCTGTATCCATCTTCTTGAAGAGAAAGTCTACTTCATCTTTTCTAAGTGGAACAGGATTTACTCCTGCACCGACGAAGCCCGTAACTCTAGGGGTATTCCTAACAACATACCAAGAATCATCAGTTACTATCATATCCACCAAAACATAACCAGGGTAAATCTTTTCTTCCACCTCCACTCGCTTGCCTGCTTTGATTTTTATTTTTTTTTCAACAGGAACAATAACATTAAAAATTTTATCGTTCATACCTAGAGAGTCTATGCGCTGTCTCAAATTACGAAGAACAACATTTTCGTATCCTGCATAAGTATGTATGGCGTACCAATTTCTGACTCCTTGTGTTTCTTGTTTTGACATAAAATTTAAATTGATTTCAAAAACATTTAGACAGAAATTATTCTCTGTAATAAAAGAGAAAATAAGTAATCAAAAACACCTAAATAATAGGCTATTACTACTGACAAAATTATAACAATTAAGGTATAAAACAAGGTCTGGTTTTTACTTGGCCAGATTACATGTTTAAGTTCTGCTTTTGTATCCTTTAAATACTCGGTAATTTTTGACATATATTTTATTTTTACAAAAATATTTTGTTACTCCTTTTAAAAAAGCCCCCTTTCAAGGGCTCTTTTAATAATACTCTTTTTTTCAAATTAGTCAATCCTGTAACGGATTAGCAATTTTTATCTTATCTCGTAAGTGATTACTACATTTGAAATAATTTTGGTTTCTCCTGTTGGAAGCTCAGGTGAAGGAGTTCGAGGAGCAGCACTATCTAGGGCCATCATTTCCTTTCCATAGTACATACCGGGATAATTACCGCTTTCGGAGAAGTTTACGATACGAACAAGTTTTACTCCGAGGTCACTAGAGAGGGACTCAGCTTTTGCTTTTGCTTCCTCTATTGCCATTTTGCGTGCCTGAGCTTTTAATTCATCTTCATTTTCTATAGAGAAATTAGGTCCACTTATTTCAGTAACTCCAAGACTGCCGACTCCTTTTACAATGTCTCCAGCTTTGGCAAGATCTCGAACTTTTACAGAGATATTTTCAGAAACCTCATATCCGACAACTTTTGGTGCTTCTTGCCTGCAAGGCACACCATAATTATAACTATAACAAGGTGTACCATAATCATATTTTGGATAAGAATTATAACTCTCTGTTTTTATATCTTTTTTTGCAATACCATTATTTTCTAAAAAAGTAAGAACAGTTTTTTCTTTCGTAGTAGCTGCTGTCTGAGCATCCTCTACTACTTTTGCACTCTCGCGAATGGTTATATTAACTACAGCCAAATCTGGAACCGCTGTCACTTCCCCTTCTCCATCAAAACTAATAGTATTTGAAGCTGGGGCTCCACCACCGATAAATCTATAATTCTTAACTTCAGATACAATTCTGACCAAGAAGTAAAGAGCAAGCACTATCATTAACATTGCTCCTGCCTTCATTAAATTAGACTTCTCTTTTGTTGACATTTCTATCATATGTTTTCCGCACTATGGCGATTTAATTATTTTTAATTGCTAAAAGTTCAACTTCAAATATTAATGTGGAATTGGGAGGAATTACTCCAGGAACTCCATTTGCTCCATAAGCATCAACGGGAGATATTGTTAAAGTTTTCTTTTCTCCTACCTTCATGCCCACGATGCCCTTATCCCAGCCTGGGATTACTTGTCCAGCTCCCAACACAAAAACAAAAGGTTCTACATGATTAAATTTAGGATCGACATTTGAATCAAACACTGTGCCATCTTCTAGGCGTCCAGTATAATTCATTGCCACAGTATCTCCAGATTTTGATACTGCTCCTCCTGCCAAATCTACACCACCCACCTCTTCTTCTATATTGTTTCCAATCATATTGGTTTTATTTACTTTCTTATTAATACTAATAAAAATTAAAACACCTACTAATGCAAGACAGATTACGACTGCCAAAATCGTATTCATGCTATTATTTTTTTCTTCCATAGTCGCATTATAACAATAAAAGAAATACAAAAACAAGTTTGCTTTTTTAGACAATATTGACCTCAGGTGTCAAATTTAGGCCAAATTTTTCTTTCACTGATTCTATTATTTTTTTAGCTAGGTCTATTACTTCTTCTCCCGTCGCCCCACCATAATTTACCAAAACCAAAGCCTGTTTTTCATGTACTCCTACATTACCAATCTTGTGACCTTTCCAGCTTATCCCCTCCATGGGGCCACAATGTTCAATGAGCCAACCAGCGGGAATTTTTATAATTCCATCTTCTTCAAAATATGACATGTTGGGATATTTTTCCAATAATTTCAAAAGCTGCTCTTGATTTACAAAAACATTTTTAAAAAAACTTCCCGCATTGCCAATAACTTTTGGATCTGGCAATTTACTTTTACGAATAGATATCACTGCCCCACTCACATCTTTTGGATTTTTTACTTCAATTTTATTATTTTCTAAATATTCTGAAAGAATCTTATAAGAAATATTTGGTTTTGGTTTTTTGCTCAATTCTACTATTACTGCAGAAATAAAATATTCACCTTTTAATTTATTTTTAAATACACTATCTCTATAACCAAACATGCATTCTTCTTTGGTAAAAATTTTCTTTAATCCAGACTCAATGTGAACTGCCTCTACTTTTAATAATATATCCTTTAATTCCACGCCATATGCTCCAATGTTTTGAATTGGTGCAGCGCCGACTGTCCCGGGAATAAAAGAAAGATTTTCAATTCCCCAATATCCCCTATCTACTGAAAAAACAACTAAGTCGTGCCAATTTTCTCCGCCCATAGCCCGAATACTTATTTTTTCTTCATTTTCATCTACAACTTCTATCCCTTTTAATTTATTTAAAACAACCATGCCATCATAGTCTTGCACAAAGAGTACATTACTCCCTCCACCTAAAAATACTTTTTTATTTTGTTTAAATTCTGGTAAATTAAAAAGCTCCAACAGCCCTGTTTCAGATTCTACTTCAACAAAAAATTTAGCATTCGCAGATATTCCGAAGGTATTTAATCGGGCTAAATTGTAATCATTATAAATTTTCATTTAAATTAAAAAGGAAACAAGTGTGATGACGCTCACCAAAGAAACTAAAATAAAAGTCATCCACCCAAAGACATTCCCAGCTTTTTTGTTTTTAAAGTTTCCCATTATGTTTTCATCTCCACTTAAGTGAACAATAAAGAAAATCATAATGGGAGAAATTATTCCATTTAGAACAGCTGAATAAATAAGTACTTTAATTGGATCTAATCCAACAAAATTAAGGGTAATTCCAAGTATCATGGCAATTATTATTACCCCATAAAAAGCTGTGGCTTGTTTAAGTTTTCTAAAAAGCCCAGTCTTCCATCCAAAGGATTCTGAAATAGCATAAGAAGCTGAGCCAGCGAGTACAGGAATAGCGAGAAGTCCTGTACCTATAATACCCAATGCAAAAAGAGTAAAAGCAAAATCTCCAGCAAATGGACGCAAGGCTAATGCAGCATCAGAGGCAGAAGTTATGTTTGTAATCCCATTTGCAAAAAGAGTAGAGGCACTCGCAATGATAATAAAAAACATAATAATATTTGAAACAAACATTCCTGACCACACATCTATCCGCATATTCTTTATGTCTTCATTGGTGGTTCCAGCCCTCCTCTTTTCTTCGGTATTCTCTCCGTGTAAAATTTGCTCTTCTACTTCTTGTGAAGATTGCCAAAAAAACAAATAAGGAGATATAGTGGTACCGAGTGCCGCGCACAAGAGAATGATTACTTCTTTTGAAAAATGGAAATTTGGTATTACCGTATGCCTAAAAACACTTAACCAATCAACCTCTACGAAAAATACTGAGATAACATAAGCAAACAGAACAAAAGTTAAATATTTTAAATATTTAGCATATTTTTTATAAGAAATAAAAATTTGAAGAGTTAAAGAAAATATTGCAAAAAGAAAAACCAGAAAAGCAAAAGGCAGAGCCGGTAAAATGAGTTGAGATGCCTTGGCCATAGCACCCAGGTCTGCTCCAATGTTTAAAACATTAGCAAAAAGCAAGAGCACCGTACAAAGATAAAGTATTTTTTTAGAATAATATTTTTTAATATTGGCAGCCAAGCCGAGACCAGTAGCGAGACCAATGCGTGCGCACATCTCTTGAACAAACCCAAGCAATGGATAAGTAAAAAGAGAGAGCCAAACGAGACCCAGACCCTGAGAAGCACCAATCTGCGAATAAGTAGCAATACCAGAAGGATCGTCGTCTGCTGCACCCGAGGTGAGACCTGGACCTAGGGTTTTCCAATATTTAGAAACCGCCTTTACGGGCCTTTCATTCTCCATGTCTTGTTCAAACTTACGCCCCGTCTCTATCCCTTTTTCCAAAGCTTCTGCGGGTGCACTAAAAAGTTTTTCCCAGATGCTCTTTTTCATTCCCTAAGTATATAACGAATACAATATTATTACATCGTTCGCTCGCAATACTTAAACAAGTTTAGTATTACTCACTCACTCCCTAATAATAGTTATACTTCCGTCTTTATGCAATTTTATAAGCTTGGAAGGTTTACCATTTAAGTCTCCACCATTTACATACATATCCACAGAATCACCAAAATATTTTTGAGCCTCGACGACATTTTGAGCTGAAGCTAATCCTTCAGGGTTTGCTGATGGTGCTATGAGTGGCCCCACATTCATAAGTAAATCTCGCAACTCTTTTGATGCAGGTAGACGAATTGCCAAGGTTTTTGTGCCCCTGTGTAAATATGAAAAAGACTCATCTTCGCAATCCAAAACAACACTAGTGGGTTCAGAATTATCTGACCAATATTCTTTAATTTTTTCTTTTTGTTCTGCTGACAAGCTTATGGAGAATTTACTCAATTCAGACATGTCTCCTATTAAAATTATAAAAGGTTTTTCTGGTTGTCTTTTTTTTAGTTCATAAATCCGCCCAACAACAGGGATGTCGAGTGCTCTACCCAAAATACCGTAAATAGTATCAGTGGGCATTACCACCACTTTCCCATTTTTGAGTTCTTCTATTAGATTTTTATCATTCCACATTGGGGTGCCTACAGGGATTCGAACCCTGACTAAGAGCTCCACAAGCTCTAGTGCTAACCATTACACCATAGGCACCATGTAGTCTAAGTTATATCAAAAAATACAAATAAATGCTATATCTAAAAGAAAAAACTCTCTGCTAGAAATAATATCGTTCTTGGTGTATCATAAAGACATCTAGATAATTATAAATATGCTCATAAATAAAATTGTAAAATTTTTTGATAAATTAGAGGACAAAGTAAGAGGGGTTCTCAGTCATTATCCTATAATTTATGGATTCTTGGGAGGAGTTGGTGTTGTTCTCTTTTGGCGAGGTGTTTGGCATATATCTGATGAATTAAACTTGAGCAGTATAGCTTCTATAATCATCGGTTCAATAATTCTACTCATTACGGGAGTTTTTGTTTCAACATTTATAGGTAATAAGGTTATTATTTCTGGATTAGTTGGTGAAAAGAAGTTGTCAGAAAAAGAGGTAGCAGAAATAAAAACCGAAGTTGAAGAAATTCAAGACCTCCAAGAAACTTTAGAAAAAATGGACAAAAAAATTTCCTCTTTGGAAGAAGAAATGGAAAAGAAATAAATATATTTTGTGCTCGGGGGGAGATTTGGCTATTACATAGCCAGGTATTTTTCTGTTTTGCTAGGCAAAACATAGAAAAATCTTTCAAATCTCCAGCACAAAAAACATTTTTTGGTGCTCGGGGGGAGATTTGAACTCCCATGCCCTTGCGGGCGCTACCACCTCAAGGTAGTACGTCTACCAGTTTCGCCACCCGAGCCTATTCTGCGACTTTTTCTTCTACTGCTTCTGGTGTTTCTTCCTGGTTAGTAACAGAACGCATCTTTTTGCGAACATCTTTTACAGCTTTAGTACGAATATAGTAGAGTTTTGATCTGCGAGCCCTTGCTCTCTTTGTTATTTCAATTTTACCTATCATTGGAGAATAAAGTGGAAATATTCTTTCAACTCCTACACCACTCGCAACCTTGCGAACTGTAAAAGTAGCCCCTGCTTCGGTGCCGTGCTTTCGCGCAAGAACAATACCCTCAAAAGCCTGCAAGCGATATTTATTGGTTATTCCTTTCGCCAAGCTTTTTTCATCTAATATTTTAGAATACACATTAATAGTATCCCCAGCCTTAAAATTGAGCTTTTTTCGCTCTTCAATATCTACTGGGCTAAATTTTATTTTTGTGATTTTATTTCCTACCATAACAGAAACACTTTAACATAAAAGATTTTTAAAGGCAATTGCCCAAGAGAGATTATCCTTTCAATGCTTTCTCAAACTCTTTTGGCAATTTGGATTCTATTTTTATCGTCTCGCCCTTAAGGTTTTTAAATTCTATAGCCTTGGCATGTAAAGCCATGCGTTTTATGCCTTTTGGACAAGGTGTTCCAGGGTTATAAAGAAAATCGCAAGCCACAGGATGATTTATATATTTCATGTGTACCCGAATCTGGTGGGTGCGTCCAGTCTTTGGCCTCACTTCTAAAACAGTAAACCCTGGCAATCTTTTTAATACTCTATATTGAGTGACCGCTTCCCTCATATCTCCCCTGGCTCCTCTTCCAGCTGAATAACGGCGGAAATCTTTCGGACTTCGCCCAATTGCTTTATTTATTACTCCTCTGTCATTTTTTAAAGAACCAGAAACAAATGCAATATAGGTTTTTTTTATTTCCCTTTCTTGAAATTGTTTTTTCAAAAATTGATAAATTTTTTCATTTTTTGCCAAAAGTAAAACACCTGAAGTGTCTCTGTCTAATCTATGTACGATACCCGGCTTTTTGATTTCTATTTTTTTATTTTTAAATTCATACACTTCATTTTCACCAACACCTTTTATTTTGGGATAATTTTTAAAAACCCAATCTGCAATTGTTTTTTCTTTTGTTCTTCCGTCCGAGTGCACAGAAACACCAGACGGTTTGTCTATTGCTAAAATATTAGAGTCTTCATATAGGATTTTAATCTTTGAAATCATCTTGTTTTGTGCCCTTGGTAGGAATCGAACCTACATCAAGGCCTTAGAAGAGCCTCGTTCTATCCATTGAACTACAAGGGCAATGGGTAGCTTGGTGCGCGGTGTAGGACTCGAACCTACGACCTTCCCGGTGTAAACGGGTTGCTCTACCAACTGAGCTAACCGCGCATGTATTTACTTATCAAAGCTCCCTGGGTTAACGACCCACCAAAACAACTAACCGCGCACATATAATACAAAGAACTTATTTAAAATAGCACTTTTATAGCGAAGGGTCAACGACTGGAGCAGGAGAATTTAAAATTTGATAAGACTCATTTTCTCTTTCCTTAAAATAATTGAGTACATTTTCTATTCTTTCTGTGTTTATCTTTTGAATTTGAGTGTTGTTATTTTCTGCTGCTGTGACCAATTCTTTATTAATTTCTTTAAAAAGTAAGACACCAAAAATAACCGCTACTGCCACTAACACAAAAGCGACACCAAGACAAATACCCCAATAAATATTTGGATTAATGTGTATCCCTCCTTTTTTAAAAGTCTTTTTAGTTTTGAAAAATTTTATTTGCATCCCAGTACTAAAATTTTAAATAATAATGTTTGTCTTTATATCCCGTAATCAAAAATTTTATACAGGACAGGTAACTATTCCATAAAACTCAAAAGTTTTATTTTAAAAACTGCCGACCACTCTGGAACAGTATCTTCACCAGAAGAAAGCTCAACTTCATTTTTCTTCATACTCATTGAAAGAAATTCAATTTGATACGGAGAATTTTCTAAAAGAGTCAAAAACTTATATAAGCCCTCAAAAGATCCAGATGCTTTTACTCCCACGGTGAGACTAGTGTTCCCTGATACAATATCAACTGAGGTTACTTCAGTACTAGCTTTTACTTGCGGAGCCAACTTTTCAATGGTATTTAAAAATGGGACTATGTCTGAACTCTTTATAAAATGACTGTCGAGTAAAATTTTCTCTTCACTGATAGTTTTTAAATACCTCTCAACAGATTTTATCTCATTCTTTTTTGAATATTCTTGGAGCCAAGTTGCCTCTGTTTCCTCAAATATTTGCTCATTCTTGTTTATATTTTTGTATATAAAAAAATAAACAAGAAAAGAAAAGATTAAAAGAATCGTAGCTATAATTAATGGTATTTTCTTAAATTTTCTAAAGCTGTTTTCTTGCATATGACTAAGAAGGGATTAGGGTTAAGGAAAATCTTATATTAGAGCCTTTTATAA
The DNA here is from genome assembly GCA_964484005.1 of uncultured Candidatus Saccharibacteria bacterium. Taxonomy (GTDB): domain Bacteria; phylum Patescibacteriota; class Minisyncoccia; order Phycocordibacterales; family UBA9973; genus UBA9973. The sequence goes on along the minus strand of CAZADR010000005.1, from coordinate 2,865 downwards.
AATTTGAAATCGGTAAATTAACTTTTTTGAAAGAAACATTGTCTTCGAGTGCTCTCCTAAAAGCAAGTAGTCTGTCTCGATTTGGAGCAGTACCTTTTATAGAAATAATTTTCCCATCCACATTTACATCATAAGTAATTTCAGTAATTTTTATATCAGACATCTTGCTTAAGAGAATTTGATTGATGACTTGCTCTGAAACAGAATATTTATTTTCAGCCGTATCTTCTATCAATTTTAACTTTTTTTCAATATCACCAACCAAAAGAGCGATCTCTTGGTCAAACAAAGGAGTGGGCTCATTCTTCTGACTTTCAAGCATCGTGTTAATTAAATTCTTTTTTACTGATGACATAAAATAGGAAGGCAAAAGGGCCACAGAGGCAACCATAATAGAAAAAGCTAAGACTTCAAAAAATATAATAGTAAGTCTAAAGTAAAAATCTTTTACTTTCTTCTTCTTCTCTTCGTTTGGAATTAAATTAATCATATTCTAAATCTCCTAATGCAAGCCCCAACGCAGTAGCAAATGCCAGCGAGCGATTAAAAGCTATTTCTGGTGTGTATTCATCTGTGTTTTTTATATTAACCCACACATTTCCGAGCTCTACTTTATTCCTAGTACTTATAGAAAGATATTCAGAAAGCCCTATTAAGTTTGCATCTCCACCTGTAAGAATTATCTTCTTAATAGGGGGGCGATCTCTCCCCTCTTCGTCTTTGTGTGTTTGCCAGTAAATAAAACGTTTTAATATTTCATCACGCAAGACTGAGACACTATTTAAAATAACTGAAAATATTTCTTTATTCTCTGTATTTCGTCTTAAGCCATATTCTTTTTTCATTTTATCGGCTTCTTCTAGGGTTACATTAAAGTTCTTTTTAATCATATCATCCAACATTTGTCCCCCAATGTTTAAAGTAGAAGTAAAAACAGTAATACCCCGAGAAATAATAAAGATACCTGTACGGGTTTGTCCAAAATCAACAATCATATAAGTATCCAAATCTCCTCTTTTAATTACCGCTCTCGCTATGGCTTGAGCTTCTAGTTCAAAAGATTGAACAGAAATAAGAGAGTCTCTAAAAACCATCATGTAATTCTGAATGACATTTTGTGGGATAGCCGCCACCTGGAGCTCCATTTGCTTGTCGTCTTCACTTAATATTTCAAAATCAAAAATTGCATCCTGAGCAGCTATCGGTACATGCTCCTCAAGTGCTAGCTCTATGCCCTCTCTGATACTAGAAAGACCTGCTTTTTCTAATTTAAGTTGAAAAAGATATATTTGTTCTTCTGGCAGAGAAACTCTCACAAACCTTATCCCTTCTTCTTTTCGAAGAGACAAAAGAATTTCTTCCAATTTTTTAGAGTCTTTTATTTTTCCAGATTCAATTATCCCCGCAGGGATCTTGCGTTCTCCATACCTACCGAGCTTGATACCATTTCTGTCAGGAACAATTTCCACAAACTTTAATGATTCATCAGAAATATCTAAACCGAAAGAAGGAGTGACGAGAAATCTCGGCATTGGAAAAAATCGATTATATAAATTCCTAAACATACCTATATTATACGACAATCTTTTTTTTCTCGCTATTATTTTGCGCGAGTTCCAACAGGAATATCATCTTCTGGTTCTAAAAGAGAGAATTTGCCGTCTTCTGTAGAAACTGCGAGTACCATGCCGTTGCTTTCTATCCCTTTTATTACTCTCGGCTCTAAGTTGGCAACAAACATACACTTTTTACCAACCAAAACAGAACAATCAGGAAAATATAAAGAAATACCTGAAACTATTTGTCTTGGAGTCTCTTCCCCTAAATCCACCGACAATTTTAATAATTTATCTGTTTCAGGAACTTTCTCAGCTGATAAGATTTTTCCAACAACAATATCTATTTTTTTAAAATCTTCTATGTTTATCATAAATGTTAATTTTTTTTATTTTTTTCTATCTAAATATCTTTGTAATATGAGTGCCGCAGCCCCTGCATCTATTCTGCCACTCTTTATTTGTTTTACCTTGCTGTGCGCTTGAGACGGATTAAAATCTTTTTTAGAGCTTCCAGCTTTGCGTGCTTCCACAGAAGTCAAAAATTCTTTTTGTTTATGCACAGGTAAATTAAACTTCTCTTTTAACTCTAAAATAAAAACTTCTATTCTCCCAGACAATGCATTTAATTTCCCAGAAAAATCCACTGATTCTCCAACCACAATTTCTGTAATATTTTCACTTTTTATTATTTCTTTTAATCTATCAAATGTCTGCATGTTGTTTTCTACAATCTCTTTTGGAAAGGCTAAGGTGTGATTTTCGTCTGAAATTGCAACACCAATCCTCTTGGTGCCAAAATCTATCCCCAAAAACCTAGAATATACAATTTCAACCATTACTTAAAAATACTAGCACAAAAATCTCTTTTCTGGTATTATCCCCTATATGTATAATCAAATTTGGGGTGGTATGTCTTTTAACATATTTTTATTAATATTGTTTCTTTGGACTATACCTTGGAAGATTTATGCTGTTTGGATAGCTGCAAAAAATGGGCAAAAGAAGTGGTTTGTTGCCTTGCTTTTATTAAACACCGTGGCAATTTTAGAAATTATTTACATTTTTAAAATAGCAAAAAAACCTTGGGCAGAAGTGAAAGATGATTTCCAGAATGCTTTTAAGTCATTGAAATAAACCAATACGGAGGCGTGGCTGAGTGGTTGAAGGCACTTGTCTTGAAAACAAGAGACTCTTAACGGGGTCCGTGAGTTCGAATCTCACCGCCTCCGCAATTTTTCGAAAAGGGTTTCCGAACCAAAAATATGGTCGGCACGAAGTGCCGTCTGTTCTGAATTCCCCCCAAAAA
>CAZADR010000004.1:0-60771 GCA_964484005.1 uncultured Candidatus Saccharibacteria bacterium | reverse complement strand
GAGGGATTCGAACCCCCAACGACAGTTCCGAAGACTGTTGTGATATCCATTTCACTACGGGTGCCAATTATTTATTAATAATATGTTTATATTTTACACTATTTTTAAAAAATAGGCAAATAGTCCTTATTTTACAAGGTATTTTTATAATTGCAAAAATTCACATAAAATACTATAATAAAAAAGTATTTTTAAAAATTGTGTTTATGTTTGGCGGTCTTTTGTACATAGGTAGTCTTGCGGTTATATTTGGTTGTTTTTATACATAGATAATAATGCGGTTATGGTTTAGTGGTAGAACACGTCCTTGCCAAGGATGAGACGGGAGTTCGATTCTCCCTAGCCGCACCACCAAGTGTCCTTTACTCTAAAAGCCAACTCCCAGTAAATAAAGCGTAATTTTGTGTAATTTGTGGATAACTATGTTGGTAATGTTTATAAAGGACATATTTCCAAAGGTCAAAATAAGCTCTGTTTTGTTCAAAACAGCTTGTAGAATAAGGGTTTTTTGTTAAAAGACACTAAAATTAGGCTAATTGTTTCACGTGAAACATAAAGAAGAAGTGTTCCATGTGAAACTCACATTTTTGTTAAAAAATAAGCTTATTACCTGTCCCGTAGTAAATTTTTGGACAAAATATATAACCACTATTAATAGAAACTTAAAATTTTACTACTGGGATGCCTAAAGTATTTACATCTGCGACTCAAAAAACTGGAGAAATTGGAGAAAATATAGCTGCAAAGTTTCTCATGAAACATGGTTTTTCAATAATAGAAAGGAATTACACTAAAAAATGGGGAGAAATAGATATAATTGCTGAAAAAGCTAATAAAATATACTTTATAGAGGTAAAATCTGTTTCGAAACCAAACCTAGATATTGTTACACATGAAACCTTAGATCAATACCACCCAGAAGATAACATGCATCCGTGGAAGCTAAAAAGAATCTCTCGGACAATCCAAACCTATCTTTTGTCTAATAAGGTGGATGACGATAGAGAATGGCAGGTAGATTTATTGGTTGTTTTCCTTGATATAAAAAATAAAAAAGCCCGCATAAAAGTGGTCAGCAATATAATCCTATAAATAGACTCTTTTTTCTGTGCGGGATGGGAGAATCGAACTCCCAACCACAGTTTGGAAAACTGTTATTTTACCATTAAACTAATCCCGCAATGTCGGGCCGCTGGGAATTGAACCCAGTCTAAATGCTCCCAAAGCACTTGTACTACCGGTATACTACGGCCCGTTATGTCAAATCTTTAACTGAATTATCTTAACACAAAAAAATTAAATATTCTACTCTTGTTGACAAAATCTTTTTTCTGTGTAATATAAAAAATGGAAAGGAGACTAGCTCATGACATCAAAACCCATGACTTTGGGTCTGTCTGCAGGGACAGAGCCCATTGTCGAAAAGAAGCCCTTCATCGGCATCTGGGTGATGCTGATTGGCTTCATCGCAACCATCGGCGCCATCGTGTCTTTCGCGCTGGCAAACGGATTCTGAAAAAAGAATTCAAACACATAGGCAGGTTGTCGGAACACCGACGGCCTGCCTATTTAATTTTGCAAATGATTTTTATTTAGTATACGATAAACTACATGCTGATCACATATACATATGCTTTTGCTAGTGTAATAATAGTGAGTTTGGTTTCTTTGGTTGGAGTTTTTGCTTTGTCTCTACGAGAAGAAATTCTAAAAAAATATATTTTTATTTTTATTTCTCTTGCTGTCGGAGCTCTCTTGGGGGACGCCTTGATTCACCTTATTCCAGAAGCTTTTAAAAACTCTGTAAATCAATTACTGACTAGCACACTCATAATCACTGGAGTAATAATATTTTTTATATTAGAAAAATTCTTACACTGGCACCATCACGGTGAAGATAAAGACGAAGCTAGTATTCATCCAGTAGGACAATTAATTCTTTTCTCTGATGGAGTTCACAATTTTATAGACGGCCTCATTATCGGGGTGAGTTTTGTTGTCAGTATTCCAGTCGGTATAGCCACCACGATAGCAGTGATTTTACACGAAATACCCCAAGAAATAGGGGATTTCGCAGTATTGCTTCATTCTGGTTATACCAAAACACGCGCGCTTTGGCTAAACTTTCTCTCTGCACTTTTTGCTATTTTAGGTGTTTTTTCAGCTTTTATTTTTCAGTCAAAAGGGGAAGCTTTTGTAGAATTAATTCTTCCAATTGCTGCTGGGGGTTTTATCTATGTGGCAGTGGCAGATTTAATTCCTGAATTACATAAAACAAAAGAAGTTCGCTATTCAATAATGCAAATACTCGCAGTCATGGGGGGAGTCTTGGCTATGGCAGCACTTACTTTATTGGAATAAAAAAAATCAGCCATAAGGCTGAGTTTTTTTTATTTTTTATTTTTTATTTAAATTAGAAAGGATTTTTTGCTCCCAATACTTCAAAGTGTAAATGTGGCCCCGTCGAACGGCCAGTATTTCCGACATAACCAATCAATTGTCCTTGAGAAACCTGTGAACCAGTAGTTGTGCCAAGTTTAGACATGTGAGCATATAGGGTCTTTGTGCCATTTGGATGTTGTAAGATGACCATGTTTCCATAAGCACCATTCCAACCCATCTTGGCTGCCAAAACTCTTCCTGCGGCAGATGCATAAATAGGAGTACCTGTTTTAGCTGCAATGTCTACTCCTTTGTGTGAAGCTTTAATACCCCTAGTTTTTTTTCCATTTGGAACTGGGTTTTTGAAGTAACCAATAATACTTGGCATTGAGGCATATGAGCCACCTGATGACTTTATAGTAGAGCCAGGCTTGGTTTCATTAAGCATACCAGCACCAGGAATAATTAACTTTTCTCCAATGACTAATTTTGCATCAGAGCCTATGTCATTTACGAAAAGTATTTCATCTACATCCACCTTATAAAGATTGGCAATGCCTCTGAGTGTCTGACCTTTGGCAACAGTGTGTTCTATCCCAGAAAACGGCAAGATAAGTAAGACATCACCCTCTTTAAGCTTGTCTCCTTTTTTCATATCATTTGCTGAAAGGATGGTGTCTGCTGTCACCCCAAACATCCCAGCCACAGCAGAAACAGTATCTCCGCTCCTCACAACATAGACACTTATATCATCAAAGGACACCTCTGGATCTAGCTCCATACCTCCTCCAGTGGCGGTAAGCTGGCCTACTTGTGGAAGAAGGGCATTCTCAGAAACTATATTTATACTTTCACTTGCATCTATGCTATTTTCTTCCTTTTTAGATGCTTCTTTTTCTTTTTTATCTTCAAGATATAAAGCAAGGGGTGCTCTGGCCTCTAGAAGGGCAATGTTTTGAGAATTATTACCAGGCTCTGGGAGCTTTACACTATTTACGCTGATTTCAGTATCAGCATAAGCCTCACCTCCAAAAAGAGAAGACAAGATACCGGCCTCTACTTTGGAAGGAATAAAAAGCGTTCCAAATAAAAGGAAAGACGCCAAGTAGGATTTTAATATTTTTGATTTAGGTTTTATAAAACAAACTAAATGTCGCAAGATTTCCTTTCTAGCCCTTTAAAATAAGGATAGAATTGCAGAACGACCTAAGTTGTGTGCACCCGCCATATAGCGGAAAAGGTTCTCGCGATGGTTACAATCGACTCTTTCTTTCGGCCAGCTCGTACCCGACTTCTGTTCAGAACTACGAAACCATAATAGCTCAAAAAGGGTCAAAAGTCAATTTGGAAGGGGCCTCCTGTGGAAAACTATTTTGGACCTAAGGTTTGACAAAAATGCCCAAAAATAGCTTAAATAAAGAAAAAATAAATAAAAATCTGTGCTATATTAAAGAAGTGCAACACCTCGCAGGTCTAAATAAAGAACAAAAAGAGGCGGCTCTTCATATGAAGGGTCCTCTTCTTATTGTGGCGGGGGCAGGGGCGGGTAAAACCAAGACTATTACCCATAGGATAGTAAATCTTATAAAAGAGGGGGTATCTCCAGAAAAGATATTGGCTGTCACCTTTACAAACAAGGCAGCCAAGGAGATGAAGGAGCGAATTGGCCTAGAAATAGAGAAAAACGCTAAAGGACAAGACAAAGTCCCCTTTGTATCCACTTTTCACTCTTTGGGAGTATATATAATCAAGGAAAACGCCAGATTGCTTGGATTGACTAGATATTTCACCATTTTAGACGAAGGAGATGCCACTACTCTCATAAAAAACATCCTAAAAGACCTCGGCATAGACCCTAAAATGTATGATCCTAAAAAAATAAAGGGTATTATCTCCCGTGAAAAGGGCAAATTTGTGCATTTGTCGGACTATGCGGAGGGTGCAAGTGACCATCTGGGTAAGATTGTGGCCCAAGTTTGGAATTTGTATGAAAAAAGTAAGATGAAAGAAAATGCGCTCGATTTTGATGATTTACTTTTAAAAGCAACCAAGCTATTGAAAGAAAACGAAGAAATCAGAAAAATTTATCAAGAAAAATGGGATTATATACATGTAGACGAGTATCAAGACACCAACGAAGTGCAATACTTGATGTCTAAATTACTTTCTGAAAACAATAAAAATATCTGTGTAGTGGGGGATGCAGATCAAAATATTTATTCTTGGCGTGGAGCAAACTTAAAAAATATTTTGAGTTTTGAAAAAGATTACCCCAATGCAAAGATAATTCTATTGGAACAAAATTATCGTTCCACAAAAAATATATTAGAAGCAGCCAATGAAATAATTAAGAAAAATAAATATAGGCCAGACAAAAATCTTTTCACCGACAATGAAATAGGGGAAAAGATTGGGCTCTATGAAGCGATAGATGAAACTGATGAAGGAGAATTTATCGCCACAAAAATCTTAGAATTTCTAGATAGGGGCTCCATCGGAAATACTTTTTCTGAGGTCCTCGGATCTCCGGGTCCCTTTCCCGGCCAGACCATCCGAAAAAGTAATTCCGACTCCGCCAATATCCTGTCCGAAGTAGCAGTCTTGTATCGTGCAAATTTCCAATCGAGAGCGCTCGAAGAGGCGATGCTCCGATACAATATCCCGTACCAAGTTTTAGGGGTGAAATTTTTTGAAAGAAAAGAAATCAAAGATACTCTCGCGTACCTTCGTGCTGCATTAAATAGAGACAGCCTCTCTGATATAAAAAGAATAATCAATTTCCCCGCACGGGGGATAGGCAAAGCCACTTTGGTGAAAATTTTTTCAGGAGAAGTAGAAAGCTTGCCAGCTAAAACCAGAATAAAAATTAATAATTTCTATGAAACATTGGAGGAAATAAAAGAAAAAATAAAGACAGAAAAAGCAAGCGCCGTAATAAAATTTGTGGTCAAAAAATCTGGCATAGAGAATGAATTATTGAGTGGGGGAGAAGAAGAAATGGAAAGATTGGAGAACATAAAAGAGCTCGCCACCCTGGCCTTGAAATACGACAATTTGGAAAACGGAGCTGGTGTAGAAAAGCTTTTAGAAGATGCATCACTCGCGAGCGACCAAGATTCACTGATAGAAAGAGGAGAGAAGAAGGAGACAATAAACGCAGTAAAACTCATGACTGTGCATGCCTCAAAGGGCCTTGAATTCAAATATGTTTTTGTCACAGGACTCGAAGATGGACTCTTTCCACACGAAAGACAAAACGAAAGAAAAACCAATGAAGACAGAGAAGAAGAACGCAGACTTTTTTATGTGGCTGTCACTCGAGCTAAAGAAAAATTATTTTTATCATTTGCAAATTTTCGTACTATTTTCGGCTCTAGAAACATAAACACCCCCTCAGAATTTATCTCGGACATTCCTGGAGACTTGTTGGAAAAAGAAGGGGAAAGTAATAATATAAAGACAATATATTTATGATACACAAAGCCAAAAAATCTCTGGGACAAAATTTCTTAAAATCAGAAATAGCCTTAAAAAAAATTATTGAAACAGGAGAAATAAAATCTGATGATGTGGTTTTAGAAATTGGCCCTGGTAAAGGTGCACTCACAGAAAAACTTTTAGAAAAAGCTGGCTTGGTAGTGGCAGTAGAAAAAGATCGAGAGCTTTTTGAATTTTTGAAAACAAAATTTGAAAAAGAAATTACAGAAAAAAAACTAATTTTACTTCGAGAAGATATCTTAGAATTTGATTTAAATTCAGAGGTTTTGAAGTTTTTATCAGGTCCTCGGATCTCTGGGTCCCTCTCCCAGCCAGACCATTCTAAAAACTTAAAACCTCTGAATTATAAGTTGATCGCAAACATCCCTTACAACATCACCGGGGCAATCTTGAAAAAGTTTTTAACAGAAACAAATCAGCCAGAGCTGATGGTGCTATTGGTACAGCACGAAGTAGCACAGAGGATAGTAGCCAGAGATGGGAAGGAGAGCATCCTCTCCATCTCAGTCAAGGCTTACGGAGAGCCAAAAACCATAATGAAAGTAGGTGCTAGGTACTTTTCACCTGCACCAAAGGTAGATTCGGCAATAATTTTGATAAAAAACATATCTAGAAAAGTTTTTAAGGAAAACAACATAAACGAAGATAATTTTTGGGAAATAGTTAAAACTGGCTTCTCTCATAAAAGAAAAAAACTCTCTTCAAACTTAAAAAGTTTGTCAAACTACAAAAAAAATGAGAATTCTACCTTGATTGAAAATTTAGGAAACAAAAGAGCCGAGGAATTAACACTCAAAGACTGGATTTCCCTAGCTGGACAATAATAAATAAGGTATAATTAAAGCATAATTAAATTATTTTGGTTAAAACACAAAAGGATAATTTTAATCGTTCTTGCGGTTCTTTTTCTGTTTGTGTTATTTTTAATAAAAACTGGTTTCTTTTCTAAAAATCCTCTCACTACTATCTGGAACAATGAGGAAGGTTTGACTTACGACAATACTACAGTAGGTGAACTGGTCTACCGGGACACAGATGGAGACGGCATCCCTGATTGGGAAGAAAATCTATGGGGAACTGACCCAACCAAAAAAGAAACAACTCCAGGAATACCCGACGGCACAGCTATAAATAAATTAAAAATATCACAGGAGTTGAATCTTGATGAAGAAACCACTTTAGTAAGTGATGAAAATTTAACCGAAACAGATAAATTCTCCCGAGAGCTTTTTTCCACCATCGCTAGCTTAAGCCAAACAGGAACATTAGATGAAGAAGCTGCAGAAAAAATAACCTCATCTCTGGCAGAAAAAATACAAAACCCTGCTCAGAAAAAAATCTATACATTGTCTGGCATAAAAATCATACAGGATGATGGTGTAATGGCTATAAAAAAATACAATGATACTCTAGATAATATTATCGATAAAAAATATCCAATTAAAGGTAACGTCGTAGAGATATTACAAAGGTTTATAATAGATGAAAACAACGTAGATGTCGGTGTGTTGGCAGAACTTGACCCAATAATAGAACAGAGAAATAAAATCACCGAAGCAATAGTGCAAACTGAGGTACCTCAATCTTTGTCCCTTTTACATTTAGATTTTATAAATGCTCTTCAAAAATATTCTGAAGGATTAAGTGATATTAGACTTTTTGATACAGATCCAATTATCGCGCTCGGAGGAATAAGTCAATTTGAAGAAAACATCACCGTAATAGGAACAGTGGTCAGTGAACTTAAAGAAGCGATAGAAAAAAAATTGAACAATTAAGAAAAAGATTATATAATATAAAGACAATTCTGATAAAAAACACAAAAATGAACGAAAATAAAAAAACAATAAAATTTATTTCTTTTCTTTTAATCATCTCTATTCTTACTCCAACAATTTTATTTTCTAATCCCAAAAAGGTGAGAGCTTTTTGGTGGTCTACTGTTTCAACAGATGTTAGTACTGGAATCACAGCAGGAGCAACGGGAACAGGAGCAGCAAGTACTATTGTGAATACGGGAACAAATATTTCTAATCTTGGTCTAAAAATTAAAAATGTAGCAATAGAAGTTGGAAAACAAATTCTTAAAGCTGTTGCAAAAAGGGCACTACAGGAGATGACAAAGGCTACAATAAATTGGATAAATAGTGGCTTTCATGGACAACCTTTGTTCTTGGAAAACCCAGATTCTTTTTTTGAAGATATAGCAAAGTCTGAAGTAAAAAATATGGTAGATATGTTTGGTTATGATTCTTTAAAATATCCTTTTGGAAAAGATTTTGCTTTAAATGCTATAAATTCCTACAAGAGACAACTTGAAGACAATACCGCTTACTCTCTTAGTAAGGTTATACAAGACCCTGTATTACTCCGTAATTATCAAAATGATTTTAATGTCGGAGGTTGGAATGGTTTTTTAATTAATACCCAATATCCTCAAAACAATTATTTAGGTTTTCAAATGGTAGCAACAGAAGAACTCGCCCGCAAAGTTCAAGGCACGGGCCAAAATGCAGCACAAAAAGTGCAAGGATTATTGGAACAAGGACAAGGCTTTTTGTCTCCGGAAACCTGTGCAGATGAAGGAGGAGACAATGAATACAACAAAACTGCTGGAAATCCTTGGAATAAGCCAAGTTTTCCTGAAGCTCAATGGAGAAAAGATCACCCATATAACGAAACCAATAGAGACGCTTGGACAAGAGACCTGGCTAAAGCAAGAGCAGAGTGGGCTAAAAATAATACCTGTGAGAATTTAGTTACAACCACTCCTGGATCTGTTGTCTCAAGTCAAATTATGAATGCCTTAGGTTCTGGTCAACGACAAGGGGAGCTCAGTGCTGCTATGGGAAATAGTTTATCTGCTATTTTTGATGCTTTATTAAGTAAATTTTTAACTGACGGCTTAAATAGTTTGGCAAGTAAATCAAATCCTGAAAACGAAGAGGATACTTGGAGTTATGATGGTCAAACTCTTGGTAGTCCAACAGATGGTGGAATTAATTCAACCTGGGATACAGGACCAGAAGAACCAATTTATATAGATAAATTTAAAAAAGACATAGAAAATGGGATAACTTTTACTGAAGCTGAACTTCAATTAATATCACAAATTTCAGACAATTTAAGTAATATCTGGCCACAAGCACGCACACTTGATATGTGCTTACCAGGCCCCAGTGTTGGTTGGGAAGAAAGACTGGAAGAAGAAAAAACTAGAGGAGATAATAGAATACAAAAAGCAGCCAGTGGAGCTAGTGATGAAAAAATAGATGAAGTTGATAAAACAAGAAAAGAATTAAAATTTGCCGTAAGTTTCTTTAAAGACTGGATAATTAATAAAATGATGGAAGAACTTCCAAGTTCTATACTTTTTATTGATGCAGTTAAAGAAATAAAAGAATTATCTCAACAATCAAACGAATTGCTCGATGCAAAAAGAATAAAAACTCAAGGTCTAGCAAGATTAAAAACAATCGAAAGTACATTAAATGAAATAATAGAATTAGACGATGAGGGTAACTTTATACAACCAGAAACAGGATCTTTTGAAGAACAAATTTTAATTCAACTTAAAAAACAATACGATGCGAACCGTGTTTCAATTTCTAATTCTATCACCGTAGACAATAGACAAAATGAATTACTTGTCACTGAGGAACAACTGTTAAATCTAACAACCCTAACAGCTAAGTGTGAAGAAGAAAGAACAGAAAATGGATGGCCTGAAATTAATGCAACGGAATTTAAAGCAGAACAAGCAGTTTTTTGTGACCTACCAATAATTGGAGGATATACACACGAAATGTTTAGGGGTACTTCTCTCACACACCCAGAACTTCCAATGGTAAATGCTGCAAAAATATTAAAATATAAAGTAACAACCCTTGGAAGCATGCTTTCTTTTTCAAAGAAAACAGTTTGGGTAAGTATAAAATTAAGCTGTAACAGCATCTACAATGCAACTATTTTAGACTATAAAGGTAATCTTCCAGGACCAACAAAAATAACAGAAACATATATACCGCAAGGACCTGACTTAGGTGGTAGTGGCCCGGGTGTAGGTATATGTGAATTTGAAGGTGTAGACGAGGTGGTAGTAGAAGAAGAAGTACCCCAAGATTACTGCGAAGAAAATGGAGGGACATTTACACCAAATGAAATGATTCAAGATGAAGGAGGATTTTAGTTAAATTGTTTTTAATTTTTTGTTTGAGTTTAAATTGAATATGAGAAAATTTTTTCCTTATATCTTAATACTTATCGCACTAATCGGACTTTTTAGTTCAGTAAATACTGCGTGGGCAGAGTCTCCGCAAGACAAAGTAAAGTGTGGACCAGAAATGACAAGAGCAGAGTGCGGACAATATGGACAAGCAATTACGGAAGTGGTTGATTATTGGGGAACATGTACTATGTCTAGCAATGAAGCAACGAGAACAGAAACAATGTACGAATCAGAGTGCAAAGGACTGGGTACTTTTAGTTCCACTAATACAACAGAGGTAAGTACATATACGTCGGCCGCAACGTCTACTAAATCAGAATTTGAGGCAGAAATATCAAAAAATAAATGTATACTATTGAATCCATTAAATAAAGGTAATTTATGGGGATGCGTAGTAGAAACTTCTTATTATCTTTTCTATGTAATACCATCTTTCTTTCTTTTTGTATCTGCTTATTTTTTTAATGTTCTTATATTTATAACACTGAATGGCACCCTTCTATCTAAAGACTTTGTCTCTGAAGCATGGGGGGTAGTTCGTGACTTATCAAATATTTTCTTTATACTTATCCTTCTCTATATTGCTATAAAAATAATTTTAGGACTAGGAGGACATGATGTAAAAAAAATGATAGCAAAAGTTGTTGTGGTGGCACTTCTTATAAACTTTTCCATGTTCTTTACTAAGATAGTAATAGATTCATCAAATGTTTTGGCATTAGTTTTTTATAATAAACTAGAGGTGAACAAAGTAGACTCACAAGGAAACGTAAGACCTTACCCTAAAACTGGATACAGCGAAAAGGATGCAGCTGGTGCCTTAGTGGATGCTTTTAATCCCACAAAATTAGTAAGCCAGGAATTTTTAGACTCTGCCAGAATACTTACTGTTGATATAAATGGCAATGAAGTAGAAAACCCATCTCAAGGTAGGGTAGCTCCTGGAATATTAATTGGAATGATAATTCTTTCTGGATTGCTTATGTTGTTTGCTTCTTATTGTCTTGTCGTCGCAGGATTAAGTTTCCTTGGAAGATTAATAGAGCTTTTTGTTTTAATTATATTTTCTCCTTTTGCTTTTATGTCTTCCACAGTACCAAAACTAGAAGGTATGGAATATTTAGGCTGGAAAAATTGGTTTGATCGGCTAATTACAGTTTCTTTCATGGCCCCAATTTTTATGTTCTTCTTGTATTTTATATTCATGTTAATTCACTCAAAAATATTCGATGGCCTCGTAACAGCAACAAAAACAAAAATAATAGAATCAATATTGTCTATTGTTCTTCCTGCATTACTAATTCTAATTCTTTTACTAAAAGCAACCGAGTTTGCCAAAAAGGGTTCGGGTAAATTTGGGGAAATTGTTATAAGTAGCGCTAAACTTGCAACCAGCCTAGCTGTTGGAGGAACTGCGTTGGGTATGGCTGCTGCTGGAAGAGCTAGTGTTGGCACTTTTATGAAGGGAGCATCAACTGGAGACACCGCCGCAGAAAGAATGGTAGAAAACAGAAATATACTTGGAAATCGTAACGCAAGATTAATGGACAGAATAAGAGCTGGTGGTGGATTGGTTGCGGGGGGAGTACAAGTAATAAGTGGATATAATGCAGCTCAAAACGCTGTTGGGGCAAGAATAAATAGAGACCAACATGATGTTGAACACGCTGCACACTCAAGACATGAACTAGATACTGCAGCTGGTGCTGTTGCCCATGGTAAAAAATGGGAAGAACTAAACGGAGAACAACGATATCAAGCAAGAAGACAAATAGCTAGAGACAGAGTTGTCAGAGATAACTCAGGAGCAATAGCTGCACAACCAGGAAACGCTTCATTTGTTCAAGGACTAGCTGCTCTTGGTAGTAGAAAATGGGAATCATTAACCACAGCAGAAAGAGATCTAATCGATGCATCAAACGCAGTGGGAGACCACCATGGTCAGGCAGTAGCAGGAGGCGCCTTAGCACAAAACAGAACAGTTGCTGATGATTTAATTAGAGAAGCACGAAGAAAACAAGGAATAATTAGTAATGTTATTCAATCTTCTGTTACCGGAACTTATGATGTCAGAAATCTTGCAAATGTTATAGCAAAAGAACAAAGTACTGGAATATCTAAAGCACTATCTGGACTAACTGGACTAATGGCGGGTGGCATAAGGGGAGGATTTAAACAAATGGGAATAAATACCGGTAAAGCCGAGGGGAAATTCTTGCAAGCCCTTGGAAGTACAATAAGTGAATCTCTAAAAAATATAAAAATAAGCGTAGATCTTTCTCATGTAGGTGAAGTTAAAAAAGAAGATAACCATGGGGGTGGTGGAGGAGGACATCATTAAAAGTTATACTTAATAAAAATGAACAAAGAAGAAATACAAAAAAATATAGGGCTTTATTACTCAAAACTTCCACCAAATTTGCAAGAAATTTTCTCTAGCATGAGGTGGCTAGAAACACTAAAACAAATTAGCTCAAAATATAACCTAACAGAAGATCAAATTAGAATTATAGGAACAGAAACAACTATTGTTCTTCTTGGAATGAATGATCTAACGGAATATGAAAGAATATTAGAGAGAGAATTAAGTCTGTCTAAAGATTTATTTAAAAAAATAATGGAAGAAATCGACACATCTGTAATAAACACAGTAAGACCAGATCTTATCAAAACTTTTGAAAAAAATATAAACATAGAAAAAAAGGAAGAAATAGAAAGAAAAAAAATATTAGATGAACGCTTTGAAAAACTTCCAATAGAGATACAAAATTCAATAAAAGAATCAAATTATTATGAAAAACTTTATGAAATTGGTGGTAAATATGGCCTATTAATATCAGAAATTGTTGAGCTTGAGGCAATCACGACCAATGTAATGATGGGAATAATAAAAGGTGAAAAATTTGAAGAAACTGTAAAAAACAAACTCAGACTATCTGAAGAAAAAACCAAAGGGCTCGTATACGAAATTACAGAAAAAATACTAAAAAATATAAGAGAGAAAATAGAAAAAATATATCCCAATGAATCAGAAACAAAAATATCTTCTGAAAGAATAAACCAAATTTTAGGAAATGCAGGTATTGAAATACTTCCAGAAAAAGAAACATTGCCACAGCCAGAGAAATTGGAAATAGTGGGTGAAGTAAAGCCCCAACCTATCTTTGCGGAAAAATTAACAATGCCAGTGCAGAGTCAAACAACGAGAACCGAACACACTTTGGATAATATTTCCAAAACAAGTATTCCAGAAACACCAACAGTAAACAACGAGAAGCCAAAAATAGACCCATATAGAGAGATTCCAGAATAAAGACAAGTGGCGGTTAAGAAGTTATATTTATGCAATTTAAAGTACCACAATTTTTAGAGATAGAAGACAAAATTTTTGGCCCTTTCACTTTTAGGGAATTTGTCTATTTGGCTGGGGGAGCAGGGCTCTGCTTTGTACTTTATCGGTTGCTCGGTTTGGTCTTTGCGGTGATACCGATGTTTATAATAGCTGGTTTTTCTCTCATGCTCACTTTCTACAAGCCAAACAATAAACCTTTTGTAAATATGATTGAAGCAGGCTTTAAATATTTTACCCAAAGCAAGCTGTACATCTGGAAAAAACATTTGGAAAAAAGAAAAGTGGGGGAGATGGGCCGTACAGCAAGCATAGAACAAGAAAAAAGTAGAATGCTGGCAGAAGGAGGAGTAAAGTTGAGCGGAAGCAGGCTTCGAGATTTGGCATGGAGTTTGGATGTGCTAGATTTAAGCAAACAAAAAAATAGTAATAAATAATTAAAATATGGCCTTAAAAGCAAAAGCTACACAAGAATTTATACCTATAAAAGAAGTACGCGATGGAATCATCGTTCTAAAAAACGACGAGCTTCGGGCTATTGTGTTAGCAAATTCCGTAAACCTTTCTCTAAAATCCGCTGATGAACAAAGAGCCACAATATTACAATTCCAAAATTTTCTAAATACTTTAGACTTTCCAATACAAATATCTATTCAATCCAGAAGATTGGATATTCGTCCCTATCTTTTGCTTTTAGAAAATAGAATCTTGGTTCAAAATGAGCCTCTTTTAAAACTTCAAACAAAAGAATATATAGACTTCATTAGAAATTTTACTGAATCGGTAGCAATAATGACAAAAACTTTTTTCATCGTAGTTCCTTATACTCACACAGTCTTAAAATCTGATACAGGAATATTTGATAGATTCTTTTCAAAAAGAAGTAAAGAAGAGGTGCAAGCCCTCAAACAAATAGATTTTGAGGAAAAGAGATCCCAACTAGAAGAGAGGGTGGCCGTCATCGAGCAAGGGCTAGGCCGTTGTGGAATAAACTCAACCCAGCTAGGTACAGAAGAAGTAGTAGAGGTGTTTTATAAAGTTTTCAATCCAGGAGAAATAGAAGGAAAGATTAAAGTTAAATAAAAATTTATGGACTTTTTTAAAAAATTATTAGGACAAGAAAAGAAAGAGACTGGGGGTATGGAAGCCCATGCTTCTACTTTGGCGATATTGCCTGAAGAGATATATGAATCCGCCAACATGGAATTGCAAGATATCATCGCTCCTTCAGCACTAAAGATTGAGCCCAAAGCAATAAACCTAGGAGAAAAGATTGCTCGTACTTTCTTTATTATTTCTTATCCTAGATATCTGACAGACAATTGGTTTTCTCCAATTATAAATTTGGATAAAATTTTTGATATTTCAATTTTTGTTCATCCGATAGATACCTCCCTAGTATTGAGGCAATTTCAGAAAAAAGTTGCTGAAGTCCAGAGTCAGATAAATGTGCGCGAAAAGAAAGGAATGGTCCGAGACCCAATGCTCGACACAGCCTATCAAGACCTTGAAGGCCTCCGAGACAATCTAATACAAGCCCAAGAAAAAATGTTTGATGTCGGCATCTATATCACAATCTACGCAGACAACGAATTTGAGCTTTTCAAAATTGAAAATGAAATAAAATCAATGCTTGAATCCAAGCTTATTTACATAAAACCAGCACTTTTCCAACAAGAAGAAGGTTTTAAGAGTGTCATACCAATAAATACAGACCTCCTAGGCATCCACCAAAAATTAAACTCTGAACCTCTCTCTAGTGTATTTCCATTTATATCTTTCGACCTTACTTCTGATAAGGGGATACTTTACGGTGTAAATAGACACAACTCTAGCTTGGTTATTTTTGATAGATTTTCACTAGAAAACTACAACTCAGTCACTTTTGCAAAATCAGGTTCAGGAAAATCTTATGCTACCAAGCTAGAAATTTTGAGATCTCTCATGTTTGAGACAGATGTCATTGTGATAGACCCAGAAAGAGAATATGAATTCTTGTCTGAAGCTGTCGGTGGACGATATTTTAATATTTCTCTTTCTTCAGATCACCACATCAATCCTTTTGACTTACCGATACCTCGCGAAGATGAGACTGCAGAAGATGTACTCCGTTCAAATATAATAAACCTTGTCGGGCTCTTCCGTCTCATGCTCGGTGGGCTCACCCCAGAAGAAGATTCTATGGTAGACAGGGCTATCTCAGAAACCTATGCAATGAAAGACATCACTCCAGCCTCTGATTTCTCTAGTATAGAGCCCCCACTTCTTTCAGACTTTGAAATGGTTCTTTCTGGAATGGATGGAAGTGATTCTGTTGTACAAAGATTAGTAAAATATACCCGAGGCTCCTGGGCCACATTCTTAAACAGACCTTCAAATGTAGATATAAATAAAAAATTTGTTGTTTTCTCTGTCCGAGACATGGAAGATGAATTAAAACCAATCGCCATGTACATCATCATGCACTTTATCTGGAATGAAGTTCGAAAGAATTTAAAAAGAAGACTCTTGGTGGTGGACGAGGCTTGGTGGATGATGAAATCCGAAGACACTGCATCTTTCTTGTATTCCATAGCAAAAAGAGGGCGAAAATATTACCTAGGTCTTTCTACTATCACCCAAGACGCGGCAGACTTCCTAAAGTCTCCTTATGGAGTACCTATTATCACAAACTCTTCTATCCAGCTTCTGTTAAAACAATCTCCAACTACGATTGACCTCTTGCAAAAAACCTTCAACCTGACAGATGAAGAAAAATACCTACTCTTAGAATCAAATGTCGGAGAGGGGATATTCTTTGCTGGGTTAAAGCATGTGGCTATTAAAATCATTGCTTCTTATACCGAAGACCAAATTATTACCTCTGACCCTTCACAAATATTGTTGAGTAGAAAAGCAAAACAAGAAGAAGAAACAGCCAGTTTGAATAAGTAAATTGGAAGAGTTAAGGACAGTCCTTAAGAGAGTTTCCCCAAGGACTGTCCTTGAATAAGGTGTGTTATAATTAAATTATGTTAAAAAGGTTTTCCAAATTTTTATTTATATTTTTATTTATACTATTCAGTGGTTTTTTAGCTTTTTCTCTAAATACCAATGCGGCTTCTCCTTCTAGTATCTCGGTAGATATAAACCCGGAAAACCCTGCACCAAACGAAAATGTGACCATTACTTTGTCGAGCTATGCTAGCAACCTAGATAGCGTAGACATCACCTGGTCTGTAAACAACAAGAGTACTCTTTCTGGTATAGGAAAAAAATCTTTCTCCATAAATGCTCCGGGAGTTGGCGGAGAAATATCTGTCACCGCCATCATAGCCTTACCAGACGGCAACATAGAAAAAAGAGTTACAATCAGGCCTTCGGTCATGATAATGCTCTGGGAGGCGACAGATTCTTATGTGCCACCTTTTTATAAAGGAAAAGCTATGCCCACTATGGATAGTGAGATAAAGATTGTGGCCATGCCAGAAATAAGGACAAGCTCTGGTATAGTAAACCCTAAAAACATGACTTATTCTTGGAAGAAAGATTATATGAACGAACAAGGAGCTTCTGGTTATGGTAAGAATTATTTTATCTATGTAAATGATTATTTAGAAGATTCAAATACCATCGGAGTCACGACTTCTACTATTGATCAAAATTATTCTTCATCTGCGAGTATCGAGGTGGGTGTATATCAACCTAAAATACTTTTCTATAAAAATGACGCCAGCCTAGGAACTGTCTGGGAACATGCCCTTCCAAACGGACACAAGATAGTCGGTGAAGAAATAATAGAAGCTGCTCCTTATTTTATTTCACCAGGGGACATAAGAATCCCTACTTTATTGTGGAGCTGGTTTATAAATGATAGCTTGGTGAGCACCATAGGCCTCAGTAAAAACTTGATGCCAGTAAAAGTACCAGAGGGCACCACAGGAGCATCAAAAATAAGATTGGAAATTAATAATGTTTACAAATTATATGAAAACACAACTAAAGAAATCGATGTAATTTTTTAAAATGAAAAAACTTTTACCTTATATTTTAATACTAGTAGTAATAATTGGGGGTATTTTTGCTTTCTCTTTTTATTTTGTTCAAGCTGACACTGTTTGCCCAGGAGAAATAGCCCCTGATGGTGTCACCTGTTTAGCAGATACAGGTTACCATTTTCTAGCACCACTACCAGGAGGAGTGACTTTTGACCCCACAAAAGATGGTGGGGGAGACTTAGGAAAATATTTAAATTTAATGATAAAGCTGTTTATAGGTATTTGTGCTGTTTTGGCGGTAATAATGATAGTGATTGGTGGCCTAGAATATATGACCAACGAGCTCATTTCTCACAAAGAACACGGTAAAGAGAAGATATTAGGGGCTATATTTGGCCTTGTGTTAGCTCTGGGAGCATATACCATCCTCTATACAATAAATCCAGATTTATTAGACACCAGCTTATCTAGCTTAGAAGATGTTACAGTAAACATAACACTAGAAGAACAAATAAAAAGCTATACAGGACAAGGAAAATGTGAACCGCTCGCCAGTGGAATGTGTAGCCCTGAAAGCCTAGCAAATGCTGGTTTCACAAACAGCACACAAGCTTCATCTATATGTAACGGAGAAAGTAGGGGTAATCCTAGTCTTGCCAGTGGAGTAGATAAATGCAGTGATGGAAATTCTTTTTCTTATGGATTATTTCAAGTAAATATCCTTGCTCATGCAAACGAGATACCAGGAGGTGTGTGTAGTGATATTTTTCAAAAAAACGGAACAGGAACCCAAGGATCTTGTTTGGAGTCAAAAAATGGTATTTGTATAAAATATGATTGTACTGTTAAAAACCAAGCAAAATATCAATCTTGCATAAGTTATATTACAAATCCAGCAAATAATATAAAATATTCTGCTGCACTCCAAACTGCAAGGGGGTGGGGCCAATGGGGAGCTAATAGATCTTGTGGTTTTTAATTTTATGTCAAAAAGAAACTTTATACTTTTAATAATATTCTTAATAATCTCAACATTAATTGTGTTTGGATTTTTATATTTCAGACAGGATACAGGCACAGAAGGGGAAAGCACGGGCACAAATTTCTTTTCACAATTTAATCCTTTCGGAAGTGGAACAACAAAACCTCCATCAACAGAAACTCCTCCTGTTGATATTTCAGGCTATGAACCACCAACAGAAATAGAAAGACTTCAATTAAGAAAAATTTCTAGTATGCCTATCGCTGGTTTTATTGTCTATCAAAAAGAAAGATTAAAAGATGTACCGATGGTAGAGACTCCAACAATAGAAGAAAGCTTAGGAGTGCCTTATGATTTTGGAACGACCACTATTAAAACTGGAAGTACTGGTGATGCGGTTATGGAACTCCAAAGATTTCTGAACACTGTGCTTAAGATTAATTTAGAACTTACAGGAAAAGTAGATGCGGAGACACTGACTACTATAAAAGATTGGCAAACAAATAATGCAATAACTTCCGATGGAATTGTCGGCCCAAAGACAAAATCTGCTATGTATGCTTCTGTAAATCAAAACACAGACCCCTCAGAACCAACCCCACCTCCTACAGAGTTTGTACCAGCGTTGCGTTATGTAGATAGAATGACAGGAAACATCTATCAAACCTTTGTAGATAAAATAGATGAAAGGAAATTTTCAGGTACCGTAATACCAAAAGTCTACGAAGCATTATTTGGTAACAACGGAGAGTCTGTTGTCATGAGATATTTAAAAACTGATGGAAAAACGATAGAAACCTTTGTTGGAAGTCTTCCAAAAGAACACCTAGGAGCAGATTCTTCGGAGATGAATGAAGTAAAAGGCTCTTTACTTCCTGACGATATAAAGGGTGTCAGTTTGTCTCCAAACACTCAAAACTTACTTTATTTATTTAAAAGTGGAGACAACACAACTATTGGTACAACTTTAAATTTTTCAACTGGAAGTAAAAATCAAGTTTTTGATTCTTCTTTCAGTGAATGGCTACCCGAATGGCCAAACAGTAGCATAATTACACTAACCACCAAACCTTCCGCCGTGGTAGTAGGGCACATCTATGGTTTAAATTTAAACTCAAGCAGTAAAAACTTAAATAGAATATTGGGTGAAATAAATGGCCTCACCACGCAAACCAGCCCAGATGGAAAATTAATTCTTTATGGAAACAATACATTATCTCTTTCTGTTTTTAACACTGAAACAAAAACAATTGGCTCGATTGGAGTCCGAACTCTCCCAGAAAAATGCGTCTGGGGTAAGATGAGTGATGTTTTATATTGTGCTGTTCCAAAGACAGTAGATGCCGGAAGTTACCCCGACACTTGGTATCAAGGAGAAGTTTCTTTTGAAGATCAAATTTGGAAAATAGATGTTGCCACTGGTAATACCTCTATGGTTTTAGACCCTATCACTATTGAAGGGGGAGAGGATGTAGATGGTATCAAACTAGCTATAGATGAAGGAGAAGATTACCTATTTTTTGTAAACAAAAAAGACTCTTTCTTGTGGGGATTGAGTCTGCGCTAGCTTTCTAGCTTCTTAGTAACTAGCTAATTAGCTATAAGCTATTACCTACATACTTGATGACCACACGGCGGTCTCGGCCATAGCCCATAGATTCGGTTTTTAAGTCTGTGGCGTCAGATAAAAATTCATGCACTATTCGGCGCTCAAAAGCAGACATGGGGTCTACTTCTATGTTTGATTTAAAATATCGAGCTCGTTCAGACATCATGTGCGCTACAGCTCGGACACTATCTACATGTTTCTTTTGAAATCCATTTACATCAATAATAATACCGAGACCAGCTGGTGGCACCCTCTCTGCCCCTACCCCCGGGGTAGGGTTTTTAGATTCTAAAATCCTGTGAACAATGTGATTTAAAGCATGCAACCCTTCTCCTTCATGGGAAATAAAGAAATGTGGTTCGTTTACTTCAACTGAAACCCAAATATTTTTAGGATTTTCTTCAACAACTGAAATTTCATTTATTTTTACAGTTGTTTTTTCTACTAATTCTTTTATTAAATTTTGTATTTCGTCTTTTTTCATAACTATTTAATTACAATTTTGAAGTTCTTCTCTCTTTTTACATAAATCTGCTGACCCACCATAAAAAGATTGCTGGTAATCCAGTATAAAGCGACTGCGCCTGAAATACTGTAAGCAATAAAGGCAACCACAAAAGGAAAAACATATTTCATCTGCGTGTGCATACTCTTGGAGAAACTATCTGCAAAAGACGGGGCACCACCATTGGAGGGGGAAGAGGTGATAGGCTTTGGCATAAAATGAGCTTGTAGGTATTGAGATATACCCGCCAAGATTGCCAAAATAAAGCTCTTTTGAGTAATATCAAGAAGCCCTAAGAATATCATATTGGCGTGGTCTGGGGTTTTTATAAAAGAATACAGAAAACCACTATCAAAATTTATTCCTTTCAAAAAAACATAATATAAGGCAAAAATAATAGGTATTTGAATTAAAATCAAAAGACACCCAGAAAATGGGTTAGTATTGTGTTTTTTATAAAGCTCAAAAGTAAGTCTGGCTTGCTCTTCTTTGCTTGCCCCGCTGGCCTTAATTTTATTGATTTCTGGAGCGAGAATGTTCATTTCCGCCTGACTTTCAATAGATTTTTGGGAAAGAGGGAATAATGCTATTTTGACAACAACAGTAAGGAGAATAACAGCCACACCCACATCTCCGCCGGGTACGACAGACACTAAAAAAGCCAAGGCGTTTAATAATGGCTCATATAGAACAAAATTCCATATATTTGAAAGCATTATTTCATTCTATATGAAAAAGGTAAAAAATCAAAGGAGTGGATCCATGTGTTCTTTTTGCCACGGATGACAACGAAGAATACGTAAAAATCCTAACTGAGTTCCTTTTAAGGAACCATATTTTTCTATGGCTTGCTTGGTATATTCAGAGCAGGTAGGGTAAAAAACACAACTTGGTTTTTTAAAAAAAGAGATGTGTTTTTGATAAAAGTTAATTAATTTTATTAATAATTTTTTTAATATCATCCTCAATAATAGATATATCGTTTTGATATTGCTTAAAAACAACAACCCCAATGATTTCCTTGGGGAAATTATTTATAAATTTTTTTAGAGCCAAATATCCCTTTCTTCTAAGTGAGTTCCTGTCTACTGCTTTTTTAGATAGTGTTTTAGGTACAATAACAGAAATTTGAGGGGTCTTTGTGTCAGGGGACACAATAAACCTAAACGAAAAGGTTGCTAAGGACAAAGATTTGCCCTCCTTAAAGACTTTTTCTACCATTTTTCTATCGGCCCTATTTTTTTTAGAAAGCATATATGGCCACCAATTGTGGAGAAGAGATTAAGAAACAGAGAGACTTGCGCGTCCTTTTCTTCTTCTTCGCAAAAGAACCTTTTGCCCAGTCTTTATCCTAGATCTACTTAAAAAACCATGGGCTCTGGCTCTTTTTCTCTTTTTAGGTTGGTATGTTTGTGACATATATTAGAGTCTATAATATTATTGACAATAAATCAAACAAAATAAAAAATGTTAAAAAAGTTTTGCACAGTTTATCAACAGAGTTAATAAGTTTTCAAAGATGCTATGTTTTTAACAAATAGTATAATATGAACCTATGAATACTAAACAGCTGTGGAAAAATTGTTTAATGGCGATAGAATCAGACATATCTAAAGCAAATTTCAGCACTTGGTTTAAAAATACATCTATTGTGAAAGAGGATACGGGTATTGTTTATATTGGGGTTCCAAACGAGTTTGTCCGAGATTGGCTTATAAAAAAATATCATAAACTTATAACCAAAACCATAGCTGACGCTTTTGAAAACATGAGAGCTGTGGAATATATAATCACTAAAACAGAAATTATAAAACAGGAAGTTCCATTAAAAATAGAATCCATGGAGAAAGAACTTCCATTAAAAGATCTTTATATAAACCCAGAAGACAACCTAAACCCCCGCTATCATTTCAATTCTTTTATTGTTGGGGCCTTTAATGAGCTAGCCTATGCAGCAGCTCAAGCAATAATAGATTCTCCTGGTACAAAATATAATCCTTTTTTCATTTATGGAGGTACTGGTCTTGGAAAAACTCACTTAATACAAGCAGTAGGGAATACAATAAAAGACAAATATCCAAATAAAAAGGTTCATTATATGACCTTAGAGAAATTTGCGACTGACTTTATAAACTCTCTCCAGAACAACAAAGCTAATTCATTTAAAGAAAAATATAGAAAATATGATTTGTTAATCATAGACGACATACAATTTATTGGAAAAATGGAAAAGATACAAGAAGAGCTTTTCCATACTTTTAATACTTTTTATGAAAACAATAAGCAAATAATATTTTCATCCGATAAACACCCAAACTACATTCCTGAGTTAGCAGATAGGTTAAAATCGCGTTTTGCGGCGGGTATGATAGTAGATATATCTGAACCTGAATACGAGTCTCGTCTCGCTATTCTAAAGGTAAAATTACGCGAATTAGACATAGATTTAGAGGAAGAGATAGTAGATTATGTGGCTAGTGCGGTCCAAGGAAACATAAGGGAGTTGGAGGGAAGTCTAAACCTCATAATTTGCCAATATCGCTTAAAAAACAAGCCTTTAACGCTCATTGAAGTAAAAGGTTTATTGAAAAACAACATGAAGCCAAAGAAAAATATGGCCATAAAGGATGTTGTAAAAATAGTAAGTGAATATTATAAACTTGAAGAAACTTCAGTTTATGAAAAAACAAGAAAAAAAGAGATTGTTAAAGCTAGACAGGTGGTGATGTATTTGCTTCGAGAAGATTTTAATGTTTCTTTTCCTTTAATTGGACAAAAGCTTGGTGGTAAGGATCACACGACAGTCATACACTCATGTTTAAAAATAAAAACTGACTTAAAAAACGACCCTCAACTACTCCAAGAATTAGAACAGATAAGAATTATGTTTAAATAGCTGTTGATAACCTGCCGAAAAAGTAATCATAAATAAAAGAAAAGTTGTTAATAAAAAATAATAAAAAAGATGTTTCTTAAAAAAATAAAAAGATAAGAAAAACAACACAAAGTTATTAGACTTTAAAAAGGAACAAAAACAAGAAAATATTTATATTATAAAAGACTAAAAAAGTTATCCACTTATCCACACAACTAGTATTATTAATAAATTATATATATAAAATATAAACACATATATGAAAACAGAATGTTCAATTGAAAAAATCAAAAATGCAATATCCCAAGTGGAAAGAATAACTGGGAAAAATTTAACCCTACCTGTATTGAACTCTGTTTTACTTATTGCTTCTTTAAAATCTTTAAAACTTAGATCTACAAACCTAAGTCTTGGTATTGAAATAGATATTCCGGCTAAAACAGAAAAAGAAGGAACCTTGGCGGTATCAGGAGCGGTGTTAAATGCTGTGTTTTCTAATGTTTCTCAAAATGAAAATGTTCTTTTGGAAGAAAAAGACGGTAATCTTTTAGTTAAAACAAAAAAAAGCCAAATAAAGCTCAAAAGCCAACCCCATGAAGATTTTCCAACAATACCAACAGTTGAAGGGGTAAGTTTTGAGATAGATTCAAAAAAACTAACCGATGGGATAAAATCAGTATTTTATAGTTCTTCAGTTTCCGATATAAAACCAGAAATATCGAGTGTTTTTATGTATACCAATGACGATAATTTGGTTTTTGTATCCACAGACTCTTTTCGGTTAGCAGAGAAAAAAATAAAAATGAAAGGATTAGAGGAAATATTAGGTATTTTAATACCATTTAAAAATATTACTGAAATATTAAAAGTTTTTGGAGATTATCAAGGCGTTGTTAAGGTTTGTTTTAATAAAAACCAAATATCATTTTCAGCAGAAAATATTTATTTAACTTCACGAATAATAGATGGAATATTTCCAGACTACCGTCAAATTATTCCAAAACAATTTACCACAGATGTCGTGTTGTTAAAACAAGACCTTTTGAATGCTCTAAAGCTATCAAATGTTTTTTCAGATAAATTTAATCAAGTAAATTTGAAAATTTCACCTAAAGAAAAAATATTTGAATTATCTTCTGCCAACAATGACATAGGAGAAAACAAAACATATTTAGATGCAGTTGTGAATGGAGAGGTTGTCGAGTTGAGTTTTAATTATAAATATTTTTTAGACTGTTTTCAATCTATAAACACAGACAGTGTATCCATAAAACTATCTGGTTCCTCTAGGCCAATAGTTGTTTCTCCTGTTTCTGACACATCTTTTACTTATCTTATAATGCCAATGAATAAATAGTTCATGATAGAAATAAAAGATTTACTTAGTAGGTTTAATAAAATTCTTTTATCAGAAGAAGGAAAGAAGGAGTCGGTAAGAAAAGCAATTTCCTCTGTTTTGGGTGAAGAAATAGATTCTGGTGATTTAAAAATAAAAAATAATACAATTTACCTAAACATAAAACCTATTTATAAGAATGAGATTTTTATAAAACAAGAGCAAATATTTTTGAAACTAAAAGATTTTTTTGGAGAGAACACACCTAAAGACATTAGATAGTTTTTATTGTTGTACTTTAAAAATTAAATTTGTTTCACTCTTATTGTTTATAGTATCGTAGGATATTAATTTTAATTCGTTTTCATTTTGTAGATTTTCTAAATTTTGAGGAGCAAAAGAGAAATTAAACGGCTGTTCCAGTGTGTTTATATATACACCATTTATAAAGACATCTATCCTTTGTACTGGGTAACGCCCAGAGGTGGATATTTTTAGGTTTATTGTTTGGTTTGGGTTATAAACAGTAGAATTATTTGGCTCTGTAATTGAAACCTTAGGCATATTTGTTTCGGTGTGTACATCATCTTCTTCTGTGGGTTTATCGTCCCAAGTAGTTATTTCATATTTATATTTATTTTGTTCCCACCATCTTTGTATTGGAAAATCCCAATGTTTAAACTGGATACTGTCTTCTGGGTTTTTTGGAGCAGGACCCAAAATATCTTCCCTTGAAACCCAATATAAAATACTATGAACATTTGTGATTACTTTTTCCTCGAGGGTTTCCTTTGGGGTAAGGGGAGTAGCCAATTTCCCTGATATTTTATCTATAAAGAAATTTTCATTTCCTTGCCAAAAACCACGAAGTATTGGTTTTACTGTGGTAATATCAACTTCTTGATATGGTTGTTCAAAATTTTCACTAGGTAAAATCTTTAAAGCTTCATTTATAAACTTATTCCAAATCGGACCAGCTACAGCAGCACCTCCTTTTTTCATTGGAACATTGTCATTGTTTCCTGCCCACACGCCAACTACAAGAGAAGGGGTGTATCCCACTATCCAAGCATCTTTGTTGTTGTTGGTGGTTCCAGTTTTTACAGCTACATCTTTGCCGGGAATATTGAGAGATGAGTTTACTCCAAAGGTTGGTGTTCTGGCTTCGTTGTCTGAAAGTATATCTGAAATAGTAAGAGCTGTATTTTTTGGTAATATTTCTTGTGGATTTGTTTTAAATTCTTCCAAAACTGTTCCATCTAAATTTTCAATTTTTAATATTCCAGTATATGTATTTTTAATACCCTCGTTGGCAAACACACCATAGGCTGATGTCATATCTAGAAGAGAAACTTCTCCACCTCCGATAACCAAAGTAAGTCCATATTGACCTACGTTTGTCAAAGTAGATATTCCCATAGCTTCAGCTGTTTTTAAAGAATCCGAAAGCCCAGATAAGTAAAAAAGTTTTACAGCTGGAATGTTTATTGATTGAGCTAGGGCTTGTCGTAGTGTCAAAGGTCCCCGGTGTTTTCCATCGTAGTTTTCTGGCATATAACAATTGCTCTGGTTTTTTCCTGGTAACGCTCGGCCTGTGGGGTCACAGGTCGTTTGAAATTCAGTTGGAAGATCAAACAGTACTGTGTCTTGTGTAAACCCCTTATTAAAGGCCGTGGCGTAAATAAAAGGCTTAAAAGCTGAACCTGGTTGCCTTGATGCGGTGGTTATATTAAAGTTTCCATCAATTTCTTTATCAAAGTAATCTCTAGAACCAACCATGGCTAAAATTTGTCCCGTTTTAGGGTCGATGGCTACCAAGCCAGCATTTTTTCCATTCCAATCCCTTTCATTTTTGAGTGCTCCTTCTTTTACAAACTCTTCTGCTTTTGTCTCTAAGTCTACATCGAGAGTTGTGGTGACTTTTAGTCCTCCGTTTTTTACCAATTCATTACCATACTTTTGTTCCAAATAATCTTTTATAAAAAAAACAAAATGAGGTGCAGTTATTCCCTTTGTTGCTTGGGGGACAAAGGTGACTACTTCACTCTTGGCTTTGTCATAATCTTCTTGCGTGATAAAACCAAGTTCTAGCATTCTAAATAATACTAAATTTTTTCTCGTCTCTAGTTTTTCCTTGTTTTTTCCATAAGGAGAAAGGACTGTTGGAGATTGAGGTATGGAAGCTAAATATGCAGACTCAGCTAAAGTTAACTCTAAGGCACTTTTATTAAAGTAAGTCTTACTAGCAGCCTCTATGCCGTAAATAGTTCCTCCATATGGGACTTCGTTTAGGTAGGCTTCTAAGATTTTTTCTTTTGACATTGAGTTGTCTATTTTTACGGCCAAAAACCATTCTTTTATTTTTCTAACATATTTACCCAGGCCAGAGCTTTGAGTCAATAAGGTATTTTTTACAAGCTGTTGGGTAATAGTCGAACCACCTCCACCTATCCCTACATTAAATGTATTTGAAAGAATTGCTCTTATGATGGAAGTTATTCGTATTCCATGGTGGTTGTAAAATTCAGAATCTTCGATTGCCACAGTAGCATTTTTAATATTAAGACTCATTTGGTCAAAAGTGACATCAGTCTTTTTTGTGTCTTGGTGGATGTTGTAAAGTAAAATTTCTCCAGTACGATCATAGATTTGGGTTGAATTAGATATTTTTCTGTCGTTAAAAGAAGTAAAATCAGGAATATTTAAAGAAGCTAGCATTATTAATATTCCACTCGTTCCTAAGACAAAAAGACCTGCTAGGAATAAAATGAGGTTTTTCATTAATCTTTTGTTTTTATATAGACGCTTTACGGTGTTTTTTATAGTCTTTAATATATGTTTCATTGTTCGAATTATAGCAGAAAATGTGGTATTATTCGAGCATGAAAGTGATAATAGATGAATCTAAAATAGATGCAGTTTTGAGCCGAGGAGTTATAGTAAATATTTTGCCCACAAGAGAAGATTTTAAAAAACTTCTAATGTCTGGCAGAAGAATAAAAATTTACATAGGATTTGATGCAACTGCCGACACTCTTCATTTAAGCCATGCAAAAAACATAATTCTTTTAGAAGAATTTAGAAAATTAGGACATGAAGCAATTTTGCTTTTTGGGGATTTTACAGCTCGGATAGGGGATCCATCTGATCAAATAGGAACCCGTAAGATTCTTTCAGCAAAAGATATTTTACAAAATGTAAAAAGCTGGAAAACACAAATAAAAAATTTAATGGATTTTAATAATAAAGAAAATCCACCAAAAGTACTTTTTAACAGTAAGTGGTTGGCTAAGATGACAATGGAAGAAGTGTTAGAGCTCTCTTCGCACATTACAGTGGGACAGATGATTGAGAGAGATATGTTTCAGAAAAGAATGAAGGAAGGAAAACATATATTTTTGCATGAATTTTTATACCCACTTATGCAAGGATACGATTCTGTCGCCATGGAAGTTGATGCAGAGTTGTGCGGAACAGACCAGATATTTAATGCTCTCATGGGGCGCACTCTTTTACGTAAACTTAAAAACAAAGAAAAATTTGTTGTTGCGGTTAATTTAATGGAGAACCCAAAAACAAGAGAATTAATGTCAAAAAGCAGAGGTACTGGAGTATTTTTAAATACCACTCCGTCAGAAATGTTTGGCGCTATAATGGCTCAACCAGACGAGATGACTGAAGTTCTTCTTGTAAATTGTACTAGAGTTTCAAAAGAAGAAATAATGGAAATAATTAAATTGGGTCCACTTGAAGCAAAAAAGAAAACCGCTACAGAAATTATAAAAATAATTTTTAACGAAAAAAAAGCCAAAGAGGCAGAGGAGAATTTTATAAATACTTTTCAAAAAAAAGAAATTCCAGAGGAGATGGAAGAAATAAAGTGTGAAGATGGAGAAATATTAAGTGAAGCCTTAGTAAAAAACAAAATACTGGCTTCCAAAGGGGAGTGGCGAAGATTGGTTTTAGAGAATGCTGTGCATGACTTGGTAAACAATAAAAATATTACAGAAATAAATCTAAAAGTTTCTGAAAACTTAATTCTCAAAATTGGTAAAAAAAGATTTGTAAAAATAATAAAGAAATAAAACAAAAACACCCTGATTCAATATCAGGGTGTTTTTGTTATTAATGATCTTTATCTGGGTCTTCTTCGTCTAATTCAAAACCTTCTGGGATATCCAAATCTGCATCTTCTTCTCCATCAATTTTAAAACCAGCTGCATCTAAATCTTCTTCTTCGTCCATATATATTTATTTATATATTAAGTGCACATTAATAATTTCTTACTTTGTAACAAAATCTAAAAGTCTTGGCAATAGAATGTGTGGATAAGTCTAAAGTCTTATATGAGCAAAAGCTGTAATAGCTATAGCAATAGCATCCAATTCGTCATCTGACTTTTTGGATTTATCTATATCAACTAGGATTTTTACCATTTTTATTATTTGTTCTTTACTGGCTTTTCCATAGCCAGTGGTGGCTATTTTAATTTGTGGAGGGGAAGCTTCAAAGATTTTAAGATGCGCGCGTGATGCTTCGTAGATTACTACTCCTCGTGCTTCGGCGACATGCATCACTGTTTTGTGGTTTGTGGTTAAAAATAAAGTTTCAATAGATAAAACTTCTGGTTTATATTTCTTTATTATTTCTCGGACTCTTTCTCCGATTAAATTTAGTCTTTCAGAGAATTCTAATTTTGCAGAAGTTTTAAAACACTCAGAAAAAATCACCTTTTCCTTTTTATCACCTTTGTTCTTTTCCAATATTGCTATTCCAAGTCTTTCAAATCCTGGATCAATTCCTAAAATTATCATAATAAGAGTTTACCCCCACACCTATTTTAAAGCAAAAGAATAGGTGTGGGGGTTTAACACTATTCCGCATTAGTATATACATCCTGCACATCATCATTTTCTTCTATTTCTTCTATTAGTTTATCTAAAAGCTCCAAGTCAGCATCTGAAAGGGGGACAGTCGTCGTTGGCTTCCAGATTAATCCTTCAGGAGTTATTTCTTTTTGAAAAGCCCAAGTCACAGAGCCGATGGCCCCTAGGGAAAAACCATTTTTTACTAAAATATGTTTTATGTCTTGTACCACTCTATTTTTATTTTCAGTTAAGGTCTCAATAATTATTCCTGCTCCACCTGGGCCGTGGGCTTCGTAATGGATGGCATCCATGTGTGCCCCAGGCTCACTCGCTTTCTTGATAGCTCTTTCAATATTGTCTGCTGGCATATTTACTTTTTTGGCTTTTTCAATAGCTGCACGAAGGCCAGGAGATTCTTTTCCACCAGAGAGTTTTGCTTCTACGGAAATAAAACGTACAAGTTTTGAAAAAATCTTACTCTTTTTAGAATCCGTAATCGCTTTCTTGTGTTTTATCTGCGCCCACTTATTGTGTCCTGACATAAGTTTAAATTAAATTTTTCTGTTTATCTTTTGGTAGTTCAAAGTCTAGGTGTTCATATGCCTTCGGAGTAGCAATTCGTCCGCGAGGGGAGCGTTCTAGGAGGCCGAGCTGGATAAGATACGGCTCCACTACCTCTTCCACAGTAGCTTCTTCTTCAGACATGGCGGCTGCAATAGTTTTTAGGCCTACTGGTCCACCATTAAATTTATCTATCAATATTTCCAAAAACTTTCTATCAGAAGAGTTTAGGCCGATGTCATCAATGGCGAGCAGATTTAATGCCCCCATTGCCATTTTCTTATCAATGATTTTTTTGCCTGCCCCGTAGGAAGCTTGCTTTCCTTCGGGGTGAACTTGAGCAAAATCTCTACAGCGTTTCAAAAAGTAATTAGCAGTGCGGGGAGTAAATCTGCTTCTCTTGGCGATTTCTTTTAAAGCTTCACTTTCCAATTCTGTTTTTAAAAGTTTACTGGAGCGTTCTATTATTTTTGCAATTTCTTCATTGGAATAAAACTCCAAACGAAAAACTCCTCCTGAAAATCTAGAGCGGAGAGGGGAAGAGACTAGAGATACACGAGTGGTGGCCGCTATCAGAGTAAAAGGAGGTAGGTCGAGCTGGATGGTACGAGCCGAGGGGCCCTTGCCGATAATAATATCCAAAACACCAGATTCCATAGCTGGATAGAGTATTTCCTCCACCATTTTATTAAGTCTGTGAATTTCGTCTATAAAAAGAATATCTCCGGATGCTAAATTTGTGAGGATAGAGGCTAGGTCTCCAACTTTTTCAATAGCTGGTCCCGAGGTTATCTTCATTTGTCTACCTGTCTCCTTGGCTATCAGGTGGGCAAGGGTAGTTTTCCCCAGTCCCGGAGGACCATAGAAAAGAATATGCTCAGGTATGTGTCCACGCTCTTCTGCTGCTCGTAAAAGGATTTTAACGTTGTCTTTTATGTGTTTTTGGCCTATATACTCGTCCCAGCGAGTAGGGCGGAGAGTTTGATCTAAAAAAGAATCATCAACACTTGAGACTTTTTCAACCCCAGTAGAAGCTATTTCTTTTTCCTTTTTACTTGACATTGGTTTTATATTATGCTATACTGTATAAGTAGTACATTTATCAACACGGTATCAACATAGCTATGCACATTATAGCACTTGTTGCTCTTCCCATATAGTATAATTGTCTAGAAGTTATTTTAGGAGATTTGTGTCAAGAAGGCATTAATCTCTAAGCAATCAGCCATAGGTTATACGATTTTGCATAGGACGTTTTGGTTCTATTTATAGACCACTGGAACTATCCTATAATATCTTGTTACTCTTGGGGCCCAGCTCCAAAAGGATTGTTTAGAGATTAATGCTTTTTTATTTGGGGAAATTATTCCTCACTTAGATCCACCACACTTTGCACTTCTTCAAAAGAAGTAATTCCATTTAACATTTTTACCAAGCCATCTTGACGCATAGAGAGTATTCCTTGAGTACTAGCTACTTTTTTGATTTCACGTTCACTTGGGTTTTCTGGCATTATTTTTTCTATTGCTTCATCTGTTTTAATTGCTTCAAAGATACCTATTCGGCCCTTGTAGCCAGTAAGATTGCATTTTTCACAACCTACAGCATTAAAAAGTTTAAACGGTGGGTTTGATTGTATTTTATAATTTTCAATATTTTTTCCTTCCGCTTTCATTCCGTCGAGAATTATTTCAAAGACACGGGTTTGTTCAGGGGTTGCATCAATTTCTTTTTTACACGCCACACAAAGTTTACGCACAAGACGCTGGGCGATTGAAAGAGAAAGAGCTGAAGCCAATATCTTTGAGTTTACTCCAAGATCTATCAAACGGGGGATGACTCCAGCTGCATTATTTGTGTGTAAAGTTGAAAATACAATGTGTCCCGTGAGGGCTGCTTGTACTGCTGTTTCCGCAGTTTCTTTGTCTCGAATTTCTCCGACCATTACTACATCGGGGTCTTGGCGCAGGGCGGACTTGAGTCCTTCCGCAAAAGTGTATCCACGCTGTTCATTTGTTTGAGTTTGAGTAATTCCAGGTAAGTGATATTCGATTGGATCTTCAATAGTTATTATTTTAATTTCTGGAGAATATATTTTTCGCAAAAAAGCATACAAAGATGTAGTCTTTCCTGAGCCAGTTGGACCAGTTTCCAAAATCATACCGTTTGGTTTTTTTATTTCTTCTTCTATTATTGAAAATAAATAAGATTCTATTCCTATTTCTTCGAGTTTGACTTGAATAGATTTAGGGTCGAGAATACGCATCACTATCGACTCCCCATATGCTCCTGGAATTAAAGAAGTACGTATACTTAACTCTTCTTCGTCTTCCATAATACTAAAGCGTCCATCTTGAGCTATGGTTGAAGTCAGTTTCATTCCAGATAAAAGTTTGATGCGGGAATTTAATAATTTATAAACATCAATTCCAAAAAAGTTTACATCTTGCAATACGCCGTCCAAGCGAAGTCTCAATCTTCCGCGTTCCTTTTCAGGTTCGATGTGTATGTCCGAAGCTTTAATTGCTATCGCTCCAGCGAGAATTATTTCGAGTAAACGAGAAATCTTATGTATTTTGTTTCCCTCCAAGGCCTCCTCTACCATTTTCTGTATGTCTTGGATTTTTTCTATTTTTTTTGCGGTTTCTTTTAAAACATCTCCTGAAATATCTATTCCTCCAATTTGAGAACTTTCTGCCATTGATATTTCTTTATATCTTTCCCAGACTTTATTTATGCTGGCAGTAGAAGCCATATAAAAAGTGGGAGTCAAATTCCTCCTTTGCATTTCTTCTTTTAGTCTTAAGAAAAGACTGTCTGAGGGGGAATGTACTGCGATAAATATATTTTTACCAAAAAGCTTAAATGGTGCCACATTCATCTCTCTTGAATCCTTTTCAGAAATTGCTCGAAGGGCTTCGTTGTCTATACCTAGACGATATAAGTCAATATAAGGAAGACCATATTTTTCTTCTGCCAAAGTGGCAACCAGCTCTTCCTCTTCTTGCTTTCTTAGGTCTTCTAGTTTCTTGTTTTGTTTTTCTTCGTCAAATAAGGCCATTATGATAAAGTATACCATATGGTAAAGAAGACGGTAAAAATTATAAAAAATAAAAAAGAAATGGCCGAAACAGCCGAGCTGTTTTTGGCTGAAATAATAAAAAAACACCTTCCAAAAAGAAAAGCCTTGGTGGTCGGCATGTCTGGAGACCTTGGTACTGGCAAGACCACCTTTGTTCAATCTGTCGCTAGGCACCTTAATATAAAAAACAAAATAACCAGCCCAACTTTTGTAATCATGAAAAAGTATAAGATTAAAAATCTTAAGGGATATAAGTTTTTGTTTCACCTAGATGCATATCGTCTGAAGAATGAAAAAGAATTACTTTTTTTAGGATGGGAAGACATTATTGGAAACAAAGAACACCTAGTTTTTATTGAGTGGCCTGAAAATGTTTCAAAAGTTATTCCAAAAGGCTCTAGATATATCTATATTTCTCATACTAAAAATGAGTATCGAAAACTCAAATTTAAATAAAAGTATCAAAATCCTTAAAATGATATAATTAGATTAATGCCTAAAGGAAAGAAAACATTGGTTTTACTAGATGCTCATGCGATTATACATCGTGCTTATCATGCACTGCCTGAGTTTTTGTCTTCAAAAGGAGAGCCTACTGGGGCTCTCTACGGTCTTTCGAGTATGTTGATGAAAATAATAGCCGAGCTTCACCCAGATTATATCGTCGCTTGTTACGATTTACCTCAAAAAACTTTTCGCCACGAAGCTTATGGTGCATACAAAGCTGGTCGGGCAAAAGCTGATGAAGCACTAATCTCTCAATTAAAAAGTTCTCGACAGATTTTTGAATGTTTTGATATTCCTATTTATGATGCTCCAGGTTTTGAGGCTGATGATATTCTAGGAACAATCGTTGAAAAATATAAAAAAGACAAAGACCTAAATATTATAATTGCTTCAGGAGACATGGACACTATGCAATTGATAGATGATAAAAGAGTTCAAGTTTATACTTTAAAGAAAGGAATCAATGACACGATTTTATACGATGAAGATGCAGTGCTGGAGAGGTTTCATTTTAAGCCGAAGCTTTTACCAGACTATAAGGGCTTGAGAGGAGACCCATCAGACAATATTATTGGCATAAAAGGCATTGGTGAAAAGACAGCTGAAAACCTGATTACTAATTTTGGGACCATAGAGGAGATATATAAAAAAATAAAGAAAGACGAAGAGGCTTTTAAAAAAGCTGGTATAAGTCCTAGGATGATTGAGCTTTTAAAAAACAATGAAGAAGAAGCAATGTTTTCCAAGACATTGGCCACTATCCGGACTGATGCACCAATAGATTTTACCTTACCAGAAAAGACTTTTTGGGAAAATGCTGATTTTAAAAAGATTGAGCAAACTTTTATAAATTTTGAATTTAGGAGTTTGTTTGCAAGATTAAAAAGTTTTTTTGGAAATGGTCAAAATCCTCCTGAACATGGAAATAATGTTGGGGAGAAAGTTGGGAAAGAAAGTTTTGGAGCTGGTCTGGCCGGGGTAGGGGACCCGGAGATCCGAGGACCCGACAAAATTTTGCTTTCCCAAATTTCTCAGGAAAAACTCCAAGAGGCGAGTATCGCACTTTGGCTTATTAACTCCGATATATCAAATCCTCAATTGGAAGATATTTTAATGTTTGCCAAGACAGATTCTTTTGATGTTGCATACGAATATATCTTAAAAGAATTAAAAGAGAAAAAATTAGACAAAGTATATGAAGAAATAGAAAAGCCCATCATTTCTATAGTTAAAAAAATGGAAGATCACGGAATTTTAATAGATAAAAAATATTTTCAAAAATTATCTGAAGAATATCACACCGAGCTAGATATTCTTACAAAAAAAATATACAAAATGGCGGGGGAAGAATTTAATATAAATTCACCTAAACAATTGGGGGAGATACTTTTTAATAAGCTTGGACTCAAGTCCAGCAAGAAAAAAAATGCTAGTGGTTCTTTTTCTACTAAGGTGTCAGTCTTGGAAGAGCTAGAAGAAGACAATGAAATAATCAGAGAAATAATGGCTTATCGGGAGCTTCAAAAGCTATTATCTACTTATATAGATGTTATCCCCAAGATGGCAGGCGATGACGGGAGATTACACGCAAGGTTTTTGCAAAACAATACAACTACGGGAAGGTTTTCTTCGCAAGATCCAAATTTGCAAAATCTACCAATAAAAACAGAGCTTGGAAAAAAAATAAGAAATGGTTTTGTTGCCCAAAGTGGATACAAACTCTCTGCTTTTGATTATAGTCAGATTGAGCTTCGTGTAGCTGCCATGCTTTCCGGTGATAAAAAAATGACTCAAGTTTTTCGAGACAAAAAAGATATTCATACAGGTGTAGCCTCTTTTGTTTTTGATGTTCCAGTAGAAAAAGTAGACAGCGAGATGCGACGCAAAGCAAAGGTCATAAATTTTGGAATTATTTATGGGATGGGGGTTTCAGCTTTGCGTAAAAACATTGGAGGTACTCGTGAGGAAGCTCAAAAATTTTATGATAATTATTTTAATCAATTTTTTGGAGTACGAGATTATTTAAATGAGGTAAAAATCCTTGCTACAAAAAACTATTTTACCGAAACATTATTTGGTCGTAGGAGATATTTTCCTAATATTAATTCTAGAATTCCTTTTTTGAAAAATATGGCGGAGCGCACAGCCACTAATGCATCTATTCAGGGGACCGCTGCAGATATAATAAAACTCGCGATAAGATATACAGAAGAAGATTTAGAGAAAGAAGGGTTGCTATTAAAAGCTCACTTGGTGCTCCAGATACACGATGAGTTAGTCTATGAGATAGAGGAAAGTGTGTTAAAACAGGCTGATGAAATAATTAAGAATGCCATGGAGGGTGTTTTGTTAAGGTCATATTTACACTATAAGACAGACATACCGCTCTTGGTTCATTCAGGATTTGGTGACAATTTTGGGGAGGTAAAATAGCATTTTATGCTACAATGGTAGTATGGAAAGTAATGACACAAATCACCCTCTTAAAAATACCGTACATCGGGTTTTAGCCCACTCTTATTATGTAAATTTTCTATTTTTTTTAATTGGTGTTTGTTTGGATTTCTTTTTAAGAATTAAGATTTTTAGTAATCCTTGGATTTCTTATTTTGGTTTTATCTTTTTGATATTAGCTACTCTTTTGATCTTTTGGGCGCAACATACTTCTCATACCATGAATAAGGAAAATATAACTAAGGAGACTTTTTCCCGAGGTCCATATCGCTATACTCGCAGCCCTACCCACTGGGGTTTGTTTTTATTAATGCTTGGTTTTGGGATGGTTATTAATGCATTTTTTGTGATTTTGTTTTCAATTATTTCTTTTATTTTAACCAAGTTTACTTTTTTAAATAAACAAGAAAAAATATTAGAAGAGAGGTATGGTGCCCCTTATTCTGAATATAAAAAGTCTGTTAGGTTATAATTACGAGCATTTATGATATATCTTTTTTCCGGTGATGATTCTAAAAATAAGATTTTAAATTATGAAAAATTCATAAAGAATATTCCTGTTGATACAGAGAAGCTTTTTATCACTCGAAATAATTTTGATCCTTTTCAGGTTGAGAATTTTTATTCAGGGTCTAGCCTTTTTTCAACTCTATCCACCCTTATTTTTCAAGATATTTTAGAAAGAGAAGAGAATAGCTCTTTTATTCTAAGTAAGTTAAAGGAAATGGGAGAGTCAGACAACTCTTTTGTTTTTTTAGAAAGTAAATTAAATAAAGTAATTTTAGATGCTTTTAAGAAGGCCCGTGCAGAAATAAATGTTTTTGAGCTACCCAAAGAAAAGAAAGAAAAATATGATAACTTCTTGGTGGCTAATGCTTTTGCAAATAAAGATAAATTGAATACTTGGGTTTGTTTTAGACAGGCGATGGACCTAGGAGTAGGAATGGAAGAAATTGTCGGTGTTTTGTTTTGGAAAATTAAAGATATGCTTCTTAAAAAGAATTTTAATAAATTTTCAGAAGAACAATTAAAAGGTTTTATTTCAAAAATCTCTTATCTTTTGCCTGAAGCTAGAAAGAATGGAAAAGATGCCGAGTCTGCCTTTGAGGAGTTTCTCTTAGAAGCTTTTTAAAAAAGAATACCCACCGAGCCGAAGCGCGGTGGGTAAAACATATTACTGGAGTTTCAGTCCTCGTAGATCGGATCTCCGACCGGCTTTGGGGGTTTGTTGCAATTGGGGCAGAAGAATTCTTTTGTGTAAACGGTTCGAGTTCCTCCATCATCGAAGCCTTTCTTTGCATGAAAGACCTGTGTTCCAACTGCGTCTTCTTTGCAAATTCCACACTGCCAGTCGCCATTGTCCTTCTTGACCAACTGTATCGGGAACATTGTTTTCTCCTTTCTTTTTAGAAATTACCACGAGATACTTAGGGAGTCAAATACACACAAAAATTTACGCTGTGGTCAGGAATAATTTTGGCTCGCACTTTGTGGCTACAAATAATTTCTCGTCGTCACTCGAAATTTTCGCAGCCCGCCCCTCGCGGTTTTGCGTACTCGCAAAACAACGCTGCGGTCCGCACAGCTAAAAAACCTGCAACAGTGCAGGTTTTTATTAACGCTGTGCGCCCGCTCGGGATCGAACCGAGGACCTTATCCTTAAAAGGGATCTGCTCTACCAGCTGAGCTACGGGCGCATGTTATGATAGTATAAGAAATATGTCGAAAAATCAAGGAAATATATTTAAACTACAAAGCCATTTCAAACCAGAGGGGGACCAGCCCGCTGCTATTTCTTCTTTGTTGCAGGGTCTTGAAAAGGGCATAAAAAAGCAAACATTGCTCGGGGCCACGGGTACAGGCAAGACTTTTACCATGGCAAATGTGATAGCAAAGTATAATAAACCTACACTTGTAATAGCCCACAATAAAACCCTTGCCGCACAGCTGGCTCAAGAGTTTAGAGAGTTTTTTCCCGATGCAGCTGTGCATTATTTTGTTTCTTATTATGATTATTATCAACCGGAAGCTTATATGTCAGCGTCAGATACTTATATTGAAAAAGATGCTTCTATAAACAAGGAGATAGACAGACTTCGTCATGCCACAACCCAGGCTTTACTTACTAGGAGAGATGTAATCATTGTCGCATCTGTTTCTTGTATTTATGGTTTGGGAAGTCCGGAAGAATATGAAAAAGTAAACTTGAAACTAGAAATAGGAATGAAGATGGACAGGCTCACTTTGATGAAGAAATTAATTGCGATTCATTTTGAGAGAACCAATGCGGATTTGAATCCAGGAACTTTTCGTTCTATTGGTTCTAGGGTTGAGTTTATGCCAGTTTCTGAAACTATTATGTATCAAATAGAATTCTCTGGACCTCAAATTTCCCAAATAACAAAAATAGACCCTATTTCTTCTCAGATAATCAAAGAAGAAGAAAATATTTTTATCTTTCCCGCCAAGCACTTTATTACTGAAGATGTAAAAAAGAAAAAGGCGTTAGTAGAAATAAAAAAAGAACTTGGTTTACAGCTGAAAAAGTTTGAAAAAGAAAAAAAGCTTTTAGAGGCAGAGAGAATAAAGCGTCGTACAAATTATGACTTGGCGATGATAAAAGAAATTGGCTATTGTAATGGTATAGAAAATTATTCTAGACACTTATCTGGTAAAAAAGAAGGAGAACCACCGGAAACTTTGTTGTCTTATTTTCCGCATAAAGAAAATCCGGAATATACTCGCCGTCGTTCGCAGTCTGTCTTGGAAGGGCAAGATTTTTCTGGCAGTGGCGAAGACTCCTCTGAGTATATTCCGGATTTTCTTACTATCATAGACGAGTCTCATGTTACCTTGCCTCAATTACAGGGGATGTATGCTGGAGATGCTTCACGAAAGAAAACACTTGTAGAGTATGGTTTTCGTTTACCTTCAGCTAAAGATAATAGGCCGCTAAAATATGAAGAGTTTAAAAAACGAATTGGACCTGTGGTGTATACCAGTGCCACTCCAAGTGAACAAGAGAGAACAGAGAGTGAGCAAATAGTGGAACAAATTATTCGTCCTACAGGTCTAGTAGATCCAGAGACTATTATTCGTCCGGTCTCGGCGAAGAGTAATTATTCTGGCCAAATTCAGGATTTTATACAGGAAGCAGAAAAAACAATTTTTAGGGGGTTTAGAGTTTTAGCTACCACTTTGACAAAAAAAATGGCAGAAGATTTATCACTTTACTTAAAAGATAAAAAAATAAAAGCAGAATATTTACACAGTGATATTAAAACAATGGAAAGAATTAAGATTCTCACTGAATTTCGAAAGGGGACTTTTGATGTTTTGGTCGGAGTAAACCTTTTGCGTGAAGGGCTAGACTTACCAGAAGTGGCCTTGATTGGAATATTGGATGCAGACAAGGCTGGATTCTTGCGTTCCGAGACCTCTCTCATTCAGACCATTGGCCGTGCTGCCCGAAACAGCGAGGGAAAAGTGATTCTTTATGCAGACATTATGACTGATGCTATGGAGAGTGCCCTCGGAGAGACAAAGCGCCGTCGAGATATTCAGCTTGCTTATAACAAGAAACACAATATTACTCCGATAACTATTAGTAAAAAGATAAAAGATATTACCGAGGAACTTCAAAGTGAACATGGAAAAACGGTAAACATAGAGCTGGGGCTGGACCTAGAAGTATTTAAAAGAGCTTATGCTAAAGAATTTAAAAAAGAACAAAAGTCTAAAAAAACAAAAATTCCTAATACGAGCGTTGGGCAGTCTTATTTATCTGATGAAGAAATTGGAGATTTGATTTACGAAAAAATAATAAAAATTAAAGAAAAAGAAATGAGTAAAGCTGTGAAAGAATTGGATTTTGAAACTGCAGCGATATTGCGGGATGAGATTGGGGTATTGAGAACTAATTTAGAAAAGAAAAAATAACATGGGACTTTTTGAAGTTTTTGTGGTATAGTATAGGTAGTCAAATATAGATAGACACCCCCTAAGAGCATAGCGGGGTGCGGTTGCGTTATCCCAGTAGAGCAAGGCTACTACAGGACAAGTATAGAAAAAATCAAATGAAAACAGACAAAAACATAGACAAAATAACAATAAAAGGGGCACGGACCCATAATTTGAAGAATATAAGTGTAGAAATGCCACGCAATAAGATGGTGGTCATTACTGGTGTCTCTGGCTCTGGAAAGTCTTCCTTGGCTTTTGATACTGTCTTTGCTGAGGGGCAGAGACGATATGTGGAGTCCTTGTCTTCTTATGCTCGCCAGTTTTTAAACCAAATGCCAAAGCCAGATGTGGATGAGATAACGGGTCTTTCTCCAGCAATTTCTATTGATCAAAAATCTCGTTCCAATAATCCGCGTTCTACTGTAGCTACGATTACTGAGATTTATGATTACTTGCGTGTGATGTATGCGCGTATTGGGCACCCACACTGCCCACAGTGCGGAGAAGAAATTAAAAAATTATCTAATGAAGAAATTTTAAATTTTGTTTTAGAGAAAGTGAATATTTTGGAGAAAAAAAATTCTGCCCGCTTTACCCGTCAAAATCCGACGGGCTCCGACACGGATCAGAATTTTTCTTCTCCAAAACCTAAGAGCAAGAGGAAGGTGATGGGAGTGGAATGGGATGAAACAGAAATCAGTATTTTTTCTCCTGTTGTTAGGGGGCGAAAAGGGGAATATTATCAATTGCTTTATGATTTACTGGGAAAAGGTTTTTCAGAAATTCGTTTGGACGGCGTGATGAAAAAGCTTCGTGAGCAGATTACTCTTTCTAAAACCAAAACACACAATATAGATATATTGGTAGATCATTTTGCATTACATGAATTTAAAGATAACAAAGAAGGTAGCAGGATGCGCCTAGCAGAAGCCATAGAGAGAGCACTGATAGAGTCAGATGGATTGGTTTCTTTTAAGATGGGTGAAGAGGAATTTATTATGTCTGCTAAATTTGCTTGTAAAAATGACGGCTTTTCTTTTCCAGAGGTTGAGCCTAGGCTCTTTTCTTTCAACTCACCATATGGTGCGTGTCCGGCTTGTAATGGGCTCGGTTCTAAATATTTTATGGGAGAAGAAAAATGTGATGTGTGCAATGGCGCACGCTTGCGACCCGAGGCCCTGAACGTTTTTTTGGAAGCAGGAAAGAAGAAAGTAAATATACTAGACCTCGCGGAGCTTTCAATAAAAGATGCGCATGATTTTTTTAAGAATTTAAAATTATCTGAACAAGAA
The DNA here is from genome assembly GCA_964484005.1 of uncultured Candidatus Saccharibacteria bacterium. Lineage (GTDB taxonomy): Bacteria > Patescibacteriota > Minisyncoccia > Phycocordibacterales > UBA9973 > UBA9973. Next base: position 19,302 of record CAZADR010000004.1, on the reverse strand, counting down.
AAAGAAATATCTGTCCCCGTAGTCAAAGAGATAGAGGCCCGCCTTCAATTTATGCTGGATGTTGGCCTAGATTATTTACAGCTTTCTCGTAAGGCAAATACTCTCTCTGGGGGAGAGGCACAGCGTATTCGCCTGGCTTCACAGCTCGGCTCTAGGCTAGTCGGTGCATTGTATGTGCTCGATGAGCCTACTATTGGCCTGCACCAGAGAGACAACGATAGACTCATTAAAACATTACAGAACTTGAGAGATTTAGGAAACACTATTCTAATAGTAGAACATGACGAAGACACTATTTATGCTTCGGATTATATTGTTGATATTGGGCCAAAAGCAGGAGTGCATGGAGGAAAAGTAATCGTAGCTGATTACTTAGAAGATTTACTTACTGCCAAGAAAAATACAAATAATTCTAGAACCTTGAGCTATCTTCGCGGTGAAACAAGAATAGAGATTCCAGAAAAAAGACGCCAAGCAAAAGGAGTATTACGAATTGCTGGAGGAAAGATTTTTAATATAAATAACATGAATATAGAGGTTCCTCTAGGTGTGATGACTTCTATCACTGGTGTTTCTGGCTCTGGAAAAAGCTCTTTCATGTATGAGATTCTTTATAAAAATCTGCAGGCGCGCTATGAAAGAAAATATCGTACAGCAAAAGTTTTTAATTGTTCTTCTTTTTCTGGTACAGAATACCTTTCTCGTGCAATTCTTATAGATCAATCTCCAATTGGACGCACACCCAGATCAAATATCGCGACTTATACAGGCTCCTTTACTCATATTCGAGATATTTTTGCTACGACTGAAGAAGCACGCCTTCGTGGTTGGAAGGCCAATCGTTTTTCTTTTAATGTAAAAGGTGGTCGTTGTGAGGCTTGTGAAGGAAATGGTGAAATCGCAGTGGAGATGCACTTTTTGCCGACCGTCTATGTCACCTGTGATGTCTGTGATGGTAAGCGTTTTGATAAAGAAACCCTGACCGTAAAATATAAAAAGAAAAATATACATGAAGTTTTACATATGACGGTGGAGGAAGGGCTTTTGTTCTTTAAAGACATTCCCGCAGTTTCTGATAGACTGCAAACTTTGATGGATGTGGGGCTCGGATATTTGGAGCTTGGCCAATCTGCTACAACTCTTTCTGGCGGAGAAGCACAACGTGTAAAAATATCTAGTGAGCTTTATCGCCCTCATTTGGAAAAAACTATTTATCTTTTAGATGAGCCAACCGTTGGTCTGCACTATGATGATGTGCAGAAACTTTTGGAAGTTTTAAATAAGCTTGTGTCAAAAGGAAATACTGTGGTTCTCATAGAACACAATCTTGATATAGTAAAAAGTTCTGATTATGTTATAGACATCGGTCCCGAAGGGGGAGTAAATGGTGGTAATATAGTAGCCAAGGGTACTCCGGAAGATGTCTCCAATAATAATAAAAGTCACACTGGAAAATACTTAAAGAAAGTTTTGCGTAAATAAAAAAATGAACAGCCAAAATCTAAAAAAAATTAAAATACCTGATAGCCCTGGTGTGTATTTCTTTTTAAAGGGTAGAGAGATAATTTATATTGGTAAAGCTACTTCACTGAAGGACAGGGTAAAAAGTTATTTTGGAAAAGATTTGATTGAGACCAGGGGTCCAATACTTGTGGATATGGTTTTTAAAGCAGACAAAATAAAATTTGAAGTTACCGACAGTGTGTTGGAGGCATTAATTCTAGAGGCGAATTTAATTAAAAAACATCAGCCCAAATATAACACTAAAGAAAAATCAGATAAAAGTTTTAATTATGTTTGTATAACTAAAGAGGAGCTACCAAAAGTTATTATTTTACGTGGGAGGGAATTGACTGGGATTAAAAATTTTTCTGGCTTAACCCTTCCCCGAGTACGGGTTGGGACCCACACCATTCAAAATTTTCAACCCCAATCAATTTTCGGTCCGTTTCCGAGTAGTACTCAATTACGCGAAGCATTAAAAATAGTTCGTAGGATTTTTCCGTTCCTAGATGATAAGAGTAAAAATTATATTGAGTTTTATAAACAGATAAACCTAGTGCCGGATTTAAATGACAGAAAACTTTATTTACAGAATATAAGAAATATTAAATTATTTTTTGAAGGTAAAAAGAAGCAGATTTTAAAAAATCTTGAGAAAGAAATGAATGCTTATTCAAAATCTCATGAATTTGAAAAAGCGGGAGAAATTAAAAGACAAATTTTTGCTCTTAAACATATAAATGATGTAGCTTTAATAAAGCAGGGTTCTGCTTTTGTGAATGGTCTGGCGGGGGTAGGGGACCCCGAGATCCGAGGACCTGAACAAAAGGAGAACCCTGCTTTATTTCGTTTAGAAGCTTATGATATTGCTCACATGGGAGGAAAAAACATGGTTGGAGTCATGACTGTCGTAGAAAACGGGGAAGTGGTAAAAAGTGAATATAAAAAGTTTAAAATTAGAACTCAAAATAATGCAAACGATACAGGTGCACTAAAAGAAGTACTAGAAAGGCGCTTGGCTCACGCAGAATGGACTTATCCTAATTTGATAGTGGTAGACGGGGGAAAGGCACAGATTAATACTGCAAAAAAAGTATTAGCTAAAATGAATTTAGATATTTCCGTGGTTTCTGTTTTGAAAGACGAAAGGCACAAACCGAAAGATATTTTAGGGGATAAAAAACTTTGCTTAAAATATGAAAGGGAAATCTTATTAGCAAACAGCGAAGCACACAGATTTGCTATTAATTATCATAAAAACATGCGTAATAGAAACTTCTTAAAATAATGAAAAACCAAAACAATATAGTAATTTTACATAATATACGGAGTGTGGAAAATGTAGGGGCGATGTTTCGCACTGCTGATGCTGTTGGTATAGATAAGATTTATCTTACAGGCCATACACCTTGTCCATTAGATCGCTTTGGTAGAAAAAGGGGAGATTTGGCAAAGTCTGCCCTGGGGGCAGAAGAGTTTGTTTCTTGGGAGCAGAAGAAAAGTGTTTTTCCCTTGCTTACAAAGCTGAAGAAAGAAGGCTATAAAATTATAGCCATCGAGCAAGATAAAAAGTCTGTTGATTACAAAAAAGTAAAATTACAAAAAAAGAATGTATTTATAGTAGGTGCAGAAGTGACTGGTATACCAAAAAATGTGTTAAATAAATGTGATGTTATCGCAGAGATACCAATGAGAGGTAAAAAGGAATCACTAAATGTTTCTGTGGCTTTTGGAATAGCATTATTTAGAATTTGTAATTTATAAAGCAATCTATCTGGCATTACTATGCCAGCGAAACCTCGGCCCGTCGGCCTGCGCAAGGCTTTCTAAATCACAAATTCTTTTGAGCTATTTCTGACAATTCTGACAGAAAATAGTAGTTCGGCTTTGGATTGTTGTCTTTGAAAGGATTTTGCCGCAATTTGGGCACTGTTTCCCAGCTTTGCCATATACTTTGTGCTCCCTTGCGTAGTTTCCTCGAGTATCATCAAGGAGTCTGTATGTAGCCACAGAAGACCCACCAACTTTTATTGCTCGTTTTAGGATTCTAATTATTGCCTTATATAATTTTTCTGTTTCGGTGCGAGAAATAGAAGAAGCATTTTGGTCCGGACGGATGCGTGCTTCAAATAAACTTTCATCGGCATAAATATTTCCGAGGCCAGTGACAATTTTTTGGTCCATAAGCACCGCTTTTATTTTGCCTTTTTTAGTTTTTAATTCTTTTATGAAATACTGGAGAGAAAAGTTTTTTGATAGTGGTTCAACCCCGTAATTTACAAAATGATTTTTAGATTCAAAAGCTTTAATACTTGGATAATATAAAAGATAACCGAACATTCTGGTGTCATTGTAATAAAGAGTTCCTTTATTTAGCGTAAAAATTATGTGTGTATGTTTATTTGGAAGTTCTTTTTCTGATAGTTCTATCGGGTGTCCACCTATAACAGATTTACCCTTCTTCGCCGAGGCTTCGAAGGGCGAATAAACAAACTGCCCCGACATCTTTAAGTGCGCCAGAATAATTTTGTTGTGGCTTAGTTTGAAAATTAAATTTTTAGCTCGGCGTTCTACTCTAATAAAACTTTCTCCTTTGACACCACTCTCAAATTCATTTTTCTTTTTTGAAGAAGCAAGACGCAAGGTTCCTTTACCAGAGACAAGCTTTGGTTTGTAGACTTTTACATGGCGGATTTTTTGACCGAGAATGACCCTCTCAAGTCCAAGGCGCAAATTTTCTACTTCTGGTAATTCGGGCATCTATTTTCCACCTAAAATTTTTAAAGCCTCACGGATTTTTGTGTTTGTGTTTGTGTCGGGAGTCACTTTTTTCAATGCATCACGAGCTTCATTTTGTGAATAGCCGAGAGACTTGAGTGCTTCCAGTGCATCAAGCTCTCCCTGTAATGAACTTCCACCCTTTTCTTCTCCCACCTTGTCTCGTAATTCTATGACAATTTTTTCTGCAGTTTTTCTACCAATGCCGGATATTTTCGTTAGATAGCTCGTGTCTCCTGTGCCGATAGCCTTGCGGAGTGTTTCGATTGAGGCTATCCCCAATATTGCCAGAGCTGATCTTGGACCGATGCCAGAAACATTTAAAAGCATTTCAAAAAACTCTAATTCTGCTCGTTCTGAAAATCCATACAAGTCTAATGCGTCTTCGCGTACATGCGTATGAATCCATAACATTATTTCACCGCCTGTTTTTTCAGTTTTAGACAATAAGTCAGGGGAGGTGCTTATCTTGTAACCGACACCACCTGTTTCAACTATTAAAAACTTGTCAGTTTTAAGTGTTATTTTTCCCTTTATGCTTCCTATCATTACTTAATCATAGCATATTTGTTTTGTCATGGCGGGGTTGCATTTTATGGTTTTTTCTGTTAAATTACATTTATGCCAATAACACAATCAGCTAAAAAAGCAATCCGAGGATCTCTTCGTAAAAAAGCTATTAATGACAAGCGCAAGAAGGTCATGAAGGAAATAATAAAGAAAATCGAGAAAGTAGCCAAAACAGATAAAGCTGAAGCAGAAAAGATGCTTTCAGGAGCTTTTCAAGCGATAGACAAATCTGCTCAAAAAGGAGTAATCAAGAAAAACAACGCTGCTCGCAAGAAGTCTCGTTTATCAAGGTTAGTTAAGTAAGGTCGTTAAGATTTGTTATTTATAAAGCAATCTATCTAGCGCTACTGCGCTAGCGAACTGCTCGGCTCGACAGCCTGCGCAAGGCTTTTTAAATAACAAATCTTAACTTTAACTTCTATGAATCATTTACTTGAATTTTATGGAACAGAATGCCCACACTGCGTGAGCATGCACGAGCTAGTGGAGCGTTTAGAAAAAGAAGAAGGAATAAAAATTGAAAGCTTGGAAGTCTGGCACAACAAAGAAAATGAAAAGAAATTAATTGCCCTTGATAAAGATTTCTGTGGGGGAGTGCCATTTTTTTATAATACAAAGACCGATAAATGGATTTGCGGGGAGGAGAGTTATGAAGAACTAAAAAAGTGGGCTAAAGGAGAATAAATAAAAAATAGATTATATAAAACAAAAAACCACCCGAGAGGGTGGTTTTTTGTTTAGAGAGAATATTATGCGCGTTGTACGTTCACAGCATTCAATCCTTTTGGTGACTCTTCTGTTTCAAAAGAAACAGCATCACCTTCTTTTAGCTCGTCAAAAGTTGTGCCAACTAGAGAGTTGCTGTGAAAGAATAAATCTTTCGCAAGGCCTTCTCCGGTTATAAAGCCGAAACCTTTATCAGTGAGCTTTTTTATTGTACCAGTCATTGATGTTTTTAGTTAAATTGTTAAATACAAAAGTGTTCTACGAGATCGACTATTTTTTTGCCTCTTTAAATTAAAAAACTTAAAGAAACCTACGTACTACTTTGTCTTACAAGTATATCACAAATGAACCCATTTTGTCAACCCCGTTAGAGGCCTCGAGGGCTCACAGCGACCCTCTGCCTCTAAGCGGGGTCAAGCCCTTTCTATTTAAGCCTAAATAAGCTAATCTACATTGATGTCTAAGGAAACTAAAGATAATCCAAAAACACAGGAAACCATAGTCAGATTCGACAATGTTTCTTTTGAATGGGGTGTAAACAAGCCTATTTTAGAAGAAGTTAGCTTTACCATAAGGCGTGGAGTAAAGCTCACCTTAATGGGTCAGAATGGGGCAGGAAAGAGTACTATCTTTGGTTTGATTTCTGGTTTAAATACCCCTGAATCAGGAATCATAAATGTAGTTAAAGGTGTAAGTATCGCTTCGGCGAGACAAGTAATCCCTCGTGAGGAGCTAGATTTGACTGTTCGAGAATTTTTTGAAAAATGTTTTAAGGTTAAGGTTTACGATATTGATCCTAAAATTGATGATGTGTTAGAAGTAGTAAATTTAAGAGGACACACTAAAATTCACGACAAGCTTATTAAAGATTTTTCTGGAGGGCAACAAGCGCGACTTCTTTTGGCGGGAGCCCTCATCCAAGATCCAGATTTGCTTTTACTTGATGAACCGACAAATAATCTAGATAAAGCTGGGATTGCCCACCTGACAAAATTCTTGGTTAGTTATAAAAAAACAGTTTTGGTCATATCCCACGATGCAGAATTTTTAAATGCCTTTACTGAAGGTGTGCTTTATTTAGATGTGTATACAAAAAAGATAGAGCAATATGTAGGTAACTATTTTAATGTGGTAAAAGACATTGTCGCTCGGGTAGAAAAAGAAAATATGAAAAATGCTCAGCTTCAAAAAGAAATTCAGGCTAAAAAAGAGCAAGCCAATGTTTTTGCTTATAAAGGGGGGCGACTACGCTTGGTGGCCAAAAGAATGCGTGAAAAAGCAGAAGAACTCGAAGAGGAAATCGTGGATGTCAGAAAAGAAGACAAGGCCATTAGGCCATTTATCATTCTTTCTCAACCAGACTTAATAGGGGAGATTTTAAAAATTTCTTCTTTTACCACCATGAAAGATGGGAAAATAATAAAACGAAAAGCGCACATTTCTTTAAATAAAAATCAACACTTACTCCTGCAGGGACCAAATGGTATAGGTAAAACTACTCTACTAGAAAGACTCGCTAGTGGGCACGCAGAAGGAGAAAAAGTAAAAGAGGGAATTCGTATTGGATATTATAGGCAAGATTTTTCTACTTTAAACTTTGAAGATACTGTTTATCAATCATTGGCGACTGCCATGCAGGAAGGCGGGGAAAGACTAGATGAAGAAAGGATGCGTTCCATTGCTGCTGGATTTTTAATTACTGAGGAATTTATTCGTACTAAAATAGGAGACCTATCTGAGGGGCAAAAGGGCCTGGTTGCTTTTGCTCGATTAGTTCTTCAAAAACCTGGACTCTTAATATTAGATGAGCCAACAAATCATATAAATTTCCGTCATTTACCTATAATAGCTAAAGCGTTAGACGAATATAAGGGTGCCATGATTTTGGTTTCCCATGTTCCTGAATTCGTAAAACAAATTAGGATTGATGAAGTATTGGATTTAGAAAAATAGCCCTTGACTTTTTCATCCATTGGGTGTATAATATAAGAGTATTAAGTCCTTTGAATTAAAGCTATGGTGACAATTTCGTTGCCATATAGAACAGCTCCTGAAAGGAGAAAGAGATCATGTCTAAGGATATGCTCGGCCCGCTCACTCGTGCACTCGTCGGAGTTCCTGTAAAGATGCTCGGGCTTCTGCTCGACATCGCCAACCGTCTAGGTCGTCCGGAGGATGACATCGAATTCTTCAACGACCTCGCGAAGTTTGTGAGGGAGTGGAGGAAGAAAGTGGTGGAAACGACGAAGGAGGTCAAAACCTACCTCCGCCATCTCTTCACCCTCAAGCTCGGTGCGACGAGTGGTAAGGACACCTACTCAACGGCGCGCAAAGTATTCCGAGGCTACTTCGCTCCAGAGTTCGAAAGCTTTGGCATCGTATTCTCGGGAGTTGCTCCCGAGACCGAAGTTGCTGCTGACGAGCTCGTGCGTAACGGGCAGTTCACCGAGTTCCTCGGCAACACCGCAGAGGAACTCGAGAAGTTTCGTCTGCTCGGTAGTCAATTCCTGAGTCTCTGTCTGGATGATTCAGACAAGCTTCAGAGAAACGGCTACGCTAACTTCTTCGTCCTCACCAGGGGCGATGAAGTAGTCACCGAAGACCTCTCAAATGTCTTCGTTGCCCGTGTGGGTGTGGACGATGACGGTGGGCTCCGCGCCGGCCTGTGCCATGTTTCGGGCGGCTACATCTGGAGCAGTGGCCTCAGGCATCGTATCTTCTCTCCGCAACAGGCACTTGTTTCCTCCGAATCGGCATAACGCCAAACGTCGAGCGACGAATCGCTCTCCCGAGTTACAAATCATCGTAACTCGGGATTTTTTTTGCCACTTTGAAACTTTTTTACTTTGACCCTTTTGAATTTTTTTAATATACTGAACTTGTAATCGGGAAATGCTTGCGGTCAACACTTCAAGCCGTGATTACTTAAAAACTAATTTGAGAGTTCTCTCGGCTAAAACTTAGAGAAGAGTAAATTCTTTTTTAAAACAAAAAACATAAAAGTTGGTGGGGTGAGCTGGTGGGGTTCTATACCCCAAAATAATATACAGCACGACTTTTTATATTAAAATATGCTCAAGTCGGCAGTGAAATAGATGGCTCATCTTACAATTCTTCGTTGCCAATGTGAATGTGAACGATGACGGTAAGCTCAACGCCAACCTGAACCATGTTTCGAACGACAACATCTGGAACAGTGACAACAGGCATCGTATCTTCTCTCCGAAACTAAACCCGTTTCTCCTCCTTAGTTGGAGGAGTTTTCTTTTCCAAGCCTCTCTTCCAGCCACCGAGCATTCTGCCAATTTCTTGTAAGTGTTCTGAAAGTAAAGAATATTTCTCATCTTTGATACATTTATTTTCCCAAGCTATTTGCAAGAAAAATTTTATGCCGTCCAGTTTGGAAATTGCGACAACAAGACGAGATGCTTTAGTTTCCGGCGGAAGATAGAGGGATATGAAAATATTTTCCAAAAGACCAAGAAAATAATCTTCAATTTTGCCGCCTAGGGTATAGCGATGAGTTTTGGGGAAGTCGTTATATATTTTAAACCAGAAAGAATAGGCAATTTTTGTTTTTAGAAGCGCCGAAGGAACTGAGAGCGCTGCGGGGGGGGGGTATAGAAACATGAAACAATTTATTCATACATACGATAATATCATAACCATAGAAAAACTGCTCAAAGCTTGGCAGGAATTTTTGCGTGATAAGAAAAACAAAAAAGATGTAATTTTATTTCAGGCTAGATTGATGGACAATATATCAGAACTTTATAGTGATTTAAAAAATAAGACTTACAAACATGGTGGTTATCACGCGTTTAATATTTCTGACCCAAAGCCCAGGGAAATACATAAAGCTACAGTAAGAGACAGGCTGCTTCACCACTTAATTTATCAAGAACTATATTTATTTTTCGACACCAAATTCATCCATGATTCATATTCTTGCAGGGTAAACAAAGGCACCCACAAAGCCGTTAATAGATTCCGAGATTTCTCAAGAATCGTTTCAAAAAACAGTACTAAAACCTGCTATGTTCTAAAGTGCGATATCAGAAAGTTTTTTGCCAATATTGACCATAAAATATTAAAAAAAATTCTGGCGAAACACATTCAAGACAAAGATGTTCTCTGGCTTCTGGGGCAGTTGATAGATAGTTTCTCAGCTAGGCAAGGCCTAGCTGGATTACCTTTAGGCAACCTGACTTCTCAATTGCTAGTTAATATCTACATGAATGAATTTGATCAATATGTGAAAAGGGAATTGAAAGTTAAATATTACATACGCTACGCGGATGATTTTGTTTTATTTTCTAAAAACAAAGATGAACCCCTGTTTAGCCTATCATATATGAGAGGTTATTTAAAAGAGAAATTAAAATTAGAAATGCACCCAGATAAAGTTTATATCAAAACTCTTGCCTCAGGTGTAGACTTCCTAGGTTGGGTTAATTTTCCCCACCATAGAGTGTTGAGAACCACTACTAAAAACAGAATGTTGAGGAATCTTGCACAGAATCCAAAAGAGGAATCCGTTCAATCTTATTTGGGGATGCTCTCGCATGGAGATGAATATAAATTAAGACAACAAATTAGGATTGATGAAGTACTTGATCTAGAAAAGTAGAAAGTTCTTCTCCTTTTATTTCCCTGAGTCCTTTTTCTTTTAGGGTGCCGAGTTTTATGTTCATGATTCTTTCGCGTTTCAAATCTGCTACTTCTTGAAATAGTGTGGAACACATTCGGCGAATTTGGTGTTTCTTTCCTTCAGTTAAAATTACCTTGAAAGTGTTGGGACCCAATATTTTTACTTTGCATTTTTGAGTTTGATAACCTTCAATATTTACTCCAGCTTCCATTTTTTGTTTAAAACTAGAGCGAAGTTTTTCTTTAGTACGAACAACATATTCTTTTTCGTGAAAATATTTTGGATTTAAAAGTCGGTCGGTAATGCGTCCGTCATTGGTGAGGATGAGTAGGCCGTGAGAATTCTTATCTAGCCTGCCGAGAGGGAATAGGTCTTCTCTTGGAGAGCTGGTCTCGGTGCCAATAGGCTTGTTGTAGGCATAGTAAACATATTCTTTTTGCTTAGAACCTCTTATTTCTACTTTATCTGTTTCATTTACTTTGCTGCCTAGTACGGCAAGCTTACCATTGATAAATACTTTTTTATTTTCTACCAGTTCGTCAGCCCCCCTCCTAGTGGAGATTTGTTTTAATGCGAGGTATTTATTAATTCGCATTGGGTATGATTCTGTTTCTTTTTCTGTATCTTTATCCATGGCCATAAAACAAATATACCCCCACACCTATTTTAAATCAAACAAATAGGTGTGGGGGTATAGCACAGGTTTGTGCACTTTGTTATTTTTAGTGTTGAACTGTGGTTGTAGTTGTTCTCTTCTTGAAAGGCTGTACTCCAGAGTAGAGATATCTAGCCAATAAGATAAGTATTAATATAAGGATGAGTAATAGTAACCATCCGAATAAATTATCTGGAAGAAAATCTGCTCCAAAGACATTTGCTCCAAGGAAGATACTTTCATTTTTTATTTCACCGTCACCACTCCAGACTTGTGCAGAAACGTTGGCAGATACAGATTGAGTATTTCCAAAAGGATCTGTGTAGGTCAAGATTGCTGGGAAGTTTAAGACCGCTCCGGGGGCTATGTTTTCTCGAACTCGTACTCTTACATTTACAGTACCTTGTGCATTAGCTCTGAGTGTTCCTAGGTTGAAGATTAAAGTATTTCCATTTCTAATAGGATTATTAGGAGTAGAGAACATATAATCTACTTCATAAGGAAGGTCTAATCTCAAAGTAAGATTGGTGATAGAAGCATTACCTATGTTTTGGTAAGTTACAGTGTAGTTGATTTCATCTCCTGGGTGAGGTCTGGTGTTGTCTATTGTTGGAACGATAGGTTGATTGCGGTCCACAGAAGAATTAATTATCACATAAGAAGTCGGAGTGACAGGAGTATTTACTACTCGTCCACGAACATTTACAGTCACATAATCAGTAGCTGAACCAAAACTATTTGTACAAGTAATGGTGTAAGTTCTGTTTGAAGTTAATGAACCAGTGTAGAAACTTGCAGGTCCAATACTTTTTACTCCAGCCCAGCCGACAGATCCACCGGAAGCAAAGCAAGAGCTTGCGTTGTAGCTACTCCATCTTAGAGTAGTAGCTCCGTTGTAGGATATATTTGTACTATCCGCAAAGATTACTACTGTGGGTTGATTGTTTACTGGTGGGTTGTAGCCTTGTCCTGTTCTGAAAGTAAGGATACTTCCACGAGCTGTGCCATCAGAATTTTCTGCCATTGCGCGGAAGTAGTATGTGGTGTTTGGAGATAATCCTGAGATACTTCTACTGTAGTCAGTTGAACCAGAACCGTAAGAATTTTCTGAAGTTCTATATCCAAGACTTGTACTTGTTCCGTATTCAAACCAAGCACGAACAGAGGTACCATTACCATCTACTTCTCCATTCAAGGTAGCACTAGATGTGGTGACATTGGTTGCGTTTCTGGTTGTTACATCTGGTTCATTGTCGTTATTGTTGTCGTCCTCTACTCTAACTGTTACAGAATCAATAGCAGAATTTCCGACATTGTTGTAGCAAGTAATACTATAAGTTGTATCTGAGGACAAATTTCCTGTATCAAAATCTCCGGAAATGCCTACATTGTTTAGAGACCAGCCATTTCTACCGCCAGTTCTATTACAATAGACAGCATTGTTTGAGGTCCAATAGAGCTCAGTTTCATCACCGTCATCAATGCTTGTATCATCTGCATTTAGATTTACGCTTATATTGTTATTGATTGTATCAACAACACAGTTTCCATTATTATCGATATGCATTCCTGATGGAACATAAGTTTGGGTACCAGCGATATTGGGGCAGACATCAGTAGCAGGTGGCGGAGTATAATTAGTCACACAATTTCCATTATTATCTATGTGCATTCCTGATGGAACAGAAGTTTGAGTACCAGCGATATTGGGACAGAAATCAGTAGGAACATAGTCAGTCACACAATTTCCATTATTGTCTATGTGCATTCCTGATGGAACATAAGTTTGGGTACCAGCGATATTGGGGCAGACATCAGTAGCAGGTGGCGGAGTATAATTAGTCACACAATTTCCATTATTATCTATGTGCATTCCTGATGGAACAGAAGTCTGAGTACCAGCAATATTGGGACAGAAATCTTGCTGTGTTTGGATTACATTAACAGTGGCAGTCGCAGTAGTAGCACTGGTGCTGTTGCTAATATTTAAGGTGTAGGTAGTGGTTTGGGTCGGACGAACTGTAATACTTCCAGATGAAGCAACACTCCCTACGCCAGGCGTAATTGAAATTACGGTAGCGTTATAAGAACTCCACTGTATAGTAGCGGATTCCCCTGCATTGATCGTGTTTGGGGTAATGCCTATGCTACCCGAAACTAAATCAGCGGCCTCTACATTTTTGAAAGAAAGTCCAAAAAATATAGCTCCGATAGCTAGTATGGTTAATGCGACTGTGCCCTGTAGATATTGATTGATTTTCTTCATATGGTTTTGTATTAAAATTCTGTTAATAAGTAATATCTTATATTGTATCATACATGGTTTTACATGTCAAGTATACAAACTCTTACACCATGACGTGTAGGTTTTTAAATTATTACATTGAGTTTGATAATATTATATAAAAAATAAAAAAAAGGGGAGCGCGTGGCGCTCCCCTTTGTGCAGCTTTGATGTTGTTTCAGAACCCAGGAGCTGCATCCTGAGGAATCTGAGTCGTGAACGTACCCGACGGGGTAGTCCACGTTACGATGGCCACTCGAGCACCACCAGTGTTCGAGTGAAGGTTTAGATTAACTAAACCTTTTCCTCCACCCTGGCCGTCGGGCTGAGTGTATCCCGACGTCGGTGTCGGTGACAGGTTGAACGCCATGTCACCGGGGTTGCTCGAGATCGAAGCCGACCACGCACAACCGTAAGGCGACGATGTGAATCCGATACCCACACTACTCTCTCCTTGTGCCGGCCACGTCATCGTGCTCGGCGGGAAAGAATAGGTGCAGTTCGGCGCGGTGCTGTTCTGGAGCTGGGTAACTCGTAACTCAGCGCCGCATGCGCTGATGTAAGCTACCCTAGACTGGTCGACGGTGTTTTTAGACACCGTGAAAGTCTGGTTTGCCCAGTTCACAGTAACCCAGCCCACGTTGGACTGAGCTGAAGTGCAGTTGCACTTCGTGAGTCCGAGAGGGAACGTCCCTCCGTCGGCCGGAACAACCAACGTTGACGGCGCGAACCTGACGGTGCACGCCTGGGGTGGAATCGGCTCCGTCGGAGAGTTGCAGGTTTTGCAGTCATCTCCGCCGCCGCAACCGACAAGAACAAACAACAGGGTGAACAGGACATACAACATTGGGTTTCTCATGGTGTTGCTCCTTTTTCCTTTTTTGAAAATCCTAATTTTGTTTACGAAGATACGAGATCTTATACTAAGACGCACGTACCTTAACTTTTTGCTCTTTTGCTATTATATCACCTTCTGTATAAAAAGTCAATACCCGAGTATTAATATTATTTTAATACAAAAAACAAAAACTTTTTTTGTAAATTTTTTAATTTTAAATATAAATAGAAAAGGCCTGCTCGGATGTGCCGAGCAGGCCTTTGATTCTCGATGTTCTCGTGTTGGTTTAATAAAACCAACAGTTCTCGATACCGTATGCGACAACTCCTCCCAGAGCTGCCAATCCTGCGATACCCTTCCAATGCCTTCGCACGAAAGAGCGGCGGGGTTGCTCAGTGGCAGGAGTAGGGGTGGGGCCGCTGAACTGTTTCTCGTAGTAGTCCAACCCTTTGATTGGGCTACTATTTTCGTTTTGCTGCACTACATTGATTTCAACCACCGGTTGAGGTTGTGGTGCAGGAGTACGATGTTCGACTACTTGAGGTGCTGTTGGGTAGGAAATTCCAAAAATCGGATTTCCACAGTCGTCGCGGGAGTAGGGGGTTCCGAGAGATCCATCTGCGTTGACATTCCAACGTAAGATAGTGCCTTCGGTTTGAACCACCCACTTCTTTCCGGCGGTGGTGAGCATTCCCACACACGCACTTGATTCCAGAGGATTGGTAATTTTTGTTTTACCGTCGACTGGATTGGTTTCCTTGAGGCCGAAGAATTTCGGCTCATACACACTGTAGGTGCCCGACAGAAAAGCAGCTTCGCACTGCTCTCTCGACGGGAAAATGTTCGGTTGGGCGTTCACCACGGTAGCGAACGACAAGACGATGAAGCAAAACAGCATGAAAAGCTTTTTCATTGTCCTCTCCTTAAGGTTTAGTTGTTAGTGTACTCATTTGAGGAAATCCTCAACCTATTCACTGTAAATTATATCATTTTATAGAAAAAAGTCAAATTTGTGCCCTCACCAGGAATCGAACCTGGATCGCAAACTCCGCAAGCTCGCATTCTATCCATTAAACTATGAGGGCGTTTATTTATTTTTACTTTTTTACATTAGCAGTTTTTTATCTCCGCGTAAAGCGTGACAAAGACTAAAATCCTAAAATCTCCATGATTTTTTCGGAAGGGTGTTCTTTCATTGGTATTTCAGGTATTTCTTGAGAAAGAAAAATAGAATGAATGTCTTCCGCCATTATTTTTTGTATGGGAATAGTTATTACTGGCATAAATATTCTCTCGGAGTGTATAAACAACAGTGGCTTTATATTATTGAGAGGGGAATCATCTACCTGAACCCAGAAAGATTTTATATTTTCGTAAGGGTAGAGGCGGTTGCGCACAACCAATCCGTCTACATTTAACTCGTAAGTCAGCATCTCTGGATTTTTAGTTGCAAAAAATCCCAACAGCACACCAGCTAAAACGAGAAGAACTGCAAAGAAATAATTTTCAAAAATAATTGAAGCGATAGAGCTGGTCACGATAATAATTCCAAGAGCCCAAAACCAATCATCGGTTCTTTCTTTTTCTTCGTATTCCAGCGCAGACCAAGTTATTTTTTTGTCTGGATTTAAGGTCGTGTTCATGTGTTTATTATAACACAAGATTCTTTCGAAATCCTTTTATTTATCTGCGGAGGCGGTGAGATTCGCCGATACTGCGGCGGGTGCTTTTCCATCTCACTTTGTTCGCACGGAAAAGCCTTTCGAACCTCACCCAAAAGCAAATAAATTTGCCTTTTCGCCCCTTGCAGATTTTCACTGCATTTCAATCTGCGGTATTCATTGTACAAAATTCGAACCTTTTTTGAAAGCAATCCCGACGAGGAAATCTGAAACAATGTGGACGAAGTTTTGCGGAAACAATTTTCTGGGGAAAGGATTCCGCAAAACTTCGGCTGATTCCTTTTTTCTGAATTCGGATGTCGCAAGCGGAGGAGGAGGGGTCTGGGGAGGAATCCTCCGCTTGCTCCTCTTTTTGTTTTGGCGAAATTCGGGCGGGTTTTCTAAGGATTAAAAGTTTCTGTTTTTCCTAATCTTAAAATTTTTTTAAAATCTACATTATCAGTAAATTTACAAACATAGGTATTGGTAAGGTAGGAAAAAACAGAAACAGAAGCAAGCAGTAAATCTATTGCTTCATTAGGTTTACTTAATGCTTGCTCGGTATTATCTATATCTTTACCATGAACAACATGATTTCTCACTGTGTACATTTCTTTTAGTTTTTGTATAAAATCAGGAAATTCATTTTGTACAGCTTCTTGTATGCTTTTTCCTGTTAATCTCTTAAATAATTCTTCATTTCCACGTCTATCATACTCATCTTCAAAAATCATAAGTCTTGCAAGCCTACCAAGATAAGAACCATATTGATTCATAATACCTCTTACTAAATCACTTAAAAGAGTTTCGTAATTTGAACACAAAAAAATTATCGGCAGATATACTTGTGGGGGAAAAATATGACGAGGGCTAGTTATTTTTTTATTATAGCTATCAATAAAATGTATCATACCGCCTAAGATATGAGCACTTTGGTCACTTGGGAAGTAAGTGAACCCATACTTTCCACAATTTGGACAAACATCAACACCCTTCTTTAAAGTTTTAGGCAGAGCATCTAAAATCCAATTACACGCAATACATCGTGATTTATAAAAATCTTCATTTGTATAAATTTTCAATAACATTTTAGCATTATCTTATTGCTCTAAAAATAATATATGATATAAAAATAGCCCAACCTAGCCAACGAACCCACGGCTTCATATTTTGATTAGCTCGGTTTAGAAAAAAGAAAAAGAAAATTATAATAAATATTATTGTAAAAAATGTTTCCATAAAAAACTTATTCGCTTATTTTTTACCGCACTTTAATTATTTTTATTTTTCGTCCAAATTATATTTCCGTTACGATCATATTTACTAATACTCATATATTCATGAGTGATTGGATGTATTATGGCGGAGTATACTTTTTTCCCTATAACTGGTTTGCGTTTTGTGTTTTTTATAAAGAAAGTTTGATAACCATCAGTTGCGTCTCCGTCTATATCAAATTTTCCCTTTGCTATTTTCTCGCCAAATATATCAATTACTTCACCATTATTGAGATTATTATGATCTTCAAGATTCCAAACAAAACCTTTATTGTCTTTATAATTGATTATTTCATTATTTTCATTGTATTCAATATTTACAAGAAGCCCGTCACTATTTTTAAAAAGAATTTCATTTTCCTTCTCGTCAAAAACGCTCACGAACTCCCATTTTACGCTCCCCCCGTCCTTATGTTGACTATGAGAATATAATTTCTTTCCAGAATTATCAAAATAATTATACGTATATAATTTCCCGACCAAATTGTTTTCTTTTTTTTCTTCAACCTTATAACCCTCGGGAAGGTTTAATGTTATACCGAGAATAGCTTCAGGTGTTTTTGGTTTTTTACTAAAAAACATAATGATATTTAATATTTAATATTTAAATTTATAAATCTTCATAAAAGTTTGAGGTTCGACAACATCAACTTTTTGCCGTATCTAGCAATCTAAAAAATTCTTTCAAGGCAATGGGTATTATATAATTTACATCATTTTCTCTATACCCTTTTTCTTTCAAGACACTTTTTGCTTCGTCGGGATATTTTGAAAGTTTTTCTTCACTCCCTAAATAATTTCCCGAAATAAACAAATCTTTAAGTTCTTTATATATTTCTGCACTTAAAGTATGGCTAGGGGCTTCTGTAAATAGTTTTAATGTTTCATCAATCTTATCTTCCAAAATGGGGAATCCTGCGGAACAATTTTGGCAAACAAGATAATATTTTTTACCCCATTTTGCCATAGATATAAAAAACACCCCCGCTGTTTTTTCATCGGTTCTAATTTCAAAAGGTGCAAGGTGATTACAATTTGAACAATTATAAATACTTGCGTCGCAAACTTTTTTACTTTTTTCTCCCCAATTAAAAATAATCATATTTTATTATTTAATTTTATAGGCTTCGACTTGTTCTTTGGAAATTTCTTGATTGCCTTGTTTACAAATAGAGCAAACTAGCCAATATCTTTTCATTGAAAGTAATGGTTTGCTCATAAAAATCAAACCGACACTTGGTCCATAATACTCAACACATATTGAGTGCTCACTTTCATTATCACAAATATCACAATGTTTCTTTATTGTTTTAGTATTTTCTACAAGAGAAGCTTTCCAATTTTTTATAAACATAAAATTTATTCTAGTTATTTAATAAAATAGTTAAGTTCTTTTTTATAAAGTTTCGCAAACTTATTTAACTCAACAACATCAATCCTTTGTTCGCCAGCTTCACATTTAGAAATGTATGATTGTGGTCTTTTAAGTTTCTTAGCGACCTCAACTTGCGTTAAACCCATTTCTTCACGAGCTTGGCGAAGACTTTTGACGAATACTCCGTATTCTTTTGTTCTAATTGATTTACCCATAGTATACTACAAGTTTATATTCACAACAAGGATATTCAAACTTAGAATAATATGATAGTATGTATTTATGGAAACCCGCCCGAATTTCGCCAAAACAAAAAGAGGAGCAAGCGGAGGATTCCTCCCCAGACCCCTCCTCCTCCGCTTGCGACATCCGAATTCAGAAAAAAGGAATCAGCCGAAGTTTTGCGGAATCCTTTCCCCAGAAAATTGTTTCCGCAAAACTTCGTCCACATTGTTTCAGATTTCTTCTTCTGGATTTTCTTCGAAAAAAGTTCGAATTTTGTCCAGAGCATACCGCAACAAATCGGAATTCAAATTTCCGCAAAAAATATGGTCGGCACGAAGTGCCGTCTGTTCTGCATTCCCCCCAAAAAATCCTGAATCCAAAAGGGTTCGCCACGCAGAGCGTGGCTCCTCGTTAGCCAATACAACAATATGAATAATCAAATTAGAAAATTTTTTATATATACCAGAAAATCTACCGATACAGAAGATCGGCAAGTTAGAAGCATTTCAGACCAACTGGCCGAACTAAAAGAGTTAGCGTTAAAAGAACAAATTGAGGTTGTAGATATTTTCGTGGAAAAACAAACCGCTAAAGCTCCGGGTCGGCCAGTATTTAATGAAATGCTTCTCCGTATCGAAGCAAATGAAGCGAGTGGAATTTTAGCGTGGCATCCCGACAGATTGGCGAGAAATAGTGTTGATGGCGGAAAAATAATATATTTGCT
Organism: uncultured Candidatus Saccharibacteria bacterium; assembly: GCA_964484005.1. Lineage (GTDB taxonomy): Bacteria > Patescibacteriota > Minisyncoccia > Phycocordibacterales > UBA9973 > UBA9973. The sequence goes on along the minus strand of CAZADR010000004.1, from coordinate 35 downwards.
CGATACGGGAAAAATTGCCGAGCTAAAATTTCCAA
>CAZADR010000003.1:0-91879 GCA_964484005.1 uncultured Candidatus Saccharibacteria bacterium | reverse complement strand
CTAGGCACTCGTAGCCCTAGCGGAAATGCCCGAGGCGGATGCCGAGGGTGCACCTTAACTTTCAATAACCACGGAAGTAAAAATATGTCACCAGCCCGAGACAATGTTTTCGTATTTGGTTTTCGCCGTTTCTTCTTTGAAGAAACCTGAACTCATCCCATCGCCCATACCAAATTCAAAAATCTTCCCGCCAAACTAAAATAGAATGGAAATGGGATGGGGTGAGGGCAGACACGCACGCTTGCGTGCGTGAGGCGAAAGTTTATTGGCACTAGCATATTGGTGGAGCGTAGTAATTTTTTCAAGTTATGTGGCACGCGGAGCGTGCGCATTAATTCATTTCGTCCTTGAAAAAAGTTCGCGCAAAGGTTAGTATTAGATCACAAAATTGTTTCCTAAATCTTAGCCTTATAAATAAGGCTTTTGAAACTTGACAAATACGTATTAAGTGTGCTATGGTCCCATCGGATGTAATCAGCGCAATTCTTTAAAACCAAACGTGAGTTGTGGCACAAATAAACCCACAACAACAAGAAAAAAAGGAGAAATCATGAACAAGTTCTATTCGCTTATCATGACAGCACTCGACAGCGTCACTGAAGAAGAGATCTCGATGGCGGCAGAACGTCTCGATCTCATGAACGAAGACACAGAGGAAGTCGGCGCGTTGCCAACCAACTCTTCTCTCGTCAAGATGTGGGCTCTTCTCTTTCTTGGGGCCCAAGATCTTAAGGGCCTCGGTGAGGCATTCGAGCTTGTTCCCGAGGGCTCGGATGCAGGGAGAAAACTCTCTTCTCAGCTGAATCAGGCTGCGGACAAACTCGAGAGTATGAAGGCTCTGTTCTGGGCCGAGATTCGCGAGGAATTCAACCTCTGGAGTGAAGAAACCATCGGCCTTCGCAATGGCTTCAAGGTCGTCAAAGTCCTCGACCCGATCTGCTCCGGATGTAGGAAGCGGCATCCTGAGCCCGAGATCGGTGGCGCCGAATTTCTGGCCGCTGCCCTTGCAGGTTTCGGTGGTAAGAGGGGTCTTCTTTGAGCCCTAGCAACATCAAGGTAATAGGTGGACAGCCTTAACAATATCAAATGTCCACGACCGTCGAGATTCCCTTGGCGGTTTTTTTATTAATTTTTTCAACTTGCATCTAAAATATCTTTACCCTATAATAGGGGAAAGCCGTTTTCGGCTTTATTTTTATGAGTGAAGGTAACCAAAATTTGAATAATAACGGTCCTTGGTGGAAACCTGCAATGCAGATATTTAGTGAAGTTTCTACTTGGATTGCTGTTCCCATAATTTTGGCAGTAATTGGAGGCAAATTTTTGGATAATTACTTTGGTACAAAACCATGGATGCTCCTCATTTCTGCTGGTATAGCTTTTGGTATTTCTTCATATGGAATTGTAAAAGCCGTCAAGAAATATACTGCTACTTTAAAAAATTCAGAGAAAAATAAAAATAATTAATTTATGACACAGTTAGCATTAGCAAAAACAGAAACAAACATTGAAGTAAACGAAGAAACTTTTTCTATTGAAGGAGGGGAAGAAGAAATAGTCCAGGAAGTAACCCTTTTTGCTGAACCCATTGCTCATTTTGAATATTTAAATGTTACCAACGCTCTATTTACGAGTTGGGTTTCTGTAATTTTAATAATAATCTTATCGATTATTTTGCGTTCAAAAATTACTTCCATTCCTGGAAAAATACAAAGTGTTTTTGAGATGATTATTGAAGGCGCACTTGGTTTGTGTGATCAGGTCACGAATAGTAGAGCTCTTTCTATAAAAATTTTTCCAATCGCTATTTCTGTTTTCTTTTTCATACTTGTAAACAATTGGCTTGGAATCTTACCATTGGGTGGTTTTGGAATAATAGAAAAAGGAGCGCATGGCAATCTTTTTATTCCGTTTCTTCGTGGAGGCACAGCTGATATAAATACCACCATCGCGCTCGCTGTGATGGCCGTAGTAGGAGCAAATGTTTTTGGTATTTTATCCATTGGTATATGGAAAACTTTTAATAAATATGTTAATCTAAAGGCGCTTGGGGGGATATTTACAAAGATTCGTCACGAACCTACGGTAATTATAGTAGCCCCAATCACGTTCTTTGTTGGATTAATTGAAATAGTAGGTGAATTTGCAAAAATAGCTTCACTTGCTTTTCGTTTATTTGGAAATGTTTTTGCTGGAGAAGTCCTCTTGGTTTCCATGGCAGCCCTTGTGGCGTACATCGTTCCCATACCATTCCTGTTTCTAGAACTTTTGGTGGGGGTCATCCAAGCACTTATCTTTTCAATATTATTGGTTGTTTATTTCACTATTTCAGCTAGCGATCACGATGAACACGAAGAACATCAAGAACATACGGAAATAGAACATACCGAGAAAGAATTAATTAAAGAAATGGCATAGATTTATTAAATAAACCTGCCTGCCGGCAGGCAGGGGTCGGAAAAATTATTAGTTAAATAAAAAAATTGTATGGAATCAGAAACATTTGCAAAAGCAATAGTTATGGCAGTCGGAGCTATCGCTCCAGCTGTGGCCATCGGTATGATTGGTTCAAAAGCAATGGAGTCAATTGGACGCAATCCAGAAGCTGCAAGTAAAATACTTGTGCCCATGCTTCTTGCCTGCGCATTCGCAGAAGCAATCGCTATTTACGCGCTTGTTATCGCTTTTTCGATTTAAGGTTTATTTTAAAAGCTACTAGAGCATTAGGCTCTAGGTCCTAGGCGTTAGAAAAGTTCTAAAGCCCAAGACCTAAGGCCTAAGGCCTGAATTACACATGGAATCAATAATAGAAACATTTCACATAGATTGGAAAATTATAATTGCTCAAGCTCTAAACTTCAGCATAGTTTTTGTTGTTTTGTATATCTTTGCTCTCAAGCCACTTTCAAAGCTTATGGCTGAAAGAAGTGAAAAGATAGCTAAAGGTATAGATGATGCAAAGACAAATGAAAGTCTTTTAGTAAAAACTCGTGCTGAGTATGATGCAGTTTTAACGCAAGCTCGTGCGGAAGCGAATAAAATATTTCAAGATACAAAAAAGGAAGCTGAAAATGAAAAAATATCAATGCTAGAAAAAGCAAAACAAGAAGTAGCAACAACAATAGAAAATGGCAAAAAAACATTAGAAATAGAAAAGATGAAAATAGTGGAAGAAGCTAAAAAGGAAATTGTGTCTTTAACTATGGTGGCTACAGAAAAATTACTTAATAGTAAGCAAGATTTGAATAATTTATAAAAATGACCGCAGTTTCAAATAAAAACATAGCCCACGCTATATATTTAGCGTCAAAAGATAAAAATAACGAAGAGCAATCTTTGGTGGCAAAAAAGACTCTTCAGTTTTTGATTAAAAAAAGACTACTATCAAAAACAAAAGATATTCTCTCTCACTTGAAAAAAATTATAAATGAACATGAGGGAGTACTAGAGGCAAAGGTTTACAGTAGTGAAAAAATAAACGAAAAGACTGGCAGAGAATTGATTCAAGCATTGATAAAAAGGTATTCAGTTAGAGAAATAAAGTTAGTAGAGATTTTAGACAAAAAACTAATCGGTGGGCTAAAGATAGAAGTAAATAATGAAATAATAGACCTGACACTACGAAACAGGATGAAGAAATTACAAGAACATTTAACAAGTAACATATGAGTACAAACAACATCGTAGAAAATTTAAAAAAAGAAATAGAAAACTTTTCTGCTCAAGTTAAGGTAGAAAAAGTAGGTAAGGTGTTGGAAGTATTTGATGGTATCGCAAAAGTTTCTGGATTGTCAGATATAAAGTCTTCCGAAATGGTTACTTTTCCAAATGGTGAAAGAGGAGTTGCCCTTAACCTAGAAGAAGATGCTGTCGGAGTCATTATTTTGGGAGATTTTTCAAAAATTAAAGAAAACGATGATGTCGTTGCCACGGGTAGAATCTTAGAAATTCCAGTTTCAGACAATATTTTAGGTCGTGTAGTAAATGCTATCGGTATACCAATAGACGGCAAGGGACCAATAAAAGCAGACAAGACATACCCTATAGAAAAAGTTGCTCCTGGAGTCGTTACTCGTCTTTCTGTCGATCAACCAGTTGCCACTGGTATCAAAGTTATCGATGCCATTATTCCTGTCGGACGCGGTCAACGAGAGCTTATCATCGGAGACAGACAAACTGGTAAAACTGCTATAGCCATAGACACAATTTTAAACCAAAAAGGTCAAGATATGATTTGTGTTTATGTATCTATTGGACAAAAAGATTCAAAATTAAGAAAAATAGAAGCGAGATTAGAAGAGGGTGGTGCTATGGCTTATACAGTCATCGTTTCCGCTGGTGCATCTGAAGCTGCATCTCTTTCTTATATTGCTCCATACACTGGAGTTTCAATCGCAGAGTATTTTATGGATCAAGGAAAAGATGTATTAATTATTTATGATGATCTTTCAAAACACGCAGTTGCTTATCGCGAAATTTCTCTTCTTCTTCGTCGTCCACCAGGTCGCGAGGCTTACCCAGGAGATGTTTTCTATTTGCACTCTCGTTTACTAGAAAGAGCTTGTCGCCGAAATGAAAAATATGGAGGAGGTTCTATTACTGCTTTCCCAATAATCGAAACTCAAGCTGGAGACATTTCTGCCTATATTCCTACAAATGTTATTTCTATTACTGACGGACAAATATTCCTTGAAACAGATTTGTTTTACAAAGGAATTCGTCCTGCGGTAAATGTCGGTAGTTCTGTGTCTCGCGTAGGTTCTAGTGCTCAAATAAAAGCAATGAAAAAAGTGGCTGGAACTCTAAAGCTTGATCTAGCTCAATTTAGGGAATTAGAGGCATTTTCTCAATTCGGTTCTGATTTAGATGATTCTACTAAAAGACAACTTGAAAGAGGCAAAAGGGCTGTGGAAGTGTTGAAACAGCTACAATATGCTCCAGTAAAACTCCAACACCAAGTCGTCACCCTTTTTGCTCTTATCAAGGGTTATATGGATGATGTGGAAATTTCCAAGATTAAAGAGTTTGAAAAAGGACTCATAGATTACAGCGAGCGTAATGCAAAAGTTTTCTACAAAGAAGTGTTGGAAAAGAAAATGTGGAGCGATAAAGGGGAAGAAGAATTAAAAAAAGTAATAGAAGATTTTAAAGCTAATATTACTAAAAGCTAATCAAATGGCAGGGACAAAAGAAATTAAAAGAAGAATAAAAAGTGTTAAAAACACAAAAAAAATCACCAAAGCGATGGAGCTGGTGGCTGCTTCAAAGATGAAACGAGCAGTTTCTTCTACTTTGTCCTCTCGGCTGTATGCAGAATATTCATGGGAAATTTTAACTTCTGTTTCTCAAAATTTAGAAGAATCAACAAATCCCTTTTTCCTAAACAGAGAAGTAAAAAACATATTAATGGTTTTGATTACTTCAAATCGTGGACTTTGTGGTGCATATAATGCGCAAGTTATTAAAAAAGCTATCGCATTGTTAAAAATTGAAAATAAAAATATTAATATTGATTTTATCGCTATAGGAAAAAAGGGTGACACAGCTATGAGGAGAGTCGGGAAAAATATAATAGCGAGCTTTACTGATTTGCCTGATAATATTTCTCTCTCTGATATTGTCCCAATTTCGAAGCTTATAACCGATGAATACAATTCACTTCGTTACGACAAAGTTTTAATAAGTTATACAGACTTTGTGTCTGCTTTAACTCAAAAACCAAACATTAAACAAATTCTACCAATCTCCAAAGCAAGCCTAAAAGAATTTATAGATACTTTGGGAGAAAATTTAGCAGAAGATGTTCTAGAAAAAGAAAAGATAAAAAAAGACTCAGAGAAAAAGATAGATTATTTATTTGAAGGGGACCAAGACGAATTGATTACTTCATTAGCAGAAAAACTTACCAGGATGCAAGTGTATCAGATGTTCTTAGAATCAAATGCCTCAGAGCAATCTTCCAGAATGATGGCAATGAAAAACGCCAGTGAGGCCTCAGGAGAGATGATAGATGACTTGACCCTAATGTTTAACAAAGCAAGACAAGCAAACATTACCAGGGAAATATCAGAAATTAGCGCCGGAATGGCAAGTGTAAGTTAAATTATTAGCAACTTCGTTAAATCAATTATTAATTAAAAACAAGAATTATGAAAACAACAGGTACAATCAAGAAAATTATCGGACCAGTCGTTGATGTGGACTTCGGAGAAAATTTACCGGACATATACACTGCGCTGGAAGTGACTAGAGACAATAAAAAAATTGTTCTCGAAGTCGAACAGCACCTAGGAGGAGGTATGGTCCGTGCAGTTGCCATGGATACGACAGATGGTCTTTCTCGAGGTATGGTAGTGACCAGTACTGGAGCTCCTATTTCTGTACCTGTTGGAGCAGTGACTCTTGGTAGAATTTTCAATGTTCTAGGAGAAGCTATAGATGACGGTAAGCCAATCTTGGGTGATAAGAAATTACCAATTCACCGCCAAGCCCCAGAATATAAAGTTCAAGCTACTAAAGTTGAAATCCTAGAAACTGGAATAAAAGTTATTGACCTTATTTGTCCTGTTCTAAAAGGAGGAAAAGTAGGTCTTTTCGGAGGAGCTGGAGTCGGAAAAACTGTCGTTATTCAAGAATTAATTCATAACATTGCTTCCAACCACGGAGGATATTCTGTTTTCGCTGGAGTAGGAGAACGAACTCGTGAAGGAAATGACCTATATCATGAAATGAAAGAATCCGGTGTGCTTCCAAAAGTCGCCATGGTCTTTGGACAAATGAATGAACCACCAGGTGCTCGTCTCCGCGTGGCTCTTTCTGGTCTTACAATGGCAGAACATTTTCGTGACGCTGAAGGAAAAGATGTGCTTCTTTTTATTGACAATATTTTCCGCTTTACTCAAGCGGGTTCTGAGGTTTCTGCCTTACTTGGACGTATTCCTTCTGCTGTGGGTTATCAGCCTACTCTTTCTACGGAAATGGGAATATTACAAGAGCGTATTACCTCTACGGACAAAGGTTCAGTGACCTCAGTGCAAGCAGTGTATGTGCCAGCTGATGACTTGACTGACCCAGCTCCAGCTACGACATTTGCTCACTTGGACTCAACAGTAGTTCTAAACCGCTCACTTTCAGAAATTGGTATTTATCCTGCAGTTGATCCGCTCGACTCATCTTCGACAATTCTTGATCCAAACATCGTAGGACAAGAGCATTATTCTGTAGCTCGTGAAGTTCAACGCGTCTTACAGCGCTATAAAGATTTGCAAGATATCATTGCCATTCTTGGTATGGAAGAATTATCTGAAGCAGATAAAGAATTAGTTGGAAGAGCAAGAAAAATACAGAAATTCCTTTCTCAACCATTCTTTGTTGCAGAACAATTTACCGGCACCAAGGGAGAATATGTACCCCTAAAAGAAACAATTAGATCATTTAAAGATATCTTGGAAGGAAAACACGATGACAAACCTGAAGGAGAGTTCTATATGAGAGGCGCAATGTAATAAAAGATTTCACAAAATCAATGTCTAAACAATTAAAATTAAAAATAGTAACACCTGAAAAATTAGTTCTCGAAGAACTTGTAGAACAAGTGTCTTTGCCTACAACTCTAGGTGAAATTACAGTTTTACCAAACCACGTACCCTTAATAACAAAACTTACTTCTGGAGATGTGGTGGCTTATACCAATGGAGAACATGTTCCAATGGCAGTGGTAGGAGGCTTTGTTGAAATAAAACAAAATGAAAAAGGGGATACTGAAGTTGCTGTCTTGGCAGATTTTGCCGAGCACATAGGAGAGCTTTCAGAATTAGCTGTAGAAAAAGCTAAAACTCGAGCAGAAGAATTAAAGAAATTGATGGAAAATAAAGAACATGTTGACTTTGAACACTTTGAAGCTGAATTAGAACGCTCACTTACTCGAGTAAAAATTGCCGACAAGTGGCGCACTCGAAAGTATCGAAAGTAGAAATAGTATAATACATTCTAGATTGACACAATTACACAATATGTGTTATTGTGTTTTTAGATATTTGCACCAAAACAACAACAAAAGGAGAAAGAATGAGCTTGCATGCAGTTGAACAGGAAGTTCAGACTCATGAAGTACGGTTTTCTCTATGGAGATCAGTAACGATTGGTCTCTACAAGAGACTTGAAATCCTACTTCTTTCAATGGAAAAGTTCAAAATTAAGAAAGAGGTTTTAGCTTTTTTGTGCCAGCCCGCTTTTGCGTTGGCCCAAAAGGAGCAGAAGATTTTTCTTTGCCGAGCAAGCGTGGTGGACCTTACCGGCAAAATGATTGCCACCACCACAGAAATCTTCGATGCCATCAAAAGGGTCGGAGATCTATGTCCGGCAGAAGTTGGTCCTGCTTTGCGAGACCAATATTTGGACCAGTACATGGAGATAAACCCAAAAAACAAATTCCCCCGAATTGCGATGGAGCCAATTCCAGTCAAGGAGACAGTAGATGTCGGTGATGTGTTTGTAGTAGAGTGCAAAGAAGACGGAACTCTATCTCTCGATGCACTCTTTGCCCCACCTTGGTATGTGTGGGATGGTGAAGATATCTTTGTCTTCAAGTTGGTTGTTTAGTTTTTTTAACATCGAATGATTTAAGCCTTGGGCCACAGTGCCCAAGGCTTTTTCTTTTATAGTTATATTTTGCTATACTCAAAACATATGTCTAAATTTTATGTAGTGGCGACACCAATAGGAAATATGGGAGACATTACTCTCCGAGCAATTGAAACATTGAAAAGTGTTGATTTGATATTGTGTGAAGACACACGAGAGACAAAGAAAATCTTAGATAAATACAACATAAACAATACAACCATGAGCTATCATGCTCAAAGCAAGCTCGCAAAAATGGACAAAATTTTTCTTTTATTAGAGGAGGGAAAAGATTTAGCATTGGTTTCTGACGCAGGAACTCCTGGAATCTCTGATCCCGGAGCACTACTCGTTTCTCAAATTAAAGAAAGGCTTGGTGACACTGTTCAAGTTGTTCCTATTCCAGGTGTTACGGCTGTAATCACAGCACTCTCTGCTTCAGGTTTACCAACCCATGAATTTACTTTTCTGGGTTTTTTGCCTCATAAAAAAGGTAGAGAGACTTTATTTAAAGAAATTAGTAATGCGAAACGCACCATGGTTTTTTATGAATCTCCACATAGAATTTTAAAAACACTTGAATCCTTAGATAAATTTTGTCCAGAAAAAAAAGTTTGTATTGCTCGAGAACTTACTAAAATTTATGAAGAATTTAAAACTGGTACACCAAAAGAAATATTGGACTATTTAATAAAAAATCCCGTAAAACAAAAAGGGGAGTTTACTGTTATCGTTGCCTAATTTTTAGAGCAAATCTTCTGGGTCGACCAATACTTCAAAAGAACTAGGAAGTGAAGAAATTTTTACAAAAAGATTTTCATCAAAAGAAGAGTTTAGAGAAAATTCTGGCAATGACCAGTTTAATGGATCAATCTTTATTAATGCATTTGTTACATATTTATCTTTAAGACGAGGAACAAATCCGTTGTAAATTAAAGGAGAATATTCTTCAAACATTTCCTCTAATATTTTTTTAGCTTTTAGGGTTTCTGTTTTGTCTCCCTGGAATACAATTTTTATAAATCGTTTAAATGGTGGATAGCCAAGTTTTTTTCTTATTTCTAATTCCTCACGAACAAAAGACAGCAGATTTCCAGATTTTATAGCTAAAATTGCCCCATCTTTTTCATTTTTGGTCTGTATAATAAGTTTTTCTGTAGTATTGCCTATCGCAGAAAGTACAATTTGAATTATTTTTTCACTCATTTTAAAGTTTGGTATACTCCAAAGAGAATCAAATGAAGAAATTAAAGACAGAGGTATTTTATTTTTTAGATAGAAAAAAGCCATTTCAGTTCCTATTAATATTGAACCTTTGTTTTCATTAAAATCTTTTACGATTTTTTTGGCTCCCAATGCTGTTTTAGCAGACTCTTTATCGAGTTTTAAAATCTTCTCTTTAGGGAAAAACTTATTTATTTCTTCGTATACCGTATCAGTGCCAATACCAAGTGGCATCAAATTCCAACTACCACACTTATCACACAATTTTTCACCACCTCTGTCTGTCTCACATCGGTTGCATACAAACATCCTCTTATCTCCCTTGTGTGATAAATATAAAACCAAAGGAGCTTGGCATTCTTCGCAATTTACACTTTCTCCGCAATCCCTACAGACGGTCATCGTGGCAAGACCTTTTCGCAAAGAAAAAATAAAAACATTTTTTCTACTTTTTAAAACTTGCGTTATTTCTTCAATTGTTTCGTCACTAAATATTCTAAATTCTTTTTCTTTTCTTTCCTTCTCTCCATATGCAGCCTCTACAACTTCTATTTTTCCATCAAAATCTATTCGAAAAGAAAGAGGGTGTAGGGGTAAAAAATTATCTCTTTCCATTCTGCCAATTGTTTCAAATCGAAGTATCTCATCTGCCATTATCAATCTAGCTTTTATTTTAGAAGCATAAGTTTCCACAAATACCCTTAGGTCAAAATATGGTCGTCTTATCATCTTGTATGCATTAGAATTTTCGTGTTCCAAGATGATAGTTCCGATATCTCTCCTGGGAATAGCCAAAAATGGGGGAGTCCCTATTATAAGGACAGGGTGAGATGAAGTAATGATTTCTTCATAAGCCGTTAAGTTTTTCTTTGGGGTAATTCCACTATGTACAGAAAAGGTGAACTGCTCGATACCCCTCGAGAGTTCTTTGTAAAATATTTCTATATCAAACTCAGTAGGTAAAACCATAAAAACAGACTTTCCTCTTGCAAATGATTCACGAACAAGGGTTTTATATACAGATATACGCTCCTTGATTCCATATTGAAAAAGGAATTTTTCAGCTCGAAGATTTCTCTTGTCATCAATTATTTTTTCTTCTTTATTTTTTATTTTTAATATTTTGTCGTATTTTTCTATAAATATATTGGGAATTAAAGAAGAGATGGAATTATTTTGATGTTGTGCAAAAAATTTATTTATATCAAAAATTGTATACATTAATTCTTTCAAAAAAACTGAGTCACCTTTGTCTTCGGTTACTTTTCTTAATTTAAAATTCATTCCTTTGATGTTGCTCTTTGTTTCCTTAAGCTCTTCAATAGAAACAACTAAGGCAAGAGTTTCCTTGCTTCTTACGGGAACAGACACAATATTACCCAGATGTATGTCTAAGCTGGTAAAATAGGTCAAATCTCCCTTTGGAATTCCTTTTTTAAATGGTATTACCGATACTATTTTCATGTTTTTTGAATGTTTTTATAACCTTTTTACAACTTCATTCTAACATAAATATATGTTATATTAGCTTTATGGGATTTTTTTCGCGTAAATTAGGTATAGATTTAGGCACAGCCAACACGCTTGTTTTTGTGCCTGGCAAAGGCATAGTTTTAAATGAACCTTCTGTTGTTGCTGTATCTGAGCAAGACAACAAAATCTTGGCTATTGGATTTGAGGCAAAAGACATGGTTGGTAAAACGCCAGATTCTATTATTACATATTGTCCAATGAAAGACGGAGTAATCGCAGATTATCGAGTAACCGAAGCGATGCTTCGTTATTTTATTAGTAAGGCAATGGGAAAATTTAGTTTCTTCAAACCAGATGTTATGGTTTCTGTACCTGCAGGAGTAACTTCTACTGAAAGACGAGCCGTAGTAGAAGCAGCTATCCGCGCAGGAGCAAAAAATGCATATGTAGTCAAAGAGCCAATTTTAGCTGCCATCGGCGCAGGTATTCCTATTTATGAATCAAAGGGATACATGGTAGTAGACATAGGTGGAGGCACGACAGACGTAGCCGTGATCTCCCTTGGAGGAATAGTAGCTTCTACCTCCGTAAAATTTGCTGGAAATAAAATTGATCAAGCCATCGCAGATTATATTAAAAAAACCTTTAACCTTGCTATCGGAGACAGAACAGCTGAAGAAGTAAAAATAAAAATTGGTGCTGCTGTTCAACTCGACGAAGAACTCCGAGTAACGATAAAAGGAAGAGATTTTATTCAAGGACTTCCAAGATCAGCCCAAGTTGGAACCAATGAAATAGTAAAAGCTATTGATCCCGAACTTAGACAAATAATCAAGGCCATAAAAGATGTTTTGCAGGAAACTCCTCCCGAACTAGCTTCTGATATCATAGATCATGGAATTATTATGACTGGTGGCTCGTCTCAACTTAGAAACCTTACCGATTTGGTTTTCAGAAAGACAGGAGTAAAAGCTACCTTGGCAGATGATGCATTGTTTTGCGTAGTAAAGGGAACAGGTATCGCATTAGAACATCTTGATGTCTACAAAAAAACTGTTTTAAGTAAAAAATAGTAATGAATATTTTACAACATTTAGATAAAGAAAATCTGCACCATGCATATTTGATAGAGGGTGTACGAGACGAAATTGTTCCAGAAATAATAGAATTATCTAAACTAATGGGCTTGAGCACTGTGGGCAACCCGGACTTTTGTCATATTACAATAGATAATTTTAAAATTGATGAAGCATTTTCTTTACGAGCGATGTCTTCTGATAAAAGTTTTTCTGTAACAAAAAAAGTATTTTTAATTTGTATTAATACTATTACCCTTGATGCCCAAAATGTCTTACTGAAAATGTTTGAAGAGCCGATTGAAAATACTCATTTCTTTTTAGTAATTCCAGATACAGGTGTTTTATTAAAAACCCTTATTTCTAGATTTTACTTTATTTCCCCTAAACCGGGCTTAGGGGAAAATGTAAAAGAAATAGAAAAATTTATCTCCATGTCACTTCGAGAAAGAATAGATTTCATAAAAGAATTATTAAATGATCCCGAAGAAAAAGATGAAGAGGGAAACAAAATTATGATTTTAGACTCAGCACGCTCAAAATCATTGAAATTCTTAAACACACTTGAGGCTGTTGTTTACAACAAACTATTAAAGAATTCTGAATGGTATAAATCTCACATAGCTTGTTTGGAGCATTTTTTCAAAGTTCGTGAATTTTTACGCATGCCAGGAAGCTCTACTAAGACTTTAATGGAATCCGTAGCCCTAATTACCCCCATTTTTTAATTTCTGTTATACTAGAAATATATGCAATACAATTTTTCAAATTTTAAGAACGAACTCAAAAAAGTAGAGGATTATTTAAGCAAAGAATATACTCAGTTAAACATAGGCAGGGCTTCACCTATGGTTTTAGATGGAGTCTCGGTAGAGTCCTATGGCTCTTTTGTTCCATTAAAAAACACCGCCTCTGTTTCTATTGAAGATTCTAAAACATTACGCATCGCACCTTGGGATAAAAGCTTGGTCAAAAATATTGAAAAAGCAATTATCGGTTCAAACTTGGGCTTATCCGTAGCCACCGATGATATGGGCATAAGAGTTATTTTTCCCCAACTTACTACCGAAACCAGGCAAACTCTCGTAAAAGTTTTAAAAGAAAAATTGGAAGAAAGTAGAATTACTGTTCGCAAAGAACGTGAAGCAGTAATGAGCGATATTGAAGAAAAAGAAAAAGAAGGGAAAATGACAGAAGACGAGAGATTTCGAGCCAAAGAAGAACTTCAAAAGATTATCAACGAAGTAAATAGCAACCTAGAAGCTGTCTTTAAAAAGAAAGAAAAGGAAGTGATGGGTTAAAAACGCATGAATATATTAATTTTTATAATAATATTATTGGTTTTGGTTTTAGTGCATGAGTTTGGGCATTTTTTTGCTGCGAAAAAATTTGGTATCAGAGTAGATGAATTTGGTTTTGGTTTTCCGCCAAAATTATTCAGTAAAAAAATAGGGGAGACAGAATATAGTTTCAATTTATTACCCCTTGGTGGATTTGTTAAAATTTTTGGAGAAAGTTTTGAAGAAGCTGACTTTGTAGAAGTCGGCTTTTTGGAAGATGACAAAAAAATAAAGCCAGATTTATCTAGAAGTTTTGTACACAAGGCAAAATGGAAACAAGCGATAGTTCTTTTTGCTGGAATCTTCTCCAATTTCTTATTAGCTTGGGTTTTGTTTTCTTTTGGTCTTATGTCTGGACTTCCTACTTCGGTAAACAGTGAGTTGGCCAATTTTGAATTAAAAGATATAAATCTAGTAGTTACTTCTGTCTTACCTCTATCTCCTGCGTATGATGCTGGACTCAAGACAGGTGATAAGATTGTAAATATTGAAAGAGAAGGTATTTCCACTTCTTATATTAGTCCAGAGACTGTAAAATCTTTTGTAGTAGGAAGTGAGGGAAAAGAAATTAATATTGGGTATATTCGAGGTAAAGACCAAGAAGTAAAAAATACCGTACTTCTTCCTGAAAAAAATGCAGCAGACGAGCTATTTATAGGCATATCTATGGATCAAATTGGTACGGCTAAATTGCCTCTATTTCAGGCATTTTGGCAAGGTCTGCGTTTGAACTGGTTTATGACCAAAAGTACCGCTGTAGGGCTTTATACGCTTATTTCTGAGGCCATAAAGGGCAACGGGAGCTTTGATTCAGTCACAGGACCTGTGGGAATGGTCGGCATCGTCGGAGATGCTTATGAATTTGGTTTTGTTTATTTAATGTCCTTTGCGGCACTTATTTCAATCAATCTTGCAATCATTAACATACTGCCTTTTCCAGCACTCGATGGTGGCCGTTTATTCTTTCTTTTAATTGAAAAAATTAAAGGCTCTCCTATAAAACCAAAAGTTGCCAACACTGCTAATGCAATCGGTTTTTCTATTTTGATATTCTTCATGCTTCTCATCACTTACCACGACGTAATTAAGTTGTTTTAGGTAATATGAAAAAAGATAAATTACAAATTGGAATACTTTTTGGGGGAAAGTCGGCAGAGCACGAAGTCTCTCTGCGCTCTGCGGAAAATGTTTTTAATGCTCTTGATAAAAATAAATATGAAGTAGTGTTGATTGGTATAGACAAGAAAGGCAAATGGATACTTGGTAATTCTTCAATAAAACTTTTAGATAAAACTAATCCGAAACTTTACAAACTAAATTCTGCAAACAGTGATAGCGTTGCTCTTGTTCCGCAAGGAGGCGGGATGATTTCCAATTTAAGCAATACTAATTCAAAAACTTTCATTGATGTTGTTTTTCCGGTGTTGCATGGACCTTTTGGTGAAGACGGTACGGTGCAAGGAATGTTGAAACTGGCAAATATTCCTTTCGTTGGTGCGAGTGTTTTAGGATCTGCGGTTGGAATGGATAAAGATGTAATGAAATGCCTTATGCGAGACGCTGGTATTCCTATAGGTAAATTTATTACTTTGAGATATGGAGAAAAAGTTAGTTTTGAGAAAGCAAAAAAAGACTTGGGTTTGCCACTTTTTATTAAGCCGGCAAATATGGGCTCTTCTGTAGGAGTGAGTAAGGTCAAAAACAAAAACGAGTTTAATAAAGCAGTAAAAGAAGCATTTGAATTTGATACAAAAGTCATAATTGAGGAATTTATTAATGGACGCGAAGTAGAGTGCTCGGTGCTAGGAAATAATAATCCCAAAGCATCTATACCGGGCGAAATTATTGCAAATCAGGAATTTTATTCTTACGATGCGAAGTATATAGATGAGGGATCTGTCGCAGAAATTCCGGCTAAAATTTCTAAGAAAGAAATAAAAATAGTTCAACAACTTGCCGTAAAGACTTTTAAAGTTCTAAATTGCGAAGGATTTGGTAGAGTGGACAGTTTTCTAACAAAGAGTGGTAAGGTTTATGTTAATGAAATAAATACAATTCCCGGATTTACTTCCATTAGTATGTACCCTAAGTTATGGGAAGCGAGTGGTTTACCTCTACCAAAGCTCTTAGATAAATTGATTGAACTCGCCCTAGAGAGATTTGAAAGAGAAAAAAATTTAAAGACTAGCATATGAGCCTTTCTCAAATAGAAAAAACAAAACTACGTACTTGGGTAGAGCTCGACAGGGCATCTATAAAAAAGAATTTTGAAACTTTCAAAAAAATAATAGGGAACAAATGCATCTTGATGGCTGTAGTAAAGTCCAATGCCTACGGGCACGGCCTTGTTCCTTTTTCAAAAGAAATTGTAAAACAAGGAATTAAATTTTTAGGAGTAGACTCTTTTGATGAAGCACTAGAGCTACGAAAGGCAGGCATAAAAACAAAAATTATGGTTTTTGGCTATGTTTCAGGAGCTTTTTATGATGAAGCTATAAGAAAAAATATTTCTATTACGATTTCTAGTTTTCCTGCTCTTAGTGCTCTCTTGAAAATAAAAAATAAATCTGGTAAGAAAATAAAAATTCATTTAAAAGCTGATACTGGATTGGGACGTCAGGGATTTTTGATGCACGACATGGTCAAAGTTCTAAATTTCTTTAAAGACAAAAATAAAACTAAACACATAGAAATAGAAGGTTTGTATAGCCACCTGGCAGTAGGCGAAGCACTAGAAGGAAGAGAATATACCATGCTTCAAGCAGAAAAGCTGGAAAAGTGGCACGAAGAGTTCAGAAAACTTGGACACAAACCCTTAAAACATATTTCTGCCACTTCTTCTACAATGTTTTTCCCTGAATTACATTTTGATATGGTGAGAGTTGGAATCGGCATGTATGGTCTTTGGCCTTCTCCGGAAACAAAAGTTGCCATGAATAAAAAATACAAACTTTACCCAGTTCTTTCTTGGAAAGCAATCATCACAGAAACAAAAAATTTACCAAAGGGAACAAAGATTGGTTATGACCTGACGGAACAATTAAAACATAATTCTGTATTAGGAATCGTGCCAGTAGGGTATTGGCATGGGTATCCACGACTTCTATCAGGAAAAGGAGTATTTAATGTAAACGGCAAGAAAGTAAAACTCATCGGACGAGTGTCTATGGACATGATTGCCATAGATTTGACCGGCATAAAAGCAAAAGTGGGGGATGAAGTCGCCATTATTGGAGGTGATTATGGGCATTACGCAGAGGCAGACATCATGGCGCAAGACTCAGACACCATAAATTATGAGATTACTACTCGCATAAACCCTATAATCAAGCGTTTTTACCGTATAAATCCTCTGGTAAAAAGGATTATAAAATAATTTGCATTTTAGTAAAAAATGTATTAATGTATAGATATGTCACAAGATAGACTTATAAAACTCGCCTGTGGAACTTGCAAACACATAAATTATTGGTCCAGCAAGAACAAGAAACTCGTTACTAAAAAAATCGAGCTTAAAAAATTCTGCAAATGGTGCCGAAAGCAGACCAAGCACAAAGAGATCAAAAAATAGATTTTCTCTGCTTTTCTGCTATACTAAAGACGGCCTAAGGTCGTTTTTTGTTATATGGAGCTCAAGTTTATATTGAAAGGGCGATTAGTTTAGTGGTAGAACAGCGGTCTCCAAAACCGCTGGCGGGGGTTCGATTCCCTCATCGCCCGCAAAGAAATACGCAAGATAGCTAAATGCTATCTGAGTATTCTTCTGCGCGTGGAGATAGGGAATCGAAAGCCAGAGCACGACGGTGCGAGGCGGGATCGAGAGATTTTTCAACAGAAAAATACTCGTGACCGAAAGCGTACTCGCGTTTTCCTTATTGCAATCTCCTTAATTTTTACCTTGATCTTTTAAATATTGAATCAATAGAGGCAGTGCAGTCTTTAACTCACTATCTAGCCACCCTGTTATTCTAAAGTTATAACCGTCAGAGAATGAATAATAATCAAAAATATTTTTACCTAGTAATGAAAATGTTCCCTCAGTGGTTCCGCTCTCAGGTTCGTCGGGTGGGTAATTTGTTTCTTCGTCACATTTAACGATAGCATCAATGTTAAGTTGTTCTATTGTTATATTTAATTTTTTTGCCAAAGACCGAGCAATTTTTTCAAATTGTTCCTTAAGCATGCTTTTAGACATGTAATCACTGTGCTCTTTAGCGAAGCTTTCCACCTCGCTTTTCATCCACTGAAGCATTTCTTCGTAATTTTCTAGATTGGATAAATCAATTGTAATCTGATCTTCAGTTTTTTCTCTCCTTGGAAATATTGCTCCTAATTTTTTTTCTGGATGCATTTGTTTTTATTAGATTATAATGCTTTGATTGTGATATTTTCGGAACAAAAAGTCAAAAGCTTTTATTCTTTCTCAAAAATTTCTAGAACATAGCTCACAATAGCTAGGACTATTCCAAATAGGAATGCCCACCAATAGTTTGTAACTGAAAATCCTGGAACTATATATGTCGCTAAGATTACCAAAAATCCATTTATAAACAACACAAAGAGTCCCAAGGACACCACAGTGAGTGGCAATGTTAGCAAGACTAATATTGGGCGCAAAAATGTATTTATCGCTCCCAAAACTATTGCTAATATAAACGCTGCGAGCAGACCATCCACATGAACCCCTGGTAATAAATACGCTGTTACTAATATAGCTAAGGCTGATATAAGCCAATGTATTATTGTTTTCATAATAGTTTTATTATATCACGGTCAACTTTTTTTGAAACATCAAACCACTTTATTTGCTTGTCGCGTTTAAACCAAGTCATTTGGCGTTTGGCGTATTTAATAGTTCCCAAAATCACCTTATCTTTGGTAGGTTCAAAGTATTCAAAACCAAATTCCTTTAATCTCTTATCAGATACTCCCAGCTTTTTTAACTTTTTAATTTCATTTAACAAGCCAGCTTGAAACATTTTAGCCACTCTTTTCTCTACTTTCTTTTCTAGTTTTTCTGCCGGCAAATACAGGCCAATTTTTATAAATTTATACAAAGGTTTTGTTTCTTTGATTTTTGGAACTTTCCCCAGAGCTTTAGCTATCTCAATAGCCCTGATTAATCTGACTTTATTGTTTATATCTATATTTTTGGCCCTGACTTTATCTAATTTTATTAAGATCTTTAAGAGCTCTGGAGCTTCTTTTTTTTCTAAAATTTTTCTTAATTTTACATTTGGAGGAACTTCGGGAAAAACAACACCTTTAGTAACAGCATCTATATAAAACCCTGTGCCTCCACAAATAATAGGTGTTTTATCTCGGGAAATTATTTCCTTTATTTTTTCTTCAGCGAGTTTTTTATATTCTGCTACTGTAAATTTCTTTTTGGGATTCATTATATCAAGCAGATAGTGGGAAACACCCTTCATCTCTCTCTTAGATATTTTTCCTGTGCCAATATCTAAGTTTTTATACACCTGCCTTGAATCAGCTGAGATTATTTCTCCATTTATCTTTTTTGCTATTTTTACTGCCAAGTCACTTTTGCCTGTGGCTGTTTGTCCTAAAATTACAATAACTTTTTTCAAAATAAATTAATGAATTATTTTAATATCTGCACCGATAGAGTTTAGGCGTTCCGCTATTTCTTCATAACCTCGATTTATCATATATACATTTCGAAGGATAGAAGTGCCCTTTGCGGCTAACATGGAAATGAGTATTACCATCGATGGGCGTAGGGCAGGAGGGCAGACTACTTGCGCAGCATAAAGAGAAGTTCCACCTGTAATATATACTCGGTGTGGATCAGCCAAAGATATATTGGCTCCAAGTCGATTTAATTCAGTAAAATAAATAGCCCGATTTTCATAAACCCAGTCATGTATCATGGTCTGACCCTTAGCGCGGATGGCGATAGGCACAAAAAAAGGCAAGTTGTCTATATTTATACCTGGGTAAGGGTTTGAATGTATTTTATCTACTAAAGCTTTTAGTTTGCTTGGTAAGATTTCAATATCTGCGAGCTTGGTTCGTCCATTGTTTGAATAATATCTTTTTAATATTTTATATTTCAAATTCATTCTCTTTAATTTTTCCAATTCAAGAGAAAGAAAATCTATCGGGCATCTGGTGATGGTGAGTCTAGAGTCTGTGACGATACAAGCAGAGATAAACATCATAGATTCAATAGGATCTTCACTGTTCCAATACTCTATATTTTTATTTATTTCTTTGAGTCCATGAACGATTAAGGTAGAAGTACCAATACCATCTATTTTTACCCCCAAGGCTTCCAGAAAGAAACAAATTTCCTGAACCATGTAGTTTGCACTAGCAAAAGAGATAGTGGTCATTCCATCTACTAATGCCGAAGCTGTCAAAACATTTTCACAAGCAGTGTCTCCGGATTCATACATCACGATTTCTGCCCCCTTCAGTTTTTTATGGCTAATCGCATAGTCTGCTGAATTTGTTTTTATCTTTACACCAAGTTCATTGAGGGCAAAGGTATGAGCGGCGATAGTTCGCTTGCCGAGATTGCATCCTTGAGCATGAGGAAGAGAAAAAGAAGAAAATTTGTGAATAAGGGGACCCATAAGCATTACTATGGAACGAGTCTTTATAGCTGATTCAACATTTATATTTTTTAAGTCAAATTTTTTAGGAGGAGTAATCTTTACAGTATTACGATCTGTCCATTTTACCGATACTCCGATACTTTCAAGTATTTCAATTACTCTATTTACTTCTTCAATACGAGCAATACCATGAAGTGTAGTCGTACCACTATTTAAAAGAGAAGCACAAAGCAAGCCGACAGAACCGTTCTTTGAAAAATTTGTTTTGATACTTCCACTTAATTTCTTACCTCCGTTTACTTGAAAATCAATTGAGTGGCTTATTTGTATTTTTTCTTTTTTCATATTATATCGTGTGCCCAGGGAGAGAATCGGATATTACATATCCAGGTGATTTTCGGCTTCACGATGTTCAGCAACGAAAATCCTTTCGATTCCTCCACGTAAGCAAATTAGTTTGCTTACTCTGTGCCCAGGGAGAGAATCGAACTCTCATGATGTTGCCATCAATAGATTTTGAGTCTATCGCGTCTACCAATTCCGCCACCTGGGCATTCCACATCAATTCACACATTTTACACAAAATACGCTTAAAAATCAATTGTTAAAAATAAATCCTTTGTGCTAGAATCAATTCATGTCTAATTTATATTCAAATTCAATTTTCTGGATTGACACCGACAAGATCAAACCAAACCCTTTTCAACCAAGGCGAGAATTTGACGAAGCTAGGTTGCAAGACTTAGCAGACTCAATCAAGCAATATGGAGTCCTCCAACCGCTGATTGTCTCTAGGGTAGAAGTAGAAAAAGAAGGTGGGGAAGGAATGGTGACAGAATATGAACTGATTGCAGGAGAACGCAGGCTCCGAGCAGCCAAACTCGCCCAAGTATCTCAAGTTCCAGCCGTCATCCGTACCGGAGATACGACCATAATGAAGTTGGAGCTCGCTATAATAGAAAACCTTCAACGCGAAGACCTAAATGCCGTAGATAGAGCCCGTGCCTTTTTTAGATTAGTGTCTGAGTTCAAATTTACTCACAACGAAATTGCCAAGAAAATGGGTAAGAGTAGGGAATATGTCTCAAACTCTTTGCGTATTTTGTCTTTGCCAGAAGAAATATTGAATGCTTTATCAGAAGGCAAGATGACTGAAGGTCACACCAGACCCATCTTGATGCTCGTAGACTACCCAGAAGAACAACAAGTATTGTTTAAGGAAATAATTTACAAAAAAATTACTGTTCGTGAAGCAGAAAAAATAGCTAGAAAAGTAGCTTTTGACCGGGTAAGAAAGAAAGAGTTTATGCCTGATCCAGAGATAAATGAACTCGAAGAAGAGTTTCAAGAAAAACTCGGTACTCGTGTACACATCGACAGAACAGAGCTTGGCGGACAAATAAAGATAGATTTTTTCTCTACGGAAGACTTAAGAACAATCCTAGATTTGATTCAAAGAGGGGAAATAAATAAAAACCCAGGAGACATGCTAGACAACCATATTGCCAAGAGTGAGGCTGAAAATGTAGCACCCGAAGAAGCTCCTGTCGATGATAGAGACAAAGAAGAGAAACAGGAAGATGATACAGAGCTCTATAATATTTCAAATTTTAGCGTCTAATTCTTTAGCTACGTCCAAAAGATTTTAATTTAGCCAACAAGCTATGTTTTTCTAGATAAGCCTTGATATGTTTCTTTGCTATAGATGTTTTGACATTATCAGCCCATTTGTCAGATGGTTTGGCGTCTTTTTTGGTTGCTATCTCTACAATGTCTCCATTCTTTAGCTTTGTATAAAGTGGGGACATTTTATTGTTTATCTTTGCGCTAGAAGTATGGTCTCCGATATCTGAGTGAATAGAATAAGCAAAATCAATCGGCGAAGAATCTTCTGGTAAGTCTATAACATCTCCCTGTGGAGTAAAAACGAAAATTCTATCATTAAAGAAATCCATTTTGAGGTGGTCTATAAACTTTTTAGGATCATTTGGTAAATATTTTAATTCTTTTAATTCTTCAATCCATTTAAATTTATTTTTATCGTCTTTTGCTTTTTTATTTCCTTGTTCTTTGTAAGCAAAGTGTGCAGCGATACCATAAGCCGCTTCAGCGTGCATTTCTCTTGTCTTTATTTGTATTTCAGCGACTCTACCAAGACCAGTAAAGATAGTGGTGTGTATAGAGCGATAGCCATTTGGCTTTGGTACAGCAATATAGTCTTTTATTCTACCAGGTAAAGGGTTCCAGATAGAGTGCACTAATCCGAGAACTCGATAACATTCTTCTATAGTATCTACCACCACTCGAAGTGCCACAATGTCATAAATTTTCTCTATATCCATCTCATATTTAAGAAGTTTTTTATAGAGACTATATTTATGTTTTATTCTATAATCAATCTCCGCAAATTTAATTTTATTTTTCTTTAATTCTTTTTCTAGTTTTTCACTGACTTCAGCAAGATTTTTCTTAAAAGACTCTTTTTTCTCTTTTATTATTTCTTCCACCTGTGCATACTCTTTTGGAAATGCATATGGAAAAGCAGCATCTTCGATTTCTCCTTTTAGCTTTCCCATTCCAAGACGATTGGCAAGAGGAGCATAGACTTCGATAGATTCTACTGCAATTCTATTTCTTTTATCTTCACGTATATGCTCTAGCGTTTTTAAATTGTGTAATCTATCTGCAAATTTTATAATGACCACCCGCAAATCATTTGCCATAGCGACAAAGAATTTTCTTAATGATTCTACGTGTCTTTCATGTCCTCGATACTTTAGAGTTCCGAGCTTAGTCACACCTTTTATTAAAAATACAATATCATCTCCAAATTCTTTTTGAATTTCTTCTTCTGTTATCTCTGTGTCTTCCAAGACATCATGCAGAAGCCCTGCAGATATTGTCTGCGCATCCATACCGAGCCTAGCTAAAGTTTTAGATACCTCAAAAGCATGCACAAAATATGGCTCTCCACTCAACCTTTTTTGACCCTCATGTGCCTTTTCAGCAAATTTAAAAGCCTTATTTATAAGGTCTTCTTCTTTTTTGTTTATACCACCCTCTATAAGACTTATTATTTCCCCAACATCATACATTAAGGGATTATAACACTTCTTTTGGAATCTTGGAAAAGTTGTTTATGGATCTATTTTAGGTATCTTGTGAGGGTTGTGCATCTTACAAGCCTTGTTACTACATCGTTCAGGGATAGTTTTTGTGCCTTCCATCATTAGACTTCCACATTCTTTACAGATATTTCCTGTTGGCTTTGCTTTGATAGCAAATTTACAATCTGGATAATTTGAACAAGAATAAAATATTCCAAAGCGTCCGCGTCTTTCAGAAATATCTCCAGTCTTGCATGTAGGACAAAGTACTCCGGTTCTTTTTCTGGCCAGTTCGGCTTCATCTTGTTTTATAAATTTACATTTTGGATACCTAGAGCAAGAAATAAAAGTACCAGTGCCATCTCGTCTCTCTTTCACGACAAGTTTGCCTCCGCCAGACTTTCCTTTCTTTTCCCCACACAAAGGACACATCTCTCCAGTCTCTGCTGGGTCTTTGAGCTCCGTTCCATCGAGCATGAGTGCTCCATCACAATCTGGATATTTTGAACAAGAATAAAACTTACCTGCACGAGAAAGTTTGATTATCATTGAGCTTCCACATTTAGGACATTTTATATTTTCTGGTGCATCTCCTAAGTTTGTAGCTTTTTCTAATTTCTCTTTTGATTTTACATCTTTAGAAAAAGGTGTATAGAAATCCTTTAGAGTTTTTTCATATTCGCGTTCACCTCTAGATATCTCATCAAGTTCATCTTCCATTTCTGCCGTAAAAGTATCCGAAATATAATTTGCAAAATGTTTTTCCAAAAAATCAGACACGACTTCACCCACATCAGTAGGGAACAATGTTTTGTTTTCTTTGTTTACATATCCTCGTTCTTCTATCGTCTTCATGATAGACGCATAAGTAGAAGGTCTGCCTATCCCTCGAGCCTCTAGCTCTTTTACGAGTCCAGCTTCACTATATCTGCCTGGCGGTTCAGTAAATTTTTCTTCACTATTTAAATTTAATAATTTTATATTATCTCCTTCTTTACAAATAGGAAGCTCCACATCTTCACCCCTAGCTCCAGTGTCCACAGCCAGCCAGCCGGGAAACAAAAGGCGAGAACCATTTGCTCCAAACGGAGGTAAATCTTCGTGCCCCTCAATAACAGCAGTAATTTTTGTCTTCAATAATTTTGCATCAGACATCTGTGAAGAAACTGCGCGCTCCCAGATGAGACGATAAAGTCTATCAAAATCATCGTGTCCAGTGTGTAATTTCTCTATATGTGTAGGACGGATGGCTTCGTGCGCCTCTTGAGCATTTTTAGATTTAGTTTTATAAACATGTGCCTCAGCATAATTGTCTCCGTATTCTTTTTTTACAAAAGATATAATTTGTCCTTGAGCCACGGCCGAGAGATTGGTGCTGTCTGTTCTCATATAAGTAATATGCCCAGCCTCATAGAGCTTTTGCGCTATCTGCATAGTACGCGAAGGAGAGTAGCCGAGTCTTGAGCTCGCAGTCTGCTGTAATGTAGAAGTAGTAAATGGTGCACGAGGTGAACGCTTTTGTTCACTTTCTTTGACCCTTTTAATTTTCCAAGAACCTTTCTTGCCCTCGGTCATTATCTTTTCCACTAATTTTTCATCACGAGGTTCTTCAGAACATTCTAAGGTTATTTTATCTGTATTTTTTGTTTCAAATAATCCTAAAATCCGCCAATATTTTTCTGGCACAAAAGCACGGATTTCTCTTTCGCGTTCCATTATTATGCGAAGCGCAGGGGATTGCACTCGTCCCGCAGAGAGGCCATAGCGTACCTTCTTCCAAATCAATCCAGATAAATCATAACCAACAAGCCTGTCTAGCACCCTTCTGGCTTCTTGAGCCTTACGAAGGTCAGTATCTATTTTTCTCGGATGCTTTAATGCTTCTTCTACTGCATCTTTTGTAATCTCATGGAAAGCTACTCTTTCGATTTTTGCTTTAACTTTTTTATCTTGTTTAAGTAAAGTCTCAATGTGCCAAGCTATTGCTTCTCCTTCACGGTCGGGGTCTGTCGCTAGCATTATCTCTGTCGCTTTTTCAGCCAAACCCTGGAGCTCGTGCACAATCTTTTCTTTACCTCTTGAAATCTCATAATGAGGCACAAATCCTGCTTCGATATTTATCGCTTGTTTATTTGATTTTGGCAAATCACGAATGTGCCCAACGGATGCGCGCACAGTAAAAGCGCCTTCGAGATATTTCTCGATAGTCTTTGCTTTTGATGGTGATTCGACAATTAAAAGTTTCATGACTTTCCAAGTATTACACGAAATATATTTTAAACGCAAATTACAAAATGATTTTTATTAAAAAATAATATTAAAAACTAGCGCGGATTTCACCGAGTTCTTCTTTGATTAAACCTTTGATCTCCATGATAGAGAGTATCGCATTAGCTTGCCCTGTAGGCATTTTCATCGTGCGGATTAGCTCGTCTCTCTCAAGGGGTTCTGTAAGTATTTTTAATATCTTTTTTTCTTCTGGTGATGCGTCATCAAAAAGGCTTTTTTGCTTACTTTCATTGTCTACTTTAAAACCAAGCGCTTCCAAAATATCATCACTACAAGTTACCGGAGTAGCGCCCTGTCTTATAAGCCTATTTGTACCTTTTGAATAAATAGAATTGATTGGCCCTGGTACGGCCAAGACATCTCTATTGTAATCGAGGGCCATCCTCGCAGTGATGAGCGTACCAGACTTTTCTTGCGCTTCTATTATGAGCGACGCCCTGGAGAGACCAGCCATCAGGCGATTACGCATTGGAAAAGTAAAAAGTTCAGCTTTCATCTCTGGTGGAAATTCTGAAATAATACATCCTCCCGCAATAATTATTTTTTCTGCCAAACGCAAATTTGAAATTGGATAAAGAGTATTTTCAGAAATACCAGAACCAGGAAAAGCAACAGGAAAGAGGCCGGCATCGAGCGCAGCCTCATGGGCAAAAGAATCTATGCCGATGGCCAACCCAGAAACTATAGCGATAGGGTAGCCTTTTAACCCAGAAATTAATTTCTTGACTACATCTTTGCCATAGCTAGTCGCTTTTCTAGAGCCAACTACTGCCAAGCACACCATATCTTCTGGTGGCAGGTTTCCGCAGATATAAAGTTTTTTTGGAGGTTGAGGAATTTCGCGTAAATCTTTTGGTATCTTATTTTTCTCTAAAACTTTTAGGTTAAATTTCATGTTTTGTAATTATGACAATTGTATTATATACTACTAATCATGTTAGACATAAAATTTATTCGTGAAAACAAAGACATAGTACAGGCAGGCGCCAAGAAAAAGCGCATTGAAATTGATATTGAAAAGTTGATTACCTTGGACGATTTGCGATTAAAAGAATTAAAAGAAGTGGAAGACTTACGCAGTGAAGTAAACCGCGTCTCAAACGACATTGGCCGCAATCAAGATTCCGCCCTCAAAATCCAGTTGATAGAAGAGATGCGCCTCGTCAAAGACGACATCAAGGCAAAAGAAGAAAAATTAAAAGAAACCATGGACGAGTGGCAGAAAATAATGTTGAAAATACCAAACATTCCTTCTGTTGATACGCCCGAAGGTCCTGACGATAGTGGAAACCAAGTAATAAGAAATTGGGGAGAAAAAACACAATTTTCTTTTACACCAAAAGAACATTTTGAATTAGGAAAAGCTTTGGGGATAATAGATACCGAGACTGCCGCAGATGTTGCAGGTGCAAGATATTCATATCTAAAAGGGGATTTGGTTATAATGCAATTTGCTTTAATACAAATGTGTTTAGAAATCCTTACCAATGAAGAAACTCTCAAAAAAATAGCAGAAGAAGCAAAAGTGTCCATAACTCCTTCAAAATTTCTACCTATCATTCCACCCGTTTTTATTCGTCCTATTGTTCAAGTAAAGATGGCTCGATTTATGACCCCAGAAGAACATTATATGTTCCCAAACGACAACTTGATGCTGATAGGAAGCGCTGAACATACTCTCGGTTCAATGCATATGAATAAAATTTTTGAAGAAAAAGATTTACCAATTAGATATGCTGGATATTCGACTGCATTCAGGAGGGAAGCTGGTGCCGCAGGAAAAGACACAAATGGTATTTTACGACAACACCAATTTGATAAATTGGAAATGGAAGTTTTTTCTTTACCCGAAAATTCAATGCAAGAACAAAATTTTCTTGTTGCAATACAAGAACATGTTTTAAAAGTTTTAAATCTACCTTATCAAGTAGTGGCTGTGTGTACTGGAGACATGGGCTTTCCAGACAATAGACAGATTGATGTTGAAACATGGATGCCAGGACAAAATAAATACAGAGAAACTCATAGCTCAGATTCTACTGGAGGATTTCAATCTCGTCGCCTAAATACCAGAGTACGAAGAAGTGATGGGAAAATAGAACCCGTACATATGAACGATGCCACTGTTATCGCTATCGGCCGTACTTTGATTGCTATCATTGAAAACTATCAGCAAGAAGATGGTTCTATAAAGATTCCTCCCGTATTGAAGCCTTACATGGGTGGAAAAGAGTTTATCAAGTAAAGCCGCGCTAAAATGGACGGTTGCGCGGCATGATTTCGCGAAATCAATGCAAAAAAGAAATGTTTTAAATTCTCCACGCCTTTTGGAATTAAAAAAGAGCCGAAAGAAGGCTATTTGGAGCAAGATTTTTATTTCGCTGTTCGGACTTACGGCGATTTTTGCTTTTTTAGCTTATGTCTCTCGTATAGAAAAACTAAATATTTCAAAAATAGAAATTGTAGGTAATAAAACAATTGAAACTGTTTTATTAGAAGAAACAATATTGAAAGAAATATCTGGAAAATATCTCTGGCTCTTTCCTAAAACAAATGTCTTGTCTTATCCTAAAAATTCTATACAAAGTGCCCTAGAAAATAACTTTAAAAGATTAAAGAACATAAACCTAACCATAAAAGATAACAAAATCCTCACAGTATCTTTAGATGAAAGAACTGCAAAATACTTGTGGTGCGGAGCATCTATACCCACAGAAGAAAATACCGAAGAGAAATGCTACTTTTTAGATGAAGAGGGTTTTACTTTTGTTGAAGCTCCATATTTTTCTGGTGAAGTTTATTTCAAATTTTATGGCAAAAATAATTTAAATATTGAAAATCCACAAGGTTCTTATTTTTCAGAACAAAGTTTTAGCCAGCTTGTCTTCTTTAAGAACTTTTTATCTGATCTAAAACTAAAACCAACACAACTTTATATAAAAGAAGATGGTGATGTAGAAATATATCTTTCAAAAGGAGCACTTTCATCCGAAAATCCAAAGATACTTTTAAAGATTGATGCCGACTTCCAAAATGTTGCTGAAAACTTAGACGCTGCCATAACTACCGAACCCTTAAAATCAAAAATGAAAAATAAATACTCCTTATTGCAGTATATTGACTTACGCTTCGGAAATAAGGTTTACTTTAAGTTCAATGAGTAAATTAGGCTTTTGGGAAAAACTAAATAAACCTTTTTTCTGCTTAGCCCCCATGTCAGATGTGACTGATATTGCTTTTCGCCATATCTTGGCAAAATACGGCAAAAATAGAGAGAACAAGGACCGAGTCGTCTTCTGGACAGAATTTGTGGCCGCAGATGGCTTGTGCAACAAGCTCGCCAAGAAAAAGCTCTCACATATTTTAAAATTTTCAAAAAATGAAAAGCCAATTGTGGCACAAGTTTTCGGCGCTAATCCTGAAAACATGCAGAAGGCATGCCAATATATCGCGAGCCTTGGTTTTGATGGTATAGATATAAACATGGGCTGTCCTGATAGGTCTGTGGTCAGCCAAGGAGCTGGTGGAGGCCTTATAAAGACTCCAGCGCTCGCTAGAAAGATAATCCAAGCTGCCCACGCTGGTATAGCTGCCGCAGGGCAAGATATCCCAGTCTCGGTGAAAACAAGAATTGGTTTTAATAAAGAAGAGATAGATACTTGGATTCCAGAATTATTGAAAGAAGATATTTCGGCTTTGACGATTCACTTGCGCACAGTAAAAGAGCTTTCACTCGTACCTGCAAATTGGAGCCATCTTAAAAAAATAAAAGAACTCATTCAGAAAAGTGGCAAAGAAATATTGCTGATAGGAAATGGAGATGTCTTGAGTATGAAAGATGCAGAAGAGAAAGCTCTGGAGTATAGCTGTGATGGCGTAATGATTGGCAGGGGAGTTTTCGGAAATCCTTGGTTCTTTTTATTAGAAGAAAAAAAAGATATTTCAGCTGAAGATAAATTGAGGGTGCTGATAGAACATACACAGGTTTTTGAAAAAGAACTTTTGAAACCTAAATATAAAAACTTTGCTGTGATGAAGAAACATCTCAAAGCTTATGTAAATGGTTTTGATGGTGCCAAAGAACTCCGAGTAAAGCTAATGGAAACTGAAAATTCCAAACAAGTAGAAAAAATTATTAATGATTTTCTAAAGAAAATCTAGTATAATAAAAATATGCATGATTTAGCTTTATATCGTAAATACAGGCCAAAAAGCTTTAAAGAAGTCCTCGGACAAGACCATATTACAAAAGTTTTGGAGAGCTCTGTGGACACAAACAAAGTCTCCCATGCTTATCTATTTGTTGGCTCTAGGGGCACAGGTAAGACTTCTGTGGCCAGAATCTTTGCAACGAGCATCGGAGTATCTGTAAATGATTTATATGAAATAGACGCTGCATCAAACAGAGGAATTGAAGATATCAAAGAATTACGAGATGGAGTGCGAGTATTACCTTTTGATTCAAAATACAAAGTCTACATCATAGACGAGGTGCACATGCTCTCCAAAGATGCTTGGGGTGCGCTTTTGAAAACTCTGGAAGAACCCCCAAAGCATGTCATCTTTATTTTAGCTACAACAGAATTTCACAAAGTCCCGGATACAATTATTTCTCGCTGTCAGGTTTTTACATTTAAAAAAGCGTCTGACACTGTCTGCAAAAAGATGCTCCTCGATGTCGCCAAAAAGGAAGGATTTGAAATGGATGCCGGAAGCGCCGAGCTCCTTGCAATATTAGCAGATGGTTCATTCCGAGATGCCTTAGGTGAGCTTCAGAAAGTTTTAAACTTCTCAAAAGGAAAGAAAATATCAAGAGAAGATATAGAAAAGATTACTGGCGCACCAAAAACAGTTTTAGTAAATGATTTTATTTCCGCCATCGCCGAAAAGAATATAGAAAAGGGAATAGGAGCGGTAAGAATTGCTTCCGAAGCAAATTTAGATATGCAATTATACTTCAAGCTCATCCTGCAAAAATTTCGTATGGCGATAATCCTGCGCTATGCTCCAAAACTGCAAGAAGAAATGACCGGAGACCTTTCAGAAGGTGATTTAGAATTTCTAAAAAAGCTCGTAAAAGATGATAAAGACGGTATGCTGCGCTCACCGGCACTATCTATACTTCTAGAAGCATATCAAAATATGGACAATGCCTTTATCACCGAATTGCCGTTAGAACTTGCACTTGTAAAAATAATTTCAGAAGATAAATAAAATTTATGTCTAAATATCAATGTTCAGATTGCGGGTGGATATATGACGAAATAAAAGGATATCCCGAAAGAGGAATAGCACCTGGCACCAAATGGGAAGATGTTCCTGATGATTTCAAATGTGCCAATTGCAGTAATAGAAAAAAGACTCATAGATGGAAAAAATTGAGTTAAAAATTATTTAGGATTAAACCTATTTATATTATTTTATATAGCTTAAACGACGAGCTGGGAGTCTGGCACGACGTTGGAACCGCCTTAAATCTTTCTTCCTATGAACTGGACTAAGTTTGAAACACCAACTGCCCTGTCTTTATATGTTTCACCTTTCTCGTCTAATAGCAAAGGTTCAAATCCCTCAACATAATGCTTTAGGGATTCTTGGCTAAAATAACGTTTCTGCATGTTTCCAATAGCAAAATAGTCTTCTTCAATTTGTGTGCCAGTTCCATACTCTGGATCATTCACTGAATTAACAAAAATTGCTAGGACACCATCCTTTTTTAGGATACGAGATAATTCTTTGAAAATTAATTCTGTTGTTTCTTTATTAAAATAGTGGACAGCAAGATGGGAATACACAACATCAAAAGATGTATCTTCGAAAGGAAGAGGTTTTGAAATGTCTAAAACTTTAAAATCTAAATCTTTACTTTTTTCCTTAGCAATTTTAATTGCTTCACTTGAAAAATCTGCCCCTACAACATTGTAGCCATGTTGAGCAAAAAATCTTGAGTCCTGTCCTTGACCACAACCCAAGTCAACAATATTCCCAGTATCTGGAAAAAATTTAATTGCATTTTGCGCAAATATACTAGGTTTATCTATCCATTCAGCTTCTGCATATTTTATGTGTTGGGTATCCCAATTTTCTTTTGGCATGTTTTTATTATACCAGAATTTGCTGGGAGACTTGGAATCGAACCAAGATTCACGGCTTCAAAGGCCGCTGTCCTACCGTTAGACGATCTCCCAATTTCTTAAAAACATTATAATTTATAACATAAATCTGAGTAAAAATCCATCAGATTCTTATTTGCTTCTTGTTGTGTCATAAGCTAGGATAATTTCAGAAAGGAGGCTCTTTATGACTTGTGGAAAGATTGCTCCAAGGCAATGGCAGATGACTGGCTATTACCCGAGTGAAGGCTACTTGGCTGAGTGCATCCTCAAGGGCAGGAATCATGACATACATGTCATCAAAACCCCCAACGGAAAATTTTTCGCGTGGGAAGATGACTGGGAGTGTGACTGCTGTGATCCCAATGAGGAGGATCGATGCACCATACACTGGGAAATCAATGAAGCTGACATTCAAGTTTTTCAAAACAAAGCAGATCTGGCATAGGTCTGCTTTTTCTTTTTTGATATAATAAAACAATGAAAAATGAAACCGTACTTGCTCTTATAAAAATCTTACATACGGCAGTTTGGGTGGTTATGGCCTCGGCTACAATATATATATTCTACGCAGGAGTAATCGGAATATTTTCTATCTGGCTCTGGATTTCGATAGGGCTTTTAGTTTTAGAATCTCTAGTACTATTTGTAAATAAATGGTTTTGTCCTTTGACGCCAATGGCAATGAAATATACCGAGAACAGGGAAGCTAATTTTGATATTTATCTTCCAGAAAAATTAGCAAAATACAACAAGCAGATTTTTGGAACCATTTTTATCACTGGTTTATTGATAGTAATACTCAGAATAATTTTATCCTTTTACTAAAAATTTATGCCGAATATAAATATTAATAAATTAAAAGGCACAGACTTTCAGAAAAAGGTTTGGAAGTCTTTGCTTCAAATTCCAAAAGGAAAAACTATTACCTATAAAGAACTCGCGAAAAAAATAAATAAGCCAAAAGCAATCAGGGCCGTAGCAAATGCTGTCGGAGCTAATCCTGTAACAATAAAAATACCTTGTCATAGAGTAATAAGGAGTGATGGCTCCATTGGTGGATATTCTGGAAAAGGTGGCACTAAAACCAAACTTGCCTTACTTAAAAAGTAAGGAGTAAAGTTCTAATTTTTGCTATAATATAAAATATGAAAACATTAAGAATATTTTTATTGATTTTAATAATTATCGGAATAGCTTTACTATTTACTCAAAAAATCTGGGTGCCCAAATTAGTTGATAAAATTTTATCGACAGAGACAGAGGCTGTCTCTAGCTCTTTACCTGAAGACAAAAATTTTACCGACTCCAATAATGTTTTTTCTTTTAATTACAACTCATCTTTTACAAATACAGAGGGAGCACAAATCCCCACGATAGAATGGAGTTTGAATGCAAAAGAGCTCGGCATTGTCCTTACAAGAATAAATGTTCCAAAAGAATATATGCCAAATACAAATTTCTCTAATGCCTTTCTCACCGTAGGAAGATCTACTAAACCAAATGCCATAAATAATTGCTTAAACAAAACACTAGATAGCTATAGCGACAATGGTTTTGTGACTGTAGACAATTTTCAATTCAAAAAATTTACATTTAGTGAAGGCGCTGTGGGAAATTTCTATGACTCCACGAGTTACAAGGGTATAGTGGATGGGGATTGTTATGCTATTGAATATACTATTCATTCCACAAATATTGAAAACTATTCGGGAGACCAAGGAATCACAGAGTTTAATAAACTCAAAATTCAAAATGAACTTGAAAAAATAATACAGAGCTTTAAATTTTTAATAAACAGTGACTAGGGGCATATTAACAGTGCTATAATAAAAATATGAACATGGAATCAATGAATGAATGGGAAGGGAAGTTAAAAGACCTAGGAATGCCTTCAGAGCTTCCTTCTGAAGAAGAAGTAGCCGCTGAAAGTGGAGTAGAGCTAGTTTCAATTGATTTAGCAAATCCAGAAGCAGAAGAACTCGCTGAAAAATTAAGACAAGAAGATGAAAGAAATAAATTAGGAGGATATCTAAACAGCACAGAAGACACAGTTGCCCTAATAGAAACTCTTAGAAAAGAGTGGCTAGAGCAAGGCATCTCTCCAAAAGATATTCATCTTGTAATTCATGCTTCATGCAAAAACGGCAGTGATTGCGTAACTTTGGCTTATAACGGTGGAAATATATACCACTACAATACAAAAAATATCCAAGGCTATACCAGAGAAGAAATGGCAAAACAGCTCGACGACAAAGATCTCTCTTTTGTTGAAAAATAAGGGTTTTTCCTAGCTACTAGTGCTAAATTGACACTTTAGGTCTATAATTACATAGATATAAAGGTCGTATTTATTAGTTAATAATATTATCAACTCTGTAACAGAAAGATTATTAATTTTATGAAAACAAAAACTTTTTATCTTTTTCTTTCTTTAGCAATTATTGTTGCTGGAGTTGGATTCGTTGGAGTATCTAAAGCCAATGCTCAGACTGCTTCATTTCCTTCAGGTTGTGCATCCGGCCTCGGATACAGCGTGACGACTGGAAATCCTTGTAATGGCAGTTCGGCTGCCTATATGGGATTTTTGTCCGGATGTTCTTCATCCGCATTGGGATATAGTACAGCAAATGGGGCACCGTGTAGTGGAGGCTCTGTCGCTCTATTTTCTTATCTAGCTGGGTGTTCATCCACACTTGGGTACAGCACGATAAATGGTTGGGCATGTAATGGAACCATATTTGGGCCTGCTGGCGGAGGAACAACATCATCCGTTGGCTTTCCTGTCACAGGTTTTGGAGGAAATACTCTTCAAAACATCTTACTGCTTATAGGCTTGGGAATTGCTGCAAGTTTTGGTTTCTTGCATCTTACCCGTTTATCTCGTAAATCTTAAACTGAAAAGGACAGGAACGAGTATCAAAAAAAATGATACTCGTTCTTTGTTCTTACTTTAAAAAACCCTAAAAATTATAATGCGCACAATAAAACTATTAACAAGTATCTTTATAATTTTTGTTTTTTGTCTAGTTTTAATTAGGACTTTTTTCTATGCCCCAAATGACGAAATACCACTAGATCCACAGGCCATAGAAAATATACAAGATAGTGTCATAAATACCGACAGTACCAAAACATCCACAACGCCAGAATATCCAGCATATATTTCTATTCCAAAACTTGAAATAGACACGGAAATTCAAAAAGTTGGTATCTCTAAAAAAGGCAATATGGCAGCCCCAAATAACTTTACAGATGTAGGATGGTATAAATACGGAGTAATACCGGGAAATAGTGGTAGTGCCATAATAGCAGGCCATGTAAACAACGGTATCGCTCTTCCGGCTGTTTTTAGCAGACTAGAAGAACTCCAAGAAGGAGACGATATTTATATAAAGAGAGAAGACGGTCAGCTTTTACATTTTTCAGTAACAAAAACAGATGTTTTTAATTTCGACTCAAGATTAAGTGAGGTCTTCACTGGTAATGATCAAAAATTAATAAAACTTATTACTTGCACAGGAACTTGGATTCAAGACTACAAAACACACGACAAACGCCTAGTGGTGACCGCAGTTTTGGTTGAAAAATAAAAATTCACATTTTTTTGTGAAAATGTTAAAATACAAACCTATGAAATCAACAATCATTTTTTTAGTTTCCTTGTTTGTATTAATAATAGCAATCGTATTTGGGTTAAAATATACTAAAGACAAACCAACCTCAGTTGAAACTGTTCCAGAAATTGTGGAGGACATAAAACCTGTAGAAGAAAATATTTCAAATATACAGATTCAAAATAATACAGAAACACCCGCAATCACCAAAGCTTACACTTTGGCAGAAGTAACAGCTCATGGTGGTGCAGCAAGCTGCTGGACCATAGTAAAAGATAATGTATATGATTTAACCCCGTGGATAAATATGCACCCAGGCGGAGAAGAAAATATTCTTAAAATTTGTGGTAAGGATGGAACCCTCGCTTTTGAAGGACAACATGGTGGTAAAGAAAAACAAGAATCTAAATTAGAAACTTTTTTAATAGGAACTTATAAAAAATAAAATGGAAGAAATATATAATCAAAATAAAAATTGGGCAGAAAAAATGAAGTCTTTTGCACCTGTAGTTGTTCGTATTGGTTTATCTTTAGTGTTTTTATGGTTTGGTTCACAACAGCTTTTAAATACCAACGCATGGACGAGCTTGATTCCAGATTGGATTATTTCTATGTCTGGTATGTCTGCTGTCACTTTAGTTTATATAAATGGAGTATTTGAGGTTATTTTTGCCTCTTGTCTCTTGTTGGGCCTTTTTACAAGAGTAGTATCACTTGTTCTAGCTCTACACTTGCTTCATATCACGACTGTAGTAGGCTATACAGGTGTAGGAGTTCGTGATTTTGGACTCACAATGGCAATGTTTTCAATTTTCTTAAATGGAATAGACTCTTGGTCTCTAGACAAAATCTGGCTAAAAAAATAAATGAGAATATTAGATGATGTAAAATTGGATTATCAAGACGTACTACTCA
Source organism: uncultured Candidatus Saccharibacteria bacterium (assembly GCA_964484005.1). Taxonomy (GTDB): domain Bacteria; phylum Patescibacteriota; class Minisyncoccia; order Phycocordibacterales; family UBA9973; genus UBA9973. The sequence goes on along the minus strand of CAZADR010000003.1, from coordinate 55,519 downwards.
GACCAAAGAGAAGTACCTTGGAATCAAGAAAAGATGTTCTTCTTGAAAGAACTTTTACTTTTTATCATTCTCCCAAAAAATGGACAGGTCTCCCAATCTTTGCCTCCAATATGGCAACTTGTGGAACATTTGAAATGGCAAAAGAACTTTCAAAATACAAGATGCTGACAGCCTTTCATAAATACTACACTATAAAAGATTACGAAAAATTTTTAAAAAGTTTCAAAAACCCAGATTATATTTGCTACACATTAGGTATTAGGGAAAAAGATATCCAGCAATTAAAATTGATGAAGAAAAAGGGTTTATTGGAAAAATTCTCTTTTATTTGTTTGGATGTGCCAAATGGTTATCTACAAATTTTTCTAGAAGTAATAAAAGAGGTTAGAAAAATTTGCCCAAAACATATAATAATTGCAGGAAATGTTGTCACCAACGAAATGACTGAAGAGATTATTTTAGCTGGAGCCGACATAGTAAAGATAGGGATTGGTCCCGGCTCCGCCTGCACCACCAGAAAGATGACGGGTGTAGGATATCCTCAACTCTCAGCCGTCATAGAATGTGCAGATTCTGCTCACGGAGTCGCTAATGAAAGAGGGGTCGGAAGAATAATTGCAGATGGTGGTCAACAATATACTTCAGACATAGCAAAGGCATTTTGTGGCGGAGCAGATTTTAATATGTGTGGTTCGTTATTTTCTGGTTTTGAACAAAGCGGAGGTGAAACCGTCTTAAAAGATGGTAAAAAATTCAAAGAATATTTTGGCTCTTCTTCAAACAAAGCCATGAAAGAATTTTATGGTAAAAAAGATATTCACAGAGCGAGCGAAGGCAGATACACTCTCATTCCTCACAAGGGAGACATCCATGATTTCATCCAAGACCTAATGGGATCGCTTAGAAGCACCTCTACTTATATTGGAGCTAGGCAGCTAAAAGAATTTCCCAAAAGAGCAACTTTTTTGAAAGTGAATAGACTCTTAACATCATATTTAGAAAAATATGATGTGGGCGAATAAAGGATTTGTATTTTAAAATTAAGCGTGTAATATGAGGGTATGCCTCAGAGAATTTTTGCCTTTATTGTCTTAGCATTTTCTATATTTTTTATGCCCTTTTGGGTTTCTGTCATACTTGCTATAGTTTGTATGTTTTATTTTTCTACCTACTTTGAAGCAGTTTTATTGTTCTTTTTGTCAGACTTACTCTATGGCACAAAAGAAGCAAGATTTTTTGATATGCTTTTTGTTTCTTTTTTCTTGTCTCTAGTATTATTGATATTGATAGAAATTCTTAAAAAGAAATTGAAGTTTTATAAATAAAATGATAAACAGGATTATTAAAAAAAATAAAATTAGAAATGGTAGCTCTTTTGTAGAACCCGACGAAATTTTTTTAGATTCTACAAATTTGCAAAATTTTGACCGACAACAATTTGAAGGTCGTATTGAAAAACCAATACCAAAGAAAACTATTATCCTTTTAGGCATTTTATTTTTATTTTTTACTGGAGTCTTTGGAACTCGTCTTTTTTATCTTCAAATAGAAAAAGGTGAAGCCTATTTCCAAAGGAGTCAAAATAACACGCTCGAAAAAGACATCTTATTCAGCGACAGGGGGATAATCTATGACCGCAATAAAGTAGAGCTGGCTTGGAACAAAAAGACTGAAGAAAACAAAGATTCTACTTCTGTTCCCACCCGAGCATATATTTCACCAGGGTTTTCACATCTTTTGGGTTATGTAAGCTATCCGACTAAAGACAGTAAGGGTATCTTTTGGCAAGGAGATTTTATAGGAAAAGATGGACTAGAAAAACAATACAATGAAAAACTTAAGGGAGAAAATGGCTCAAAAATAATAGAGACAGACGCCCTAGGTAGAGTCTATTCAGAAAATATTGTAAACACACCAAAAGAAGGCAGCGACTTAGTCACCACTATAGATTCGCGCATTCAAAAAGAATTGTACACACTCATAAAAGATCTATCAGAAAAACAATCATTTACCGGGGGAGCAGGAATAATTATGAACGTACAAAATGGAGAAATTTTAACTTCCACAAGTTTTCCTGAATATAATTCTGAAACTCTTTCTTTTGGAAAAGATTCAGATAAAATAAAAACTTATCTCACAGATAAAAGAAAGTTCTTTCTAGATAGAGACATCTCTGGATTATACACACCTGGTTCCATTGTAAAACCTTTTTTTGCTTTAGCGGCCTTAGCAGAGGGTATCATAGACCCCAACACCGAGATTCTCTCCACTGGGTCTATCTCAATTCCAAATCCTTATTTTCCAGACCAAAAAACTGTCTTTAAAGACTGGAGAGTGAACGGCTGGACCAACATGATGGAAGCTATCGCCGTATCTTCTGACATCTATTTTTATGAAATCGGCGGGGGATTTGAAGGTCAAAAAGGTTTAGGAATAGCTAATATCGAAAAATATTCAAAGCTTTTTGGTTTTGATGAAAAAACTGGAGTTGACTTACCAGACGAAAAACAAGGGGTAATACCTAGCCCAGAATGGAAGCTTAAAAATTTTAATGGAGATCCTTGGCGAGTAGGAAATACTTACCATACATCGATAGGACAATACGGCTTTCAGGTGACTCCGATAGAGATGGTTCGAGCGGTGGGTGCCCTAGCAAACAATGGGAAATTATTAACTCCTCATTTTGTGTTGAGCGATATCGAAAAAGAAAACATTGTGTCTACACTCGATTTTAAAAAGGAGCATTACGACATCGTGCATGACGGAATGAGGCAAGCTGTGACTTATGGCACAGCAGTAGCCCTAAATGTACCCTATGTAGAAGTTGCAGCAAAAACTGGTACTGCTCAAATCGGAGTCGCAAAAAATAAAGTAAATTCTTGGATAGTAGGATTCTTCCCATATGAAAATCCTAAATACGCTTTTACCATAATGATGGAAGCAGGCCCCAATACCACTAGCGTGGGAGCTTCTTCTATAATGGGAGGTTTGTTGGATTGGATGTCTTTAAATACACCTGAATATTTTGAATAATAACCCACACAAAGTACATTTGCATTTAGGGTATGCATGAAATATAATAGACGGATGAGCAAAGCACGAATTCTTTTAATTTTAGGAACCTGGATAGCGATTTTGCCCTTTTTGGGTTTTCCTTATTCTTGGAAAGATATCCTTTTTAGTCTTTCGGGTTTGGGTGTAATTTATGTTAGTTATTCTTTATACAAAGAAAAAAAGAAAAAAGTAAAAAACTTTGATAATTTTTCAGAAAATAGTGATTTTAAAGGAAGAGAGAGGGAACCAGTAGAGGAAGAAAGATTATACAGAGAAGAAGATACACTGCAATAAAACATCTCATGAAAGAATTTTTTAAAACAAAACGCATCACACTGGCTGTTACTATTTTTTTTGTAATAGTATCTTTTATATTTGGTATCTATATTGGAGACAAAAGTCGTCCTGAAATAGAGAAAGTCGAAGGAATTACCGGAAAAGAAACTGCAGTTGCTACCGATGTCGATTTTTCACCGTTCTGGAAAGCTTGGAATACAATAAATGAAAAATACCCTAGTGCTTCTAAAATAACCGACCAAGCTCGAGTCTATGGGGCTATTTCTGGCCTTCTAAGCTCCCTGGATGACCCATATAGCGTCTTTTTTGCTCCAGAAGAAGCTAAGTCATTTGAAGAAGAAATCGCTGGAAATTTTGAGGGAATTGGAATGGAAGTAGGAATGAAAGACAAAGTTCTGACTGTTATTGCACCCCTAAAAGATACTCCTGCTTTCAGGGCTGGCATTAAGTCTGGGGATAAAATTTTAGAGATTAACGACAAAACCACCTCGGGTCTAAGTGTAGAAGAGGCGGTAAAAATGATTAGGGGTCCAAAGGGAACAACGGTGAGCCTAACTATTTTTCGTGAAGGCTTAGACAAGCCCAAGGTAATAGAAATTACCAGAGACACAATAAACATTCCTACTCTAGACACAGAATTGCGAGAAGATGGAATCTTTGTTATCAAGCTCTACAGCTTTTCTGCAAATTCTATAAATCTTTTCAGAAATGCAATGAAAGAATTTATCGATTCTAAGAGTGGAAAACTTCTCCTAGACTTACGAGGCAACCCTGGGGGATATCTTGATGCATCAGTAGACATGGCTAGTTGGTTCTTGGCGGGAGGAAAAGTAGTAGTGACAGAAGATTATGGAGAAAATAGCCCATCAGAAGTATTCCGAAGTAAAGGTTACGATATTTTTAATGACAATTTAAAATTTGTTATATTAATAGACGGAGGTTCAGCCTCTGCCTCAGAAATATTAGCTGGAGCTATGCAAGATAGCGGACGAGCCAAGTTAGTGGGAACTCAAAGCTTTGGCAAAGGTTCTGTACAAGAAGTTATCAAAATCACACCAGATACTCTTTTAAAAATAACTGTTGCAAAATGGCTTACTCCAAATGGAACTTCTATTTCTGAAACAGGACTTACTCCTGATTATGTCGTAGAGTTTACCCAAAAAGATGTCGACGCAAAAAGAGATCCTCAACTTGAAAAAGCTGTAGAATTATTAAACAAGTAAACATACATATATGAAAGTAATTTTTCTACAAGATGTCCCCAGAATAGGCAAAAAACATGACATAAAAGAAGTAAACAGTGGTTATGCTATGAATTTTCTTATTCCTCGAAAGTTAGCAGAGCTCGCTACTCCTAGCTCCACCGCAGAATTAGAAAAAAGAAAAAAGAATATAGAGATTGAAAGAGAAGTTCAAGAAGATCTCTTGATGAAAAATTTAGAAGAGATAAAAGGGAAGACCATCACCATAAAAGGTAAAGCAAATGAACAAGGTCATCTTTTCTCGGCTATTCACAAAAAAGAGATTTTAGAGGAAATGAAAAAACAGAACCATGTAGACATAAGTGAAGAATTTATTGTTTTAGAAAAACCAGTAAAAGAAGTAGGGGAGCATGAAATACAAATTGAGATAAAAAAGAAAAAATCTTCTTTTAAATTGGTTATAGAGAAAATATAAAAATCCCCACGCTTGGTGGGGATTTTTAATTAGTTTTATTTATTATATTACATTCACAGTTTTCTTGACGGCTGTTCTTCCGTGAAAAGAAGTCTTACGTTTTGATCCAAATTTTACTGTGCCGTCCTTGAGGGCAAAGAGGGTATGGTCCTTTCCAGTAGATACATTGGTACCCGCTAGAATAGCTGTACCACGCTGACGAACGATAATTGAGCCTGATTGAGCCTTTTGGCCATCAGCAAGCTTTATACCTAGGTACTTTGGTTGTGAGTCTCTTAAGTTTTTGGCGGTTCCGCCGGCTTTTCTATGTGCCATATTGTTTTAATGCTATAATTAAACGCCAGTAGAGTATAAACAATTCCATGGAAAAAATCAAGCATTTTATAAATAGCGAAAAGGGAAAAGATATCATGATAGTTCTGATAGTTATTTTAGTTGGGTTGGGGTCATTTGAGTTAGGTAGATTATCTAAAGAAAACAGCTCCTCGGGCCTTAAAATCGAATATAAGGGCACCAATGTACCGCAGAGCTTGTACAACCAGCCTGCAAGCTCAATTTCAGCAAATGTGCCTAAGGAGACAACTGGATTAAAAGAAAAAAGTTTTTTTGCTTCAAATAGGGGGAGTAAATATTATTCTATTGGTTGTTCTGCGGGTAAAACTATAAAACAAGAAAATCGTGTCTATTTTGCAACAGGGGAAGAAGCAGAAGCATCTGGATACACGCTTTCTAGCTCATGTATTTAAATATGTATCGTGTCGCACAATATATGTTGGGTGCAGTTGTATTCTATATAAACATACAACATAACGAGAAAAGCACTCCCCCTATTATTGAGCAATTTTTAGATTTTCTGCTGCAGCATCTACATCTGTCGGTTGTCCGTCTCTTATTCTCTCCATGTTATAGATAAAACTTTTCCAAAAAATATTTATCCAAATATCATTCCATAAATAAGAAGCTGGTTCTTCTAAATAAGTGGCCCAAAAGCTCTTGGTGGTCTCCCCTACATAGTTTATATTTTCTTGCCCAGTAGGGCTCTCTACGACAGCTTTTATACTAACATTGAAGTAGCTAAGTATTAAGACAATAATAAACCCAAAAAAAATGATTCCTAGTATGCTTATGCCTTGCTGTTGACCTAATTTTTTCATTTTATTTTATCTTAAAACACTTGCAAAAAAGGACGAAAACCAATCTATCAACCCAGAGACAGTTATCCCAAGATATTTCATAATAAGTAATGCAATAATAATAAGGATTATTATTTGGAGAAAGCCACCTTCTTTATTTTTCCCCGCCATGGACGGGACAAGTATTTTATTTTGCATGTTATTTATATTTTACTACAAATTAATAAAGAATGTAAATTCTTACAGTGCCGGTAAGTATTTCATTGGATCAAGATAAGCCTCTGTGGCCGAAATAGGTTGAATTAAAGTCTTACCAGGATATGACTTACTTGGGAAAGAAGCTACTTCTACGCCATTTGATACATAGAGTGAGACATGTAAATGTGGACCTGTAGACGAGCCGGTATTCCCGCTATACCCCACTACTTGTCCTCTTTTTACTTGATTTCCTTTACTCGTAGAAATTAACGAAAGATGACCATAAGTACTCGAAAGTCCATTGCTATATTCAATAAATACCCACTTACCAAAAGATGCTCCAGGACAACATGCATCTGTATCTCCCGTGCCCTGTACGACGCCATCAGCCATAGCTTTGACCGCTGTTCCCACTGAAGCTCGAAAGTCTGTCCCACGATGAAATCCTCCCCATCTTGGAGCATAAGGCGAAGTCACATATATACTGTCTAATGGCCAACTTAAAACTCTACCAGAAGGGATGGACGAAGGATCTAAAATAAATTTTAGTTGTGATTCATAATTTTCCAATTCTGCTTCAAAAGCTACCTTTTTAGCGAGTTGTTCTTTTACTAATTTTTGATAGTTTGCTTCGTTGTTTTTTGTTTGAGCAAGTAATTTATTTTTTTCATTAGTATTTTGAATAATTATTTTTTGCTGATCAGAGAGTTGAGTTTTCAATCTTGTTAATTCATTTTTTGCGGCAATTGTTTTTCCTCTCGTGTCTTCTAATACTGTTTTTGTTTCTTTGAGTCTTTTAATGTTTTCTCTCATAGATTCACGCACTGTCATAATGTTGTCTATATCATTCCAAACAACAGAAAAATCATCATTCGAAAGAAAGGTTTCTACAAAGCTTGTATTTTGAAATTCATTTATTTTTTTTATTTCAAGTTTTATGGAATCCACATTGAGAGCGATAGAGCTTTCCTTGTCTCCAATGTCGCTAGATAAATTTTTAATTTGTAAATTTGTTTTATCGATTTTATTTTGAGTTACCGAAATATCAGCATTTAATTTTTTTTTAGTAATATCAAGTTCTTTTAAAGAAACACTAAGAGAATCTTTTTGTTTTCCCAGTGTGTTTAATTCGGCTTGATATTCTTTTATTTGCCTCTCTAGCAGAGCTATCTCCTCACTTTTATCATTTATTTTATTTCTTATTTCTTCGGCACTTTGCCCATAAGAAAAAAAGGCTGGGGTTAAAAGAAAAAACCCCAACAAAAGAAAACTAAATAGCTTTTTGTAATCTAAGTAAAGTTTCATTTTTTCCTATAATCGAAGCTATTGTAAAAGGGTCTGGGGATTTATCTAAGCCAGAAAGGGCAAAACGAACAGGGTGGAGGAGCTCTCCCCTACTTTCCAATTTATCCGCTATTGACATCAAACCATTTTTTATGTTTTCTAAAGTAAAATCTTTCACATCTATTTTTTCTAAGACTTCTACAGCTTGTTTTAAATTTTGTCCTATTTTTTCCAGAGAAACATTTTTATAAATTAATTTTTGTTTCTCAACTTGTGGAGCCGTAAAGAAAAAGTCCAACTCCCCTCTTTCAGCCATATCTCTCACATCTGCCCATTTAGAAATCCTCTCTAAAATGATTGTTACCAATTTTTTACCTATTTCATTTTGCATATTTTCTGGCAAGAATTTTAAAATATTTTTTTCTATTTCTTCATGAGGCAATAACTTTATATGCTCTTTATTCAGCCAATCTAATTTTTCATCACCAAATTGCCCGCCAGAGTGCTGGATTTTTTCTAAACTAAAAAGTTCTATAAGCTCATCTTTAGTGAAAACTTCTTTTTCTCCCCCAGGGTTCCAGCCCAAAAGCGCGAGAAAATTAAGCATTGCTTGCGGTAAGTATCCTTTCTTGGCATACTCGAGAACGTCTTTTGCTCCGTCTCTTTTTCCTAATTTCTTTTTTCCTTCTTCGGACATAACCGGCGGAGTAGTCGCAAATATCGGTGGCTTCACTCCAAGCGCTTCGTACACAGAAAGATACTTTGGCGTTGAAGATATAAACTCCTGCCCGCGCATCACATGTGTCACCCCCATCTCTATGTCATCTACTAGATGGGCAAAATTATATGTAGGATATCCGTCGCTCTTTATCAAAATAAAATCATCCAACGCTTCAGGACCCGCAGAAAGCTCTCCCCAAACTGCGTCTGTCCAAGAATATTTTTTTATTTCTGGCACCTTAAAACGAAGAGGCATACTGCCGTCCCACTTTGGCGGATTCTCGGGTCGATGCTCGCGATATAAAAATGGTTTTTTGTCTGCCTCAGCTTGTTTTCTGAATGCGTTTAGTTCTTCTTCCGTATAAGGATCTGCAAATGCCAAACCTTTAGCAACTAATTTTTCTCCGTAAGATTTATATAAATCTAACCTTTCAGATTGTACATATGGCGCATACGGCCCCCCGATATCCGGGCCTTGGTCCCAATCAACCCCTATCCATTTCAGAGATTCTTTTATATGCTCAATCGAACCTTCTACTTCTCTTTTTTTATCAGTATCTTCTATTCTCAGTATAAAAGTTCCTTTATTTTTACGAGCCCAAAGCCAAGCAAAAAGACCCGTGCGTAAGTTGCCCACATGCATAAAACCCGTAGGGCTAGGCGCAAATCTAGTTACAACTTTATTATCCATTCTTCTATTTTAGCATTTAATTTGAGTAAAAGTAACCTTTATTTTTCTTCATGACTCAAAGCCATATTTACAAGTTCTCGAGCGATTTTTTCAGCTGCGCCTTCTTTGCCAAAAACTTTTGCATTTTGAACCATTGTCTCATAGCTGGATTTGTTTTCTAGTGTTCTTTCTATTTCTGAAATTAAAATGTTTGCAGTCATGTTGGCTTCCTCAATTACACTACATCCACCAGCTCGTGCATAAGAAAAAGCATTTTTTCTAGAATGATCTGCGTTTGAATTATTAAAAGGAATCAAAATAGACGGAACACCCCAAGAAGCTATCTCAAAGATAGTTGAGCCCGCGCGGGAGATTATTATTGTTGCTGCACCAGCCGCCATTTTCATCTGTAGAGAATTTAAGAAAGCGAACGGTGTGTATCTAAACTTAAATTTATTTTCTACCAACACAACATCAGACTGTCCGGAAACTGTTTTGAAATTTTTTACTCCTGTTTGATGAATAATTTGATAATTTCCAACCAATCTAGGAAGTGCATCTAAGACAGCATTGTTGATTAATTCTGCCCCCTGCGATCCACCTAAAATTAAAATCACTGGCAAATCTTCTTCTAATTTAAAATATTCTAAGGCTTCTTTTTTTGAAGCCCCGTGTTCTATTTCAGTTCTTATCGGCTGGCCAGTCCAAGCTACTGTCTTGGCTGGGAAATATTCTGCAGCTTCTGGAAAAGAAACAGCTACTTTTTTTGCAAAACGCCCTGCCCATTTATTTACACGCCCTGGAGCCGAGTCTGATTCGTGAATTAAAATTGGAATGCGCAAAATCTTGGCAGCAAAAATAGCAGGAAAAGACGCATAGCCACCTTTGCCAAAAACCACATCGGGATAAATAGAAAATAATTTATAAATTGCATTTATTGTTCCAAAGAAAATTTTAAAAATATCAAAGAAATTCTTTATAGAAAAATAAGTACGCATTTTACCAGAAACAACTTCCTCATAAAATAATCTATTTTCTACTAGTATTTCTTTATCATAAGGACTATCAGAAACATAGTAGAGCTTGGCTCCTATTATATGTTCTTTGTCTATTATTTGATTTACTCTTTGTACAACGGCTATTATCGGATAAAAATGACCGCCTGTTCCTCCTCCTGTAAAAACTATTTTCATGACTAATTATTCGTTAATTTTTACTAAATCTTGATATATTTAGAACGATTCCAACTGCCACAAGATAAACCATAAGCGAAGTTCCGCCCTGACTCATAAAAACAAGTGGCACACCCGTCAAAGGAAAAACTCCCGAGACTGAGGCCATGTGCATAAAAGATTGCACTGTAATAAGTATAACAATTCCATAGACTAAAAGTCTACTAAAATAATCTGGAGACCGATTGGCTATATGAAATCCACGCAGAATAAAAAGTAAGTAAAGAAAAATAGTAATAAAGGCCCCGACAAAACCAATTTCTTCTCCCAAAACAGCAAAGATAGAATCCCCCTGTGGTTCTGGAAGATAGCTAAACTTCTGAACACTTTGCCCAAAACCCCTACCAAATATACCTCCTGATCCAAGAGCAATAAAAGATTGCTGAATCTGATAAGAAGAACCTTGAGAGTCCTGAGCTGGATTAATAAAAGTTTTTACTCGTTCTTGTAAATATGGCTTGAAATAAAGTAAAACTCCAAATAAAATTGTTAAACCTAATCCAATCCAAAAAATATATTTAATAGGAGCTCCTGATATAAAAAGCATCAATATTCCAGTAACCGTGATTAAAATAAAACTTTTTGTGTCTGGTTGGTTTAATAAAATAAGAGCAATAACTCCAAGCATTATAGCAAAAGGTAAAATTCCAAATTTAAAATCTTGTACTCTCTGTTTGGCCCAAGAGAGCCAAGCTGCAAAATAAATTACAAAACCAAATTTTAAAAATTCAACAGGTTGAAATGTAAAAGTTCCAATCTGTAACCATCTTTCGGCTCCACCATGGCTCCAACCCAAAGAAGGAATAAAAACAGCAGCGGTGAGTAGAATTGAACCAATAAATAAAATAAAAGAAAATTTTCGCCAAAGTTTGTAATCAATCTTAGAAGAAATAAACATTCCGAAGAGCCCCAAACCAAGGCCCAAAATCAGCTGACTAAATAGTACTCCACGGAAAGTTTCCTGATTTCTATCCAAAACCCCTAGAGACGCAGAGATAAACATAGCAACTCCAAGTGCTAGTAATATACCTACTACTATTAAAAAAAATTTATCTACTTTTTTTCCTTTCATACCTAACTATCGACTAACAATTGCTAAAATTATTCCAACAATAGCAAAAATAATTGACAGAATCCAAAAACGCATAGTGACTTTGTATTGAGACCACCCACTGGCTTCAAAATGATGATGTATCGGAGCGAGCTTAAACAACCTCTTTCCTTCTCTAAATCTCTTAGAGAGAAGTTGCAATATAACTGAACCAGAAGTTATAACAAGTGGAAGGGCTACAATAGGAAGAATCAGAACTGAGTCTGTTAGAAAGGCAATAGTAGCCAAGGTAATAGTGAGCCCCATTATCCCCGTCTCCCCCATATAAAATCTTGCTGGTGGAATATTGAACCAAAGAAATGCTAGTATCACGCCTGTTACTACCCCAGAGAAAGCAGCCAAGTCTATCTGATTGTTTGCAAAAGCAATAATCGAATATGCACCGAAAATAGATGCGAGTACTCCTCCAGAAAGTCCATCTATACCATCTATCACTCCTCCAGAAAAAGTAGCTAAAGCCACCAGTATAAAAAAAGGAATAATTAAAATACCTAAATATAATTCACCACCAAAAGGAATATGAATTGAGGTCATTCCAAGTTTATAAAAAAACCATATTCCAATAAACAAGGAAACAAGCATTACCAAAAAAGCTTTCCACTTACGCCAAGACTTATCATCTCTAGCAAACTTTCCACTGCCATAAATTTGTATTAAATCATCCCAGAGACCTATAAGTGAACCCAAAAGAAGTGTGAAAAATGGAATGAATGTTTGATTTCGACTCAAGAAATTCATTTTTTCAGTATTTTCAGATGGAAAAATAATCGAAGTTAAAAAAAATATAAGAGTAGAGAGCAATACTGAAACCCAAATAATAATTCCTCCGACGCGAGGAGTTTTTAATTCTTCTTGTTCATTGTGAATTTTATGAAAATCTGACTGCGAGGCGCTGACGCTCCTAGAATATTTTTTCCACATTTTATATTTGTAAAAGAAATGAGTCGCGATAGGGGTAATGGAAAGAGCCAAAAAAAAGGCAAAAGCCGTAGGTATTGAAATTTTAACTAAATTTAAAAGCATAAAGTCATTATACCACTTAATCTTTTTGATTAAAACACATCCTTGTGATATTGTTCGGGGGTGAACAAAATAACCCTAAAAAATGTAGTAATAATCTTGGTCCTAAGTCTTCTTTTTATTCCCATAATAACATCCTCTATTGCGGACTTTAAACAAGAAAAAAAAGACAGAGAACTTTATGAAAAAAACCTCCTAGAAGAAAAAGCTAAAAAGGATGCTGAGGAAAAACTATATTTAATGGGTAAATTTGATCCTACTTTACACAAAGATTTTGTTTTTGTTACTGAAGAATACAACATAGGTGGGTACAAAATGTATCTTAGAAAAGAAACATGGTCTGCTTTTCTAGAAATGGCTGCTGCTGCTAAAAAAGAAAATATACATTTAAAAATTGCTTCCGCTACTAGAAACTTTGATTATCAAAAAAATCTTTGGAATAATAAATGGTCTGGCTACACTCTAGTAGAGAACAAAGACCTATCAAAAAGTATTCCTGATGGATTGGAAAGATTTAAAAAAATTCTAGAATATAGCTCAGCACCAGGTACTTCTAGGCACCATTGGGGCACAGACATAGATATAAACGACGCAAATCCTGCCTATTTTTTGGGAGAAAAAGGTGCAAAAGAATACGAATGGCTTGTAAAAAATGCTGCGGTTTTTGGTTTTTGCCAAGTTTATAATTTAAAAGACTTTGAAAGAACCACGGGCTACAACGAAGAAAAATGGCATTGGTCTTATCTACCACTTTCAGGAGATTTTACAAAAAATTATTTAAGACTAGTAAAAGAAGAAGACATAAGTGGCTTCATGGGAGAAGAATATGTAGTCGAACAAGACTTAATAAATGATTTTGTGCTCGGAATAAATAAAGATTGTATTTAATTATCACCTTCTTGCTTAGTGCTGTCTTCAAATTCTTTTGCAGCTGTTTCTACTGAACTATTTAAAATTCCCCAGTCGGGCAATTCTTCTACCGAACTCACTCCCATAAAAGACAAAAGCTCAAAGCTTGGTTTATAAATATATCTTCGGCTGTCGCTTGGGTCTATAGTTTTTTCTACGAGTCCTCGCACAGATAAAGCACGAAGGGTGAAGCTAGAGTTTACTCCTCGAATATAATCTATCTCAGCCCTACTGGCTCCGTTTTTATAAAGAACGATAGATAATGTCTCTAGGCTAGCTTTTGAGAGCTCTTTATTTAATTCCTCTTTCTGTAAATGCTCTATGAGCTCTGCCTGCTCCGGTGCAGTGCCGAGAGTAATCTCAGAGTCATTTTCCATTAAGACTATTCCCCTATTCTGTAAATTATTTTTTAAATTAAAAACTGCATCTTTAATTTCACCTTCTGAAACTTTCAAAATATCTTCTAATTTCTTAAAAGAAACAGGTTCACCTTTAAAAAAAAGTATTGCTTCTATTTTGTTTTCTAAATTGTTATTCATAACTAGATGTATTAGTTTCAATTATTACTTCAGTTTTTTCTATAAAAATATCCCCTACATCCTCTTCTTGGGTCGCACTTATTGTCCCCTGCTTTACCAACTCTAGCATAGCAAGAAATCCAACAATCACAAATATCTTTTCTTCTTTTGTCTTTACTCCACCCCCATGTCCATGTAAATCCTTAAAGCTCATTTTGAGAGAATCTTTTATTCTATCGGTCAATTTATCTATCATTTCTTCTAGACTGATGACTTTCCTTACTTCCACTTCTGGCAAGAATACTTTTTTCGGCATCGCCCCCAAAACATTTCGTGCAAAAGTCATCATAGAGTCTCTGGTGATTTGGTTGTCAGGCAAAAATACCAAAAACTCATTTTTTCTCTCTAGCGGAGCAAAAATAATTTTCTTACCAAAATCATTTTTTATATTTCCGCCAAGTTTTGTAAAAATTTTATAAAGCCTGAGTCTCTCTTCGAGGTCTTTTATATCTCCCTCTTCTTCAGAGGTTAAATCCAAATTAGGCAAAAGAGATTTTGATTTAATTAAAAGCAAGGTGGAGGCCACAAGAACAAAACTTGAAACCTCTGAGGGAGGCAAGCCACCTAGTTTATTCATGTAATTCAAATAATCTTCGGTCACCTGCGCCAAGGACACATCATTGATAAAGAGCTTATGCTTCTCTATAAGACCCAAAAGAAGCCCAAGGGGGCCTTCAAAACCAGCTGTTTTTATGGTGTAACTTTCTGTTTCCACCCTTATATGCTAACATTTCTTTATGCAAAAGAAAAATCTCACAAAATCAGTCAGACTATCAAAAGATGTCATTCCAAAAGAATATAAAATTGAACTCAAGCCAGATTTAGAGAATTTTACCTTTTCGGGCAAAGAAACTATCACCCTAGAAGTTCTAAAGAAGACAAAAACCTTGACCCTGCATTCAAAAGAAATAGACATAGAAACTGCCCACATGTCTGACATGTGGAAAAATAAGATATTTGCAGGAAAAATTTCTTATAACAAAAAGAGTGAAACTGTTACTTTTTTATTTCCTAAAATAATTGAAAAAGGGAAAGTTAACTTAATAATTATTTTTCAAGGAATATTAAATGACAAAATGCGTGGTTTTTATCGCAGCAAATATTTAGTCAAAGGAAAAGAGAGCATTATGGCGACGACGCAATTTGAAGCCACAGATGCTAGAAGAGCCTTCCCCTGTTTTGACGAACCAGCCCACAAGGCAGTATTCCATGTATCCCTCATCATACCAAAAAACAAAACCGCTATTTCAAACACTCTACCTGTCTCAGTGTTAGAACACGAAGCCGAGTATAAAATCGTAAAGTTTATGCCGACACCAAAAATGTCTACTTACCTTTTGGCTTTTATCATTGGAAATTTTGAAAACATAGAGAAAAAAACAAATAGAGGTACCCTGATTCGAGTATTCACGACGCCAGGAAAAATTCACCAAGCAAAGTTTGCCCTAGATTGTGCAGTAAGAACTATTCAATTTTATGAAAAATATTTTGATATTCCCTACCCCTTGCCTGTCCTAGACATGATAGCTATTCCAGATTTTGCTTCAGGTGCTATGGAAAACTGGGGTGCAGTTACTTATCGTGAGAGTGCAATCTTAGTGGATGAAGAAAATTCCTCTATTTCAAACAAACAGTGGGTAGCTCTCGTCATAGCACATGAGCTAGCGCACCAATGGTTTGGCAATTTGGTGACTATGGAGTGGTGGACGCATCTCTGGCTTAATGAAGGATTTGCTTCGTATATAGAATATTTGGCGGTAGATAAAATGTTTCCTAAGTGGGATATTTGGACCCAGTTTGCTACTAGCGACCTAAATGTAGCACTACGATTAGATTCACTTACTAGCACTCACCCCATAGAAGTAGAGGTGCACAATCCAGATGAGATTGGAGAAATTTTTGATGAAGTTTCCTACTCAAAAGGAGCTTCAGTCATTCGCATGCTGGCGGACTACTTAGGAGAAAAAGATTTCCGAGACGGACTCCGATATTATTTAAAAAAGCATAGCTACAAAAATACCGAGACGATACATCTCTGGCAAGCCTTTGAAAAAATATCTAAAAAGCCAGTTGCGAAAATGATGCGTAGTTTGACGAGCAAGCCCGGCTACCCCGTCATCAGGGCTCAAAAATTAAACGGCAAAATAAATTTCTCTCAAAATAGATTCTTCGCTAGTCCCATTTCTAAGGCAAAAAGTAAAGATAAAACAAAATGGGAAATCCCTATAACTTTTAAAAACAATAAAGTAAATTATGGGGAAACTGGATTTTATCGTACGGCTTATGACAAAGAGCTTTTGAGCAGATTAGTGGAACCTGTTTTAAAAAAGACCCTAAGTCCACTAGACAGATTAGGTATAATTCGAGACCTTTTTGCCTTATCTGAGGCGGGAATTGTACCAACCACAGATGCTTTGGAGTTTCTAACAGCATATAAAAATGAGGACAATTATACTGTGTGGTTAGAGATAGCAACAGGTCTCGCCAAACTAGAACAACTTTTAACAAAAACTACTTCGGTAGACAATATAAATAAACTCACAATAGAGCTATTCTCCCCTGTTGCACACAGACTCGGCTGGAATAAAAAAGAAAATGAAAAGCACACAGACACACTTCTCCGATCTCTCGCGATTTCTCGTGCTGGACGTGCGGGTGATAAAAAAATAATTACTGAAGCTAAAAAGAAATTTCAACTAGCACTTACTAGAAAAAACCTTTCACCAGATATTCGTGGGGCAGTATATGGGATAATAGCAACTTGGGGTGGACCAAAAGAACACGGTATTCTAGTTAAAATGTATCAAAAAGAAACTCTACATGAAGAGAAAAATCGCATCGGCAATGCCTTAGGAGATTTTTCTTATTCACAACTTTTGGAAAAGACTTGCAAGTTTGCTATGTCTAAGGAGGTTCGCATCCAAGATACCGTCTCAATACTTTCCAGTGTTGGCGCAAATCCAAACGGCAGAGATATTTGGTGGAATTTTATACAGAAAAATTGGCAGACACTAGTCTCCCATTATGGCGAAGGCGGACTCACCCTAGCAAAAGCTATAAAAGCTATCAGTGGAAGTGCTGAAGAAAAACATTTTAAGTCGTTTAAGAAATTCTTCTCTACCCACAAAGCCCCCGGGGCGACTCGCGCCATAGAGCAAGTCCTAGAGCGCCTCGAAGGAAATATTGCTTGGTTAAAAAGAGACAAAAAAACAATAACAGATTTTTTAAAGAAAAAATAAATTAAAAAGTTATCCACACACCCCTTATCTACTTTACTTGACTAAAGTATTTTAGTTTGATAAAGTAGATAGTATGAAAGAAATAGAAAAAGAAGTTAATTGGAATAGTAAAAAAAACCAACAATTATTAGAAGCTGTTTTGGCTTTAAAGAATACCGAAGAAGCTGAGTTTTTTCTTCGTGATTTAATGACTCAGGGCGAAATACAAGAATTTTCCAATAGACTAGAAGCAGCTCGCCTACTATCCAAAGATGTGCAATACAACACCATTATTGAAAATACTGGCCTTTCTTCCACAACTATAGCCCGAATATCAAAATGGCTCAAAGGTCCAATCGGAGGATATAGACTTATATTAAAAAGATTAAAAGAAAATCATTAATTTTTTTTACTTAAACAACTTTATTATACTAAAGTAGATATAATCTAAAATGAAAAAAATATCAAAAAAATTACAAATTGGAGTATTGGGTTGGGCAGGGATTGAAGAATATCCAATTGGTGGACCGACAAAAAAAGAATTAATCATTGCCAAGGAAGTTGGATCGTTATTAGCAAAAGCTGGAGCAATTGTTGTTACAGGCGGAAAGGGAGGAGTGATGGAAAATGCGGCTCGTGGTGCAAAAGAAAATGATGGTATTACTATTGGAGTTATTACTGGTCCAAGAAATACCTCAAATAAATGGACAGACATAGAAATAATCACGGGTTCTAAAATCGCAGGTTTTGATGAGGTATTTATCCCGTTGATGTGCGATGCAGTTATTGTTATCGGTGGTGGAGCTGGAACTCTGCAAGAAATCTGTGTTAGTTATAGAAACAAAGTACCTATTGTTGTCATTGAAAAAACTTTTGGCTGGGCAAGGAAAATTTTAAATGATAAATATCTTGACCCAAGAAAAACAATAAAAATTATTTTGGCCAAAGACCCAAAAGACGCAGTCAGAAAAGCTATCAAACAAACAACAATAAAATGAAAAGAATAATCTACAAAATTTTAAATTTACAACATAGAACCTCTTTTTCATAGAGAGAGGCTAGTTTTTCTTTTTTTAAAAGGACGCTTATCCCCTCTCTAAGAGAGGGTTTCTTCATAAGGAGGAGAAAATGGTAATTATTATTAACGATCTAGGAAGGTCATTTCACCGCTTAACCTCCTTGTTTATGGAAACGAGGATTCAACAGGTCCAGTTCTTGGATGAAAAGGCTATAATCGCCGAACTCCAGGAATCCGTCTTTAGGCAACTGGAACTAAAACAAGAATCTACTCTTTTCATCTACCCTGGAGAGAGTGCCCAGAGAGTGAAATCTTTGGGTTTCAATGGTCACTTTCTTTCGCAAGAAGTTTTTGCAAAAAGAATTTGGTCTCCCGGAAGTGAACCGGTTGTATTGGTTCACCAAATGGGATGGGGTATAAACTCCGAAATTGAAAACGTTGTCGTAGTTGACGACGTAATCAGTTCCGGAACAACTGTTGCACTTGTGCGAGAGCGCAACAACTGGAAATTCCCGCGTGCCATCTGGTATGCAGCTGTTCCTGTCACAAGAAAAGAAAAATTACCAAGCTTTAAAAAAATCTTTTCTTGTAAAGTGGTAAAGGATATAAACGGGAAGAAAATCCCTATCAATTCCCTCTCCACACTAATTGCCGACCCAGCTGTTAGACAAAACTACTTCGCACGTAATTTTGAAAAGGGTTTTGAGAAAAATTTTCTTGAAGCCTTAGGGTAATCTCGGACGGAAGTCGTTGAAACATACGACTCCGTCCTTTTATTTTGTGTTTACTTAATTAAATCCGTCATAAACTTACACTTTCTCTAAGTCTTGCAATTTTATAAATGCTAAACACTAGAACAACAGCAGCAATCCATTGAGACACAGAAAGAACCGTGCCGTTTACTATCATGTCCAAAAATATCGCTATAAACGGAAAAGTGAGCTCTAAAATTGTAGAAATATGTACAGGAGTTTTTGCAAGGCCTTTGTAATAAATAAGGAGTGCCACCATGCCAGTAGACACAGCGATTAAAAATAAAAAACCAAATTGTGAAAAGTTTGGTATTACTAAACTTTCGGACGCCCCTCGTCCGAAAAAATACAAGAATGGCAAGGCGACGAGAACGGTGACTAAAAATCTATAAAAAGTACTCACTTTAAAATCGACTCTTCCCAAAAGCATCTTGGAAAATGTCGTGGAAGAACCCCAAGCAAAAGCAGCACCGAGTGCATAAAGTGCGGCTATGATAGTTCCCTCTCCAGTATTCCAATTTACTATTCCATTTGGAAAAGTCACAAAATACGCTGAGACGATTGCGAGTAATGCCCATTTGATATATCTTTTGTCCAATTTTTCTTTAAGGAAAATCCTAGCAGTCGTAATAGCAAAAATTGGCTGAAGCTTTTGCAATAAAAATACAACAGAGATAGAAATAAAATGAACTTTGCCGAGAGCTGTCGTAAACCAAAGCGTACCCAAAAGCCCGCTCAAAATCGCCACCAGAACAACCAGCCACCAATCTCGAGGAGAAAGTTTATTTTTAAAAATGTACTTAAAGACAAAAGGAGATAAAATAATTAGCCCAATCAAATGCTCAAAGAAAATAATAGTAATCGGTGGCAGAGAATATAAATGCTGGCGAATAAGACCATCAAAAGCCCACAGCATCGCTGCGATGATAATAAATACAGGGCCCGTGTAATTGTAAGTTTTTTGCATAATTTCTAGATTCTTTTTATGTCCTCTTTTATTTGAGTAATTAATTCTATTTCTGTGTCGAAATTTTTATATTCACGCAAGAATTTTCCTACCTCGAGTGTCACTTCTTTACCATATGCATCCCCACTATAACCGAGCAGGTGCGCTTCCACTTTTTTACCAATTATATTTTTTGCACCGATTACAATGCCTGTCTTATATTTCTTGTCTTCTAATGTGGCAACTCCAGCATACACTCCATCTTTTGGAAGCTCTTGATTTTTAACATCTAAATTCACAGTAGGAAAACCAATTTTTCTACCGTATCCTTCTCCCCTTATCACGACACCCTTTAGTGTGTAATTCATTACTTACCTAATTTTATTCCAAGTTCTTTCAATTGCTTTTCAGTTATTGGTGCTGGAGAGCCCATCATTAAATCTCTTCCTTCTCCAGTTTTTGGAAAAGCTATCACTTCTCTAATATTTGGTTCATTTTGCAATATCATAACAATACGGTCTATCCCCGGAGCAAAACCACCATGAGGAGGAGCACCATAAGTAAATGCTTCCAGCATGTGTCCAAATTTCTTTTGCTGTTCTTCTTCACTAATATTCAAAAGCCTGAAAACTTGTTTTTGAATTTCTCGTTCGTGAATACGAATACTACCAGAAGAAAGTTCATAGCCATTTAATACGAGGTCATAAGCGTTGGCACGGATAGAAAACAAGTCTTCTCCTTTTAAAAATTTTTCTTTGTCTTCCTCTTTTATTGAGCAAAATGGATGGTGCACCGCTTGAAGCTCTCCATCGTCAGTCTTTTCAAACATTGGGAAATCCAATATCCAAGCAAAAGCTAGCTCGTTTGGGTCGTCTTTATTTATTCTCATATCGGGTTTATCAGAACCATATTTTTTTATTGATTCTGCATAAGATATTCTCGGAAAAGGAATTTGGCTTATTTTTTTATCAGGATAAACATTTTTAATAAGCTCAATAAACATTTTTTCGGTATATTCCAAAACTTCTTCTTGCGTTATAAAAGACATCTCAAAATCTAACTGAGTAAATTCTGGCTGCCTATCTCCCCTGGTATCTTCATCTCTCATGCAACGAGCTACTTGAAAATATTTTTCAAATCCAGCCACCATACAAAGCTGCTTAAATTGCTGAGGAGATTGGGGTAAGACATAAAACTGCCCATTAAAAAGCCTAGAAGGTACTACATATTCTCTGGAACCCTCGGGTGTACCTTTCATCAAAATAGGAGTTTCAATTTCTATAAAATCATTGTCGTGCATATATTTACGGAAAAAAGAAATTATTTTATCTCGCATACGAATATTTTTCTGCATTCTCTCTGTACGCAAATCTAGATATTTGTATTTCATTCTCAAATCCTCGTTTATGCCTGCAGTACTTTCATTTATTTGAAAAGGTGAAGTCTCAGCTTTGTTTAAGACAACAATATCAGTAACTTCAATCTCAACACCGCCACCCTTTTCTGCATTTTTATCCTTGCGCTCATTGACTAAACCTTTAACTTCGAGAACCCATTCAGAGCGAATCTCTTTTGCTTTCTCTAAAGCTTCAGGATGAATTGTCAAAGTAACGCATTGAATTTTCCCGGTCATGTCTCGCATATCAAAAAAGACCATCTTGCCTTGGTCACGCCTGACATCCACCCATCCAGCAATAGTAACCTCTTTTCCTACATTGTCTTTTAAATCTTTTATATAAATGCGATTTTTCATATTAAGTATAATAACAGAACTTTTAATAAATCCTAATAAATATTCACTCCGATTTTTTCCCGCACTTCTTGCATCTTCTTAGAAGCGATACTCTTCGCTTTTTCACCACCCATTTTCAAGATTTCAAGTGCTTTTGGAATATCTTTTTCAAATTCTTTTCTTTTTTCGCGAAGTGGTGCGATAAATTTTTCCAAATCTTCTACGAGCATTTCTTTGAGCTCTTTGTACTTACCTGCTTTCTCAGCATATATTTTTTTTAATTCATCTTCGGGTCGCACGAGCTTGTGAATAGCATATACATTTTGAGGAAGTTCTCCGCTTGAATCTGTGACGATACTCATCACGCATTTTTTAATTTCTTCATGAGAAGCAAATAAAGGAATAGTGTTTCCGTAGCTCTTGCTCATCTTGCGTCCATCGGTTCCGGGCACCACCGCTACATCTTTCAATATCATTGGCTCTGGAAGCTTGAAAGTTTCTTCTCCGTTTCCATAAACATTATTAAATTTTTCTGCTATGTCGCGAGCTATCTCAACATGTTGTTTTTGATCAGCACCGACAGGCACAACGTCAGGACTGTAGAGTAAAATATCTGCAGCCATAAGCACAGGGTAATTGAAGGTGCCGACATCTATTTCTTTATTTTTTGCTTGCGCATCTTTAAAAGCATGAGCTCGCATCAGATATGGCATGGTAATAATCGTATCAAAAATCCAAGCGAGTTCGGTGTGTTCCAAAATATCACTTTGTTTAAAAATTGTTACATTTTTGGGATCAAGACCAATAGCTAAATAATCAAGTAAAACATTTTTAATATTTTCACTCATCTCCTTTGGATTTCTAAGAGAATGCAAAGCATGATAGTCCGCTATCATAAAAAAACAATCGTGGGTCTGTGATAGCTCCACAAATTGCCTAAGAGCACCAAAATAATTACCAATATGAGGCTTACCTGAAGCCTGAACCCCTGATAATACTATCTTTTTTGACATACTTAAATATTATCATATTTGTTCACATTTTAATAACATCTTTACCAACTTTATCACTTTGACAATTTTTCTATCGTGATAGAATGGCTTCATGGTAAAAATAGCAAAAAATAATAATCTTCGAATTCCTCCACAAAGCATACCATCCGAACAAGCAGTTCTTGGTTCTATTATGCTCCGAAAAGAAGCGATGCATGAAGTCGAGGATATGGTGACTGCTGAATCTTTCTATGTTGAAAAACACAAAATGATTTTCAGTGCCATGCTCGACCTTTCAGTAAAGAATGAACCGATAGATATGCTCTCCCTTTCTACAAAACTAAGTGAACAAAAATTACTGGAAGCTATTGGTGGCAATCAATATCTCGCCGAGATTGTAAATGTCGTTCCCTCTTCTACAAACGTAAAACACTACGCCGATATTGTCCAAAAAAAATATGTCCTCCGAAGTTTGATTGAAGCAGCCGATTATGTCTCCGAGCTTGCTTTTGAAGAAGGAGATGACCACATGGATGATATCTTAGACTTGGCAGAGAAAAAAATCTTTCACGTTGTATCCTCTCCTAAAAATCAAAAATATGTAAATTTAAAAGACGCCTTACCTGAAGCTTATGAGCGAATGGAAAAACTGCACGAGAATAAAGGAATGCTTCGCGGTCTTCCTAGTGGATTTAAAGAACTAGACACAATGCTTTCAGGTTTCCAAAAATCAGATCTTATTATTTTGGCTGCTAGACCTTCGATGGGTAAAACCACTCTGGCCCTCGATGTAGCCCGTATGGCAGGAGTAATACACGAAAAATCCATTTTAATATTCTCGCTAGAAATGTCTTCTCAACAACTCGTAGACCGCATGCTCTCTGCAGAATCCAGAGTCAATGCTTGGAACTTGCGCACCGGACGCTTGTCTTCAGACAGAGAATTTTCACAACTTCGAGATTCTTTAGACAAGCTTGCTAAGGCACAAATCTTTATCGATGATACTCCAGGAAACTCTATAGTAAGAATGAAAGCTTTGTCTCGTAGAATAAAAGCCGAAAAAGGACTAGACCTTATCGTCGTCGACTACTTACAGCTCATGACAACTTCAAAAAATTATGATTCTATGGTAAACCAAGTCACTGAAATTTCAAGATCTCTAAAGAGTCTCGCCAAAGAACTAGATGTGCCTGTGTTGGCTCTTTCTCAGCTTTCTCGTGCTGTGGAATCTCGTGGTGGCAAGCCTCGCCTTTCAGACCTTCGAGACTCTGGTTCTATCGAACAAGACGCCGATGTCGTAATGTTTATCCACCGCGAAGATAAAGGTAAAGATGAATCTGAAAAGACAAACATTGCTGAAATTTTAGTTGAAAAACACCGCAATGGTCCAACCGGAAAAGTAGAGCTCTACTTCGACGAAAAAACCACCACCTTCTTGAACCTTGAAAAGAGCAACATCAGCGAATTTGCTCCATCAAAAATTGGTGGTGATCTTGACGAATTCTAGAGTAGTTCTTGAGAAAAGCCTTGCACAGCGCGACGGCGCGAGCAGTTCGCTGGCGCAACAGCGCCAGATAGATTGCTTTTCGAGAGAAGCTACTTTAGAATTCATAACACATGGACATTATCGAAAAATTAACTGAAGTTTTTAAAGAATTCCCTGGTATTGGTGAAAGGCAAGCCAAGCGTTTTGTTTATTTTTTAATTTTTAGAAATGGAGAATATGCCAACAATTTATCCAAGCTAGTCTTAGAATTAAAAAAGGAAGTTTCTCAATGCAAAGAGTGCTATAAATTTTTCCTCGGTAGTAAAACCAAAAAAGATATTTGTGAGATTTGTGGCAGTCCAAATACCGACTCTTCCCTTTTGTTGATAGTAGAAAAAGATTCTGATTTAGAAAGTATAAACAAGAGCGGAGTCTATCATGGAAAATATTTTATTTTGGGTGGACTAGTACCAATAGTAGAGAAAAATACCAAGAGCCGAGTACGTATTGAAGAATTAAAACAAAGGATTGAAAAGAGTGCGGATTTAAAAGAGATTATCTTAGCTTTTTCTATTAGTCCCCAAGGCGACCACACAGATTCTTATGTCCGAGAACAAATCGCAAACACTGCAGAAAAATTAAATATAAAAGTGTCCTCTCTAGGCAAAGGCCTCTCCACTGGCACCGAACTCGAATATTCAGACAACGACACTCTCAAAAACGCTCTCAAAAATAGACAATAGTCTATTTGACAAAATATTCTTAAAGGTGTATAATGTGTATTAGGAGGGGTCTTTAAATGTGTCAGTTAACTGGGGACCTGGTTCTTCGCAAGTTCACCGCAAGCAAGTTCGTAATGGAAATCATTGCCAACGACGGCAATACCTACCGAGTCAAGGACGACGAGGCCAGTGTGTTGTATGACATGTGCTTCGACTACAACGCAACTTGCTCGACCCGTGACGTATTCTTCGTGCCGAGCAAGTGCAAGTACAACGGCAAGCTCTGGGCAAGAAACATCGTGCCAAGATAGAGCCGGATCATCGATCTCGCCCCGCAACAAAAAGCCCCGTGCTTATTGCGGGGCTTTTTAATTTATTTTATAGAAGTTATTTTTACTTTGAAGAAAGGTTGGCGGTGGCCGTTTCGGCGGAGGTAACGGGATTTTTGTTTGTATTTTACAACTAATATTTTTCGAGCACGGCCAATTTCTACTATTTCAGCATCCACTTTTGCTCCTTTTATATAAGGTGTACCGATTGTGGTGTCTTTGCCGTCATCTACCAAGAGAACTTTATCAAAAGACAACTTGTCCCCTTTTTTGTATTCACCCTTTATTTTCTCAATAGAAACAAGGCCTCCCTCGGAGACTTTGTATTGCTTTCCGCCTGTAAATATTACTGCAAATTCATCTTTCTTCGTTTTAGTCATACTTGGCTTATATTATATGATATTTCTCAAAAAAGCAACCCTAGGACCAAAAAGACTTGGTCTCCCGCATTAATTCTGCTATAATTATGCCCATATGCAACCAAAAATTATAGAGAAATATTTTTTCTTTGGGCTATTATTGGCTACTTTAATTTTTACTTTTTTTATTTTCCAACCTTTCTGGATTGTTCTTATTTTAGGAATATCTTTTGCTATAGTGCTCCATCCTGTATATGCTTGGCTAAATAATAGAAAATTACCCGAATGGCTCTCCGCCCTAGTGACACTCCTTCTCTTTATTTTACTCTTGTGCGGACCACTTTTAGGTATCGGGGCAATTGTTTTTAATCAAAGCCAAGATGTATACAGAGCAGTAGTAAGCGAAGGTAGTGCAGAGCCTTTTCTATATTCTATTGAAAATAAAATCAATAATCTCCTACCAGAAATTATCAACTTTGATATAAACCAAAGAACCACAGAATTTATCTCCTACTTATCAAAGAATATCGCAAATATTTTTAGCTCCACTGTATCCGCCTTCTTTTCATTCTTACTAATGCTTCTAATAATCTTTTATCTTTTAAAAGATGGAGCGAGATGGAAAAAAGCCATAGTTTTAATCTCTCCCCTACAAGACAAAGAAGATGAGAGAATTATTTCCAGATTGGCCTCTTCTGTAAATGCTGTAATAAAAGGATACATGTTTGTCGCCCTTGTACAGGGCATAGTCATGGGAGTCGGTCTCTCCATTTTTAATGTACCAAATCCCGCATTGTGGGGTGTGGTAGCTGCTGTGTCTTCTCTGCTTCCAATGATTGGAACTGCCTTGGTTTCAATCCCTGCTGTAATCTTCCTTTTTGCGACAGGCAGTACTGCTGCTTCTATCGGTCTTATAATTTGGTCTGTAATTGCTGTAGGAATGATAGATAATTTTTTAAGCCCACTCATTGTAGGCAAAAAGATACACCTGCCTTCTATCATTATTCTATTCTCAGTACTCGGAGGTATTTCCCTTATGGGCCCTGTTGGTATCTTGATTGGCCCACTCACTGTCAGCTTGCTCTATACCCTAATTTCAATATACCGAAATGAATTCTTTAAACAAAATGCAAGTCTATAACACCTTAACTAGAACAAAAGAAACTTTTACCCCCATAAATCCTCCACATGTAACTTTTTATTCTTGTGGGCCCACTGTTTACAATTATCCTCATATCGGAAATTACAGAGCATATATTTTTGCAGATATTTTAAAGCGTGTGCTCACTTACAGCGGATATAAAGTAAAACACATCATGAATATCACCGACATAGATGACAAGACTATTCGTGACTCTCAAAAAGAAGGCAAAAGCTTAAAGGAGTTTACAGAGTTTTATACTGCAGAATTTTTCAAAGATATTAAAACTCTAAACATCTTAGAACCAACAAAATTTACCAAAGCCACTGACTATGTAGATGAGATGGTAAAAATTATAAATACACTTTTAGAAAAAGAACTTGCTTACAAGAGCCCCGATGGCAGTGTGTATTTTGATATAAAAAAATTTAAAAATTATGGCGAGCTTTCTCACCTTGTACTAGAAGAACAAAAAGAAAATGCTTCTGGCCGAATAAAAACAGATGAATACGAAAAAGACAACGCTCAAGATTTTGCTCTTTGGAAATCTTGGGATGAAAAAGATGGAGATGTCTTCTGGGAGACCAGTCTAGGTAAAGGCCGACCCGGCTGGCATATAGAATGCTCGGCTATGTCTATGAAAAACTTGGGAGAACAGATAGACCTACACACTGGTGGTGTAGACAATATCTTCCCCCATCACGAAAATGAAATAGCTCAATCCGAAGGAGCGACAGGTAAACAATTTGTAAAATATTGGATGCACAATGAGTGGGTCTTGGTGGACCAAAAAAAGATGGCAAAATCTTTCAATAATTTTTTTACTTTGAGAGACTTAATAGAAAAAGGAATAAATCCCCTAGCCTATAGATTTTGGCTTTTAATGGCAAATTACCGCACCAGAGTAAACTTTGTCTGGGAAGCATTAGAAGGTGCTGAAACAGCCTTAAAACGCCTTTATGGCCTTTATTTAGGCCTAGGGAGTGCACTAGGGCAAGTCCACCAGGAATACCAAAATAAGTTCAAGGAATACCTAGAAGACGACTTAGACACCCCTCGAGCATTGGCTCTCCTTTGGGATGTAATGAAAGATGAAAATATGTCAGATGGAGATAAAAAGGCTACAATTTTAGACTTTGATAAAGTGTTAGGACTTGGCTTTGAAAATATAAAAGAAATTGAAATACCAGAAAATATAAAAAAAATAGTTACAGAAAGAGAACAAGCTCGCAATGACAAAGATTTCAAAAAATCAGATGAACTTCGAGGTGAAATAAATTCTCTTGGCTACGAAGTAAAAGACACACCAGAGGGTCAAAAAATTTCTAAAATATAAAATAGCCCCAAACGCGATGTTTTGCGTTCGGGGCTATTGTGATGCCTGCTGAGATTATTGGAAGATGAGCGCGGGGCGCCAGCGGTCCCAGGTATCATCGAGCCAATGCCAGGCGATTTCAACTTTACCCCATTGCTCGTAGAGGTATGGGACACTATCCTGCTCGTTCTGACTCTCCACGGCGGAGGCCCAGAGGAATACAGCCATGCCACCAAAAAGCTCCCGGAAAGGCATGATGCCCTTTCCCTGGATTGCAAGTCCGTCCTGCAAGTTCAGGCAGGACTTAAACAAAGAAGCACTTTCCAGGAAATTGAAAACAACGTTTCCCTTGACTTCTCTCTGCTTCTGCTCTTCAAGAAGCCAGAGTCCAACGGACGAAAGGTAGTACTCGTCAGGGCCTGCACACTCGAGCTCAGGATGGAGCAACCTTTTCTTCCAAAGGGGGTAGGTCGGAGGAATCGTTCGATCCATTTCAATCAGACCAAATTTCATGTTTTCTCCTTTCTAGAGAAAATTAATGGTTAATATAAACAACTAACCCGTGTTTATATTACAAGGATATAGAGCTTTGTCAAACGATGGAATAGTTCTATTTTCTAAATTTATAACCAATTAGTTTGAAAGCGAGTTTAGCTACCAAGAAATCATACCCATGCAGTTTTTCTATTGGTGCGCATTCAGCGATATCTGCTCCAACTACATTTTTCTCCCTAGTCACAGCTTCAAATATTTCCATCGCTTGATACCAACTTATTCCTCCCGGCTCAGGTGTGCCCGTAGCTGGCATAGTAGACACATCAAAACAATCAATATCAAAAGAAATATAAACATTTGGAGATAGCTGACTCAAGATTTTTTTCAAATCGTATTTATTTCCATAATTTACCTGTTCAGTATTTATGTATTGTTGTTCAGATAATGCAGTATTTCTGGTGCCGACCCAAACTATATTTTTTATTCCCCCTTCTTGGCATCTTCGTGCCGCACAAGCATGAGACCATTTTGTTCCACCCCATTCCTCTCTCATATCAGTATGTGCATCGAAATACAAAATAGATAAATCAGAATATTTTTTTTGATATTCACTTATGAGCGCTGGAGTGATAGAGTGTTCTCCTCCTAGACTTAAAACAAATTTTTCTGTCCATGGTTCTATGGCTTTTGAAATGATTTTTTGTGCCTCTTCTGGAACTTCAGTATTAATTTCGACTGCAGGCAAGGTAGCTATTTTAACCTTACTGTCTACCTCATAACCAAGCTCGTGATCATATAGCTCCACATGCTTTGAGGCTTCTATTATTGCCTTTGGGCCGTTTTTTGTGCCTTTTCCATAGCTCACAGTGAGCTCTAGCGGAATAGGCAAAATGAGGACATCTGAGTCCTCTGGTAAAATCTCTGGTATTCCTAAAAAATTATCAAATTCGTTTTCTTCTTGCATGTTATTGATTATACCAAAATAAAATCTTTTTGCGATATATAGAAAAAATTATCACAAGGTTTACTAAAATAAAGTAAACTCCTAATGAATATATAGAAAATACCCATTTTTTAATAATTAAAAGTCCTAAAATATTTGCGATGACTCCACCCACATAAGCCGAAGGGGTTTCAGTTTCTGGATATTTCCAAGATTTAATAATCGTTGGAAGAGCAGCCAGCCCGTCACTCAATATTGCAAACAATATAGATATAGCAAAATTATTTGTAACAACCCAAATAATTAATGCAAAAACTGCAAGAACTCCACAATAAATATCAAATTTTGTGATATGCCAATATCCATTTTTTATTACAAAAGATGCGACAAGAACTAAGACCGGATTAAATCCAGCCATAAATACTGGCAACACCGACAAACCCGCTCCCGCCTTCCAGGAAAGCCAAGAACCTATAAGTGGGGCAAGAGCCCAAATTATCCAGGTCACTCGGTTGGGTTTCGTTGAGCCTCTCCACATTCCCCTTATATAGAAAAAAACTCCAATCAGTTGAATAAAAATAGCGACATATGCAATTGTTTGTTCCAATACCATTATATTCCCTCTTTTTTGAGTTCTTCGATGAGTTCGCGGGATTTACGAGAGAGTTTTTCGGGAAGTTTTATATGAAGCTTAATAAGCAAATCCCCTCTTTTATTTTTAGACATTGGCACACCTTTACCTCGCACCCTTAATATTTCATTAATAGAAACCCCTTCTGGGATAGTAACTTCAATATCTCCGTCTAAAGTTTTTATAGGATATTTTGTACCGAGTAATGCATCAGAAAGATTCAAATTTAAATTCATCACCAAGTCACTTCCTTCGCGCTTGAATACAGGATGAGGAGTAACATTTATTTTGATATACAAGTCTCCGGCAGTGCCTTTGAAAATTGCTTCACCGTGACCAGTCATTCTTATCATCTCACCATCTCGGATACCGGCTGGAATAACAATAGATATTTCTTCTTCTCGGCGGAGCACTCCTTTGCCTTTACATTTTTCACAAATTTCTTTTGGCACTTCACCTGCACCCATACAAGCCTCGCAGATTTTTGTGTT
Organism: uncultured Candidatus Saccharibacteria bacterium; assembly: GCA_964484005.1. Taxonomy (GTDB): domain Bacteria; phylum Patescibacteriota; class Minisyncoccia; order Phycocordibacterales; family UBA9973; genus UBA9973. The sequence continues at coordinate 25,066 of CAZADR010000003.1, read as the reverse complement.
GGCAATAGTTCCAAAGATTGTTCTCTTTTGTTCATGAATTTTTCCTTGACCGTTGCAATGTTTACAAGTTTCCATTTTAGAACCAGCTTTAGCTCCAGAACTTTTACAAGTGAGACATTCTGAAGTTTTAGTAACTAATATTTTTCTAGTTATTCCAAAAATTGAATCAGAAAAAGAAATTTGTATTTCAGTAGAAATATCTCGTCCACGGCGAGCCTGAGTTCTGCCTCCTCTTCCGCCACCAAAAAAATCACTAAATATATCATTGAGATCAAAATCCATCTCACCATTTTGAAAACCACTAAAATCAAAGCCTTCAAAGCCACCCGCTTGTCCACCTCCATAGCCTCCACCCATGTTTTCAAACCCAGACCCATATTGGTCGTATTTTGAACGCTTGGCATCATCAGAAAGAATTTGATAGGCCTCATTTACCTCTTTAAATTTGGCCTCGTTTCCACCTTTTTTATCAGGGTGATATTTATGCGCCAACTTATAAAAAGCCTTTTTTATTTCGTCTTTTGACGCTCCTTTATTTACGCCCAATGTTTCATAGTAATCCTTACTCATAGAAAATATATTAACATAAAATGAGTAAAAATCTAGTTATATCATAGGCTCCGCTTCTTGTGAAGACTCTTCGTTTTCTTTTTTATTTTTTTCTCTTTCTTCTTTTTTAGCTTTTCCTTCTATAATTGATTTCTCTTCCGCACTTCGGATGATAGTAGCTTCTTCTTCCACAATAAGATTGGCAGCATCATCTTTTGGTATTGTATATTTTGCACGAGAAGCTGCGATAATTTCTTCTCTATAGGATGGATGAATAGGTGGCAAAACTCGCAAAGTCTCTGCAGAAAATGGATCGTAAGATTCTCCGTCTATTGTCATTTTTACATAAATTTCTCCAACCGCTAGATTTATCATATCTTTTACATCAAAAATAGGAGCAAACTCAGGTTTTAATTTTACGGCATCTTCACCTCCTACACGAAAACAAATCACACTTCCGACATTTCCAAGAACTGCTTGGTGGACTCTAGGAAGAATCTGTCCGACATACTGGTGTGCCACAGTCAGATTTAAACCATATTTTCTAGCTTCAGATAATATATTTTCAAAAGTTTGAGTCACGACATTTTGGAACTCGTCAACATAAAGATAAAAGTCTTTACGGTCTTTTTCTGGAATAGCCGCACGTTCCATTCCTGCTTGTTTTATCTTTGTTAAGAATATTGAACCGAGAAAACTTGAGTTTTCTTCTCCTAGTCTTCCTTTGGAAAGATTAATAAGGATTATCTTTCCTTGATTCATCAATTCACTGATATCTATCTTATTTTGTTTTTGTCCAAATATATTTCGTAGTAATGGGTCTGACAAAAACTGCCCGAGCTTATTTACAAGCGGAATAATAGCATCAGTATCAAACTTCTCAGACCAGTCGGCAAATTCTATCGCGAAGAATCTTTTGACCATATCGTCTGTAATATATTCGACTACTTTCTGCCTATAATTTCTGTCTGTCAGCATTGATATCATCCCGCGCATCGTAGCATGAGGATAGTCTAAGAGAGCCAAGCAAGTAAAACGAAATACGTGCTCTAGGCGAGGAGTCCAGTTTGCTCCGAATTGTTTTTGGAAAACTTCAATGAGTCCTTGAGTAAGCTGAAACTTAAACATAGGGTCAATGTTTGTAAGTGGGTTAAAAGAAGCTGGAAAATCTATATCAGTCGGATCTATGATGCAGACATCATCTATACGCTCTTTGGGAATATAATCCAAAATAGCATCCACAACATCTCCGTGTGGGTCTATAAGGCAAAGTCCCTGATTGTAAGATACATCCTGGCGAATAAAAAGCTCGAGAAGCTTGGTCTTGCCCACTCCAGACTTCCCAACTATGTAGAGATGGCGTCTGCGATCTACTCGTTTTATTCCAAAAATAAATTTCTTTTCTTCAAGAGAAGCGACATAATTTGAACGTCCAAAAAAAGACACCTCTTCGGGTTTTACCTTACCAAATACTGGAAGTTCTGGTGGTGGCGGAGCATATTTGATTATTTGCACTCGATTTTCTTTTGCCATAAAAAATTATTTTTATTCCAAGACCTTCTTCAAGACATCTTCCGGTACTTCTTTTGGTTTTGGTTTTTGAGGAATAGGTTTGTGCGCAGTGTCAGGCACATCTTTTACCGAGGAAGCTTTTTCCATAATTAAATTCTTTAATCTACTCATTTCTTCTTCGGTCGCTGATCTATCTTTAGAATTAGTATTATTTTTACTTACCTCTTTTGTTTTTTCTTTTAATGAATCCAACGATACTGGCTTCGGAACAGGAGTCGAAACTTCAGAAAGAGTTTTGTTTAGAATTTCTTTTAAAGCCAAATTTTCTTTTGTTTTTTTATCTTGATCATTCTCATGAATAAAAACTTTCTTAATTGCATTCAAGATTCCCGGCTTACTTGCTGGCGCAGAATGTTTTGTCGAGTGAGAAAAAGGTTTATTGTTATTATTATTGTTTTCTGGAGATTTAACTTTTTCCTCTATTTTTTCATCTTTTGGCTTAAACTCTATGCCCAAATCCGCTAAAGGCTTAAAGAATTTTGAATCATCATATTTTATCTGATTTTCTGAACCCTTTTCCACCTTAATTTCTCCAGATTTTATTTTAGCTACGCACTCCTTGCAATACACAGGCCTACCAGACTCTGGTTTAAATGGCACTGTCGTCTCTTTTTTACAGTTTGAACAAATCGCTGGAAATTTTTCCAAGCCACTAGGTGTACGCTCATTGTCACCGAGAGACATCCCACTCCAATCATTTATTTCTCTTTCCACCACTTCCCTAGGTCTACAATAAAGATCCCTAGAAGATCTTATGACTTCCTCTTCTACTTTTTTATCTCCAGATTTTACCATCGGAGGTAATGTTTTTGCTGAAAAAGGACGAGAAGTCACGCCATCTATCATTAATTTTAGATAAACTTTGTAGTTTGGTAAATTTACAATATCAGAAGGAGTAAATTCTGGATCAAATTCTTTTTCTAAAAAATCTGCATCGTCGGAGCCTACTCTAAACACTATCATAGTACCCACGTTGCCGAAAACTGCATCCCGCACAGCAGAACTTTTATCTACAACAAGCTGAGCTGTATATTGGTGAGCCACAGTAAGGTTTAATCTGTATTTTCTAGCCTCAGACAAAATACCAGCAAAAGCATCGGTCACAAAGTTTTGGAATTCGTCGACATAGAGATAAAAGTCCTTACGATGGTCTTCGGGGATACGCACACGCTCCATCGCAGCGAGCTGTATCTTGGTGATTATCATTCCTCCTAAAAGACCAGAATTGTCTTCTCCGATGCGCCCCTTGGAAACATTTACGAGAAAAATCTTACTGTCATTCATGATGTCAAAAATATTTATCGTACTCTTGGATTGCCCGACGACATTACGGATGATTGAAGTAGAAAGAAATTGCCCGACTTTGTTTTGAATCGGCGCGATGGCTTCGTTTCGAAACTTATCTTGCCAAGCTTCGTATTCATGAACCCAAAATGCTTTAATGACAGGATCCTTTAAATTAGCGATTATTTTCTGACGATAATCTTTATCTACAAGGAGTCTTGGAATACCGAGAAGAGTCGTGCCGGGAGTGTCGAGCAAAGCTAAAATACAATTGTTCAAAATATATTCCATTCGAGCACTCCAAGCATTAGCCCAAATTTTAGTAAAAATACCCATGAGGCCTGAAGCCACCAAGTGCTTGTATTGAGGATCTATAAGTTCCAAAACATTAAAACCAATATGATGCTCCGCATCTGCAGGATTAAAATAAACAACATCTTTCATGCGATGAGGTGGAATAGCTGAGAGAACTCCTTCTACAAGCTCTCCGTGTGGATCTACCACGCAGACTCCTTCCCCGTTTTGGATATTCTGAATAATCATATTAAACATAAGCACAGATTTACCTGTACCAGATTTTCCAAGAATATAAACATGCTGACGCCTATCTTTGCGCTTGATTCCAAAAAGCTGATTTTTATCTCGAAAAGTAGTAAGCCCCAAATAAGTTATGTCTTTATTTATGGGTATTTCTGGAAGTTCCATATAGATATTATAACAATAAAATTATTTAATTAAAAGAATAGGGCTGGTCGGTTTTGCTCCGACCAGCCCATTTTTGTCCTACTAACGTGAGGACATACGAAAATTTGGAGAGGTAGGGTTCTTGTTCTCTTAGGTTTGTTTTCTGCGGATCGGCACAAGGCGGATCGGCTACCGACAAACCAGAATTATCCCTTTACGAAGAGGCTAAGCCCCCTCAACCTTGTCCGAGTCCTGGATCTTGTTGAGCTCTGCCATGGTCTTCTCGTAGGCCTCATCGAGGATCAACTTGAAGAGCTGAGCAACCTCCTGGGCACTGACGCCAAATTTCTTGGCCGTGTTGTAGATCTCACGCTTGACCCCCTTGGGCTTCAGTGTGATACCCTCGTTCTCCAGCTTCTGCTTCTTCAGGACGAGAAGGGCAATCTCTCCGAGACGTTCCTGTGAGACTGTTGCCATAAGAATCTCCTTTCAAAAGAACTAGCCTTTTCGTAAGGCACCGGTTGATTACTTACATTTCACCAACACATATATTATACCATAGTTAAATCAAAAATGCAAGTAAAATAAAAGCCCCTTTCGGGGCTTTTTAGTGTCTATTTGTTTCCTAAATCTGAAGCTTGTAATGGGCTCACTACTGCTGGTGGAGTCATATCAATAGCTCCAAATTGTTTTTCATAACTTTCAACTTGCTTACTCATCCACTCAGAAATACTTTTCATCGTAGTTGGAGTAGTCATGAAGGAATGCAAGTCATTACCAGAAGTTAATACGAAAGAAAATCCTTCCTTTCCGTGTGCACCGATTGCTCCATCGATAAACTTTTTTGGTAATTGATTTAGGTTTACTTTACTTGGGTCAATCATATTTTTATTTTAGTTAAGTTTGTAATTATTTTGCCTCTTCGTCCGGACCTTTTTCTTTAAACTCAGCGTCTTTGACTTCAGCATTTTGTTCTTCCGGAGCAGATGCGGGTGGAGTCTCGGCTCCAGTCTTTGCCATAGCTTCACCTATCTTAGACATCTCATTTGAAAGTTCTTCGGTAGCTTTCTTGATAGCCTCTCCATCTGTACCATCTTTTACTCCACGAAGCGCGGTAATTTTTGCATTTACCTCATCTTTCAATTCTGTGGGAATTTTTCCTTCACTGTCTTTCAAGGCTTTCTCAGCAGTGTAGATTGTCATTTCTGCAGTATTCTTTACATCCACAATTTCTTTTTTCTTCTTGTCTTCTTCGGCATGAATTTCCGCATCAGCTTGCATTTTCTTTATGTCTTCCTCTTTTAGTCCAGAGCTTGCTTCTATTTTTATGGATTGAGTTTTTCCAGAAGCCTTATCTTTAGCGGTAACATTCAAAATTCCGTTTACATCCACATCAAATGAAACTTCTATTTGTGGCATGCCTCTGGGTGCTGGTGGAACTCCATCCAAAATAAATCTTCCGAGAGATTTGTTGTCAGAAGCCATTGGGCGCTCTCCTTGCACAATATGAATCTCTACAGAAGTCTGATTATCGGCCGCAGTAGAAAATACTTGAGATTTATTTGAAGGGATAGTTGTGTTTCTTTCAATGAGTTTTGTAGCTACTCCGCCCAAAGTCTCAATACCTAGAGACAGAGGAATAACATCGAGAAGAAGCACATCTCTCACATCTCCCTGGAGCACACCAGCTTGCACTGCAGCTCCGAGGGCGACAACCTCATCAGGATTAATTGAAAGGTTTGGAGTCTTACCAAAAACCTTCTTTACTTCTTCTACTATCTTAGGCATTCTGGTTTGTCCTCCGACCATTACTATTTCATTCATATCTTCAACCTTAAAACCAGAAGCAGCCATTGCTCGTTTTGTTATCTCTATAGAACGAGAAATATATTCATCGGCGATAGATTCTAGTTGAGCTCGAGTCATTTTGAGCAACAAGTGTTGAGGTCCTTCTGCCGTAGAAGTAATAAAAGGAATATTTATTTCTGTCTCTATTGCGGTAGAAAGTTCTATTTTTGCTTTTTCTGCTGCTTCGTCGAGGCGTTGCAGAGCCAGCTTGTCTCCTCGAACATCTACACCTGAAGTCTTTTTATATTCTTCTGCTATCCAGCCTATAATCTTATGGTCAATATCACGGCCTCCCAAGTGACTGTCTCCATCTGTAGATTTTACTTCTATGACATCATCTCCTATTTCCAACACAGAAACATCAAAAGTTCCGCCTCCAAAGTCATAGACGACTATTTTTTCATTTTTCTTTTTATTAAATCCATAAGCGAGCGCCGCAGCAGTAGGTTCGTTTATGATACGCTTCACATCGAGCCCTGCTATCTGTCCTGCATCTTTGGTTGCTTTTCTTTGAGCGTCGTTAAAATATGCTGGCACAGTGATTACTGCTTCGGTAATTTTTTCTCCAATCTTAGCTTCTACATCAGATTTTATTTTTGCCAAAAGCATCGCCGAGATTTCTTCGGGTCGCATCCATTTATCTCCTATTTTTACTTCCACTCCTCCATTTCCAGATTTTTGTATTTTAAAAGAAGCATTTTTTAAATCTTTTTGAACTTCAGGATCCTCAAAATTATGACCCATAAAGCGCTTAATTCCATAAACTGTATTTTCTGGATTAGTTACTGCTTGTCTCTTTCCCAAGAGGCCGATTAGCCTGTCTCCATTTTTTGCTATGGCAATTACTGAAGGAGTAGTTCTATTTCCCTCTGTGTTTTCTATAATTTTTGGTACTCCTCCTTCAATTATTGCTACTGCTGAATTTGTTGTACCCAAGTCTATTCCTATTATTTTGGACATGATTTTTAAAATGAACGTAGTGAATATAAAATTATGCACCCTGTCAAATAAGGCCTTTGGCCTTAGCCCGCTAGGGCTATTTGACGGGGTAAATTTATGCTCACTCTATTCGCTAATTTATAATTTAACAATGATTTTGCGACCACGAATTATTTGTATAAAAGTAGTATATATGATAGCATATAAGCATGTCAAGCAAATCCAAATATTCCAGCAAAATTCTTAAAAAATTAGGCGAAAAACCAGCAATTTCAGTCGAATCATTAAGGGAAACAGACAATCCTAAAACTTCTTATGCTATAACTCGCTCTATAAAAAACCTCATTGACTCAGGGTGTGCTGAAATATTAAACTCTTCCAATCAAAAATTTATACGCCTCACCAAAGAAGGAAAGACAAAGTTAGACACCTTGCGTCTAGAAGGCGAAGATGCGCTCATCCCCTCTTCTTGGGATGGGTTTTGGAGAATAATATTACTTGATCTTCCAGAAAACAGAAAGAATGAACGCGAAAGTTTGCGTTATCTTTTAAAAAAAGCGGGCTTTGTATGTTTGAAAAATTCTGCTTGGATTTCTCCTTTCCCCTATGAACACTTATTTACAAATATAAAAAAAGACCTAGGTCTCACCACAGAGATGATGATTATCGTCACAGAAATTATAGATGAAGAAAGTAAAAAGGTTTTATTTGAAACTTTTGGAAAATAATCAGACTATTTCTTCTGTCATCCACTCTTTATAGGCTCTATTGATTCTACGAACATCCACTCCGGCAATCATCGGAGTAGAATAGCTATGATGCTGAGAGATAATATCATTTACATCTTCAAGATTAGATTCAAAAGTAGCAATGACTATCATCACTTCTTCCATCTTTTTAAATTCTCCCTGCCAGTTGTACATAGAATTAATCGGCCAACAATGGACACAAGCCCCGAGCTTTTTGTCGATGATGAGTTTTCCCAAAGCTTCAGCCTCCTCTTTATTTGCGCAAGTTGTATGAATGAAAACCATAAAATTTTAGAGTGAAATCTTTTAATACTCTGGAGTTTGACCTTTACCCCCACACCTATTAAAAAATATTGAGCTAAATACGTATTTTATGTGACTAGAAAATAGGTGTGGGGGTTTATTCAATTATACCACTTTTTATAGTTTAAGAAAGAGTCTAAGCTTCTCCTTTGTATTCATACACATTTACCCTGGCTGGGCGAATAACACGCTCACCAAGTTTATAACCTTTTTGGATTATGTTTGCTACTTTATGTTCAAGTTCTTTTTTATCTGTTTCTACTATATCGATAGACTGGTGAATATTTGGATCAAAAGCTTCCCCTTCTTCACCCACTGGTTTTATCCCATATTCTTCAAAAATAGAATTCATCTGAGAGTAAATATATTCGACTCCTTTACGCCAGTTTTCATCGACTTTTTCCCAAGCTTCCTTATTAGCAAAAGCCATATTAAAACTATCTACAACCGTCAAAAACCTTGAAAGTATTCGCTCACGCATTGCTTCTGAATATACGGCCCTTCTTTCATCTTCTTGTTTTTTGTAATTAGAAAAATCTGCGCGTTCCTTTTGCCAACCGGTCAAATATTCTTGTTTTTCTTTCTGAGCTTGCTTTAATTCAGCCCGAAACTTTTTTAAAGTCTTTTTTAAATCCTCTTCTCCATCTTCATTAAATTCAAACTCTAAAACTTCAGATTCATCTGTTTCGGGAGTATTTTCTGGTATTTTTTTCTCTTCTTCATCTTGCATATATTTTATACTAACACAAAAATACTCCTGTAAGAAGGAGTATTTTTTAGAATTAACGTTTTGACCACTGTGGTGCCTTTCTTGCTTTCTTAAGACCGAATTTTCTGCGTTCTTTGGCTCTTGGATCTCGTTTCAAATATCCCAAAGTTTTCAACCCTCCACGAAGAGTAATATCGAATTCTACTAGAGCTCTAGCTAGTCCGTGACGAATTGCTTCGGCTTGAGAATGAGTTCCACCACCAGAAACATGCACTTCCACGCTCCATTTTGTGGGAAAACCAGTAGGTAAACCTTTAACGATAGGGTCTAAGATTAAACGGCGTTCTCCTTCTACTTTAAAATATTCTTTCGCATCTTTATCGTTAACGATAAAATGACTCTTGGAAGATTCGGTGATACGAACTCGTGCAGTAGAAGTCTTGCGTCGTCCGACAGCTTCAATATATTTTTCTTTAGATTTTACTTGTGTTGTTTCTTTATCCATAAATTTATTAATCTTCTATCGTTAAATGTTTCATCATAGTTCTGCGCAATTTGTTGTCTGGAAGCATTTGATAGGTAGCGAGTTTTATTAATTCTTTCAACCCTCTTTTTTCAGCTGTCTCTGTACCTTTTAAAATACGAAGTCCGCCTGGAATACCAGAATATCTAGTATGAAATATCTCATCTAATTTCTTGGCTGTAATTTTTAGTTTTGAAGCATTGATAACTTTTACTGGAAAACCTGAGTATTTATTGCGTTCAAAAGTCGCCTTGGTCTTGCCCATCAGTGTCATAGCCACTTCACTAGCTACTCTTCCAAGGGTTCTGCCCTCTGCGTCTATTGTCTTAATATTTATATCTTTTGGTGTTGTGTTCATAAATTTTTCAAAAATTAAACCTGCACAAATTCTATAATAGCCATTTTAGCGCCGTCTGACTTTCGGACTCCTAATTTTAATACTCTGGTATATCCACCTTTAATGTCTTTATATTTTGGTGCTATAACATCAAAAAGCTTTTTCACTTCCTTACCTTTATTGGAAAGCTTAGCTGCAACCAATCTGCGAGTTGCTATGTCACCCTTTTTTGCACTGGTTACAAGCTTCTCTATAAAAGGTCGCAATTCTTTTGCCTTTGGTTCGGTTGTTTTTATTTTTTCACGCACTATCAAATTGAGCGCCAAAGAATTTAAAAGCGCGCGCTTTTGTGTCTTATCTCTACCGAATTTTCTTGTATTATTATGGTGTCGCATATATTATTCCTTTAAATTAAGTCCAAATTTATTTAAAACCTTTTTAATTTCGGTAATACCTTTTTCGCCTATGCCTTCAACCTCGAGAAGATCTTCTCTTTTCTTCCGTGCCAATCCTCCAAGTGTTCGAATATTAGCACCAGTTAAAGCATTTAAGGTTCTGGTAGATAAATCAAGACCATCGGTACGAGTTTTTAGGACATCAGCAAAATCTGCTCCTTTTTTATCGTCAGTATCTTCTTCCTCCTCTTCTCCTTTCTTGGAAGCCTTTTTTACAACCTCCACCTCTTCTTCAGGCTCCTTGAAATCAATAATGGCTTTTAATTGATTTATCATTATTTCAATAGATTTTGAAAGGGCCTCACGTGGAGTCAAAGTACCATCTGTTTCAATAGACATTCTTAGGCGATTGTGGTTTGTCTTGTCACCAACGCGCATATTTTCAACTTCGTAAGCAACACGGCGGACAGGAGTAAAGATAGCATCTACTGCTATTGTTCCGACATCAACTTTTTCCTTTTGAAAAACTTCTTTCGGTATAAAACCAAGACCTTTTTCAATCTTCATTTCTATATTCAAATTAACTTTTCCAGTGACTTCAGCTATGTGGAGTTCTGGATTAAGTATTTCTACTTGTCCACCTGTTTTTATGTCTCCTGCCAAAACTTCTTTAGGTCCTTTTATAGAAAGGCTCACTGTCTGAGGTTCATCTGACAACATTTTAAAACGAGCCTTTTTTAAATTTAAAATCATCACTATCACATCTTCTTTGATTCCATCCATTGTCTGAAATTCATGTGATACTCCGTCTATTTTTATAGAAGTGATACTTGCGCCTGGAAGAGAAGAAAGAATAATCCTTCTCAAACTGTTGCCTAGGGTGTGCCCATATCCGGGATATAATCCGTCTATTTCAAACACTCCTTTATTTCCTTCTTCTACAACAACGCGAGGCTTGGAAGGCATAATTATTTTATATTCAGGCATAATTTTTATAAAAAGTTAGCTTTTAAAATTTAACAATGATTAATCCGCTTTAGGCGGTACAAAACAAAATTGATAATGTTAACGACTGTAAAATTCTAGAACGGCGTTAAGATCAAGGAAAGTTTCAATATTTTTTGGCTTATCAAGCATTTTTCCTTCCATGATTCCAAGATCAAACGAAAGCCATTTAGGAGCATTATAATCTTTCAATCTGTCTGCTAAGTTTTCAAAAATTTTCTTAGTCTTTGAACCTTCACGAATCTTGATGATATCTCCTGATTTTAGTTCATAGGAAGGAATAGTAACTCTGTGATTATTTACGATAAAGTGTCCATGAGAAACCATTTGTCTGGTAGCTCTTCGGCTAGCCCCAAGTCCGAGTCTGTAAATAACATTATCGAGACGAGATTCTAAGTTTTCGTAAAGTTTTTCTGCAGTACCTGCACCTTTTATATTGGATACTTTTTTAACATAATTTGAAAGTTGTCTTTCAGATATTCCATATGAAAAGCGAACTTTTTGTTTTTCTAAAAGCTGAGCTCCGTATTCAGTAGGAGCCTTTGGTCGGCGTCCTCCTGGTAATGCTCCTTTGGTGGAAGTAGAAAATTTAGTAGTCTGACATTTATCATAAACGCCTGGTCCTAGTCTTCTACAAATTTTGAATTTTGGTTTGGATATCATAATTTTTTAAATACTAATTTATACTCGTCTTGGCTTTTTAGCTTTTGGCCCGTTGTGTGGTACTGGTGTCGCATCTAAAATGGAAGTTATGTCTATACTGTGTGCCATAAAAGCTCTGATAGCAGGCTCGCGTCCCGAACCGACTCCCAAGACGACAACATCTGAATCTTTTACTCCGAGTGCAGCTGCTTTTTCACCTATCAAGTCTCCTACCTTAGAAGCAGCAAAAGGAGTTCCCTTTTTAGCTCCTCTAAAGCCAAGACTACCAGCGCTGGACCAAAATAAAGTATTTCCTAACTTATCTGAAAAAAGAACTTTAGTGTTGTTGAAGGTAGCTTCAATGTGCAAAACACCAGAAGTTATTTTTTTCTTTGGTGTTTTTGAAGAGGATTTCTTTACTTCAGCTTCTCCTTTTGTTTCTTCAGTTTTTGTTTCAGTTGTAGTTTGTGTTTTAGCCATTTTTGATTAAATTGTCTTATGTCTTACTTTCTTTTCTCTTTCCAGATGCCATTGTCTTTCTGACGTTACCTCTGATTGTCCTAGAGTTCGTCTTGGTTCGTTGTCCCCTGACTGGAAGTCTCTTCATGTGGCGAACACCTCTATAACTCTTTATATCTTTCAATCTTTTTATGTTGGCTGAAATCTCTCTTTTTAAATTTCCTTCTATCAAAATCTTTTCCACAACAGAACGAATACTGTTTTCTTCATCAAGAGTCAAGTCTTTTGCTTTCTTGCCTCTTTCTATGCCGACTTGGTCTAAAATCTTTCGAGCAGAAGAAATACCTATACCGTAGACACAAGTAAGTCCAATTTCAAGTCTTTTTTCGTTTGGTACTGTAATTCCAAGAATTCTCATAAATTATTGTTTTTGTTTATGCTTTGGGTTAGAGCAAATTATTCTTAAATGCCTGGCTCGTTTTACCATTTTACAATTATCACAAATTTTTTTTACTGATGATTTTATTTTCATAAAAACTTTTCTATTTTATCTAAAAAGCAACATAACATAAGAAAAACAAGGAGAAAACCCTTATTTTTCAATACTATAATCTTTTTAAAAACTACCTGAACACGTAATGACCATAATACACCATTCTTTTAAAAATAACAAGTCTTTATAACCTTTTAATTATTCTTCCCTTTCCACCATAAGTATCGAGCACGACCTCTACGCTATCTCCAATCAAAACCTTGATTCTGTGCATCCGCATTTTTCCTCCGAGATATGCCAATATTTCTTTTGACTCTTCATCTTTCCCTCCTATGTCTACCCTAAACAAAATTGAAGGTAGGGCCTCTGTGACGACTCCCTTGACTGTTACTATTTTTTCCTTTTTTTGATCTATCATGTATAGGTTTTAACTATAATAAAATATGATGATTATGTCAAATGGTGTCCTATAAAATAACCCAAATATACATATATATTATTCAGGGTAATTTACTATTACTTTTATGTTTTCTATTTCATCAGGTAACGATCTTTTCCATGTGGGATTTACTTTCAATTTTGAAGATTCAATACTAGGGTAATTTAATGATATCTGATTAAAGTCTTTTTTTAATGTCCCCACAAGGTCTTTGCTAAATTTTTCTACATCGAGCCTCCAAACGACCTGGATAGCTCCTGATAGAGTAAAACTAATATTTTTTAAATTTTCCAAAGAAATATTGTCTTCACTAGAAGCATCTGCCCCCAAAGGAGTTAAGGAAAAAGTTAAACTATTTAATTTTGGTATAAATACATCACTGCCATCGTATTTTTCAATATTTTTTTCTGCAATTTTTTTTGTTAATTTATTTTCATCAAGCAAAATCCCAGAGAGTGTGCCTTTGATTTTAACGGTAATCGTATCCTTTTTAGAAACATCAAAGTCTATGTCGCTGTCCTCTACTTTTAGGAATACTGCTTCTTTAAAAAGAGCAAAACCTGGGGCGACAGCTTTTTTGACAAGCTTTTCCTTAAGAGCAACTTTTAAATCATTCACGATTACTAATTTTTCTGCTTCTGGTATGTATGGTGCATTGCCAGTAAACCCTCCACTGATTTCACCCTTGGATCTACCGTAGAATTTAGAATATTTTGGAGTTCCCTTAAAACCAAAGATTTTAAAGTCGAGCGGAGCACTATTGTATCCTTCACCTGCTTCAGTGCCATATATTTCTACTTCCACAGAACCCGGAACCTCGTCTTTATTTTTTCCTGGCACTGTAATAGCTTTTTTAGTCTTGTAGATTTTACCATTTGAACCTTCGAGTCTAGTGTCTATATCCAGTTTTTGAGAAGAAGAACTAAATGCATTAAAAATTAAAACTCTTCCTGTCGCAAACTCTTTTACTTCTTTATATTCTGTTGTTTTTACTTCTTTTGTTTCTATTCCATCAACTAATACTAGATTAAAAGATAAACTATCATTACTGGCTTCGCTCGTCGCAGAAAAACTCTTATTCAAAACAATATCTTTCATTTTTGGAGTAACCTCAACTTCTGCTTTTGAAAAAAGAAAAGATATTGCAAAAAGACAAAAAGTCAAAGAAACAAGGGCTACTGACCAAAGCATATATCTAGATTTATTTTTTACATATTTAGGTTCAGTATTATTTTCTCTATATATTTCTCTTTTTGCCTTTACTTCTTTTATTTCTTTAACTTCTTTCACCTCATCTAGCTCTTTAAAGAAATTCTCTTTGGGTGCAAAAATAGGCTCACGTGGTTTTATTACCTGTCGTTTCTTTTTTACGGTCATGTCTTGTAATAAAATTTTTGACATATTTATTTTTGAAATAGAAAACGATTAATATAAATAGAATCTATGATTAGGAAAGGTTCTCGTATTGCAGCCTCTTCAAAGGTTGCTAGTCCGTGTAGATTTTGCGAATTCAAAAAAACAACATCAAACTTTGATTCAGTTAGGGTGTATTGGCTAAATTGTTCTGTTTTGATTGTTTCCAAAAAGAAATCTGCCAAGTCTTTATCTATGGCAATATAAATAGTCGAAGGAACAGAAATATCGTTGGAAATATTGGCCAAAGAATCTTGAAAAGACTTGAGCCATTCTTTACGGAGCCCATCCATCACAAAAGTAAGCTTTTTTGAAAGTTTTTCTTCTGCGTGTCCATCTTTCAAAAGAGAAATTAATGAATCAGCTTCATTTAAGGAGCAGTTTAAATCGGTGGCAACCCCGCGAATCAAGAAATTACGCCCCAGGGGGAAAGTTATAGATTCGCGTAAAATATTTTGCTTTACCATTGAAATATCGGTGATCTCTCCACCAATATCTACCAACAAAAAATTTTCTTTTTGTGTATTCATATCACGCACTACAGCGAAAGAAGCCATTGTAAAAGAGGAAAACTTAATTAAGCTCGGGTGAAAATATTTCTCTATAGACTCCTCCATCTTTTTCAAAACTTGCTCCCCTGCTATGGAAACAAAAATAGTCATTTCTACTTCTTTTGTTTTTTTATTTAAAGGATTTGACGTCTCGTAGCCATTTAATAAAGTCTTTATGTTTTTTAGCTCAATGGCACGCACAGCATTATCAATATTTTGATATTTCAAAGAATGCTCTTCTTGAAACAAAGTCACTTCTTTTTTTATTAATTCATCAGCGAGCTTGGAGGTAAACAAAAAGGGTGTATTTTTTTTGAAATTTATTATTCGAGTCTGAGATGTATACCAAGGAGAAGAAAGTACGCAATAAACCTTTGAAGGCGCACCAAGACGAGCGTCGTGAATCCTCTTTGATACTTTTTCAATAGATTTTAGGCTTAAAGCTAAAAATCTATCAACACTTACATTTTCTTCTATGCTGATGGGCTCATTTACAGAAAAGATTATTTTAGGAATTCCTGAACTCTGTGCCAAAAAAAGTGCACCTCCTATAGAGGAAGACCCAATATGAAAAACTAGTGCTAAATCCTTTTTTTCTTTATTCCCAGAAAAAATACCCATGACTAAATTATATCACAAGAATAGCCTTTATGCGCCTAATTCCAGCGGCTACCGCCTCTTCTTTTTGAATCTTAAATTGACCCAATTCTTTTGTATTTGAAACATGGGGACCACCACAAAATTCTTTTGAAATAGGGTTACCATTTTCATCTTCTATAAAATATACAGATACAGTCTCTGGATACTTAGCCCCAAATTCCATTTCGGCGCCTAGGTTTTGAGCTTCAGCTAAAGACATCTCCCGACGCACGACATTTAATTCTTTTTTTATTTTATCATTCACCCACTCTTCCACTCCTTTTTTTTCTTCGTCGGTCAACTTATGGTCACACAGGAAATCCATACGGAGCCTCTCTTCAGTGATATTACTTCCTCGTTGTTTTATGTTTTTATCCACCACTGCTTGCAATCCAGCCAAAAGCAAATGGTGTGCAGTGTGAAGTCTGACAGTCTTTTCATTGTGGTTAGCGAGTCCACCCTTAAACATTCCTGCTGAAGAAGTCTGAGAAAGTTTTTGATGTTCTTCCATTTTTTGATTAAAATCCTCCAAATTTATATTCATCTCTTTTTCTCTAGCGAGCTCGAGGGTGAGCTCTATAGGAAAACCATAAGTAGTAGCAAGAATAAATGGATCCACTCCTTTTTCAAATTCTTTCAAGCCATTGGCTAAAGTTTTTCTAAATTTATTTTCTTCTTGTAAAATTTCTTCTTTTATTGAAACAGCCTGCTCTTTCAAGCTGACATAATTATTTTTATATTTTTCAATTACCACATCGATAATTTCTCCAAGGCCTTCGTGATTTATCCCGAGCATATCAGCAAAACGAACGACTCTACGAATGAGCCGACGCAACACATACCCGCTCGCATTGTTACTAGGAATTACTCCATCTGAAATCATGAAAACTGCTGCTCTTGTATGATCTGCGATTATTCTTTTAGCTTTTACTTCCTTGTTTGTACACAGAATATCTATTTTATTAAAAACATCTTCAAATAAATCAGTCTCATATGCAGTTTGCTTCCCTTGCATAACTGCAGTCATGCGCTCCAAGCCAGCACCCGTATCTACATTTTTTTGCTTCAACTTCCCTATTACTTTTCCGTCTTTTTTTTCATACTCCATGAAAACATCATTCCAAATTTCAATGACATTTTCTTTTTTTACAGCTTCGAGAAATTCTTCTTTATTTAAATTTCCTACCTGACCAGATACATCATAAAACATCTCACTACATGGACCACAGGGTCCATTGTCCCCAGGGCTCCACCAGTTATCATCTGCACCTAAAAAATAAATACGCTCTACTGGAATTCCTAAACTCTTCCAAATCTCTGCTGATTCATCGTCCCTGGGAGCATTTTCATCCCCATCAAAAACCGTCACATACAATCGTGATAAATCCAGCCCCAATCCTTCTTCTTTGGAAGTTAAAAATTCATAGCTCCATTTTATCGCCTCATCTTTAAAGTAATCTCCTAGAGACCAATTACCCATCATTTCAAAAAATGAAAGATGGCGGTTGTCTCCAATGTCATCCAAGTCTCCAGTACGAACACATTTTTGAATATCAACTATTCTTTTTCCCATCGGGTGTTCTTGTCCCAAGAGATAAGGCACGAGAGGTTGCATTCCGGCAGTATTAAAAAGCACAGAAGGATCATTTTCTGGAATCAAAGAAGCCGAAGGAATTATTTTATGTCCCCGTTTTTCAAAAAATTTTAAATATCTTCTTCTAATTTCATCTGATTGCATCCCGTTAGAAATAACTTCATTTTTCTGTAACATAATAAATATAATATATAAACTTAATTAATATAAATTTCTAACGGGATTGCATATTCTTTGTTTAATCTGTAAATTGTCCGTTTTCTTCTGATATTTTTCTAATAGGTTTTTCTACGATAGCCATTACTACAAAAACAAAAAGAACTAAAATGGTTGAGATAACTGCAATACTAAAAAGTCCAAATCCGGATGCCATGCCGATACCAGCCATAACCCAGAGTCCTCCAGCAGTAGTAAGGCCTCTTAGTCTGGTGCCATAAAGGACGATAGAACCAGCTCCCAAAAATCCTATACCGACTATTATCTGTGAAGCTATTCTAGATGGATCAAAACCGTCAACCATCTGATATTTTAAAGCTATCGTCTCAGAGATAATAACAAACAAGGCTGAACCGAGGGAGACAAGTGCGTGGGTTTTCATTCCAGCATCTTTATGAACCAATAGTCTTTCTGCTCCCACTAAAAGCCCAAGTCCGACAGCTACTCCTAATCTCAATATTATCTCACTATTTTGTGTTAAAAATTGTTCCATAAATTAATTATACAACTACCCCGCCACCCAGGCAAATATCACCATCATAAATTACACACGATTGGCCCGAAGCCACAATAACTGGTTTTGAAAAAGTTATTTCAGCTTTATTGTCGGAAAAAATTTTAATACTACAAGGTAAAAATTCACTGTGATATCTTATTTGAGCTGTATATTTTTTATTCTCTTGTGGGATATTTGAAATCCAATTTGTATCATCTAACACAAAACAAAAACTATTATTAGGAGAGGCTACGGAGCGCGACGGCGCGAGTCTTGAGGAATTTTTTAGTAGAAAAATATCCGGACTCTTCTGATAATAGTTTTTGTTTTGTGACACATATAAAATATTTTTTTTAATATCTTTTCCAATTACATAATAAGCTCCATCTTTTGGAGTCTTTTTTGTAATAGTAAAACCATGCCTTTCACCTAAAGTGTGGAAGACAGCCCCATCATGAAAACCAACTTCTTCTCCTTTTTCATTTACCACCCTACCCTTTTCCTCTTTAATATAGTGTTTCAAAAAATCTTTCAAATCCACAGCCCCTAGAAAACATATCCCTTGGCTATCTTTTTTCTCGGCTACAGGTAGATTAAATTTCTTGGCTAATTTTCGAACTTCGGTTTTTTTTAGGTGACCAATCGGAAATAAAATTTTACTTAATTGCTCTTGTTTGAGTGTCCATAAAAAATAACTTTGATCTTTGGAAGGATCCACGCCTTTAACAAGAAAAGAAGGTGTACTTTCTTCGGCTTTCGCTACTGAAGCTCGGTCAGCCATGTTCAAGATAGAGTGCGAGCCGTGAGAAAGTACAACCTTCTTTTCTTGCGCATAATGCCCCGTTGCTACAAAGTCCGCACCCATAGATAAAGCTTTTTTTAAGAAAGCACCAAATTTTACCTCTTTATTGCACATCACATCTGGATTCGGAGTTCGGCCCATTTTATATTCTCGAATCATATAGTCAGCCACTTCTTCTTTATAAACTTTTTCCAAATCAAAAGTAAGGAAAGGAATATCCAAAAAAGCAGCTACTCGCATGGCATCTCGTCTTTCTTCCTCTTCGTTGCAAATTAAGAAATCTGGATGCCATGTTTTTATAAAAACTCCCACGACTTCATACCCTGCTTTTTTTAACAGAGCAGCTGAGACGGCACTATCTACTCCGCCAGATATTCCAACAAATACTGTTTGTCTATGTTTCATGTGATAAATAGAATCAAAATGTACTTTTAAAAGTACATTTTGATTCTATAGAGCCATCAACTTTTTGTAAAGCTCAAAGGTAGCACGAGCATCAGAGAGAGCGGTGTGGGCATGTTCATTTTTTATACCAAAACGCAAACACAATTCCCGTAATGAAAAATGTTCTAGATCTGGCTCTCGGTGCAGCTTTGCCCAAGCGATAGAAATAGTGTCCATTTTGTGGTAATGCATTGTGTTTGGTGTCTTCATTTTATTAAAAGAGTATTCCAAAAACCCAGCATCAAAAGCCACATTGTGCCCTACCATGATACAGTCTTTTACTTTTTTAGAAAAAATATTCATCGCCTCCTCTAGGCCAAGTGCGTCCTTCCATTTTTCCTCATCATAATGATTTACTTTGAGAGAGACAGGATCAGCACTTTCAATGTGTTCAGGTTTTATTTTTAATTCTAATTCCTCTATCACCTGCAGGTCTGGAGTAGTGAGCACACAACCAATTTCAATAATCTCATGTTCAAGAAGATTTAAACCAGTAGTTTCTATATCTATAAAAGCAAATAAATGTTTTCTCATAATTTTATTGAAGATATTTACTTATATTTGCCTTATGTTCTGCAAAACTTTTCGCATAGTGAATAAGGCCATTTTTATCGTGTAAATAATATAAATAGGATGATCCTTCGGGATAAATAGCTGCCTTAATTGCATCTAAACCGGGATTACAAATAGGATTCTCGGGCAATCCCCTATTCTTATAGGTTTCCATTGCTGCATCCACCTGAAGTGGCATATTTATAGAAATTCTTCTCCATAAAATACCAGAGATTATCTCCCTGTCTCCTTCCCCTTTTGCTTCTCTCTCTATTATTGAAGCCATAATTATAATTTCCTTTTCCGTTTTACCTGAAAGAGCAACCTCAGACATAAGTGGAGAAACTTTCTTCTTAAAATTGTCACTCATTGATTTCAAAACCACATCTTGATTATCGGTAGTTAAGAAAAAATAAGTATCCGGAAAAAGATAGCCTTCTTTGTTTTTTGCATTTATTAAAAACTTAGCTTTATCAAAGGTATTCAATTTTGAGGCAAAAGTATCAGCAATTTGATTTACATCAAAACCTTCAGGAATAGTGACAGAAACCGGTGGCATGTTGTGCTCACCATTTAATATTCGCCATGCAACCAAATAAACTGGTATTTTTTCTTCAAATAAATAACTTGCAGACTGTATATTTTTATCTCCTCCTAAGATTATCGCAAAAGATTCAAAAGCAACCCTAGAGCGTATTATGTGTTCTTTTTTTAAGACTAAGGAGGCACTTCGTAATCCCACACCAGATTCTATATTTACTACTGCCCTAGATGGAAAACTCAAAGGAGCACTAAAAAATAAAAAATAAAAAACTATTAAAAAAGCTAAAGTTCCCAATATATAAAAATAAATTTTATTACTAGGCTTGGGTTTCTCTAACCCAAGTATTTCTTTTGATAAGAGTAAATTTTCCATAAATTATGTTGGCAAATTTGTAGGAGGAGCAGCTTCTTTAGATTCAATACGCTCCAGGGTAGGAACCTTCAAAATCTGACCTGGGAAGTGCCACAAGGTAGCTAATTCTTCGGTGTTTAAGACAAATGTTTTGTGGTGTTTGTATGCAGGAAAAATCATCGGTGAAATTGGCCAAGGTAAGGTATGGGTAGAAAATAGGTCATGCCGAAGTGGAGGATGGAAAAATGCGCGTTCTTGATATTCTAAAAGCATTCTATCAGCCAAACGCATGACTGTTTCTCCTGAAATGGTAAATATACCACCATAAGCATCTCCCTGAGTAGAATTTATGCGCTCCAATCCGTTTGAATCAGGAGAAGCAAATTGTCGAAAAATAAGACGAATGTTTCTGCGATTACTCATATCAAAATTTTCTTTTTTTGCAACATAATAAACCCTAATTCCAGTATCAAAACCAATCTTGGTTATCTTTTTGTTCATTACTTCCACGACTCTCTTTAAAGAATCGGGAACACGAATTTCTATTCGTGATCTAGTGTCTCCGGGTTTAAGATCTTTGATACTTGTATAAGGTTTTAAAAGTTTGAGCATCTGTTCTCCTGCCTCTGCCACCCAATCATGCTTTCCAAACCAAGTTCCATGGGTGTGATATTCCTTTTTTGAAGGAGTGACTACAATTTGCATCCACATCTGTTCTCCTTTTTGGAGCGAACCAAAAAGCTCCACAATAGGAGATAGTGGGTCAACTTTTTGTTCTTCTTTAGGGTCTTTGTCTAAACCAAAATCTACATAAGTCTTTAGTGGATATGCTTCGGGTTTTTCCAAGCCAAATTCACAACCCCAACCCATCCACTCACTATCTGGAGAAATCTTGTCTACTGCCAAAGTATAATCTTCGACTGCTTTCACTTGAGCCTGAGGATATTGAGCATAAATTTGAGTTTCGATTAAGCTTCGGACACGCGTAGGAGTACGAATATAAAAATGCACTTGCCCGTCGATGGATGCTATTTCTAAAGAAAACCAAAACCATACAGCACCCTGCCAATATTCTTCCTTCCCTCCTTTCAAGCTCCAGTGATACAGAGCATTAGTAAAAAAGAGCTCCATCGCTTTGGGGCTGCGCAACACATCTCGTGGAGGAATAATTTCAAGTAAAATAAAATCAATACCAGAAATAAAATCTTGCTGAATATAATGTATCCAAACTCTCCAAGCAATCTTACCAAGAAAAATAACCAAAACAATTGGTAATATCCCCCTAAGTAAAGAATACTGAAGGCCATATTTATAAATTAAATAAGCGACAAGTGCCGCCAAAATCCAAGGCCAGTGAGCCTTTATACCTTCCTCAACAGAATCAAAAAAGCTACCACCGCCCTTTTCTTCATGAGCCATTCTTATATTTTAATACAAATCATAGAAAAAACAAAGGTATATCTATGCCTAAGCTGCTGCGTAAAGTCCGTTTTTGTTCTTTTTGAAATATTTTGGGTTAGCTAAATTGACTAAAATAGTATTTTTCTTGAAATATCTCTCTTTCATTACTCTTTTTACAATTTCATCTTTACTCAAAGGACCTCCTTCTCTCTTTAAGATATCTTGAATAACTTCACGAGCAATACCTGCTTTATAGCCCCATTCAGACAAAGCATACATACCACGGCCGACAAGCACAAACCTAGAATCTTTTATCAGCTCATTGTGACAAGTAGCATAGTGAGTCTTTTTACCAAAAATCTTAGAAATAGAATCTGCTACCTCTTTGAAGTGCATAGGAGAACCATGGCGTCTCATAACCAAAAAGGCATAGTCTTTGATTCCACGAGTACGAATATTTGGAGAGCTAGCTTTTCCCCATTCTCCAAGTGGATTTTTAGCTACAGTCTTAGACATGGAGAGCCATCTCTTGGCCATCTCATCATTTTTATATTTTTCAGAAACATCCTTCATGTGCTCAAAAAACTTTTTAATCATTTCTGCTTCCGGAATAAGGTCTTCATCATTTAAACTAGAATAAAGCTTTCTAAGAGCATCATGAACTTTATCTATTACCTCATCATCTACACTCCAACGAACATGAAAATGATCATCTTCACGATGTTTTTTGAAAACATCACTCAATTCTAAGAAAAAATTGATATGATTTTGAGTTGATTTATCTTTAGAAATATGAGGCAAGAGTTCGTGTTCAGCCACAACAGAACCCAAGTTGTGAACTATTTGTTTTAATTCATCAAAAATTGCCTGCTCGTTTTTATAAGCATCAGATTTCTTTATTAAATTAATCGCCGCTTCTTCAATCTGGCGAACTCTTTCTCGAGTAATATTATATTTTTTTCCAATTTCTTCAAGAGTTTTTCTCTTGGCATCAGCAGTCAAACCAAAACGGTTCATGATTACATCAGACGCACGGTCTTGAAGGTGAGAAGTTATTTTTTGAGTTATTTTTTTTGGTTTGAAAGATATCGTTGACATAAATTTTTACTTTTTGTTTTTTAATTATTGTTTATCTCTTGGCTCTAACTCTATCAATCTCAGTAAGATATCTTTTTCGTAGTCTGACGGACTTTGGAGTGATTTCTAAATACTCATCTTCACTCATCACCTCCAGACCTCTCTCTATACTCAAAACAAAAACGGGGTTTAGTGTTATGGCTTCGTCAGTACCTGAAGCTCGCATGTTTGTAAGTTGTTTACCTTTTGTAGGGTTTACAGACATATCTTCCCCCTTCAAAACATTACCCACAACCATACCTTCATAAACCTCTGTCCCGTGTTCTATATACAATATACCACGTTCTTGTAAATTTGCAAGAGAAAATGCCACCGCCTTACCAGCCACCATCGAAGTCATTGAGCCATACTCCCTTTTCTTGATTTCCCCTGCGTGTTCTTTGAAGCCAGTAACCCTAGAAGACATTATGCCTTCACCCTTAGTGTCTATAATAAACTCACTTCTATAGCCCAAAAGGCCGCGGGTAGGTATATCAAAGATAATCCTGGCAATTCCTTCTTTTTCAACCATATCTTTCATAATTCCCCTTCTTTTGCCAATTTTTTCTATAACACCACCGCTAGACTCCATGGGCACATCTATCACGAGTTCTTCGTAAGGTTCGGTTTTTATCCCGTTTTCTTCTTTTATTATTACTTCCGGCTGAGAAACTTGCATCTCAAAACCTTCTCGGCGCATATTTTCAAGCAAGATAGCAACATGGAGTTCTCCTCGTCCGTAAACTTTAAAAAAGGACGGACCCATCCTGTCTACTCCTTGATCTGGTGCAAAGTCTACTTTGAGGCCGACATTGATTTCTAATTCTTTTTCGAGTCTTTCTTTTATTTGTCTGGATGTCAAAAATTTACCTTCGCGTCCCGCAAACGGAGAATCATTTACTAAAAAATTTAAAGACAAAGTAGGCTCATCGATGGCGATATGCGGTAGTGGTTCTACACTTTCGTTTTCACATAATGTTTCCCCAATGTATATATCTGGAATACCAGCCAAAAGAACAATGTCTCCAGATGAAGCACTTTCAACTTCTTTTCTATTTATTCCTTCAAAAGAAAATAATTTTGTTATTTTTCCTTTACGAATTCCATTTTCTCCTTTAATAAAAACTTGGCTACCAGAGGTTACTTTTCCGGAATAAATTCTAGCGACAGCCATACGGCCTAAAAAGTTGTCATAGCCCAAATTGAAAACCTGCGCAGACATGGGTTTGTCTTCACTATGAGAAACAGGTAATACTTTTTCTAAAATTACTTCCAAAATTGGCGACAAGTCTGTAGATTTATCACCCAGATTCTTGAAAGCCACTCCATCTCGGCCGATGGCGTAAACTGTTTCAAAATTTGCTTGTTCTTCATTGGCTCCCAACTCAAAAAATAAATCTAAGATTTCTTCATGTACTCTGTGTGAATCGGCAGCTGGCTTGTCTATCTTATTTATTACTACTATTGGCTTGAGGCCTAGTTCCAGAGATTTCTTTAAGACAAATCTAGTCTGAGGCATTGGTCCTTCTACTGCATCCACTAATAAAAGAACAGAATCAATTGCTCGCAAAACACGCTCTACTTCAGAACCGAAATCTGCGTGACCAGGGGTGTCTACGATGTTTATTTTTGTATCTTTATAATAAATAGAAGTATTTTTGGAATATATAGTAATACCACGCTCTTTTTCAAGATCGTTTGAATCCATTGACACTCCCTCATCTTGAAGCCCCCCATTTTGCTTCATCAAAGCATCGGTCAAGGTGGTCTTGCCGTGGTCCACGTGAGCTATTATTGCTATATTTCGTATTTCCATAAATAAAAATTAAAAAATTAAAAACTAATTATTTTCCATGCCTTAACGGGAAATAAAAAAGCTCCAATAAAACTTCAGAGCCTTTTAAAAGCTACTTTATAATAACATACCTTCCATAAAACAACAAGTTTTTGAGGGTTTTGTGCCTGTATTGTACCAAACTCGCACCTATTTCCAAAACAAAGTGAAGTAATGACTTCG
>CAZADR010000002.1:0-103760 GCA_964484005.1 uncultured Candidatus Saccharibacteria bacterium | reverse complement strand
GTGCCAACATTCTTACTTCCAAACGCTCCAGAAGCTCTCACGAGTCTTCCTTCACTGCAGATTGGAACACTCTCCTACCACTTTAGGTGTCCTAAGACAATTAAAATCCTCAAATTCGGTAATATACTTAGCCCCAATTATTTTCGACGCAAAATCTCTAGATGAGTGAGCTGTTACGCTATCTTTAAAGGATGGCTGCTTCTAAGCCAACCTCCTCATTGTTAAAGAAACTTCACCTTCTTGTCTTACACTTAGTATATATTTAGGGACCTTATTTTGAGATCCGGGCTGTTTCCCTTTTGGCCAATGGAGCTTCGCCCCCATGGCCTAACTGCCGTGCTATGGTCTCTGGTATTCGGAGTTTGATAGGTTTCGCGAGATTGCTCCCTGTCGAAACCTTCCAGTGCTCTACCCCCAGAGAAAACACACGACGCTAGCCCTAAAGCTATTTCGGAGAGAACCAGCTATTACCAGGTTCGATTAGCTTTTCACTCCTTACCACAAGTCATCCGAAGACGTTGTACGATCTACCGGTTCGGTCCTCCATAGGTCTTTCGACCTACTTCAACCTGCTCATGGCAAGCTCACCTGGCTTCGGGTCTTATGCATGTTACTTAGTTGCGCTATTAACACTCGGTTTCCCTACGACTGCGTGGTTTTAGTCCACTTAGTCTTGCAGCATGCATAAACTCGTTGGCTCATTCTTCAATAGGCACGCCGTTCTGGAATAAATCCCAGTTCGACTCCTTGTAGACATACGGTTTCAGGTCTATTTCACCGCCCTAATCGGGCTGCTTTTCACCTTTCCCTCACGGTACTAGTTCACTATCGATCTTTAAGAATATTTAGCCTTAGCGGTTAGTTCCGCTAGATTCCCCCCGGCCACTCATGTCCTGGGGTACTCAAGAATAACAATAAAAGAGATAAATTATTTTCACTTACGGGACTATCACCTCCTATGGTGTTGCTTTCCAGCAACTTCATTTAATAATTTATTTTTTGACTCCTCTAGTAAACTACATTGTCATCTTACAACCCCGCAGTCTTGCGACTACGGTTTGGGCTCCTTCCTTTTCGCTCGCCGCTACTAAGGAAATGCATATTTGTTTCTATTCCTCTTGGTACTGAGATGTTTCACTTCCCAAGGTTTGCTTTTTTAGCTTACGCTAAAAATTATCAAGGTTTACTTGATAGGGTTTCCCCATTCGGAAATCTCCGGATCAAAGGTTGCTAAGCACCTCCCCGAAGCTTATCGCAGCAACGCCACGTCCTTCATCGCTTCTTAAAGTCAAGGCATCCACCGTACGCCCTTAAATTTCCTGTTAAGAAATTTGAAAATCACAACTCCACATTACTGTGGAGAAAAACAAAACCAAAATTATAACAGAATATTTTTTCACGACCGCTCGCTACTAGAATACCTTTTTGGCTTTTTTCTATCTGCGACCGAAAAGACCCTACTGTGCACCTTGCACCAAGGATAATTATCGCGACAGAGTTTCAATTTTCAAAGTGTCATTCCGTGCTGATTTTCCAACAAAAAAACCGCCTTTCTGGCGGCCCATTGACAGATAAAAGTCTGTCCTTAATAGAGCCGGCCTTTTAAACTGTTTCTTGCAATATTCATACTGATGGAGAGAGTATAATCTAAAGCAAAAAAGATGTCAACCCTTGTAAAATGGGGACATCTTTTTTGCTAAAAAATACTTATTTTCTTTTATTTATTGAGATACTTCTTCGCCCAATCTTGAGATGAAACGAGAAGCATGATCTTTACCTCCCAACCCAAAAGCGAGAGCACCTCCGAGCGCAAGCATAGCTATGATTCCAGAGAAGAGAATACTCATATAGTCACCAAGACCTAGTTTACCTAGGGCGATAATGAAAGCGAAAATCCAAACAGCATATTTGGCGATAGTAGCTAGCATGTTTGCTGACTTCAAGCTCATTGATTTAGCTGTAGCCAAGACTGCCTTGGATAGGCCTTCAGATACAAGAGCCGCGATTATCAAAACCAAAGCGGAAATCACAACTTTAGGCAAATATCCTAAAACATCATCTTTCAAGAAAGAAGCGACGTCATACAAGCCAACCAAATTTAAAGATGGAAGAAGGAAAACGATAACTACAAACCATCGTACTACTTCCCCAATAAAATATCCGGTATTTAGGTTCATTCCAGCTTTTCTAAAGAAGCCATCTGCTCCGATAGAAGAGAAAAGGCCGTCTACCTTTAAGCTCTTGAAAACTTGCTCAATTGCTTTAGAAATTAGAGAACCCAAAAACCAACCGATAATAAAAAACACTATAGCCACGATGAGTCTTGGTGCGAATTGAACAAAACTCCACCACAAGCTCTGATATGACTGGGTAAATACATCACCCCAAGTAAGCCAAATATTATTCATGATAAATAAAAACTGTTAATTATTAATAAAAACACTTTTCTAAGTTTCGACCTTATTAAAGTTTATGTCTTTATTATATCAGTTTTTAAGCTTTCTTTAAGGATTGTGTGGATAACCCCTACACTTATTGCAAAGATGCTCCGAGGGAGCGTTATTTTTATAACTTCTTTGCGATAAGTGTGGGGGATAACTCCTTTGTTTGCAAAACGATTTCGTGAGGGTAGTCCAAAATGTCTCGGACCAGCTTGTCGTACATATTTAATCTATATAGAAACTCCTTGGTATCAAAAACAGCATAGACGAGCTCCCCGCCCATCTCGGCTTCAATCTTTTTTATGCCCTCCTCTATCTTACTTCTCTTCATTTTGTCACCCACGATGAGTAGATCTACTCGGCTGTCGTGATTTTTAATGAAAACACCAGAAGAGACAATTAGTTTTACTCGGCCTACTTTTTTGAAAGTTTCTAAAATAGCCTCTTTGCTCAAGGTGTCAGAACCAAGCAATAAATCTTCAAACTCTCCGCCGTATTTAAAAGCTGGATTAAAAGACCAATTGACCCCGTGTTTTTTTATGAAATTAACTGAAGCCAAAAGCCTGATTTCTCTACGAACCGCGTCGGAGGTCACTCGGCTTCTCTTTGCTACATCTTTATTGGCAAAACCCTTACCCCGATTTGATAGAAAAAGACGCATGATTTTTACTCGCGCCGAATTACCCAATATTTTGCCTAGGATTTCCATAAGGGCATTATAGATCTTTTCCAATAAAAAACAACCACCTTTTGGGCGGTTGTTTTTGCTAAAAATTAAACTGTTTTATTTGAGTTCAACTTTTCCTCCTGCTTCTTCAACTTTCTTTTTCAAATCTTCAGCTTCTACCTTCTTCATTCCCTCTTTCAAGGTTGCTGGAGCGGCATCAACCAAATCTTTAGCATCTTTAAGACCGAGGCCTAGAGCTTCTTTGACCACTTTCATAACTGCGATTTTTTGTTCACCAGCTGATGCTAGAACAACTGTAAATGCATCTTTTTCTTCAGCAGCTTCTGCTCCACCGGCAGCTGCTCCACCTGCGGATACTGCTACTGCAGCTGCAGATACTCCAAACTTTTCTTCGATAGCCTTCACCAAGTCGTTGAGTTCCAAGACTGATGCGCTCTCGAGATCTTTCATAAATGTATCGAATTTTGACATAAATTTTTTAATTAATTTTTAATATTCTTCTAATTTTATTTTTGCTTTGCGACCTCACCAACTGCAATAGCCAAACGCTGCATAGGGCTCTTGAGCAAGTACGCAATCTTGGAAAGCAATACTTCCCTGCTTGGTATAGTTGCGAGCTCCATCATGTAAGTGCTATCTACAAATTTTCCTTCAAAAATTCCACCGAGAATGTTGAGCATTCCTTTGTGAGTTTTTTGAAAATTGTAAACTTCTCGTGATGAAGAAACAGGGTCTGTAGAATATGCGATAGCCACTTCTCCAGCTAGCTCAGGAATTTCTCCCTCGGCTTTGCCTTTGAGTGCACGAGCAAGCAAAGTCTTTCTAGAAACTCTGTAGCCTACTCCTTGTTCTCGCAATTCACTTCGAAGCTTTGTTTCATCACTTACTTTTAAACCGTGAAAATTAACAAAAACTAAAGATAGAGAGCCTTTGATGACTCCTTCCAAGTCTTTGATCATTTCTTCTTTTTTTGATTTTTGTAACATAATTTTGTTTTTCCTTATTTTTTCAACAAAAAAACGGCTTTCGCCGCAAGTTTTCCTCCGTCAAATGACAGAATATCGACCCACTAAATAGGACTTATCCAGAAGAAACTTCTGCGCCTACTTTCTCTGCGGTATTAGTAATATATCACAAACTCCCTATTTTGCAACCTCAATATTGACATCCACAGCCGTCGCATCTTTTGCCCTATCGTCTAAATAATTAACCACAAAAACACCAAAAAGTCCTACCACTATCATTCCCAAAAAAACAAATAAAATTTTAAAAAAATGACTCGCCATCTGTGAGGTGATTATATCATATTATTTATTCCCGGGAAGGACCGTCCTTCCCGGATTATTAAATCGAGGTATTGACTGTTATAGTCAATGGAGAAATAAAATCATAATCTACGCTGTCGTCATTTATATCTCTAATTTTTACTTTTACTTTATAAGAAGAGTCGTCTTGCAACAGCTCCCCTACCAATGCACCGTTCCAACTCTGGGTACAAGTATCTTTTCCATCACAGGCCACTCCTGGAAAAAAATATTTGTGAATACTAATTCCACTTTCATTATTTTCTTTTTCAATTTTAATTGAAACCCAATTTACATTTTCATTAGCGGTAAAAACCATAGCAAGAGGGTTTATAGTCGGATTAATATTTATATTTCCAGCTTCTCCGTTATAAGTAAAATCTAAAATAGAAGGTACCAAATCTTCGGGAATCGGATCTGGTTCAGGAATTGGGTCAGGTACTGGATCTGGCTCGGGAGTGGGTTCTGGGTTTGTGCAAACATTATCTACTAAAATCTGTGGGACTACGCAAGTTGGTATTGGATCGGGCTCGGGCACTGGAACAGGTTCAGGATCCACGCAAATATTGTCTACTAAAATTTGTGGATTTATACAAACTGGAGTTGGGTCAGGAACTGGTTCTGGGTCAACAACAATTGATTCATTTACCATAACGACAGTGCCAGGTCCTGCTGCTGGATTACAACCACTATAACAATAAACACCACCTAAAACATTTGTTGTTCCAGAAAATAAAAGATTTTTGTAGTACACCGCTATTCTTCCACCCCCTCCAGCAATAGGTCCATAAGGCCAAGAACTATTACCACCTCTCGCCTGAAAAATACCACCTCCAGACAATTCATTTGCTGTTATATATATACTACCTCCACTAACACGTTCCTTAATTCCACTAGCAGAAATAATACCATTATTCTGTAAATTATTTTCTACTTCTAAGCGAATTGCACCACCACCTCGATGACCTTCACCCCCACTACCAAAGTCTGTCGGCTCTACATCAGAACCATAAATAGGTTTTGCAGTAGCTCCACCCCCTTTTCCTCCATGACTTGCACCAGCTCCATAAGCTCCCTCTGTTCCCGGACCACTTTCATATCCTTTTTCATCAGCTGAAATAACTGAACCTGAATCAACGGTTATATTTGAAATTATTAAAGAAAGTATTTTTTCTGGAAGAACAGTAATTGTTGAATTGCCCGTCACTAAAAGATTATCTGCATTTATAGTTTCTTCACCAGAAAGAGTAAAAACCGAAGCTTTATCAAGAACAATATCATCCGTAGAAATCTCTACACCCTCTTCAATTTCAACTTTAGCACCCGTCAAAAATATATGATTAAAATTAAACGGACTATCATTTTTTTGAAAACGCCACGAATTATTTAAATAGAGATCATTGGAAGATTCATCAAAAATACCCACCGTTCCTTTTCCTCCACAAGACATAGTCATCCCATCATATTGACCACAACCTCCTTTTGCTTCTACTGTCCCATCAAAAAACGAAGTTTGATAATAAACAGCAACCCTTCCTCCACCTCCAGGACTTCTGAAATAACCACTTGCATAAAGACCTCCACCGTTCGCGTGTATGGTGCCACTTCCTTTAATATCTTTTGTAGTTACATATATACTGCCACCACTTCCCGCTAGACCTCCATCAGAAGAAATAACTCCATCATTAATAAAAGTATCAGAAACCACAATATAAATAGCACCCCCTCCGCCAAACGAAGGAGCTGTTCCACCACTACCCAAATCCATAGGTTTTGTAGCAGAACCATAGGTAACAGAACCACGCAAACTAAAACCACCATAGCCTGCTCCAACAAAATCATCACTTGAAATTCCAGGACCTTGATTTGGACCGTAACCTTTTTGATCAGCAGATATAGAGGCACCTTCATTAATAGTCAAATTAATGACATTTATTTTTACACCCTTAAAATCATCTGTTGATTCTGGGTCCCCTTCTAGCGTCAAAACAGCATTATTGGTTATTATTAAATTCTCATAATTATATTCACCAGCCGACAAAATAGTATTTTCACTTATAGTAATTGTTTCTAATTCTACGGGTGGCTCTTCGGGTTCAGGAATTGGATCAGGAACAGGATCTGGCTCAGGAACAGGTTCTGGATTTACGCAAACATTATCTACTAAAATCTGTGGGTCTACGCAAGTTGGTATTGGTTCGGGTTCAGGAATGGGCTCTGGAATTATTTCTGGAATTTCTTCTTCTCCTGGAACAATAGGTATTTCATCTTCTACACCTCCCCCACCACCACCCCCACTTCTATTTTTTTCTGGCTCTGTATTTGAATCAGTGTTTGGTAAATCACTGGTATCAGTCAAAATAGGTGGAGTATTTTCATCAGAAGTATTTTCTACTGGAGGTGTTTCTTCGGGCACAGGCGAGTCGCTCGCTTCAGCTGTTTTCTCATTGGCGTCTTTCAAGGCATCTAAGGATTCTTGTGCTCCTTCTAAAACTGAAGCCCCGTTGTTTAAAGCTAAATCACTTTTCTTTTTTATAGAATTAATAAATGAAGAAAGAGCAGATGCAACAGTGGCTCCAGTATTATAAATACTTTTTGCAACATAAGAAATAGTATTTTTTGTTTTATTTATAGCAAAATCCGCCGACACTAAAACTACTCCTTGAATTTTATGTAAGGCAGAAAGCTCTTGTGGAGAAATGCAGGGTTCTCGAGAGTCTTGCTCATCATTTTCTCTTAATTTATTTAGGGAAGATTTTATATCTGAAACGATTCTGTCTCCTTGATATTTTAAATACACATTAGAAAAACTGTGTCCATTTCCATCAGTAGATATTTGAATTGGAATATGAATATTGGGTGCTAGAATTTTTATATATTTAGCCACTACCTTAGCGATGACTTCATCTGTATCAGAAGTTAAATATCTTCCATTACCAGAGACGTGGTTGGCAGGACTTCCAACCCCATAAACAGCGATAGATTCCCTTGGAACTCCACCCTCTCGTGAAGCTGTTTTATCATAAAAACTATTGGCATAAAAATTGCCCTGAGAATGGGCAACGAGTAGGAGCTTTTGAGTTGTGACTTTATGACTCGCGTCATTCAGCATCTCCGTCAGGTCATAATCAGACTTTTGATTAAAAACACCTTGCGCTATCGCATCAAAAATATCCCCTACGCCAGATAAGCGAGTGGGGTTGTATAAATAGTCAACAACCAAAGGTTCATTATTATAGATTGTACTAAATCTACTTTTTAATTTATCCTTATTTTTAATAGCATCAATTTCATTATTTAATATTCCGTTTACAGTAAAGATACTGTACCCTTTCTGTGAACAGAACTCACTTGCTGAAGCATTTTTAAAACAAAAAGAAAAAACCAAACTCAAAACGAGAATCAAGAGTATTTTATTTTTCATAAAAAATTAATTAGGAAAACTTGAATAATCAATATCACATTCTTCGGTTTTTGTTGAATTAGCAAAATTTCCCAAATTTTTATAAAAATCTATTTGTGATTTTTTTCTAACCTCAGTATTTAATTGTTTATTTTCCACAAAAGAAATAAATTCATCAATTTTTTCCATATCAAGATTATCTCTACTTGATTCAGGAGTTTTTCTTGGCACCAAACTATTTGCTATGCAGGCATCAGCTCTACTCTGTTCTCCTATCACTTTGTCTACTATCGTTGTATTCACCATCGGCTGAATTACTTCCATCTGCAAGGCTAACGCATACTGCAAAAGCGCAGCGCGGGTTTTAGCAGAATTTGGATATTCTTTAAATACAGCTAGCTCCACATCATCACGAATACCGTTTTCATTTACATCGATACCAACGATGGTCTTGTCTGCCTCGGTTCCAGGATCCGGCGGAAGATTATCCCCCATCACATCTTTTAGAGTCAGCTTGGTGGCGTGAATTTTTTCTACTTGTATATTCGTCTTTTCTAAATTAGAACGAAAAATTAAACGCCCAATAATTAAAAGCACAAACAGTCCAAGTAAAATTAAAAAAACCCACTTTAATATTTTTAAAAATTTGTGGGCCAAAACATTTTTTATTTTTTGCATGCACCCATTATGTTCTTATTATTTCAAAACTCCTAAATATATGTGTATAACTTTTTTCTCATCTCCCCTAAACCGGGTTTAGGGGAAACTATTTTTATACTGCAACCAATAAAAAATTTCTGAATTAAAATCTTTTATATTTGAAAAATATTCTGGAAAATCTTTTATTCCTAAAATTTTACTTTCTTGTCTTAAAATTCCACGATAGTCGTCATAACTACTCCATTTGTATGTATTTAAGTATTCTAAGGCCAGGTTTACATTTTTAATTCCTTGTTCTTTCCATTTAGAATCAATAAGTTTTACAGGATTCAAGTGTATGTATGCAAAAAGATATTTTGCCTGGCTTTCTTGCACAATATGGGTAGCTTTAAACCGACCTTCAAAAAGAGCTCCTGTCCTGTTATATTTTTTATTAAAATATTTAGTATAACTAACACACAATTTATGCATAAACAAAGCAATATCGGTTTTATTTTTAAGATTTTCATCTTTCTCCCCTAAACCGGGTTTAGGGGAATTGGAAGAAGTTATATATATGTGAAAATGATTAGGCATTAAAACCCAAGCACCGATAGAAACAAAAACATCTCCCCTCTTAAAATCCCATGCATCAATTTTTTGTTCAACTATATCATCTCGAAAATTAACCCCTTTTCTTGAGTTGGAAAGATACAATAATTTTACAAAACGATCTCTATCTTCATCGTTTAAAAATATTTCTTGCTTACTGTTGCCTCGGTTGTAGATATGAAAAAATTCTCCTGACACTAGGGGAACTTTTCTGTATGACATTGGTTGAGTATACCACCCTACTTTACTTATACCTATTTCCCCTAAACCCGGTTTAGGGGAATTTAACAGAATTAAAGTTTTTTGTATTAAAAAAGCAAAGGGGCTCGGACTTTCGTCTTCGCCCCCTAATCGGTTGAGGAAACTTGATTCATTGTTTCTCCCTCGTATCTCTCTTCCTCCATATATTCGATGGGACAAGGAGCTGTGTGAAAGTGCACTCTCCTGTTCTCATCAAAACCATAATACTCTCTCGTGTAGTCGATTTCGTTTCCGCATTTAAAGCAGACCCATTCTTTCATGTGGCCTCCTTTGCAACGAGAAATGATGAACACTCTTATTCATCTATAATTATAAACCTATTAAAACAAAAAGCACCTAATAAACTCGTGAAGGACAGTCCTTCACGGATAAGAAAGTTAAGATTAGCTGTAGCCGTATTGAAACAAAAGAAGGAGGAGTAAGATGACAATCATAATGAGGAGCAAGACGAAGAGCCAATCAACCTCACGGTCATTTTTTTCAAAAAGTTCTTTTATCTTTAAATAAGCCTCGTGCACAATCAAGACTGGCAAGGTGAAAAGAAAAAATAAAATTTTACCAAAAATTTCTCCCATATATTTATATTCTAGCAAATAAAGGCCTAATAACAAGAACTATTGACTTTATGGTGTATATCAATCTATAATATAGGCATATCAATACGAAAAGGGATCCGAAAGGTGCTTGTGCCTTAGGAGCCCTTTTCTTTTTTATGCCAAGATATATAAGTCTTAAGATTCTCTAAAACAACAAAAAAACCACCCGACTGGGTGGTTTTTTGTTTTTCCACATGTCAGACATGTGGGAGAATTAGATTATTCCATCAAAGCTTTGGCACGAGACATTGGCCCAAGAAGACCGTCAGCAAGGAGACCCATAGATGCCTGCCAAGATTTTGCAGCTCCGATGGTCAACTTTCCGCACCATCCATCAGTAACGAGCCCTGCATTTGCCTTGTCATTAAAGAACATTTGCCAAGCCTTACAAGCTTCACCCTTGGTTCCCATCTTTACAGTGGATTGTCCAAAAGCATAAGCATTCCCTTGTGCAGGCACTGCAGGAGTCGCAGCGTTACAATTTCGGCCGGTTGAAGGGCTGAACAAGAATCCAGGTAAACAGTCTGCTGGAGCTTCAACATTTGCTGGAACAGCAGGAATAGCTCTTCTAGATCCACTACTA
Organism: uncultured Candidatus Saccharibacteria bacterium; assembly: GCA_964484005.1. Classification (GTDB taxonomy): domain Bacteria; phylum Patescibacteriota; class Minisyncoccia; order Phycocordibacterales; family UBA9973; genus UBA9973. Next base: position 93,233 of record CAZADR010000002.1, on the reverse strand, counting down.
CTACCGCCTCCACCACCACTTGTTCTTGTGTCAATTACAAAGTTTGCAGAATCGGTTGTTCCTGCTGGGGGATTTAATCCTGCAGAAGAATCTGTCCAACTAGTGCCAACACTAATTATATTCGTAATGTCCAAAAATTCTGCAGTTGGAGTAAATGTTGCTGTTTGAACTGTTGGGACAGAGGCATCTATAGCTCCCAATGTTCCATTTACAACTGTTACGTCAGCAGCGGCAAACCCTGTTGGTGTTTCTGAGAAGGTGAATGTAACTAATGCTGTTTCTGCTACGTTAAGAACGCTATCCGAAAGAGTTATGACTACAGTAGGAGCAACCGTTTCAGTAATAGTACGAGTGCTATTTGTGCTTGTACCAGTCGGAGTTATTGCTACGACAGAAGTGACACCAGCGGAAACACTTCCTGCACCAGTCGCCTCTGTGTCTATGGTATCACCATCAGCAATCGTTGCGGCAAGAGTACCCACAATAAAATAATTATTACTTCCACCTGCGGTAACAGTACTTGTGACCGTGAAGTCATTGTTTCCAGCTATGGGAGAAGCAATAGTTGCGAGCGGAGCAGCAAGCTCGTCGGCATGCATGATTCCATCATCCGGATCTCCCGCACCAGTTCCATTGTCAGGAACAATTCTCAAGTTTGTAAGTTCGCCGATAACCATCGTACCCAGAGTTACAGTGGTTCGGATAGTAGTCACATCCACATTTTCCCCAGCTGCCGTAATTTTAAATCCCCCTAAAACTTTATCAGCCCCACCGATAGCAGCGAGTCCTGACAAATTGTTTGTAGTTGCAACTCCGGCTGTAGCATGACTGGCAACTACGGCTGTTCCTTTTACAATAATAGTGTGAGCAGGTGTAGTAGTAATAGAAGTCACTGAACCTATAGCATCATCGTCAGTCTTAACATCAAAATTTGTCGCAGCCATCGCAGTAGCAGGAGCAACGCCCTTGTAAGTCAAAGTGATGGTATTTGTGCTTGCGCAAGCCCCCGTCACCGCAGCGGTTATTACTTGTCCTGTTGCGCTTGAAGAAGCCATAGTTACAGCACAAGTTCCTCCAGCTCCGGCAATAAACCATTCACCGTCTACATCTACTTCACCAATGGCAGTAGGAACAACAGCTCCACCGGCAGCGTGAGGCGCAGTGAAACCTGTAGGGATAGTAAATGTAGGATCAAAGTCGGCCGCATCAATTCCCGTAACTCCAACAGTGAGGACTACAGTAAGAGTGTTCGAAGTAGAGATTACTACAGTGGCACTAGTACCACCATTTATGGTAGCAGTACCCTCTCCAGTCGCAGCCAAAACATTGTTTGCAGAAAAACCAAAAACAAAAACAGCCAGAAGTCCTCCGACTAAAACTTTTTTAAATACATTTTTCATAGTTTTAATAATTTAATTAATAATAATTTATTAATAAGAGAAATAACACAAAAGTATAATCGACACACTTTCGTGTCTTCATTATTAATTATACAACTTTTACCAACAATACACCACACACTGTGGATAACTTAAAACCACACTAAAATACCATACTTCGCCAAGGCTTCGGACGGGCAAACCCTCCTTCGTTAAAACTTCGGATGGGTATAATACAAAAAACCCCGGACTCTCGTAAGAGTCGGGGGTTTGTTTGTAATACTTTTTAAGGCGTATTAACCAGAACAGATTTCTTTAGGAAAGTTAACTAATTAGTTAGCATTCATGTAAAGATCTGTTGTTTTAAAGTCTGCAAGGTTAAAGGTATACGAAGTAGTACCAGTAACATTAGTAAGAGCATATACGATATCTGCAACTGCAATAGATGCAAATCCGTCTACGCTTACTACTACGACTGCAGTAACTTTAAATCTTTCTGTAGTTCCCTCTGCAACTAAGAATCTAGCATCAGCATTTGCTACACCAGACATCGTAGCACCAGATGGGGAAGTAATGGTAGCTGATGTAAGAGCATGAGTACCAGTCTCGGAAAGATTAAGATCAAGAAGTGCACCTGCACCAGTTAATGTTGGAGATGTACCATCAATATATACATCACCATCAAAGGCAGTTACATCAAATACAATCTCAAATGTTCCTTGGTCATCATCTCCTGCTCCAGACCCAACGATATCACCAACGTGTGAGATAACCGCTGTTGGAGAACCAACAAGTTTAACATTAATACCTACATCTCGAACCTCAGATGCTTCACCGTTAGCTGTGCCTGTAAGGTCAGCAGCTACTAGTTCTTCACCTGATGAGTCTTCTGCTACGATAAGGTCAACTTCTGTTGCTGTAAGGTCAGCCATTACAGTGTCGCCTGCGTCAAGTGCACCTGTAAGGTCTTGTAAGTCAACCTTAACCATGAATTCAACAGTATCACCTGAATTGATATCTACATCTAGACCGTCAAAGGTAATAGTTTCCAAACTGTCATTTCCGTCAGTTGTAAGGAAGCTTTCTGATGCAATCTCTGCACCCTCTAACCAAAGACTAGTTCTAACTATAATATCATCTGGGTCATCACCAGTTGTTTCTGTTGTGGTAAAGAGTACTGGGATTTCTTGAACATTGAGATCTGATCCTACGGCTTTCATAGTGAAAGATAATAGTTCAACATCTTCAGTGTCAGTAGCTCCTGTTTCAACATCAATAACATGTGCTTCGTTGATTTCATCATCAGCAGTCTTTAGAGCGACTTTGAGTTCTACGTCAGATGCGGTAGCAAATGAAGCGAAGTCAAATTCCTCTTCTATCGTGTCATCAATAACGTTGTCATCAATATCAAGTGTCAAGCTTTCTGTAGTAACTACGCCTTCGGCATCCAAGAATCGAACATTGGAAACACCGATTTGCCAGTCATCAGAATCCATATCACCTGAATCAAGATTTGGAAGTGCTGTTACAGCCAAGTAAAACTTTTCAGTATCACCAGCTCGGACTATAGCACCATCAAGAGAGACGGACTTTGTCCATACATGTCCTGTTGACTCTGAGAAATCTGCTGCGTCAACTTCACCAACTTTCTCAGTACCCATCCATACAGATACAGAATCCATATAGTCTGTGACATCTTCTGAGTCCGCTGTGTTCTGTTGATTAAGCTCAATTTTCATTGAAGTAAGATCTACGTCTGAACCGTTATCAGCTTCTACTTCAAAAGCTGCTAATTTTACATCTTCTTCATCTTCTCCAACTTGCTCATCTCCATATGTGGAAAGAGCTGTAACTGTGATCGATCCTGCTCCGCCTTCCAACGCACCGCCATTATCTGGTGCTGGAGTTGAGCTGTCGCATTTTGCGCCAGTCAAAGGAGAGTATCCTGCTGTTGTAGAACAACCTGCTGGAAGTCCTGCTGATGGGCCTGTTGTACATGCCATACCAGTTGTAGAACTATATCCAGAAGCTGAAGTACAACCTGCTGGGAAGTTTCCTGTAGGTGCACCCATTAATGCAGCACGAGTCATAGGACCGACGACTCCGTCAGCAACTAGACCGTGACCTGCTTGCCAAGCCATAACGGAAGCTTTGGTCATAGGACCGAAAGCACCGTCAGCTGTAGCTCCAACAATTGTCTGCAAGCATTGAACTTGAACTCCTGCAGAACCTACTCTTAATGTAGTTGTAATAGTAGCTGCACAATCAGCTGCAGCTGGAGTTGCCTTTACAGCAACTGCACCTACGAACATAACCGCTACGATCATAACTCCAAAAAGGAATTTTGATTTAAATAAATTACTCATAAATTTTTTCTAATTTTTCTACGCCATTAAGTTAGTTTCGACAAAACTAAAAGCGTAATTTTTCTTATCATCATCTCCCCTCCGCTTATAACTAATAAATTTTAATAATGTAGCGGATTGAAAATGACGAACAGAGATAAACTAACATTGAGAACTAAACGTTTCAACTAGAGATAAATCTCTAAATGAAATTATTCTGTTTTCAATGGGCATTTATTTTCAGTAGTATTGCTTGAAATTTTTTCGACGAAATCTCAAGTAAAAATCTATCCGAAAACAAATATCTTTTGTGAATACAGAGCACACAAAAATGCGCACTTCATAATCACAAGCTCATTATAATATGTCACCTCAAATTAAGGCAATATATTATGTGGATAACCCCCACACTTATTTTGATATTGTACCCTTGGGTACGTTCTGACAAAGTCAGAACTATATCAAGATAAGTGTGGGGGATAACTTGGTAATTAAACCAATATCCATGGACTCATCTTATCATAATTGTATACAAAAAGCAACGGAGAATAGCTGGTAGCTTTTAGCTTATAGCTGGCTAGGAGAGGTAAAAATACAAGCTCTAAACTATGAGCTAGAGGCTAGGGCATATCGGCTCCAGCGCTTCTCCCCTGTCTTCTTAAGGACACCACTTTGAACCATAAAAACGAGCTCTCTCTGGAGAGTTTTTTCACCACAAGATATCAAGGACACGGCGACAGTAGGATTGGCCTGAGCTTTATCTTTTATGTCCTTTATAGTGGCTCCGCCACCAATAATTTTTATTATATTTATAATCTGAGATTCTCTTTCTTTTTTTATCTGTTCAAAGTCATGTTTGTTGTTTGTTGTATTTTTTTGTAGAGCACCAGCTGTAGCTGAATGTGCCTTGAGTCCGTTTAAAGCTTTCAAAAGAGTGTCTGCTTTTTGGACTCCTATTCTCGTGGAGTTTGTGTGATGTCCGATAGCTGGGTAATGTCCTTTAACATGAAAAAGTTTCTTTGGGACTATAAGCTCTTCGTTTTCATATTCAGAATCTTTGAAGAACTCAGAGAGGTTTATCTGTCTATTTGTAGCCTGCGTATTGCCGCTCGATTCTTTGATTGATTGATTGAGCTCAACAAACTCTTTTCGCAAGATATTTGCATTCATCTCAGAGACAATACCTACAGACGAAGCGATGTCTAAAAAGGACATGAGCTCTGATATCTTCCCGAACATAAGAGACGCAGTCTCCCCCGCACGACCCTGAGAAGATAGGTGCATGTCCGATACGATGCCTGCGCCGAGAGTCCTTAATTTATTTCGAAGAGGCTCGTCTTTGTCTATGATGTCTGTCACCATATATAGGGCAGTGATGAGCTTGTTGGTTTTTGTATAGGACCCGAAATGAGAGCCTGTGGGTATATATACGGCAGGAGCAGAGGAGGTGTCTTTTAGGGAGTCCTTTTGAGAGTCTTTGAGATTTTTTTTTTCTCTAAACATCTGTCCATTATATATAAAAGACATGGCAAGTCAACCATCTTACACATCAAAGATTTCATTAGCATAGTTTTAAAATGCAATCTATCTAGCAAAGCTTTGCTAGCGAACTGCTCGTCGCTCAAGAAAATAATAATCGGAATACCTCTTTTATTTTCTAAACTCCTGCGCAAGACATTTTAAAACTAAACTAATGCAGTCTTTGATAAAAATTATGTTAAAATGGCTTTATATGGCGAAAAATAGTAATAAGAAAAAATTTGAAAAAGAAACAAAGGTAGGTTTAAAAACTCAAACTAAACATGGAATAATAGCAGTCGTATTTTTTGTTCTCGCGGTGTTTTTTTTGATGGCTTATTTTGATAGAGCGGGTAGGGCCGGAATGTTTGCTTATGAGAAATTAAATCTTTTATTTGGAGTGGGATATATATTGTTCCCCACTCTCCTCTTGCTCCTCGGTTCTTCATTTATAAAATCAGAAGTGCCAGACATCGGATGGAACAGAGTCATCAGTGGAGCTTTATTTTTACTCTCAAGTCTCGGGATGATAGATGTCGCTACTGTGGACCACAGAGGCGGATTCCTAGGAGAAGTATTGGCCACTCCTTTTGTATCTCTCTTTGATGTCATCGCCAGCCAACTATTCCTCGGAGGTATATTGATAATTTCAATTTTAATAATGTTTGATGCAAAGCTCGATCCACTACCATTTTTCAAAAAAATCTTTGATTTTATTTTTAGAAAGAAAGAAGAGAAAGAACTCGTCTCTGCCCTCAATGAAGATGAGATTGAAGAAGTAGAAAAACTACTGCCCGAAGAAGAGGAAGAGAAGCCAAGCACCAAAGAAAAGATAAAGAGCGCACTCGGAGTAGGTAAAAAGACTGAAGAGAAAATAGAAGAAGAGGAAATGCCAATAAGAAAAGTGAAAAGTGGATTGATGTCTACTTATGTCCCTCCCCCACTCTCCCTCCTCGAGGAAGACAAAGGTAAACCAAACACCGGAGATATCAAAGCTAATGCAAACATCATCAAGCGCACACTCGCAAACTTTGGAATAGAAGTAGAGATGGATGAGATCACCATCGGACCCACTGTCACTCGTTATGCACTCAAACCAGCGGAAGGAATAAAACTCTCTCGTATCGTAGGATTGCAAAATGACCTCGCGCTCTCCCTCGCTGCACACCCTATCCGTATCGAAGCACCTATCCCCGGAAAGTCTCTCGTCGGCATAGAAATACCAAACAAATCAAAATCTATCGTCGGACTCGCAACTCTCCTCGGAGACGAGAAATTCCAAAACTCTTCCAAAGCTCTCACCATCGCTCTCGGCCGAAATATTTCGGGAAAAGCTATCTTTGGAAACCTTGCAAAGATGCCTCATGCTCTCGTCGCCGGTACGACTGGTTCTGGAAAATCAGTAACTATTCATTCTATTATTACTTCCCTCTTATATAGGAATGGCCCAGATGACCTAAAATTAATATTGATAGACCCAAAGCGTGTGGAATTAACTCTCTACAACAACATCCCTCATCTCCTCACACCTGTCATCACTGAAGCCAAGAAAACAATATTGGCCTTGAAATGGGCGGCAAAAGAGATGGACCGCCGTTATGACATACTGGAGACCGAGTCTGTGCGAGACATCGAGTCTTATCACAACAATGTATTTAGCAAAAACCCAACCAAGAAAAGAATGAATGGAGATGGAGTGGAGGAAGTAGTGAGTGCAGACCGCTTGCCATATATTGTAATCATAATAGATGAGCTCGCAGATATCATGAGTACTTACCCAAGAGAACTCGAAGCAGCTATCGTGCGCCTCGCACAGATGTCTCGAGCTGTGGGTATCCACTTGATACTCTCTACCCAGAGACCTGAGGTAAATGTCATCACTGGACTCATCAAAGCCAATATCCCCGCTCGTGTGGCACTAAAAGTTTCTTCACAAATAGACTCACGAACTATTCTCGACGCTGGTGGAGCCGAAAAGCTCCTCGGTGCAGGAGACATGCTCTACTCTTCGGGAGAAGCACAGCCAGAGCGTTTGCAGAGTGCCTTTATCTCAGAAACTGAAGTGAAAAAAGTTGTAAAATATCTCTCTGACGCATACAAAGATGAAGTCACTGAAGAAATCACTCTGACTGCAGGCTCTATCTCTGCCGATAAAAGTATTTTTGAAAGCTCGCTCGGAGACGATGAAGATGGAGATGATGATGAAATGTACGAAGAAGCTAGGGCTTGTGTAGTGGAAGCAGGCAAAGCCTCTACTTCGTATCTACAAAGAAAACTCAAACTCGGATATGCACGAGCTGCCAGACTGATGGATGTACTCGAAGAACGCGGAGTAATCGGCCCCGGAGACGGCGCCAAGCCTAGAGAAGTATTGGAAAAGATTGAGAGGACAGAGGGTGGGGACAATGTTGTATAAAATAATGAGTGAAACGAATATATTTTAAAGACCCCGTGAAATAACTTTTGTTTCTCAAAAGTTAAAATCTAAAAGATTTTATTTCATAGGGTGATAATTTTTATAGTCATTTCATTCCTTAAAAATCAATTATGTATCAAGACAATAAAAAAATAATTAAAATGACAGCACTTTTTGTTTTTTTTGTTTTGATTATTATTTATGCGATTTTTGTCTCAAAAGATTTAATCTTTGGGGTAAAATTAAAAGATATAAACCTGACTGATGGGGTGACTGTCACCGAAGATACAATAAAAGTAACAGGAAATGCACGAAATGCGATAAAACTAACCTTAAATGGCAGAGAAATATCGGTGGACCAGCAAGGAAACTTTGATGAGACGATTGCACTCCTTTCGGGGTATAATATAATCTCTATCAGAGCACAAGATAAGTTTGGTTATGTAGATGAGGAAGATTATCAAGTTATAAATAACGAGTGAAGCGAGTATATTTTACTTGACCCCGTGAAATAACTTTTGAGAAACAAAAGTTGAAAAATCAGAAAGATTTTATTTCATGGGGTAAAGATTTTTATATTCATTTCATTCATTAAAAATCATTTATGAAGAAAAAGGAGAAAAAAGAAGACAAGACCATGGGTGGAGGAGAGGCTATACTCAATGACACCTTAAAAGCCATCCAGACAAAATTTGGAGAAGGCGCGATTATGAAATTTGGAGATTCTCCTAAGGTAGACATAAACACAATCCCCACGGGTTCTATCGGCCTAGACATGGCACTCGGAGTAGGCGGAATACCTCGCGGAAGAATTATTGAAATCTTTGGTCCAGAATCAAGCGGAAAGACTACCCTCTCCTTGCATATAGTAGCGGAAGCACAAAAGCTCGGTGGAGTCTGTGCCTACATAGACGCCGAACATGCGATGGATCCTGATTACACAAAAAAACTCGGAGTAAATATAAATGATTTACTTATTTCTCAACCTGACAACGGCGAACAAGCCCTCGAGATAGTAGAGAGCCTAGTACGCACAGGAAAAATCGATGTCATTGTCGTAGACTCTGTAGCAGCACTCACCCCTAAAGATGAAATCGAAGGAGATATGGGAGCATACCATGTCGGCAAGCAAGCACGCCTCATGTCTCAAGCACTTCGCAAGCTTACCGCTATCGTCGCCCGCTCCAAGACTGTCGTCATCTTTATTAACCAAATCCGAATGCAAATCGGTGTGATGTTTGGTAACCCTGAAACTACCCCAGGAGGTAAGGCATTAAAGTTTTACACTTCTGTCCGCCTCGACATCCGCAAAATTGCTCAGATTAAAAAAGGTGAAGATGTCGTCGGCTCACGAACTCGCGTAAAAATAGTAAAGAACAAAGTCGCGGCTCCATTTAAACAGACAGAATTTGATATTATCTACAATGAAGGAATCTCTAAAGAGGGCGAGATAATGGCCCTCGGAGAAAAGTTTAAAATTATTGAAAAAAGTGGAAATTCATATTTCTACACAGGCCCCGCTGATAAAGCGGAGAAGATAAAGCTCGGCGTAGGTTATGATTCTACTCGCACATTCTTGAAAGAAAACGAAAAAATCTCTAAGGAAATCCTAAAAGAAATCCGCAAGAAGTTTAGCGAAGAAGTATAAACAAAAAGCCCCCAATTGGGGGCTTTTTGTTTTTAGACTCTTTCTACGTAGTCTCCAGTTTCAGTATTTACACGAATACTGTCCCCTTCAGCTATAAACATAGGTGCATTTAAGGTGGCACCGTTTTCGAGAGTGATGACTTTCATTCCTCCTTTGGAAGTATCTCCGCGAACTGCAGGAGGAGCTTCTTTGACTTTGAATTCCATTTTTATCGGCAAGCTCAACTTGATGATGGTCTCTTCGCCATCATTGTCCCAGACTAATGCAGTGACGCTACCATTTTGTTTTAGAAATTTTGAAGCGATACCAACAAGGTTTTCATTTAATTTAAACCTGTTGCTCTTGTCCTCGGGGTCACAAAACCAAAACTCTCCTTTATTTTCATATAAAAAAGTAATGTCTCTCTTTACGATATCAGCTTCATCTGCAGAATCAGAAACATGGAAAGTCGCAGGAAAAACTTTTCCTGAAATCAAACTACGCAATTTTACTTGGTTTTGAGGTTTGCGTTGCTGAGTACGAGCGACATGTGAATCTACTACTTCGCAAGGCTCATCGTTGTGAATGATGATTTTCTTTTCGCGTATTTCGTTGTATTGAAGTTGTGACATAAGATTTATACTAAAAACCCCGACACCAGGTGTCAGGGAGAAGTCCCTTACACTTGATGCCGGGATATGTTATTTATTTAACGACAAATGGAAGTAGACCCAAAAATCTTGCGTGTTTGATGGCATTTGCCAAGGCGCGCTGATTCTTTGAAGTCACTCCTGTGCGCTTGTGGCCGACTATCTTACCGTTTGGATTCAAAAATTTCTTTAAAATTTCTGTATCTTTGTAGTCTATAAATTTTATGTTGTTGGCTGAAAAATAATCTTGTTTCATATGTTTATTGATTTAAAATGGCGATTAAAAAGGAATATCTTCTGGGTTAATGTCTTCTTCTGGGTACTCTATGGAATCTGTTTCTTCGGGTGAAGAGGCTTTTGGAGACCCTGAGCTAGATGCCGGAGCACCTCCTCCTGTTCCCCCCTTGGGACCAAACTGAGTTCGGTCGGCTACTATTTCGGTGCGATATTTCTTTTCTCCACTAGTTTTGTCGTCCCAACTTCTGGTCTGCATTCTTCCTTCGACTAAGATAGAGCTTCCTTTCTTCATGTATTGAGCGACTGTCTCTGCTTGGCGACCAAAAACCACAACATTGTGATAATCAGTAGACTCTTGGCGAGCACCAGCCTTGTCTTTCCAGACACGATTGGTAGCTAGAGAAAAAGTACAAACTTTTATACCTGAAGGAAGAGAACGGAGCTCTGGGTCTCGGGTAAGGTTTCCTATTAAAATTGCTTTGTTTAAGTACATATTTTTATTATTGAACAGAAATCATCGCATCTATCTCTTTATCAATCTCTTCTTTGTTTATAGGTACAACTACTTCGTTTTCGCCACCTTTTTCTACTTTAGGTTTTCGGTGTGTCATATCTCCGCGAACAAATCTCTTTGAAGCAATAGTGTTTTCTTTAACTGTCTTTAATATCAAAAATCTAATCATAGTTGGATCTAGGTCAAGCTTCTTTTTCAATTCCAAAACTTTATCAGAATCCATGGTGAACTTTATCCAACCAAAATATGCAGTGTTGAACTTTGTGTGTAAATTGGAAATGATTTTGGTCATTGTGTAGGCTAGAGGAATCATCTTTGGCATTTCGTCTGCGATAGTCATACCTCCAAAAGAAGAAATAAGTTCTTTTAGATTTCCAAAAGCTGCGGGTACTTCCTCTTCAGAAAATGTAGGTACCAAGAGATAGCCGAGCTCGTAAACTCTGCCCTTTGCCTCTTCTGTTGTTTCATTTGTTTCTTCAACTTGCATGGACTTCATAATAGCAAAGAGACCTTAAAAAGTAAACCCCCACACTTATTTTACCTTTTTAAATAAGTGTGGGGGTAAAGCTTTGCTCTCTAAATTCCAAAAACTCGCTTGGCATTTGAAATAATTGCTTTGGCTGTCTCCTCTTCAGAGAGGCCTTTTATGAGAGCGATTTTTTTGACTACTTCCCTTACAAAAGAAGGCTCGTTTCTCTTGCCTCTGTGGGGCACGGGGCTGACATACGGGGAATCTGTCTCGGTCATAATCATGTCTAATGGGGTATTTTTGATGACCTCATCATAATCATTGGTAAAAGTTATGACTCCCGTAAAAGAAAGAGTGAAACCAAAATCTAAAAATGCCTGAGCTTCCTCCATTCCTCCTGCAAAAAAATGCACATCGCCTTTAACCTTAGAATGTTTTTTTAATAAATCTAAAACATCAAAATATGCATTTGATTTAGCGAAATCATGCCGCGCACCGTCCGCTGAAGCGCGGCCCTTGTCTTTTGGATTATTGCGAATATGAAGCATTAAAGGTTTGTTCACCTCATTCGCGAGTTCTATCTGAGCTATCAGAGCTTCCTTTTGTTTTAAAATTGATTCTTCGTCACAGCGATAATAATCGAGCCCGCACTCCCCTATACCCAAAACCTTTGGATTTTTCAAAAGTTCCCGATAGGCTTCTTTATCAAAAATTTCTCCCCGAGAAGTAAACTCCGCCCCACCCTCCCCCAATTCTTTTTCGTCATGATAAGAGACCCCAGTATGGATGGGATGCAAGCCAACAATCGCATACGTATTTGTATACGTATGAGTCATCTCTACTGCCTTTCTGGAGGTACTTATTTGTGTACCGACATTTATAACAGTAGTTTCACTCTCTTCTGCTCGCTTCATCACCTCATCTCTGTCCGCATCAAAAGCGATAAAATTTACATGACTATGAATATCTATATATTTAGGCATATTATTCTTTACGTAAAAATAAAGGCTGAGTGGGTTTTTTGTTTTCTTTAATTAATTTTTGAAGAGTTGTACTGGTCTCAGGCATAATAGGACCCAACATTTTGGCTACTTCATAAAGACGAACAATCATCCCAAAAATTAATTCTTTTCCTTTTTTCTCATCAACTTTTATTACTTTAAATGGTTCTGTTTCTTGAATATGTTTATCTAATTCTCCGATTTCCTCCCAGATATAATCTGTCGCTTGTTTTAAATCAAACTTTTCAAAAAAATTAAAATATTTTTCAAAATTATTTTCTTCTTTTACTTCGGGACACTTTTCTAAGTATTTTTCTGAAAGAGTGAGTAGACGAGAAGCTAAATTTCCCAAACCATTGGCTAAGTTTGCATTGTAGGCCTCTTTTATAGCCTCGAGAGTCACATCGCTATCTTCAAAAGGACTAACATGTCGCAATAAGAAATAACGAATAGAATCAGTGCCGTATTCTTTTACCAAATCTAGTGGGTTTATGACATTGCCCAAAGATTTACTCATCTTTTGGCCCCCAGAAGTAATAAAGCCATGATATACAACCTTGTCAGTATTTTTTATATTGGCAGACATGAGCATCGCTTGCCAGATGAGAGATTGAAAACGCACTTGATCTTTACCTGCAATCTGGACTACTTCTCCACCCAACCAAAACTTCTCAAAATTACCTTCTTCTGGCCAGCCCAAAGTAGAGATATAATTGGTCAAAGCATCAAACCAAACATACATCACCTGTGCGCTGTCGCCTGGCACAGGCACACCCCAGCTTAATCTTTCCTTTTCTCTAGATATAGAAAAATCTTCCAAACCATTTTTGACAAAGTTTAATGCTTCATCTCGGCGCCAATCTGGAATGATTACATTGGGGCGAGTAAGGTATTCAATAAGCTTGTCTTGATATTTACTAAAACGGAAAAAATAATTTTCTTCTTTTAGAGTCTCTATTTTTAGATTAAGGTGTAAGAAGCATTCACCATTTTCATTTAAGTCTTTTTCTGGTTTAAAAGATTCACAACCAACACAATATTTTCCTTCATATGATTTCTTGTAAATATCCCCTGCCTGGTCACACAGACTCCACATCTTTTGTGCCGCTTTTAGGTGGTGCTCTTCGGTGGTGCGAATAAAAGCATCATTCGAAATATCCAAGGCTTCTTTTAATTTCTTAAACTCTGCAGCATAGCGGTCTACATACTCATGCACATCTTGCCCTGCCTTTTGTGCAGATTCAAATATCTTTTGACCATGCTCATCTGTGCCAGTACTAAAAAAAACCTGATCACCCACTAGCCTATGATAGCGAGCTGTCACATCTGCTTGTATAATTTCTAACGCAAAACCAATATGTGGATCAGAGTTTACATATGGAAGTGTCGTCGTTATGTAAAAAGATTTTTTATCTTCGCTGTTCATTATTTATTTTGAGCCTTAAGTAAATTTTTATCTTTTTCTATGTCAGCTAAAAATTCCATTACCACCACCGCTATCGGAATACATAAAATTGCTCCCCAGATCCCTCCGAGCTCAAAACCCATAAGGATAGATAGGATAATAACAATAGGAGAAAGCCCAACGATGCTCTTGATGAGAAGCGGAGCAAAAAGAAAGACTTCAAATTCGTGAATTATAAGATAAGCTCCTGCCACCATAAATGCATCTCCCCAACCTCCAGACAAATAAGAAACAGCAACCACAGGAACAAGGGCGATGAGCGTACCATAAGGGATGAGCCCCATAATTCCAGCAACGATAGCAAACAAAAGTGCATACTCTATGCCAATGAGAGATAAAACCAAGTAAATCAAAACTGCATCTATGAGACCGAGCACTAGCTGGCCCTTTACCCAAAGACCAATCTTGATACTGGAGCGTTGCCATAGATCAACAATATAATTTTCATATTTAGGAGGTAAAATGACTCGAAGAAAGTTCTCTATACCCTTTTCTTGAGCTGACAAGTAAAAAGAAATAACAATAATAAGGAGCACATTGAAAATACTTCCAAAAGCAACTGTCAAAGTCTGTATAAATCCTCCTGAAAGATTTAAGATAAATGCTTTAGATACAGAAAAAAGAGAAGTTATAGAAAGATTACCAGCAAGTGAACCGACAATATCTTTGGCTCCAGAAAATGCTTCGTTTTGAAAATAATTTAGAAAAGAAACATTTGGAATGTAGTCAGCCATAAGAATAGAGAAATTGTAGACTTCTGTTATAAGAAGCGGAGCAAAAAGATAAAATATTCCAGTCAAAGAAACAATCGAAATGATGTACACAAATACAATACCTGGGATTCGTCCAATACCTATTTTCTTGAAATGAGGGACAGAAGACTCCATAAAAGATGCAATAACGATGGAAGTCAAAACTACCAAGACTAATTCTCTCAGAAACCACATTAAAAATAAGCCCACCAATACCAAAACAGCTCGGACCATCGTCCCGGTAGAGATAGAAATGGAGGTAAGGTTATGGTTTTCTGACATAAAAATATATAACTTGATACAATATAATAAGTTCACTCACTCGGAACGGTAATCAAAGCTTACCCTTCCTCGCTCGCTGCTTATTATAATAGCACAAAAAACACTAAACAAAAAAGCTAAAACTTTAGGATTTTTAGGAACTTTTTATTATCTTTAAATGGTCCAATCAAAGCAAAATTGAGTTTTGAATCTCTAAAAATATCATTGGCGAGTTTCTTTATTTCTTCAGCAGTAACTTTTCTAATTTCTCTCGCCTTATCTTCGGCATTTTTGAGTTCTCTTTTTAGAAGCTCTTGTCCGCCATAAAAATTGGCAATATCATCGCTAGACTCTAGGGTTAGCTTCATATTGCCTATCAAATATTCTTTTACTTTTTCGAGTTCTTCTTTATTTATAGTTTCGTATTTCAAAATATTCATCTCATTGAGCACAGCTTGGACAACTTCATAGATTCGTTTATTGTCTACTCCAGCGGAAATCTGAAAAAATCCATGGTCGGTGTATGCATCGTTGTAAGCACGAACATAATAACCAACTCCCATCTCTTCGCGAAGTTTTTGAAAAAGCCTTGAGCTCATTCCCCCACCCAATATTCCTCCCAATACAGAAAGGGCGGCATTTTTTTTATTAAATAAATCAAAACTGCGTACCCCCAAGACAAAATGAGCCTGATCGGTCTTTTTGAAAGAAATTAATGCTTGCGGTTTTGTTTGTATTTCTTTTACTTTTACTTTTCCTATCTTTTTTCCTCGTTCTACATCTTTGAAGATTTTATTTACTTCTTTCAATACTTGTTTCTCGGTCACATTACCCGCTACCATTATAACAGTGGCCTCTGGTAGATAATGCTGTTTTTTGTATTCCACAAAATCCTCTCTCTTCATATTTAAAATATTCTTCTTCTCCCCTGCTATGTTCCAACCTGCAGGAGTATCACCATAGAGCAATTTCATTATCAAATCCTGCACATGGCGATTTGGCATATCTTCATACATATTTATCTCTTCAATGATGACACCTTTTTCTTTTTGCATTTCTGGTTCTGGAAAAGTAGAGTTTAGATAAACATCCGAAACAATATCAAAAATCTTACTAAAGTGTCTGGCGTCAGACTTGGCATAATAACCCGTATATTCTTGAGCGGTAAAAGCGTTGTACTGGCTTCCTAGAGAATCTAATTCTTTTGAGATATCAATAGCCTTAGGTCTCTTTAAGGTACCCTTAAAACACATGTGTTCCAAAAAATGTGATATACCATTCACCTTCTTTTCTTCATATTTTGAACCAGCTTCTACCAAGACGAGCACAGTCGCCGTCGGGTTGTCTTTCATGGGGACAGTGACCACCCTCAAGCCATTTTTAAAAATTTTTTTACTAAATTTCATTTTGACTTCTTTTTTTTGTTTAGCTTATTTTTTCTTTTAGATAATTTTCTAGCTCAGAAACCTTTACGCGCTCTTGTTCCCCTGTGTCTCGGTCTCGGACAGTCACCGCGTCATCCGTCAAAGTATCAAAATCTACCACAATACAAAAAGGTGTACCTATCTCATCCTGACGACGATATCGTTTTCCGATATTTCCATTGTCGTCCCAAGCTACTCTCCCAAATTCTGCCTTGAGAGGAGCATATACTTTTACATTGGCATATTCTACAAGCTCAGGTTTATTCTTTAGAAGTGGAGACACCGCACAAATAACCGGCGCAATATTTGGTTTAAATTTTAAATATGAACGCACTTCCCCGTCTTTTTCATCTTCAGTATAAGCAGAAAGAAGTATTGCCAAGAGTGCACGTCCTACTCCAAAAGTCGGTTCTATCACATGTGGCACCATTTTTTCTGCATTTTCTTCATCTATATATTCAAGCTTGTGACTTTTTAAATCAAAATCTGTCCGATAAGCCAAACCAAAAAGTTCTTTTTTACCAAAAGGAAAATCAAACTCAAAATCTATCGTACGAGCAGAATAATGTGCTCTGTCTTCTTTGGATACTTCCAGTTCATGCACTTTTCCCATATCGATACCCACCTCCTCCATCCAGTCCAGCATTTCATTTTTCCAATATTCAAAATATTTTTCCCAATCTTCCGAACGAATAAAATATTCTATTTCCATCTGCTCAAATTCACGAACCCGAAAAATAAAATCTCGTGGAGCTATCTCATTTCTAAAAGCTTTTCCAATTTGGGCCATACCAAAAGGAAGCTTGGGGTGAAAAGCATCTACGGTGTTTTTAAAATTTACAAACATACCTTGCGCGGTCTCAGGGCGAAGATAAGAAATAGAGTTTTCATTCTCTACCGCTCCGATATTTGTCTTAAACATCATATTGAATTGTTGAGTATCACCAAATTCACCTTCGCAATCAGGGCACTCGTCTCCTACTTGATCCGCGCGAAATTTGTGATGACATTTTTTACATTCAACCATTGGGTCGGCAAATCCTGCTACATGCCCTGAAGCTTGCCAAACCTCCTGACGCATCAAAATCGCCGCATCGACTCCATACATATCTCTTCTGCTATCTACAAATTTCTTCCACCAATATTGGGTAATGTTATTTTTCAAAGCTAATCCAAAATGCCCCAAATCGTAGGCTCCTGCTAATCCACCATATATTTCTGAACCTTGAAAAATAAAACCACGTCTCTTGCAAAGAGAAACTATTTTTTCCATCAAATCATTGTCTTTATTTTCTTTTTGATTTTTTTCTGACATAGTTTTAAAAATTTATGGAACCACAACACTGCCATTTAGAGGAAAAGCCACATCACTGTCTAGCTTGGTGGTGACAGGTCCCCTACTTGCCCTTACTCCCACATTAGCAAAATCGTCATGCCCAGTCAAAACAGCTTCATTTAAAATATTTGGAATACTCCCAACTTGAGAGAGAGAAGGCTTTAAGGATACCTGGAAAGAAACAGAACGAGCTGCACCTGTAATGCCTGTACCCCTCGGAATCCTATCTATATTCCAGACTATCTGCCTGGTAGAAGGATTGTAACTCAAGTCTTCGCCTGCTGGAGAAACTCTGTCTATAAAACTTACCCAAACTGGGAGAGAAGAGGAAATCTGAGCTTGTGAAATAGAATTTGCAGTATTAGATAAAGTCCAAACTATTGTATAAGTGGTCACCTTTTCTGCTTTGGGAGGGATTAATCCCGTATTTGGAAAAGCCCCGGAATAATAAAGTGCTTTAGAAGAAAAACCAACATCTGAAATTATTCTGATAACTGCTGAAGAAGAATTTTTTAATTCATTTACAGAAAAACCTTCGAGTGATTGTTTACCGGTAATGTTTACTTCGATGTTTATTGTCGGATCAGAAAGTATTCCACCCAAAGCTGAAAACAAAGAAACAGGAGAAATAGTAAAGGAAACCGAGCCAGAATCACCCGGATCTATTTCTCTAAATTGACTTTTAGAATTTTTATCCCAAGTTATAGAGTTTTGAGACGAATCATAAAAACCCTGTTGCGCATTTACGGTGGTACGATTGAAAGCGTTACCTGAAATCTTTGCCTCTATTTCAAGATCACTTACTTGAGTATCTAAATTGTTTAAAAAACGAATCTCAGCATTTATCGGAGTCTTCCAATCTGTAGCATATTCCCTCTCGTTTACGCCGTTTATAAAAAGACTAGCTTCTATAAATGGTTTTTGAACCGTAACAGTATGCGCAATAGCATTGAAAATCACCCCAATAGCATATTTATCGGCCTCAGACTGAGAACCACTAGATATTTTAAATGTTTTTTCTTCTCCATCAAAAACATCTACCATTTTACCTGATATAAAAATATCGTGTTCTGCTCCTGGGGCCAAATCTCCTAAATTCCAAACATTATTTCCAAAAGAAGGCGCTGGCACTGATTTTGTAAAAACAAACCCTACAGGATAATCTACACGAAGAAGAGTCTTGGGTGAAGGCTTGGTGGTATTTAAAACTTCTTTTATACTCAATGATATTTCTTGGTTGGGGCTAATGGATGAAGGAGCATCTACTGTAAGACTTATCGGAGTAGAAGTAATATTTACCTCAAATGATTTATCTTTCACGAAAATAGCATTGGACCCAGCGACTCTGTATTCAATAGAAATCTTTATGGGGCGCACGCTTCCCTGTTCTCCAAACAGCGTAATTTTTATATTTTCATTTCGAACTGCTCCAGCTGGAATGGTGCCCAGAGATTCACGCAATCTTACTATATCTAAAGACAAGTCTTCAGAACCACCTTTAGGATATTCTAAAATAAGGTCCACCAAATCCAAAGAAGCATTGTTTCTATTTGTAATCCCAATAATAATCGGAAGTTCTTCTCCTCCTGCAGTAAAGTTGTTTCCTAAGATTGATATATCTATATTTTCATTTGAAACAGTGTTTCCACCAGCAAAAAAAACATAACTTGCATACATCGCAGTTAAAAGGAAAAAACCCAGTGAAAAGAAAAAGAATTTTTTAAATCTTGAAGTTTTCATAAAAAATTTCTCTGCATTGTTTCCCTCTCCTTTTTCTTCTGTACCCCAAGAATCTACGACTTCTTTTCTGTGAACACGAGAAAAAGTATCCCGATGATCTATCGTTGTCTGAAAATTCTTTCTAAAAAGTTTATCCTTCAATTCCTCGAGTCTGTTTAGCTTATTTCTATCATCTGGCGCCATCTGGAAATTATAGCATTTATCAAAATAAAATTAAAAGAAGTAGCTTCTTTTAATTTTATCTACAAATGAGTCTCCTTGAGGGCTTTATTTATTTGGTGTAAAACCTCTCTTCTTGATTTAGAAACTTCAAAAATTAGATTATCTTCAAATGGAGACTTGACCAAGTTTTGCATATTTTCGTCACCTCCGATATATCCCAAATTGTTTAATATGCGCAAAACAATAATCGCCTCTATGTTTGCTAAGTCTTCTCCTTCTTTTGTTTTTTCTAAAATAAATAATCCGTTTAATAAATCACTAAACAGAGCTTCGTTGGGCTCTATCCCTGCCAAAAGTCTTTTTAACAAATTTGCTACATTTGATAAAACTTTAAAAGTTCCTGAATTTTTAGAAAGTTGTTCTAGAGAGTTTGTCTTGGAAGCGCTAGTGATACGCCAAAAATCTTTGCCTTGAACAAGATCCACTTTTATATAAGAAAAATCTTGTAAAACAAAACGAAGTTTGGAAGACATTTTGCGCACACCTTGTGCCGAAGCGTAAACCATACCCAAGTCACGAGTAAAAATAGAATAATATTTTCCAGTTTCACCGTAATTCTTACTCCCCAATATTATCCCCTCTGTGTGGTAAATGTGATGCATTTAAAATTCTTCTTCCTTGTTTTCTTCTAAAATTCTAAAGTTAATACCGTTTTCGGATAAAATTAAAGTTGATACTCCATGGATAGGACCCATTTTATCTTTTTGAATCATTCCATCATGTACGGGAAAACATACCTTGGGCTTAATATCAATTGCATATTTTATTGCATCTTTTATGCTAACCCATGGACCAGCGACTGGCAGAGCTAAAATTTCAACTGGCTTAAGTGGCTTTTGAAACGAATCTCCAGGATAAAATAATCTTTTATCTATAAAATATCCAGTATTCTGCACATTCTTAAAAGCTTGATAAATTTCCTCATGCTTACAAATACAAGCTTCAATCTCTACGCCTAAAAATTCTTTTAAACTATTTTCTAAAATTTCGTATTTAATATTTACCTCAGTTAGTAATTTTCCTACTCCATTATTTGTAATTACAACAACATTTAAATTATTTTTTATAATTTCTTTCAAAGATTCAACGTGGAGATGATCCTGGTGTTCATGTGTGATTAAAACTAAATCAATATTTTTTTCTTTTACTTGTTCATTAACAGTATAAGAGCCTGGATCTGTCATAATCCTTTTGCCTTTTGTTTCTATTACTAGACAACAATGTCCCAACTTCTTTATTTTCATAACTTTATTTTAACACACCTTTTTATTACTTATTAAGTATAACACTCTTTCGCGGTCACGATGGATTGTTATCTATACTTTTTTAATTTTAAAAATTCTAATATTCTTATCCACACCAAGCTGCTTTAATCTCTCATTGAATTCTTTTGGAAAGGGTCCGTATCCAAGCCATAGGCTTTGATGAATCATTTCAAAATCCCAATACTTTATTTGATTTCTGAGCCAATCCCTAATCTTTTTCTTTGTTTCGGGTATATCAAAAGATATTAATATTTTTTCTGTTTTATTTGAAAAAATATTTTTTATTATTGAGTTATTTTTAATTGAGAATTTTAAAAGGTTCTCTCGACAAATATAAACAACATTCCCTTTTGTTGTTATAATCCCCCTTTTATGTAAACGGTAAATATGTTGATTAAAGGCATTAACACTTAAACCTTTTTGTGTGTCTTGCAATCTTGACCATAATATTTTTCTATATATTTTTGTTGAACGAGCAGAAAGCAAAAATGCTATTACGAAATCCAGAGTTGTTGGTTTCATAAATCTATTATAACACATTTTCGTGGCCACGAAGAGATGTGATTCATTTAAAATTAAAACATTTTTTCTAAAACTTCCAAAAGCTGCGGCAATTCCCTCCAGCCAGCACTATCATTTAAATGTCCTCCCTTTGGAACAGGAATTAATTCACAGGAAAGATTTTTTGAAAGAAATTCTCCATCAGAAAAAGGAACCGACCTGTCATCGTCTCCGTGAATAACAGCAAAATTTTTGCAAACAGTTTTTAGATGCTCAAAATTAAACGGTGGGGTTAAAAATGTATTAACTTTTTCGTACCCATCTTTTTTAATTTCAAAAATTGGCCCAGAAACTAAGACTGCTCCGCCAATCTTTTGGTTTTTATTTAAGGTCTCTAAATAACGCAAGACAGCTGGTACTCCGAGAGAGTGACCAACTAAAAATGTTTCTTCACTTGGAAATCCGACAGCATCACTAATAGTTTTTACCCACTCATCTTTTTCAGGTTTATCTGGAGTAGGCATAAGTAAAGCACAAGCATAGACATCTTTCTTTGATAGTTCCCCCAATAGCCAAGGCCGCCAAGCTCCATTTGGAGCCCCATTAAAACCATGAATTATAAAAACTTTCTTCATACTTATATTTTATCATAATAAAAAGAAAACCCGCCGGTAGGTGCAAAGAATGCAACTTACAAGCGGGTGTTTGCCGACAGGGGGTGTCGGACTTAGATTTCAGGTGTGGCTTCTGGTATGATCACCAGATCATGCGAAGGCAGATCGCGAAGCAGGAGGATGTTTTCCTCGAAACGTCGCTGTCGTGCTACCTTTCCCGACAGTATCACTGGGTATGCGTCGGAACGATAACCTGCTTCAAAAAGAATCAGGCTAGCGCACTTCTCGCGATCTTCCAGACCACAACTGCATTTTTCGCAAACAAACATTAGAACCCCTCCCATTCAATTTTTGACTCCATTTTTATCTTCGCACTTTTTTATAAAAAAGCAAGGGTAAAAACGATTTTATTTTAGAATTTTTACCTTGAAGATAAAACTGTCTATTTTTATTTCTTCGCCATCATTGCCTGCAAATTCTATTTTGGAAGCTAGTACGGTTTTTTTCATATCAACTTCAAATTTTTGAATTAAATTCTTACCTATTTCACTTGTTTCAAAAGTAATTGAAATAACATCACTCGGAGTAAGGCCGATTTTCTTTCTCATATCCTGCAATGCCCTAGCGAGCTCTCGATAATCCCCCTCTATCTTTAATTCATCATCAATTTTTACATCAAGCAAAACTTCTCCTTCAATGTTTTTATTTTCAAGAATTTCTTTTACATTTATTTCATCTTTTATGAGCTCCACAAGCTCATCTCCAAGCTCAAGATTTTTTACTTCCAACTTGGCGAGTGGCTGGCGAACTTTTATCCCAGCTTTTTGTCTTGATTCGAGGCCCAAAGTTACAATATTTCGAACTTTTTCCATATTTTCTATTATTTCTTTATCTCCGTGAAGGACTGTCCTTCCCAAAATAGTGTCCAAGAAAGATTTATGAACTTCTGGCCAACTAGTCAGGTGCACACTTTCTTCATCATTTTCATTTTTTAATTTTAGCCATATATCTTCCGCGGAAAATGGTGCAAATGGAGCAAGCATTTTTGCTAAGGTTTTTAAAATAAAATACAAAGTTTGTTTTGCCTCTGCGTCTCCATCTTTGATTCGTTCACGAGAACGGCGAAGATACCAAGTGGAAAGATCGTTGACCAATGCATCGATTGGACGGGTAGCTTCTACCATATCGTATAACTCCATACCTTTAGAAGTTTCTTCAAGAGTTTTATAAAAACGCAATAAAATCCATTTGTCGAGAATATTTTCACTTTTTGGCACTTCATCTGTCTCTATTTCTTTATCTCTGTATAATTCATAAAAGGCAAACACATTAAACAAACGCCCAATAATCTTACTAGCGATATCCTGCACAGCTTTCTCTGAAAAATTTGAATCTTCCCCTTTCATTAAAGTAGAAGACATCAAGTAAAGGCGCAAGGCGTCTGCCCCATATTTATCTATAAATTTCCAAGGATCAGGATAATTCTGTTTGGATTTAGACATTTTTTCTCCATCTTCCGCTCTCAAGGTACCAGTGGTTACTATATTTTTGAATGGGGTGTAATCGAAAAGAATTGTAGATACAACATGGGTATAATAAAACCAAGTTCTAGTCTGAGCGATATATTCAGCCACAAAACCTGCAGGAAAATTATTCTTTTGCCACTCCTTATTTTCAAAAGGAAAATGATCTTGAGCAAAAGGCATGGAGCCAGATTCAAACCAGCAATCTAATACTTCAGGTATACGCACCAAGTGACTGCCACACTCGCACACAAGTGGTATGTCATCAATATATGGACGATGTAAATCCAACTCATAGTCTTTATTGTGTGGAAGAGGCACAAAAGAAAGCTCTCTTATTTCTCCTGTTTTAAAATATGGGAAGTTTTTTTCCTGTTCTTTTATTTTTTCTTTTGTATACCCTTCGCTCAACAAAAAGAGTGCTAATATCGGATCTCCGTGAGAGATTATTAATATTTTTTTATCAGAATATTTCTTTTCCAACTCATAAATAAAATCTCCCATACGCTTGTGTACAGCAAGCCTACTCTCCCCTCCAGGGAGTGGAGTTGAAAAATAATCTGGAATAGTTTCGATATATTTAAAGTATTCTTCTATACTTTTTCCATCTAAGTCTCCCACCTGAAATTCAACCAGGCGTTCATCAAAAACAATTTGACCTATATCCATCTTTAAATTTTCAGCTATTATTTTTGCAGTTTCTTTGGTGCGAAGCATTGGTGAACAGAAAACATAATCAAAATTTGTACCTTTTATTTTTTGCACACTTTCTCTTACCTCTTCTTTCCCTTTTTCGGTTAATTTGTTTGATTGTTTTGATTTTGAATCAATATACATTCCCGCATTACTGTCAGCTTGTCCATGACGAGCAACAAAATACTGATTGCCAGAATTTTTTACTTTTGACTTTAAATCTTCTAAAGAATTAACAAAAGTTTTTTCTTTACAATTTTCACATTTCCAAATTGGAAGAGGGCTCGCCCAATAACGATTCCTAGATATGTTCCAATCCGGTGCATTCTCTACTATATTTTTAAACCGTCCCTCTTTTAAGTGTGAAGGTATCCAATTTATACTATGTGATTTTTTGATTATATCTTTTTTTACTTCCTGAATATTTATAAAATAAGAAGGTAATGCATAATATATAATCGGCGTATCACAGCGCATACAGTGTGGATATGAGTGAATTATCTTTTCTTTAGCAAAAAGTAAATTATTTTTTGCCAGATATTTTATAACTTCTATGTCTGCTTTCTGGTGGTCATCTTTTTCAATACCTTTTGGTTTTACCTGCATGCCAGCAAAATCCACAATCTCAGACTTAAATTTTCCTGTTTCGTCTACATGGATTATCCAAGGAATATTATTTTGTTTTGCCAAGTTCATATCATCTTCACCAAAAGCAGGAGCTTCGTGAGCAATACCTGTTCCCTTTTCTAGGGTGACAAAGTCTGCGTGCCAAACTTTCCAAATATTTTCATTCTTGGCAGATTCAGAATTTTTATAATATGGGAAAACCGGTTTATATGTTTTGCCAATTAAGTCTGCTCCTTTTATTTCGCCCAACACCAAATACTCTTTATCTTTCAAAACATTTTGCACCGTTTCTTTGGCAAGAATTAAAACATCTTCTGCTACTTTTACTTTTATATAAACAATATCTTGATTGATGGCGATGGCTGTATTGCCTGGTAATGTCCAAGGGGTCGTCGTCCAAGCAAGCAAATAAGTACCAGGTTCTCCTTCTAACTCAAATTTTACATAAACAGAAATATCAGAAATATCTTTGTAACTGTTGTCCATCGCGATTTCAGAATTAGCAATCGGTGTCTCACAACGAGCACAATAAGCGAGAACTCTCACCCCCTCATAGATAAGTTTCTTTTTGTTTAACTCCGACAATGCCCACCAAACAGACTCGATAAAAGTGTTGTCCATCGTTTTATACTGGCCACGAAAATCCACCCAGCGTCCGATACGCTCAATTCCCTTCTCCCAGTCCTTGTCATATTGCAGAACCTTACTGCGTGCATATTCCACAAATTTATCAATACCGTATTTTTCAATCTCTACATGCCCAGCAATACCTAATTCTTTTTCAACAATATTTTCAATTGGTAAGCCATGACAATCCCAACCCCATTTTCGAGGTACATAAAAACCTTGCATGGTTTTATATCTTCCTATTACATCTTTTACCGTACTACCTAAAATATGCCCATAGTGAATTTGTCCTGTAGCAAAAGGCGGACCATCATAAAAAACATAATGCCCACCAGGTGCCTCTTTCGTTAAGGTCTTCTCAAAAGTTTTATTTTCGCGCCAAAAGTCTAAAATACGCTCTTCTCGGAGAGCTGCTTCTGATTTGTTATTATCCTTTTCTTCCATATATAAAATATAACATACTGTTGGAATAAAAAGCAGGCACTTTGAGGTGTGCCTGCAAACCTGTGGAGATATCTAGCCGCGCTGAGGCATGAAATAAACCGCAGCTCGTCTGACGCAGATGGATACAGAATTTTGACGCAACATCAGGTGAACTTTGTTCCTCCTCAACCAAAACAACCTGATACGACGAGAAAGTGGGCTGTACCTCATCTGCATCATTGTTTAGTCCTTCCTTTCCTTGCAGGTTAGGGTTGGGAACACTCTTCTACTTACAATAGTAGACAGCTATTAAATAAAAGTAAACAGGGCAAGGTGTAAAACTTTCTACATCTTTGCTGGAGCCTCAATACCCAAAAGGTGTAAGCCCGTTTTCATCACAAAAGAAAAAGCATAAGTTAGGGCTACTTTATAGGCTGAAGTTTTATCTTCTTTGTTTACAATCACCATATTTCCGTAAAAGCTATTGTAGGCACGGGCTACTTCTATCAAATAATTTGCAATGTGATGTATCTCGTATTTTGAAGACGCCCTCTCTACAACCTCTCCGAACTTATACAGTAATTTTTCTACTTCAAAAGTTTCTTCGGGTAAAATCTCAAAATCTGGCAAAATGTTTTCTTTTTGAGATTTATCTAAAATGGAATTTGCTCGAGCATAAGAATATTGAAGGTAGGGACCAGAATCACCATCAAAAGAAATCGATTTTTCAAAATCAAACATTATATCTCCACCGATAGATTGTTTTAAAATAGAATATTTTATCGCTGCTACTCCTACATCAGAGGCTATCTTTTCTCTCTCAACATTTGAGAAATCTCGGTCAGTCATCTTTTCTAAAATAGAATCCCGAACATCGTTTAACAATGACTCACCAGTAATAACATTTCCTTTTCTGGAGCTCATCTTACCTTCAGCAAAACGCATCATGCCGTGAGTAATGTGCCTCATTTTATTTTCATATTCTGGATGAATCAAAGAAAGAGCTTTAGCTACCACTCTCATGTAGTCTGCTTGCTCATTGGCTGTAATAGTAATAGACAAATCCATGTTTGGTTCTGTCTTAAACTTCTCCTCGGCTAGGCCGAGCTCTTTGGTCTCATAGGTAGGTAGTCCTTGTGAAGTAATAAAAACTCTCGTATGAAGCTTTGGATCATATTTTTCAGCCTTAAAAACCACTGCGCCATCAGACTTTTCAAATACCTTTTCTATGTTGGCTTCCACTATTTCCCTCCCAGCCTCTGCCATAACACTCTCCAAGAAATAATAATCAAACTTTGTACCAAGCATTTTATACAAATCTTCAAAAGCTTCCATGGTCACCTTGAACCCCCACTCATATATTTCATTTATCTTGTTGTCTTTTTTGTCATCATTTCTAGCATATACTTTTTTATTTATTTCATCTATTTCTTTTTTTATATTTTCATCTACCTCATACATACCTGCGCCATGAGAATATGCTAGCCCTATATTTGTCGCCTGTAGATTGTGCGAACCAGATTTACTTTGTAATTTCTCATTATTTAAAAGACCCCAGATAGCTTTGGCCACATGTAGCCCCACATCTCCTTGATAATTTGCTCGAGAGACCACCGCCCCAGAATGTTCTAATATCCTAGCGATGGACTCACCGATAGCATTGGTCATCAGGTGCCCAATATGAAAAGGCTTAAAGGGATTTGGATCCGTATATTCAACCATTATCTTTTTATCAGCGTATGTGTCATTCTTGCCGACGTTGTTTGCCTGACTTAAAATTTCTTCTATGCTTTTACTAAAAAATTGTCGAGAAAGATAAAAGTTTATAAATCCTGGGCCCGCCAACTCTACCCTCTCAATATTTTTATCCACATTCAATCTTAAGATTTGCTCTATTATTTTTTCGGCTAGCTCTATTGGATTTCTTTCGATACTTTTGGCGATAGCTAAAGCAATGTTTGTAGAGTAATCACCATTCTTTAAATCCTCTGGATGCTCCAGAGAAATAGTGCTGACTTCTATGCTTAGATTCTTTAATGCGTCATTTATTAATTTTTTTATTTCTTGTTCCATGAATTTATCTTACATCCCCATCTCCTTTTAGAGTTCCTCTTTCTTTTCTAGATTGTAATTTATTTATGTTCTCCTTGGCAACATCCTCAAGAGAAAGATCTAAGTCATGAGCTAAAATTGCCAAATACCACAGCACATCTCCAAGCTCTCCTTTTAACGCCTCCTTGCGCTCTTCGCTCATCGCTCCTTCCCCGTCATCACCCCTCAGCCACTTTTTTATTTTCCCCATCACTTCTCCTGCCTCGTTGCCTAGACCCATGGCCGCATAAATAACTTTATATTTTTCTGGATAAAGAGCCGTAGTTAATGCTTTCTCTTGGTATTCATTTAATTCCATATTTTTAAAAATTATTTAATAATCTTCTTTGTTTTTTCAAAAACCATTTTATGAATCTCTTCACGAGACAAGATCTCTCCCTTTGGTGCGCAATCTATTTTAATAAAATTTGGAACTTCTTTTACCAGCCAAAGTGCGCTCTTCCTAGAATTGATCAAGAAATCAACATCTGCCTCATGCACATCTTTTTTCTTTTTTAAGTAAGCTCTTCTCATTTTACTACTATCTCGTTTTTTTAACAGTTGCAACACAATGTTTATCGGTAAGCTTAAATATAGAGTAATATCTGGTTTGGAAATACCAAAAACTTCATATTCCATCTTATTTAGCCATTTTATAAAATCATTTCTTTTTTTCGCATTTTTAATTTTTCCCCCTTGGTGAATCTGGTTGGCTGAAACATAACGATTGGCAATAACAATATAACCATCTTTCAACCAATTTTTGATCTCAGCACTAGACTCAAAACGATCTGCCGCGTACAGGACAGAAGCAATCTTGGGATGCACTTTTATAAAATTATAATACTGCTCACTCAAACAATGCCCGATAAATTCTCCAAAGAAATTCTTGTAGTATTCAGGAAAATCGACTATTTTTACTTTTTTTCCTTCATGCGTTAATTTTTTTGCCAAAAGAGCAACCTGAGTCGCCTTTCCACTCCCGTCTGTGCCGTCTATTACTATGAGCTTTCCTTTTTTTGCCATATTATTTATTTTTTTACAATTAACTCTTCTTTGGGTTTTGAAAGTTTTAAATTCTGAACTATTTTTTTAGCAGCAAAAGAAGGCTCCATATAATTTTTATATCCTTCTGGCTTAATTTTGCCGAATAAATTTGTTTTCATACCAGCCGGATGCACAGCTATTACAGAAATATGGTCAGGTTTAAGAATCATACGCAACACTTCTGTAAGTCCTCGTACCGCCCATTTACTTGAAGAATAAACTATTGAAATAGGACTCGGAACGAGAGACCTTACAGAAACTACATTTACAATAGTTCCATATTTCTGTTTCTTCATATGTTTAATCACTGAGCGAGAACCAAAGAAAGTTCCAAAAAAATTAACTTCCATAACCCTATGGGCCAACCTAGAATCAATTTTTTCAATAGTCGAATGAGGCATATTGGCGCCCGCATTATTTATCCAAATATCTATTTTCCCAAATTTCTTTACAGCAAAATTCGCAAGCTTTTGCATGTCAGTTTCTTTTGTCACATCACCGACACAGGACAATGCTCCTATCTCTTCACTTACTTTATGAAGTTGTTTCACAGAATGTCCGTTTATAATAACTTTGGCCTGTTCACTGATAAACTCTGAAGCTAGAGCTTTTCCGAGTCCGCCCGTAGATCCAGTAATAACCACAACTTTATTTTTTAAATTCATGATTTTTAATTTTTATACAAATTTCTTTGGTATTGGAAATTTCTTAGCTAATTTTTTAATTTCTTTGTGCACTACTTCTTTTATTTTTTTATCGTCTTTGTTTCTCAAAACTTTCAACATGAGCTCTGCCACATAAGCACATTCTTTTTCCTTAAATCCACGGGTAGTGATAGCTGGAGTACCAAAACGAATACCTGAAGGGTCTAAAGGCTTTCTGGTGTCCCCAGCGATGGAGTTCATATTTAAAGTAATACCGACTTCGTCGAGCACGCTCTGTGCTTCTTTGCCTGTGACTCCGAGAGAGCCGAAAACATCTGCCAAAATAAGGTGATTGTCTGTACCACCGCCAATCATACGAATGTTATTTTTGTGAAATACTTTTTCCATTGCCTTCGCATTTTTCAAAATTTGCTTGGCATATTTTTTAAATTTTGGAGTCATTGCTTCACCAAAAGCTACAGCCTTCCCAGCTATCGTATGCATATGTGGTCCACCTTGGATGCCCGGGAAAATAGACTTATCAATTTTTTTAGCGATTTCTTCACTTTCGCGAGTCAAAATTATTCCTCCGCGTGGTCCACGAAGAGTCTTGTGGGTGGTGGAAGTAATAATATCAAAACCATCATCAAAGGGATTACGAAGAGCACCAGCTGCGATGAGGCCTGCAATATGTGCCATATCTGCCATGGTGACAGCACTGACTTCTCTGGCAATCTCAACAAATTTTTTGTAATTCAAGGTGCGTGAGTAAGCAGAAAATCCTGCAATAATTAATTTTGGTTTATACTGAAGTGCAACTTTGCGCATGTCTTCATAATCAATTTCTCCCGTTTCAGGATCTTTCATCTTGTAGGTGACAAATTTATAAATCTTGGCCGGAAGAGTCATCGGATGTCCGTGAGTGAGGTGCCCACCATGAGATAAATCCATGCCGAGTACAGTATCCCCTGGTTCAAGTAAAGCAGCATAAACAGCCAAATTTGCGGGCGCCCCAGAGTGCGGTTGAACATTTGCATATTTACATTTAAATAATTTACAAACACGCTCGATGGCTAATCTCTCTACTTGGTCTGTAAAATCCTGCCCGCCGTAATATCTGCGCCCAGGGTACCCTTCTGAATACTTATTTGTAAATACAGAACCATTGGCCTTCAGCACATCTTCTGAAACATAATTCTCAGATGGAATAAGTTCCAATCCTTCTCTTTGCCTCTGCTCCTCCCCTTTTATTAGTTTTTCTATTTTTTTATCACGCATGTTTCCATTCTATCACACTTCATAATTACAGTGCCAAGTAGGTCAGTACGGAGAATTTGAGCCCCAAAACGAGACAATGTATCTAATGTTTCTCAGTGGGGGTGCCCATATTTATTTTCTTTTCCATTTGAAATTAAGGCATAAACTGGAGAAACTTTTTCCACAAAAGAAACAGATGAAGAAGACCTGGAGCCGTGATGGGCAACCTTTAAAACAGTACTAACAAATTGATTTTCTTTATTCTGTTCTAAAATTATTCTTTCAGTTTTACTAGTTGTATCACCAGTAAGCATTATTGAAGTTTCCCCATAAACCAAACGCGCCACAAGAGAACCGTCATTAGTAGACCACAAAGACACATCCCTGTCTGGAAATAAAATATCTATAAATACACCACCTCCCATATCCAACCTCATGCCTTTTTTAGCTAAAATATTCGGAATATTTTTAATATTAATTTCTTTTTTTAAATTTTGATATGTCTTAGTGTCAGTCAAAGTTCCAGGTTCGAGAACCATCCCCACTTTATAATTTTTTAATACATCCAAAAATCCACCGATGTGATCTGCGTCTGGATTAGTAATAAATACTGCGTCTATGGTTCTATCAAAAGGAGACATCACCCTCATGAGTGGACCTAAAACCTTTCGAGCAGGCCCAGCATCAAACAATACTTGTATTCCAGTGGGAGATTCTATGAAAAGAGCGTCACCCTGGCCGACATCCAGTACGGCAAAAGTAAGCTGTCGATGAGAGTTTTCCCAGTCTAAAAGAAAAAGAAAAATATTTACCAATAACAGCAAAAATGTAAATAACAAAAGGCCATACTTTCTGCTTTGTGCGGGCATGTTATAATGTTAACATATAAATTAACCTATCCTTGGCAGAATGCCTAGGAAAAATAAAAAATTATGAAAAAATTTGAAGAAGTAAAATTTAATATTGGTCCACTAAAAGGGATATCTGAAAAAAATATCGAAGAACATTTAAAGCTTTACGCTGGATATGTAAAAAATGCAAATTTGATATTTGAAAAATTAGAAGAGTATATGCTCGAACCAGAAAAGAATATGTATGTCATTGGAGAGTTGCATAGAAGATATGGTTTCGAATTTAATGGTGTTAAAAATCATGAATATTATTTCAAATCACTAGAAGAAGGGGCAAAAAAATTACCTGAAAATTCAAAATTAAAAAAGGCCATAGAAACAGAGTGTGGTACTTTCGAAGCGTGGCTCGATGCTTTTAAGATACTAGCCATGACTCGTGGAATAGGCTGGGCTGTGTTGGCTTATGATAAAAAAAGAGAGCAAATATTACATATCTGGGTAGACGAACAACACATGGGACAACTAAATGGCGTAAAATGGATACTGGCCCTAGATATGTGGGAACACGCCTATGTGTATGATTACCCTACATCCGAAAAGAAAAAATATATTGAAGCATTTTTTGAAAACCTAAACTGGGAAGTTGTTGAAAACAATTTTATAGAGGCTCAATAACTTTTTCAAATTGAAAAAATCTCTTTATGTTTCTACCAAACAGTCTATAAATAAAATAGGCATAAGTTAAAAGTGCGAGAAAAAGTGGAAAGTTTGGAAAAGAAAAAACAGCAAAAGGAATATCGGCTAAAAAACCTATCACACCTAACTCATAATGTAATAAAAAATAAGAAAAATAACCAAGGGGTATCGCGAGGGTGTATGAAAAGAGCCCCACGAAACCAGTCAAAAATCCAAGCAACATAGTAATAGGAATAAAAGGAAGCACTAAAATATTTGCTGGGAGTGCCACTAGAGAAAAATTTCCCATTTTATAAAGAATAAAAGGAAAAACAAAAAAATAAGCAGCACTAGTCACAGAGACGATATCTCTCAATCCAAACTTGTCTGGTACCCATAAAAAATATTTTTCAATTCTAGGAGCGAAAAATATCACTGCTATTGTCGCAATAAAAGAAAGCTGAAAAGAAACATCAAAAACCAACAGAAATGGGTTAATGAAGACCATGACAAGAGCAGTGAGGATAAGCGCCCGCGCAACATCATAATTTCTACCGGTCGCGCGAGCTACCAGTGCGAGTATTGCCATAGTCCCCGCCCTGATTGCAGTAGAGCTCCCTCCTGTCATTAGGACAAATAAAATAATAGCAAAAACTCCAGTTCCAATTGCAAAATTTATAGGTAAAAAAGAAAATAATTTCATAATCCACTCAGCTATAATCGTCACGTTATAACCAGAAAGAGCTACTATATGTATCGTCCCTGTATTCACAAAGCTTTCTCGAAGCTCCTCACCAAAAGAAGACTTTTCTCCAAGGATGAGACCACCCATCAATAAATTCTCTGGTGAATTTATTGAGAAGTTTATTTTTTCTAAAAATTTCTCTTTGGCCAAAAACAAAATACTTTGTAATTTGTTTCCGTTACCCGAAGAAACAATCTCAATCTTGGGATAACTCATCACATATAATATTCCATCTTTTCGTAAATAATTTATATAATCAAATTCTTTGCCTGTGTCAGTTGTAAAGTTTTCTGGTTTCTTTAAAACACCCTCAATTTTTACAGCATCACCATATTTATAGTCATCATCAAAACCAGCAGAAACCAGAACTTTTGTGAAAAGAGGTTGGACATCAAGGGAGCCCGATGTCCAACCTCTAGAAGTTACAAATACTGTTAACTGTTGATTATTTTCTTTAATATTAGGTTCATCTATTATTTGTCCCAACAAAGAAACCTTTTTACCAACATTAGATTCAAAAAATGTAGGGTTGACTGCATCAACACTGTGAAACCTAAAAATGCCAAAACTAAAAGCAATAAATAAAACACAAAACAAAATTCCCCAATTATTTCGTGAAACAAAAATAAAAAACAAAAAAACCGCAATGGAAATTACGGCGAACAAAATAACATAATAATTATTTACAAAAACAAAAGAGCGCAAAAGCACTCCTAATAAAAAACCAAAACAAAGTATATAAAAAACTTTATCACGCACGAGAGAAGTATAACAGACTTTTATTTTTTTAAGTCTATGTCCGTACCATCAGCGAAACTCGTAGCTATCTCATCCGCTCTTTCGTTCCATTTATCACCATTGTGTCCTTTTACATATTCCCACTTAGGCTTCAATTCCTCTGTAAGCTTGTACAGCTCTTCCCAAAGCTCACGATTCAAGACTGGTTTCTTGGCAGCATTACGCCAATTATTTTTTTGCCAATTAAAAATCCATTCTGTTATTCCCAAAATGACATACTTAGAATCTGACACAATCGTCACTTCCCCTCCTCCAGGAGGAGGGGAAAGTTTTTTAAGATGTTTTAAGGCTTCAATAGGCCCCGTAAGTTCCATTTGATTGTTGGTAGCATGATCACTCCTTCCACCAAGCTCAACAACTTTTTTGCCCATTAAAAAAACAGCACCCCAACCCGCCCTCCCAGGATTGCCCCGAGCCGCACCATCTGTATATATTTTTACGACTTCTTTCATTGTGTTTATATTATACCAACAATTCTCAATCGAAGCTCAGCCCTGCCCCTAAATCTAGAGAGATCAAAAACTCCCAACAAATTAACTTTTTTATCTTCTAAAATTGGAACATCAAAAGATTCATGATTTGAAAAGAAAGAAATAGCGGTAGCTTTGTTGTTGTTTATGTCAGAAAAAGTTATTTCCAAATGTTCACCGGAACCATTTTTGCCAAATTTTTTTATTTTTTCTATTTTTACATTTTCAAAAAGAAAAACTGGCTTTGGATTACCCAAGCCAAAAGGAGCCATTTTCTCTATTTCCTTCCAATTTTTCATGTTTACAACCTTTAAGTCTGATTTAACATCATAATTTATTTCAACTTCTTTTTTGTCTCTTTTTACTTTATGAAAAGAAAGAGACAACTCATCTTCTAGAAAATGAATCTTTTCATTATGAACAGTAAATCCTCCAGCCAATTCATGGCCACCAAACTCTAGAAAAGAATCTTTAGTTTCAGTCATTAATTCTACTACCGAAACCGAACCATCGCTCCGACAAGAACCTTTGATTAAATCATTTTCATCCTTTCCCCAAACAAAAACAGGTTTTTTGTATTCATCTGAAATTTTTCCTGCCACCAACCCCAAAATACCTACTTTCCATTTTGGATTTCCAATTACAATTACTTCTTTTTGCATATGCACAGAATTTTCACTAAATTTTTTATTTACTTCTCGCATAATGCCCGTCACAATGGTTTTCCTTTCATCATTTATTTTAGACAGATGCTCCGCTAGAGTGTCTGCCTCTATCTCATCACTTGTAGAAAGAAGTTCGTAAGCACGCATCGGATCATCCATGCGTGAAGCAGCGTTTAGCCTTGGGGTAACCATAAAACCAATATCATCTTCCGACAAATACCTTTGATCAATTTTCATCTTGGCCAAAAGTTTTTGTAATCCAGGACGAGGAGATTTTCGTAAAACCTTCATTCCAAAATATGCCAACACTCTATTTTCACCAGTTAGAGGAACCATATCAGACAAAGTAGCGAGTCCTGCCATGTCTAGCATCCACTTTTCTTTACCATTTATAATCTTAAAATATTCTCCATATTTTTTTATAAAACCTTGCACGAGTTTAAACATCACTCCTGCTCCACAGAGCATCTTTTCTGGATAATCATCTACTTTAGGATTTAAGATAGCATAAGCACGAGGCAATACTTCGTGCGGTATGTGGTGATCTGTAATTATCACATCTATTCCATCTACTTCGGCCTGGGCTACTTCAGCCACCGCCGTAATACCCAAATCTATGGTTATCAAAAGTTTTACACCTCTACCTGCAAACTGTTTTATTGCCTCAAGATTTAATCCATAACCCTCACTATTTCTTTGAGGAATATAAACCTCATAATTTTTATACTCCAATAATTTAAATAAATCATTTAAAATTACAGCCCCCGGAATACCATCACAATCATAATCTGCATAAATTACTATCTTTTCTTTGGCATCTATAGCCTCAAATATACGCACACAGGCTTTTTCCATGTCCCTCATTAAAAAAGGGTCGTGTAAACCCTTTTCATAGTCTGGGTTCAAAAAAATATCAGCTTCTTCCGAATCTGTGATTCCCCTCTTTTTCAGAAGTGCACCCAATAACTCACCGTATTTTTGCATATAGCAGATTTTAGCATATTTTGATATAATCTTTCGCATGGACGATTGTATTTTTTGTAAAATTGTAAAAAAAGAAATACCTAGCGATAATATATATGAAGACGAAAAATTTCTAGTTTTTCTTGATATCAAACCAGTTTCAGATGGACACCTGATAATCATCCCCAAAAAGCACATTGTCTGGATGCAAGAAGCTGATGATGAGACTATTTCAGAAATATTCAAACTAACAAAAAAGATGATGATAACTCTCAAAAAAGCCCTGGGTTGTGATTATGTCCAAGAATCTGTGGTTGGAAATGAAGTACCTCATTTTCACATTCACTTAATTCCTAGAT
The DNA here is from genome assembly GCA_964484005.1 of uncultured Candidatus Saccharibacteria bacterium. Taxonomy (GTDB): domain Bacteria; phylum Patescibacteriota; class Minisyncoccia; order Phycocordibacterales; family UBA9973; genus UBA9973. Next base: position 57,039 of record CAZADR010000002.1, on the reverse strand, counting down.
ATCATGCTATTCGTTTTCCAAACTTACCCACCAAGACATACGAAAATGGAGAAGAAAAAGAAGTATTAAAAAAAATCTTAGGAGCTTTGTAAAATTAAATAGCCGGCACGAGATCTCTCGTGCCGGCTATTGTGTTGATGTTACTCTTTAAAAATAAGCGCGGGGCTTCCCACCCCCCAACTATGATCAAAGATCCTCCAGTCTATGATGAGCCTTTCTCCGCTCCAGAAAAGACCAGGCGCATATCTGCGACCCAACCGATCTTCGATTGCTGACTTCCAGGCAAACACTGCTATCTCCCGATAAAGCTCGTGATGAACATCGTTCCCTTTGGCCAAGATGGCCGCAAGGTCAATCAAACCAAGAGAGCGACCCAAGAGACCATCTATTTGTAACCTGGAGTAGATTTCATGCCCCGGGACCGCTGTATTTTCCTGCTTAAGATGGAACCAGGGCTTCACCTCTTTTTGAAGATTGTATTCCCTGGGGCCAAGGAACTCAAGTTCAGGATTCAGGAGTCTTTTCTTACTTCTAGGATAGCTCAACCTAAGAGATGCGCGATCTATATTAATCATGAAATCAAGGTGGCTCTTTTTACTGAGTCCAAGAAGATCAGTAAGATCAGTGTCCTCACTAGCTTTTTGGATAAGAGTAACCTTGGTGTTTTTGGACTTAAGACCCAAAAGAAACTTTTGAAGCCCTAGTGGGTCATCTATCCAATCTTGCATAGCCACTCCACTCATTTCTGGTAAATTCTCGGCTATGCGGGCGATGAGTTTCCCTGTTTGCTTGTCCATGCGTTTTCTCCTTTCGGTTTTCGCAGTTGGTATTTTGGTGAACAGTTAACCCACCACACCATACATTAAAAATGTATTTGTGTCAAAAAGATTAAAAAATAAAACTATTCCAAAGCTTTAATGCCTGGAAGAGTGCCATCAACCAGAAAGTCCAAGGTAGCTCCACCACCAGTAGAAACAAAAGAAAACTTTTTTTCCATCTTCATTTTAGAAATCATAGCCACCGTGTCTCCCCCGCCGATTATACTTTCTACTCTCGCAGAAGCAATCGTCTTTAATATTTTTTTAGTAGAAACTGCTCCACCAGCCTCGTATTTACCCAGTGGTCCATTCCAAAGAATAATTTTTGATTTTGATATTAAAGATATCAATCTTTTTACAGTTTTATTTCCAACATCTAAAATTTCTTCATTTTTTTCTATCTCATTTACTTTTCTGTTTATCAACCTATTGCCAGATTTTACAAATACATCATCAGGTAATATTAATTTTTTATTTTTTATAATCTCTTTTAAGTTGTAATTCTCAATACTCAAAACAGATTTACCGACTTCAAAACCCTTGGCTTTTAGAAAATCGTTTGCCAAGGCTCCTCCGACAAAAACACTGTCTGCTAATTTTAAATATTTTTTAATTAAAGGCATCTTAGTAGAAAACTTTATGCCTCCCAAAATAAATAAAAATGGATGTTGAGTTTTATTTAAGGCATGAGACAAATTTTTTATTTCTTTTTCAAATTGAAAACCAGCAAAACTAGGCAAGTATTTGGGAACAGAGATTATCGAAGCATGTTTCCTGTGAGAAACTGAAAATCCTTCGTTCACATAAAAATCTCCCATTTTTGCAATCTTTTTTGCAAAAGCTTGATCATCTTTCATTTCTCCTCCAAACTTTCTTATATTATCAAAAAAAGATACATCTTTTTTTGATAACTTTGAAATTCTAAAAAAGTGTTTTATTACAGGTTCCAGACTAGCACTACCATCTTCACCTAAATGAGTAAATAAGATTATTTTTGCACCCTTTTTTTGTAGAAAATTAATAGTCGGCAATGCTTTAACTATCCTAAAATCATCCTCCACCTTTCCATTTTTAATAGGAACATTAAAATCTACCCGAACTAACACCGTCTTACCTTTTAAGTTTTTACTAATAGATGTTACTGATTTAATGTTTCGCATATTTTTACAATTTCTGAAAACTTTTTTGCATCTAAAGAGCTACGACCTGGAAGCAAACCATCTACACCTCCTTCTTTCAAAAAACCAAGAGCGTCTTTTGTATTTACAGAACCTCCATATATTATTCTCATATTAGAAACTTCAGGCCCAAATTTATCTGAAAGAACTTTACGAATAAAAATAACCATTTCTTTTGAATCCTCGGGAGTCGCATCTTTGCGGTCTTTGGTAGTAGAGATAGCCCAGACTGGTTCATACGCAATTATTATTTTTGAAATACTAGCTCTTTGAATACCCGCCAAGCATTCTTCTAGTTGAGTTTTAACAAAATTAAAATAACCATGGTCAGCATCTCGAACATTTTCACCCACACATAAAACAGGACGAAGGCCTACTCCGAGAGAAGACTTTATTTTTTTATTGATAACCTCGTTATTTTCTCCGAGAGCTCGCCTTTCTGAATGCCCCAATATCACATACCTAGCTCCCACCTCGTAAAGCATTGAACTTGAAACTTCTCCAGTAAAAGCACCCACATCTCCCCAAAATCCATCCTGAGCTCCTAGTATTATTTTCTTAGATAATTTTTTTAGTTTTTCTAAATACAAAAAAGGAGGACAAATTACAATTTCTGTTTTTTTAATAGCAGAAATATTTTTTGCTATATTAATAAATAATTTTTCCGCCTCTTTTAATGTAAGCGGATTCATTTTCCAATTTCCGATTATTATTTTCTTCTTTTGCATATCAATTCAGTATAACACAACTCATTTGACCTCTTTCCAAGACTTTATGCTCCATCCACCAGAAGGCCCAGAGGTAAAAAGAGTGCTAGCCAAACCAGAAACATAGGTAACTTCAGCACTGTTATCTACAATTATTCTATTACCTACCACTTCATTTAAGGCAACATTGTTGTTCAAGTGCACTGTGCCGTATTGCGCACTTACTAGGATGGCCCCCACATTATTTAAAATCTCCAAAGCATTTAAACCAGAGCATCCAGATGGACAAGGGCTCGTCGTAGCTAACAGAACATAAGAACCCTCACTTCCAGAACCAGCAAAATTTACATTATTAGAAAGAGTGACACGCCCATCGGTCACTATGATACCGCCTGTAGGGCCATAAGAACTATCCAAAGAAACCTGGGCTCCATTGTTTGTAGTGATGTTTCCTACTACATAAAGAGTACCAGAAATAACAACGTCACTATTTATGGCTAAATTGCCTGTAATTTTTTTAGGACCGAGAATCGAAGGTGTTGATATGGTCAAATCTCCAGTTATAATTCCACCCAATTCTGCGTCGGCTTTCCATTTATCAAACATGGCTTCCGTAATCGGCATACTGGTGGTGGCAGGATCTGCTTGTGATGTGTCACATGCTTTATTGTTCCCTGTTCCACTTTGACAATATAGATTGCCTGTAATGTTAGAATTTGTAACAACGTGGGCTCTGGCATCTCCTGTTCCCGACTGGCCGACATCGATATTATCTATAAGCCCAGAAGCTCCTGCAGAAAAAGCAGAGCCAGTTATGATCGCGCCATTCGCCCCTTCTATTGTTCCATTTGAATAAACATTTCCATTTATTGTCGCATTACCAATAGTAAAACCCCCGAGTCCCGCCTGCACCCCATAACTAAAAGAAACTCCTGTACCAGTAGAAAGCACTACTTTATTTACTCTTTGCCTAGAAGAAACATCTCCTAATGTATTGATTGTTTTTTCATTATAACCAGAGTCAGTTATGGTAGTAGTGGCAGTATTTCCTCCAAGGGTTAAATAAGTAATAGAAGCGATTGGTTTCGCTGTTTTTAATCTAAAATATGCATCCTCTATTCCTGACTCAGATAAAAACAAGCTTTGGCGAGACCTTATCAAGTCACTCGAAATTTTAAATTCTCTCACCGCCGGAGAAACGAGTCCAGAAACTATCGCCAGAGAAATAAAAAGAAAAAATACTACTGATATCAACATAGCTGCTCCTTTTTGTTTATTTATTTTTCTTTCTTTTTGTTTTTTCATTTATAAAATATAATTTAATAACCACCCCGCAATACAACTGTGTTATAGAAATCTTCTGTGCGACCCGAAGTATCATTTACAGATTTTACAGTTAAAAATACCTTGATTGCTTTGCCCTGTGCGGTGGTTATATCCGTAAAAGAAAGTGCGATAACCTGCAAATCTGGCGTATTTAAGTTGCCCACCAAAACTCCATTTTCTAAAAATTGCAAATCTGAACCTGAAATTAAAAACTGTACTGTTTTATTTACATCAGCATCATCTTTGGTATTCAATATCAAACTATTTACACTGATAGTGTTTATTCCATAAGCCCCCCTTATCTCTCTACTTATTCTTTCTAGAAGATTTCCCGTCTGCATCAACTCGGTCTGGATAACAGTTTGTTTAAAAGATTTAGACATTATTATCATTGCATTGATTAATACAAATGAAAGGATAGAAAAAAGTGTAATATAAAAAAGAAGTTCTAAGATGGCGTAGCCCTGTTTTCTTTTTTTGTTTTTAAAAAATTTTTTCATATTCTTATGAGAAAATATTCATTATGTAAAACTGTAATGTTTTAGTGACCGTCACCCCTCCCTCCGGCCAAGATACTGTAACAGTGATCAGCTTAGTGTCTATATCATCTGTGCCCACTTCTGAAATATCTTTTGAGGTATCGTCGCGATTTACGCTGGCGATACTGACAGTACGAGTAAAAATACCAACTGTGTTTGGTGTACTACTCAAAACCCATGTCCCACCAGAAAAAGTTGGATAATAATCTGTGGATGGAGTAAGACTAGAAATATTGGTCCATGCATCATCTCTAAATATTCTGATTGCCTCTGCTCCCTCTTCTAACAAGAATGCTGCTTGTGCAGAATGAAAAGACTGCCTAGAAATAAAAACTGATTTTTGAGAGACTGCCATCATGGCTAAAACAGAAGCTGTGATGATTGACACAGCCACCAATATCTCAACTGCCATAAACCCCCGCCTACTTTGTAGGCTCACACCTTTTTTTCCAAAAGGTGTGGGGGTAAAGCCACTTTTTTTATTTTTTAGAAAAAATCTCATAATTTAATTCACACTTGCGACACCCGTAGCTAAGATTGTTATTATTTTTGAATAATTTGGAGAAGAAATAGTGATAGTTCCTGTCTTGCTAGGTGAACCCGAAAGACGATTGAAATAAACATCTCCAGAAGAAGCGCTGACCCCACCAAAAGTAACATTGGAGACTGTCGCGGGAGAAGTGATACTTATGATTTCATTATCGCCTGCTCCTTCAGAAAAAATCATTCCTTTAAAAATTATAATCTTATCGGACTCTAAATGCACACCATATTCGGAAGAATCTAAGGAAGAAAGAGAGTCTGACCTAGCCCTATCAATAGATGACAAAACCTCTTGCACGGCTGATTTTACAACTTGTAATTCTCTAATTTTTGAAAATTGTGGAATAGTAACAGCTAAGATGGCTCCTAAAATAGCAAAAACTATCAATAATTCAAAAATAGTTATTCCTTTTTGATAAAAATTTTTCATTATTAACCAATGCTTCCTAATATTGAATAAAGTGGAGAAATCATGGAGATGGCAAAAAACCCAACACCTGAACCAATAAATATCATCAATATTGGTTCGATAATGGTCGAAAGATTTCTTGTTTTATTTTCAATTTCCTCTTCGTAAAAAAGAGCAATTTGGAGCAACATGTCGGAAAGTTTCCCTGTCTCCTCTCCAACCTGAACCATCTCAGACATCATCACTGGGTAAAGATTGGTATTTTTCTCAAAAGCTTCAGAAAACGGAGCTCCTTTTTCTATCGCTATTCTAGCTTCCTTTAAAACTTTTTTATAGTAAATATTTTGTACGACATCCTCGGTGATTTCCACTGCACGAGTAATAGAAACCCCAGACAACAAAAGAGATGAGATGGTTCTCGCTGTACGAGCAGTATTTAACTCTCTCGCCATGGTTCCGATAACTGGAATTTTCATAAGTACAAAATCGATATATTTTGCCATAAATTTTGAACGAAAAAGCATAAAGAAACCAAAGGCAATAGATAAGATAATCGCAAAAGTCAAAATGAGATGATTGGAAAAAAAGTTACCGAAAAAGATAAGGGCTCTGGTAGAGAGAGGCAGTGTGACACCGAGCTCTTTGAAAGTATTTGCCAAGGTAGGAACCACAAAAGCAAACATCAAAACTCCGATGACCACCATAGCAGACATTATGACCCCTGGATAGATGAGTGCTCCTTTTATTTTTTTTGTTAAAGAGTTTGCTTTTTCTAAGTTTAAAGCTATATCAGACAAGGAACCAGCTAGATTTCCAGACTCTTCACCAGCTCTGACCATCGATATAAATAATTTGGAAAAAACTTCGGGAAACTTTGCTAAAGCAGAAGAAAAAGTCGCCCCTGCATTTATGTCATTTGAAATAGATAAAAATATATCATTTAGTTTCTGGTTTTTTGTTTGTTTTCTCAAAACTGACAAAGCGCGACTGAGGGAAAGACCTGCTTTTATCATTCCGCTCAAATTTTTAGTAAAAATAATTTGTTCAGAAATCTTTACTTTTGAAAAAATATTAGAAAAATTTATAGAAAAATTACCACCAAAAGTTTTATTTTTTTCAACAATCGACAAAGGAGTAAATCCACGAGATTTGAGATCTTTATTTAAAGAAAAACGATCAAGGGATTCTTGCTCCCCCTCAGTTATCTCTCCTGTTTTTGATTTTGCTTTGTATAAAAAAAGCATATTAATTTTATTCAGAAACCACACGAAACACTTCTTCTAGTGTCGTCACCCCTAAAACGGATTGAAATACTCCATCTTCGAGCATGGTGAGCATCCCTTCTTTTTTAGCCTGTGCCTCTACCTCGTCCTGAGAACTTCCTTTTAAAATCATTTCTCTAATAGATGATGTTACCTTTAATACTTCATGCATACCTATGCGACCGGAATACCCATCTTCAAATTCACCATTTTTTATCGCTTTATAAAACGGAATTTTTTCAATTGTACTGTCATCTGATATTATTTTTTCTGTTTTTAAGAAAGTAAGCACTCTGTCTATGTCTACAATTTTTCCAAGATTTTTTATCTCAGCTGATGATAAAAAATATTTTTCTTTTTTTTCAGTAAGACGACGAACGAGCCTCTGGGCAATGATTGTCTTGACGGTAGCGGTAATAAGAAAAGGCTCTACTCCCATATCTATAAGTCTAGGGATGGCACCTGCGGCTGAGTTGGTATGGATAGTAGACAATACCAAGTGCCCTGTGAGAGAAGCATTAATGGCGAGACCTGCCGTCTCTCCGTCACGAATCTCCCCCACCATCACGATATCTGGATCTTGTCGGAGGAGAGAACGAAGTCCATTGGCAAAAGTTAATCCAATTTCTGGTTTAACTTGAGTCTGGTTTACTCTCGGCATTTGATATTCTATCGGATCTTCAACGGTAGAAATATTTACTTCAGGTCTATTTAAAATATCTAACATGGTATAAAGGGTCGTTGTCTTTCCACTTCCAGTCGGACCAGTAGCAAGCACCATACCTGTTTTTAATTTCATTGAGTTATGTATAAGCTCAAGTCCTTCTCCGTGAAAACCAAGGGTCTCCAAAGAAAAACCGTGAGAATTTTCTTTCAAGATTCTGATAACTGTTTTTTCTCCAAAGAAAGTAGGCAAGGTGGAAACACGAAAAGAAATCTTTTCTCCATTTTGTTCTATTTTAAATCTACCATCTTGGGGCAATCTTTTTTCATCAAGTTTTAAATTGGTCAAAACTTTTATACGCGCAGTGATACCAAGACCAGCATTTTTATCGAGCACCATCGCATCGTGCAAGATACCGTCGATACGGTAACGCACGGTGAGGTTTTTCTCCCCTGGCTCGATATGGATGTCTGAAGCATTTTGTAAAATAGCATGAAAGACAAGAGAATCTACTATCTTTACCACTGGCAAATCTTCTGCCATTTCTTTCAATTCATTTTCCGATTTTTCGTGAGGCTTATCTCCCTCTTCGTCGATTGAATCCCCCAACGAATCGGATTCTTTTTTAATGATATCTTGAAATTCCGCCTTTAGGCTCTGGCGATATTGGACGAGCACAGATTTGATGGAAGAAGTATCTGTCAAACGAGGTAAAATTTTTAAACCAGAACGTTTTTTTATAAAATCAATAACTGGCAAATCATCCACATCGAGCATTGCCACTTCTAGACTGTTGTCTGTCTTTTTGTAAGCGACAATATTGTCATTTCGGGCGATTGGCTCAGGAATCAATGAAAGAACAGCGGCATCTATCTTTTCATTATTTAGATTAATGAAAGGAATACCCAAAACAAAAGCTTCCATTTGTTTTAGGTCTGTTTCTGATATTTTTCCTTCAGAAATTAAAATATTTCCAACTTTTTGTTTTTTTTCTTCAGCTTTTTTTAGCGCTTCTTCAAAATCTGTTTTAGAGACGAGACCAGATTCTAAAATAGACTTCTTTAGCTGTTCTTCGTTTATTTGCATTACATATAGTATACCAAAAAATCCCCACCAATGTTAATTGTGGTGGGGATTTTTTGTAAAAACTTTTTTTATTTACTTCTAATCCTCAATAAATATCGGTTTCTTCTTCACTATCAATGTAGCACTAGAAGATACACCATCACAAGTAAGAGTGTAAGTAGTGGTCGTATTTGGAGTTACAATATTAGAACCAGTATCAAAGTTATAAGTACAAGCTCCTGCGCCTGACCAAGTGAGAGTGGCTGAATCTCCAGCATAGATGGAGGTAGGATTTACACTAATACTTACTCCAGAGGCAGTTCCAGACACTGCGACCGTAGCAGTAGCTTCATCACTACCATAAGCATTGGAGCAGATTAATGTGTAACGGTAAGTTTTAATTTGATTTAAGGCTGGTTCTTGAGTTTGAGCTCCACTGTAATTTCGACTACCTAACCAGTCTTCACTTGCCGCACAAGATGTCGGATCATTGTCGACACTCCAGAGAATAGTAGGTTTGACAATATTCACGGTACCAGAAGTTGGAGTAGCCCAGATGGTGATGACGGGGGCTTCATTGGAAGGTGGAGTTGGGGTATCGGAAACAGTAACATTAGCCCAATTTCCACAGTTGTTGCCTTCCATGGTCCCTTCGTTAATTACACCAAGAGAAGCAGAGTTTGTCTTGTCTGCACAAGCTCGAACAGAAAATGTTCCGACAGAGGTAAAGGTGTAATCTTTGGTGGCCGTACCGGTCGCTCCACCAGCCAAAGCTGTCATGGTAGTAGGAGCTAGATCTGTTGGAGTTGCACATCCTCCTCCTACATTACACACTTGAAAGAAGTTTGAGAAAGATGCACCAGTATCTGCAGCTCCAATGTTTGTAACGATTGAAGAAAAAGTTTTGGCTTCATTTTTTACAGCAGTAGAAGGAGTAGTAGAAGCGGCTGTCAAATCAGGAAGAGCGGGTGCTGTATAACAGATGGTTCCGTTCCAGGCTGAACCTGTAGCGCAGGTAGCGTTAGCTGTGCCTGTATTTAATTGAACATTGTTGTTGTAAAGATAGAAAGTCCTGGAACTATATGGAATAGTTACACCTGTTTTTGTACCTGAATCTGCAGTTCCAGTACTGACTGGAGGAGCGACGACTGTACCAGCACTAGGATATGAAGAAGTGACTGAAGAGCCGCCGACTACTACAGGATTAGTTACTGTCCAAGAGACAGTCGTGGTACAAGTGCTGGACCCGGAAGCAATCGTACAGCTAGGAGTGGTCAAGGTTCCAGACATACCAACTGGAGGTGTACAGGTAGAATAATCTGTTCCCCCGTTTGCACAAGTACCAGCGCAACCATAATTGTTGTTTGGTCCAGTTGGTCCATATTGAGGAAGACTATAATTTGAGTCAGTCGTTACTCTACAGCCATATTTGGGAGCAGAACAGGAAGTGACCGTGCCACAAGACCAATTCCAAGCTTGAGCACCGAGAGTAGCGGTGTCCGCTGGAGAGTTTGCATATGTGCCTGGGTTACATGCAGTAGGATTTGTGGTTGGTTCAGTGAGTCTAGGGGTAATACCGCTATAAGTACCACAAGCATCGGTTGAAGGTGCTACACACGAGCTACCGTTCCAAACAAGGGGTGAAGTACAGGTAGTACAAGTTGGAGGATTATTGGCACCATTTCCACAAGGTGGTGGAGGTACTGCTGTACAATTTAATGTCTTTGGACTTCCACCTAGAGTCACCCAAGCCGAAGTATTAGGATTTTGAGCTTGAACAGTGATTGAGTGATTTACTCCAGAAGAAATACGACTACTCAAGTCCACATTATATGCACAAGTTCCACTTGTGCACTGTCCTGTCAGGTCTCCTCTATACTCCCCAGCAGGACCATAGTACACTGCTACCCCATCACTTATTATTCCTATTGTTAAGTCTGTTCCTGGTAGTGTTGAAAAAGCTGCCCAGCCATTTGCGTTACAGGAAGTAGAAGCAACTGTGCCTGAAGCTCCGTCATGATAGCCGGAAACTGTGCCTACAGGAGCAAAGTTAAATTTTACATTACAATTATTAACATTAACATTTCCTGTAGTATATGCATTTCCAGAAAAAGAGCCCCCAGTGGCACAATTAGAAGGAGTAAATTCTACAGCTTGAGTTAAAGAATACCCAGACAAAGCATTAATATTACTACATGTTGCGGAAGTATTTCCGCTCGCCACAGAACAAGGAGAAGAAACGGAACCACCAGTACCGGCAGTTGCTGTAACATTAAAACTAGTTACTCTATTATTTATAGTAAAAGCCCTAGTAGCAACACTACATACTCCGGCAGTCGCACAAAGTGAAACAGAAAGAGTGTATGAACCATTGGCCAAACTAGAAACATTAAGGGTTTTGTTTGTTACTGTAAAAGTTCCTGGAGTACCGGGAACAACATTGCCTGTTGGGGAAGACCTGGCTGGGTCATCGCAAGGTGTGCCCGTTTGTCCATTAGTTAACTTTGCAATTTCCCCAGAAGATATTGTCCCTGAGACAGAACCTGCAGAAATAGTTCCGCTAGACATAGCATAAGGAGTATAAGTATAAGGACCACCTTCATAATGAGGCTCTAAAACATCAGCACCACAACTAGAATATAAATATCCAGAATTTCCATCTGCTGTAAAAGTAATAGTGTTTTGATCTGCAGATAAAGTAAAAGAAGTCACACTAAAATCTGGTGCCATGGTCAATGCCTGAGCCTGACTAGAGAAACCAAATAATGATAAAAATGATAAAACAAAAATTAATAATAAAAATCTGCCTTTTATAATAGATTTCATAGATTTTAATTATACAGCAAAATAAAAAGTAAGTGAAGAAAGTTATCAACACAAAATGTTTACAAATAAAAAAGCCCCGCACAAGTGCGGGGCAAGTTATGAATCGTTTTACCGATTCGAGTTTGACTTCTTATTCGAAACTAAACGTTTTTCCTGCGTTGGTCTGAGGAGCCGGAATGTCGACCACCTGGGTCTGACACTGCGAGTCCGGAAATCCGGAGCAAACAGCAACAACCACATCCGATCCAGTATAATACTGAGTCGGAGTGATCCAACCATTTACCACAGGATGGCCTCGACCGTTGAGGCTAGCGACCGGAAGAACAGCGTAAGACTGCTTGAGGAAGAGCTTCCCGTCGGGGTAGACATCTACCACAGCAGTAGCACGTGTTCCATCCGGAACCCTTGCGTTGACACTGTAAGTCTGGAAATTTCCCGTGAATTCCACGCGGAAAGCAACAATACCACTACTCGTGGGAATTGGCGCATATCCGCCAGTAAAAGGTCCCCAGAGTTGCATTGCCCAACCGTGATCGGCATTTTCCGCGGTGACAGTGAAAGACGCGCCCACAATTGGAGTTTTGTTACCATTAACATCCACGGTATAACTACTTACCGTTGTTCCATTTGAAACCGGGAACCAGGCCACAAAAGGCGCACTGTATTCCCCTTTCTCGTTGGGTCCCACCACAGACAGAGAAGTCTGCTTGGTGAGAAATGTCGGTTGCATTCCGCTACGCGCGGGACGTCGTCTGTCGGCACTCAGAGAGAATGCCGAGCACAGAAATACTGCGACAAGAAAATACATTACGAATTTGCGCATGGCATCCTCCTTCGGATGAATTTGTGTTGTGTTCGTTTAGTGAATATTGAAAAGTCAGAGAACTGTGCTTCTTTGGGGTAAATATACCACAAACAAACTCAAAAAGCAAGTCAAGCAAAGTGTGTATAGCTGGCGGAAAAGCCTGAAAAACCTTGATTTTTTAAGTTTTTAGGAGAATATACTTACAGTCTTATTTTTAAAATTCTTGAAATAATTAACTCAATATTTGGATAACTTTCATTAAAGATTTTTTGAATTTCAAATGCATTTATTGGATAATTTTGTCTCTTAAAAAGAGAAGCTGAAAACTTTTCAAAAACACTATCGACGATTATTTCTTTCTCCCATTGTTTTATTTCATATTTATTTATTAAATCTTGAATATGCAAATGAATTATTTCATGTAAAATATTTCTTATTAATCCAATACTAAAAAAATTTGAAACATTAATCACAATAATATTTGGAACAATATAACTTCCAGCAGTTCCGTATTTTGTGAGTATGATTCTTATGTTTAAAATTGGTTTTACGTTTATTTTAGAAAAATAATCTTCTAATTTATTCAAGTAATCTGGTAAAAGAAAACTGATTTCTTTTTTGTTTAATTGAAAAAGCTTTGGAGTATATTCTTCATTTATGTATTTAATTAGCTCACCCTTGGGAGCTTTATCCAATTCTTTTATGCTTATATATTTAGGTAAAGCCGAATTGTTTAAATTATAACCATTATCAAAATACCATTTAAGTTTTTTCTTAGTAGACAAAACCCGTTGAATCTCAAGTTCTTTTGAATATTTAATTGAAAATTTTATTTTATTCATTTTATATAAATGTCCCCCATAACGATAAGTTGTTATGGGGGACGATTCTACTTACGGCGCGCAGTCGCAGTCGCAGTCGTTGGGGTTTGAGCAGTCATCTGTATCAGGAGAACAATCACAGTCTCCTGAATACAAAAACAACTCGCGACCCACGTCGGATCTCTCAATCCCGGTTACCGAGATGAGCTCCAGCAGCTTGTCCATTTTTATCACCTCCTTTCTGTTTTTCTCCCATATTCCAACCTGGAATATGTTTTTTAGGGTCATAGACTGACCACATTAAAGGACAACCGCCACGACAAATTGAGTTGTCGGGGCAATTAATACAGACTTCCGAAGGATAAGAATTAATGTGATTATAAACTCTAACCACATTATCACTATTCAAAATTTGAATCAGGGATTCAGCATTATTGTAGTTTTTGTCAATTATTCCAATCGGAAAATTGGCTAAACTATTACAAGCTGACACTTGACCCTTTGGATCAAATATAATCCCTGATCGATGTTGGAGTTGGCATGTTGCTCGTAGCTGTTTTCTTGTTATCAGCTTTTCAATAAAATTCCGCGGCCAAATACATAGCGGAGTTTTTATTGCAAAAGTTAATCTATTTCCAAAAAGATTACTCATCTCTTCGTATTCAGAGGTGAAACTTGCAACTAATTCTCCTGATTCAAGCATCCCCACAATATCGACACCTTCTTTGGAAAAAGATGGTGTGCACGGACTAATAGCTATGCTACGAGCTCCACATTCGTGAGCAACTCTCGCCAATGACATTAGGTTACCATTAGCAAATGAATTACAAAGAAAAGAAACCCCACTATTAAACTCGGAAATGGCTCTCTTTATTCCAGTTGTCATTAATTCAAAGTTATTTATTCCGACAAATTCCATTGCTGACTTATTATCAAAAGCCTTAAGGGAAACACTTACTTTGTCGTTCGGGTTTTTGATATACTGACTCCAAAAATTATCATCACCAAAACGATAAGCATTTGTTACCAACGAGGATTTAATACCCATTTCACGACAATTGGTATTAAAATCCATTAAATATTTCCAAAGCGTGGGCTCACCACCAATCAATGTAATGTGACTGATTCCCATTTCTTTAATAATTGTCAGGAGTCTTAATGCGAGCTCCATTGTTAATGTATCTTTGTTGTCAAATACATCACTTTTTGCGTAACACCAGCTACAACGAAAATTGCAGGATCTATTTACTGTTAGCCAAGCAGTGGTCGGAACAACTTTCATGGCATCCTCCTTTGAATGTCATTTTTGTTTATTGTTTGTTTAGTGAAAAGTTGTCGAAGAGCTACTCTATCACCTAAAGTATACCACAAATAAACTCAAAAAGCAAGGCAAGTGAACTGTGAACATCCTGTGAATAACCCCCACACCTTTTGTTTTATTTAAGACTTTCGGAGATTCTTCGTTTAAGTTGCCCAAGCGCTTTTCCATCTTTTTTTAAATTATATTCCCTTGTTCTAGCATCACGTTCGTCAGCACAAGCCTCATAGTAACGAAGTTCAAATGGACGTCTTGCTTTAGTTGAACGATTAAGTCCCTTGTTGTGTTCCGAAAGTCTTCGCCTTAAATCATCAGTAGAACCAATATATAATTTCTCATCTTTAAGACTTTTTAGAACATACATGTAATACATAACAGCCATTATATGATTTAAGGGTATAAAACGAAAGGTGTGGGGGATAACCTTTAAAACCAGCAAAATATGGGGTTTGGGGGTAATTTTTGTATTTGAACAAGCATATTTAGCATTTAAAATATTTATGTGGTACCATGTCATTGTATGAATACAATACAAAAAGGCTCAGTTAGAACTATAGTTTTTAGAGAAAAAGACACATGGTATGCTGTGGCTCTGGAATTTAATATTGTAGAATCTTCCGATGATGCTTATGTCGCACAAAATAATCTATTGGAAGCTATTCAAGGTTATGTAGAATCTCAAGCTAAAATAAAAGGTTCTCGAGTTTCACCTTTAAATCAAAAAGCAGACGAAGAATACGAAAAGCTTTGGAAAAAATTGATAGAGAGCAAGAAGCCTATCAAATCTCCATATGATGAAATACGATATTATGGAGTCGTTAATATATAACAACATATGCCAAGAGGTATTCTCAATTGGACATTTAGAGATGTAGAAACTTTTCTAAAAGAACACAACTTTCGTTTAAATTATATAAAAGGAAGTCACTACTATTATGTGGGTCATATAAATAAAATCATGAAACAAGTTTGTGTTCCCAGGCACGGTAGTTTGTCTATTAAGCCAAGAACAATGAAAGGTATAATATTACAATCTGGTATTCCGACAAATACCTGGATTTCTCGTTAGAAACAAACAAAAATATGTTATTATGCTTTTATGATAATTTTATCTTACTTATTGCTCTTTCTGTTGCTTTTAATTTTTCTTTCTGCCCTCCTTTTCCTTATCACTCCACTTTTTTCACTAATACCATTTGTACCTGTACGAAAAGAGGTTTTAAATAAAATTGTTTCAGCACTAGAATTAAAAGAGGATAGTACTCTCTATGACCTAGGGTGTGGAGACGGGCGAGTTCTTTTAGAAGCATTAAAATCAAATCCCAATATCTCCTGTATTGGCGTTGAAATTTCCCCTTTTCCATTTATGCTTGCAAAAATAAAAAAACTGTTAAATTCTTCAAAAAATATTTATATCTTATATGGAAATTTTTATAAAACTAATATTTCTGAAGCTTCTCATATTTTTTTATATCTTTTTCCAGAAGCTATGGATAAACTTCTTCCTAAATTTGAAAAAGAATTAAAAGTTGGCTCAAGAGTTGTTTCTTGCGATTTTGAATTTTCAAAAAGAAAACCTGATAAGATTTTAGAAACAGGATTACCTAATTGGCAAAAAAATAAAAAACTTTATGTTTACAACTTCTGAAGTTTAATAAAAATAAAGGTGGCTCACGAATGAACCACCTTTATGTGTAGGCCATCTTCCGAAAGCCTACTACTTGTGATCTCCCTTTCCATCGCTGAAAAGGGAGTTGTCGGGTTCGTACGCATCGGTCGTCCCATCACTGTGATGGTCTGTGACTTCCACGCACGTATCGGTGAAGAAGGATCCTCCGTCGTCCTTGAAGAGGTAAGATGTCTTGCCGTCACTTGAGACGGTGCGGTAATGGTCTTCATTCACCCAATGCTTTTCAGTCATAACTACCTCCTTTCTTGCCCATATTTTCTATTGTATCTTAGGTTGAAAGTTCATCCAGAACTTTCATTTAACTTTATTGACCCAAAAGACAATAAAATCAATAGGACTTGGGGGTTAGTTGTTAAGGAACCCTTGTTATACACATCTTAGCAATACTTTCCCCTTTTTGTCAAACCTAGTCCATTGCATTAAAACAAGCTTTGTGCTATGCTCCTTATATATGAGTCCTGTCAGAAACAGGGCTTTTATTTTTAAAAAAATAAGAAGCAAAGCGATTATATTTTTTTAAACCCTGTTAAATGATTTCAAATCAAATAAAAAAGTTTTACTACATATATGTTTTAAAGTCCCAAAAAGACAAAAAACTATATGTCGGATATACGAATGATTTGAAATCTAGATTTGAGCAACATTGCAAAGGTCAAGTTAGTTCAACAAAAGATCGAAGGCCATTAGAACTGATTTATTCCGAAGCTTGTTTAGATAAACATGATGCAATGCATCGTGAAGAATATCTAAAGACAACATACGGAAAACAGTTTTTGCGAAATCGGCTCAAATCATATTTAACAGGGTAATAATTTGTTTATAAATTAATTAACAAGAGAAGTGGTTGTAAGTTTACAACCCCAGTGAAATAACTTTTTCTTCGAAAAAGCTGAAATCTGAAAGATTTCATTTCACAGGGTAATGATTTTTATAGTCATTACATTCCTTAAAAATCATTATGTTAGATATAAAAACATTCAAATCAGCACTAGAGCAACTAGAAGAAGAGAGAAAAATACCAAAAGAAAAAATATTGGAAGCCATCGAACAAGCCATGGCGGCCGCTTACAAAAAAGATTACGGCAAGAAAGGACAAATAATCCGTTCAAAATTTGATATGGAAACCGGTGCGACAGATTTCTATCAGGTAAAAATTGTGGTAGATGAAAGTATCGCTATCATGGATGAACCTGTTGAAGAAGAAACTGTCGGTCACAAAAAAAACATAAAAGAAGTGGAATACTCTATCAAAGATGATGGCGATGAACGCGTGCACTTCAACCCCGAACATCACATTCTTTTAGAAGACGCAAAAAAAATAAAAAAGGGGGCAGAGCTCAATGATGAAATCATTTTTCCTCTTGAAGCCAAAGACGATTATGGACGCATCGCCGCTCAGACTGCAAAGCAAGTCATCATCCAAAAGATTCGTGAAGCAGAACGCACTTCTATCATAGATGAATATGGAACCAAAGAAGGCGAAATTATTTCTGGAATCGTACAAAAAGTAGAACGCGGAAATATTTATGTTGATTTCAACAGAGCTACCGGTATCCTCCCTGCCGAAGAACAAATTCCAGGAGAATATTGGCAACGCAGTCAGCGTATCCGCGCATATCTCTACAGCGTAGAAGACACACCAAGAGGAATAAACTTGCGTCTTTCACGCACTCATCCAAAATTTATAGAGAAACTTTTTGCAATGGAAGCTCCTGAGATAGAGAGCGAAGTTGTGGAAATAAAATCAGTCGCTCGCGAAGCGGGCGCTCGTTCAAAGATAGCCGTTTTTTCAAACGATGAACACATCGATGCGGTGGGTTCTTGTGTTGGACAAAAAGGAACCAGAGTAAATACTATTACTGGAGAACTTTCAGGTGAAAAAATAGATATAATTCCTTGGTCCGAAGACCCAAAAGTCTTTGTATCAAATTCTCTTTCTCCGGCCAAAGTTGTTTCAATTGAAATAGATGAAAAAGAACACAAAGCGACAGTAGAAGTAGGCAATGACCAGCTCTCTCTCGCTATCGGCAAGGGTGGACAAAATGTTCGTCTCGCTGCAAAATTGACAGGATGGAGAATAGATATCAAAGGTGATGGCAAAGAAGTAGCCAGCACTGATGGAGAAAAAGTAGAGGTCAAAGAAGAATAAAAATTATTAGTAACAATAATGAGCATAGCGAATATATTTTACTAACCCCATTAAATAAATTTTGCAAAGCAAAATTAAAAATCTAAAGATTTTATATTTAACGGGGTAAAGATTTTTATACTCACAATGTTCGTTAAAAATCATTTATGAATTCATTTTTATTGTTTGCAATCGTAAGTTCTTTTGTAGCTATTTTTTATGGTTTGTTTTTAGCAAAATCTATCTTAAAGAAAAGCCCAGGCAATGCTCGCATGCAAGAGATAGCCAAAGCTATCCAAGACGGTGCAAGTGCTTATTTAAATAAACAATACAAAACAATCGGCATTATAGCTTTGGTTCTTTTTCTAATTATCGGTATGGTTGAAAAACTAGGCTGGACTATGGCTTTTGGTTTCTTGGTTGGAGCAGTTTTCTCTGCTCTTGCTGGATATATCGGCATGAATGTCTCTGTCCGCGCCAACGTCCGAACCACTGAAGCTGCTAGAAAAGGAATCAACGAAGCACTGTCTCTCGCTTTTCAAGGAGGAACAGTTACCGGACTTCTCGTAGTCGGCCTCGCTCTCCTTGGGGTCACAGCTTTTTATGCAATCACCAAAGATGTGACTGCTCTCATCGGGCTCGGATTTGGAGCATCTCTCATTTCTGTTTTCGCTAGACTCGGTGGAGGAATCTTTACCAAAGCAGCCGATGTCGGAGCAGATTTAGTAGGTAAACTCGAAGCTGGAATCCCCGAAGACGACCCAAGAAATCCTGGAGTTATCGCAGACAATGTGGGAGACAATGTGGGAGACTGCGCAGGTATGGCAGCAGATTTATTTGAAACTTATGCTGTCACCTCAGTAGCTACTATGCTCCTCGGCTCTCTTCTTTTTACTAGATTTGAAAATGCAGTTATTTATCCCCTCGTCATCGGTGGTATGGCAATCTTTGCATCCATCATCGGTACTTGGTTTGTTCGTTTAGGAAAAGAGAAAAATATAATGGGCGCTCTCTACAAAGGACTTATTGCTTCTGGCGTCATCGCTGGAGCCCTCTTCTACCCTGTCACAAAGATATTGATGGAAG
Source organism: uncultured Candidatus Saccharibacteria bacterium (assembly GCA_964484005.1). GTDB lineage: Bacteria > Patescibacteriota > Minisyncoccia > Phycocordibacterales > UBA9973 > UBA9973. Next base: position 37,854 of record CAZADR010000002.1, on the reverse strand, counting down.
GAAATGGAAAATATGAAGTGATGGATTTATTTATTTGTTCTCTTGTCGGACTTTTTGTCACCGGAGCCCTCGTAGTCATCACCGAATATTTTACTTCTACAAAATACGCTCCCGTAAAATCTATTGCTCTTGCTTCAGTCTCTGGACACGGCACAAATGTAATTCAAGGTTTGGCGATATCAATGAAGTCTACCGCTCTTCCTCTTATCACGATTGTGCTTGGAATTTTAATTAGTTATGAATACGGCGGACTTTATGGTATCGCTGTCGCAGCTATGTCTATGCTTTCAATGACTGGAATAATAGTAGCGATAGATGCCTATGGACCTATTACAGATAATGCAGGAGGTATCGCCGAAATGGCAGAGCTTCCTCAAGCTGTACGAGACATCACTGATCCATTAGACGCTGTTGGAAATACCACCAAAGCCGTCACTAAAGGTTACGCTATCGGCTCCGCAGGACTCGCTGCGCTCGTCCTCTTTGCTTCTTATACCGAAGAAATTGCTAAGGCTGGAAAAAGTATTGCTTTTGATTTGAGTGATCCTTATGTCATCGTTGGTCTCTTCTTGGGAGGACTCTTGCCATATTATTTTGCTGCACTTTGCATGGAAGCAGTTGGAAAAACAGCAGGAGAAGTCGTAGAAGAAATTCGCCGACAATTTAGAGAAATAAAAGGAATTATGGAAGGCACCGCAAAGCCTGATTATGCAAAAGCTGTGTCTATCATCACCGGAGCTGCAATCAAACAAATGATTCTTCCCGCTTTGATTCCCGTACTCGCTCCAATCTTGGTAATTTTAGCTTTTGGAAAAGAAAACGGCTTGGTGGTCTTGGGAGGGCTACTTCTTGGCTCCATCATTACAGGTTTGTTCGTAGCTATTTCAATGACATCCGGAGGAGGTGCTTGGGATAATGCTAAAAAACACATAGAACAAGGTAATCACGGAGGCAAAGGCTCTGATGCCCATAAGGCTGCAGTTACTGGGGATACCGTAGGAGACCCCTATAAAGACACAGCGGGACCAGCCATAAACCCAATGATAAAGATTCTCAACATTGTTGCATTACTTTTGGTTGCTTTTTTGGTATAATACACTTGTCGGTTTATAAGTTGTATTATTAATTTAATAACTCGCTTAAATAAGCGAAATAAAAAAGATATGAAAAAATATTTAGGATTGTTTGTGATTTTCCTGATGATACTTTTCTTGGGAAACAGAATGGTTCAAGCAAGAGAAGGTAACGATGATTCATCTGACGATGTAAAAATCGAATCATCAGACGATGACAATGATGATAACGATTCTTTGTCTGGAGATGATGATAATGATGAAGATTTAGACGAAGATGAAGACGAAGACCTTGATGACGATAGTGATGAAGATCTAAATGATGATAGTGATGAAGATGAAGATAGTGACGATGACAGCGAAGAAACCTCTTTAGAAAAAGCTCAAAGAGAAGAGCAAAAAAGAATATTTGAGGCAAAGAGAGAAGAAATAAAGAAACAAATAGAAGCTGTTCGTGAAGAGGCAAAGCAAAAAATGGAAGCTTTGAGAGAAAAAATTAAAACAGAGAAAGATGCAGCTCAAGCAAAAATAAAAGAAGATAGAATAGTAGGTAGAGAAAAAGCTTTGGAAAGGTTTGATGCCGCAGTAGAAAGAATGAACGGCTTCAAAGATAAAATCGAGGCACAAATAACTAAGCTAGATGCAAAGGGAGTAGACACCACAGAAGCTGAGGCTTTTGTAAACACAGCAGAGACAAAACTAGAAAGTGCTAAAACAAAAATTGCTGAAATAAACACATTGTTAGCTATTTCTATTGAGAAACTTACCTTAGAAGATAAAACAAAACTAAGGACTTTGGCTCAAGAGACTCAAACCTTGATAGTAGAAGCACACAAATCATTAAAGGATGCAGTAAAATCTCTAAGAGAAGAGATCAAAGCCATGCTTGAAGATCTCAAAAATACTACAGAAGATGACAATGACGATGAAAGTGATGACAACAACAATTAATAGCTATTAACTAAAAAAATATGGAACCAGAAAAAAAATCAAATGGAGCATTCATAGGGTTGGTAATCATAGTCATCATCCTTATCATTGGTGGTATATATGCTTGGCAATCAAAGGTTAACGTAGAAGAACCTGTTGATGTTCTCACTACTGAAGATGAAAACGGAGTAGAAGCACTTGATCAGGATTTAAACACACTAGAAACTGATATAGGTGTAGATGTAAATACTATAGAGTAAATACAACTCTCTATAAAAGAACAAAAGCCCCTCCTGCGGAAACGCCGGAGGGGCTTTTGACAAAGAACCCAAATAAATATAAACTGAAAATCTACGTGTCCCGTAGTAAATTTTTGATTATAGGACATAAAGATGAAGATTATTAATTAAAATTTAAGTACCGGGATGAAAATAACAGTAAAAAAATTACCTAAAAGTGAGGTGGAAATCGAAGGAGAAATAGATTCTGAGGTTTTTGAAACTTACTTTGCAAAAGCATTAAAGAAAATTGGAGAGAATGTAGAATTGGATGGTTTTAGAAAAGGTAAAGTACCAGAAAGTGTTTTACTCTCAAAAGTACCAGAAATCAGCATTTTAGAAGAAATGACTCAATTGGCTATCAACGAGCATTACCCTAAAATTCTTGAAGATGAAAAAATTGACGCTATCAGCCGACCAGAAATTGCTATCACTAAGCTGGCTCGCAACAATCCCCTCGGATTCAAAATAAAAACAGCTGTCTTGCCTGAAATAAAACTTCCTGTCTATAAAGAAACAGCAAAAAAAATAATCTCAAAACTTACTGAAGCTGAAAAGGATACAACTGTATCCGAAGAAGATGTTGAAAATACTATAATGGATATCCGCAAATCTCGTGCACCCAAAATACACATGGCAGAGCCACATGAACACAAGGAGGGCGAAGAACACAAAGACCTGCCTGCCGAAGAGACAGGAGAAGAAATAAAACCAGAGCTCCCAGAATTCAATGATGATTTTGTGCAAGCTCTCGGGCCCTTCAAAGATGTAGCTGATTTTAGAGAAAAACTAAAAGAAAATATTAAACTAGAAAAAGGAAATCAAGTGAAAGAAAAAACCCGATTAAAAATAATCGAAAAAATAATCGATGAAAGTGAAGTCGAAGTTCCTGAAATCTTAATTGAAGTAGAGCTAGACAAAATCTTATACAAAATGGAAGCAGATATCACCGCAATGGGTCTAAATTTTGAAGATTACTTAAAACACATAAACAAAAAAGTTGAAGATTTAAGAAAAGAATTTAGAAATGACGCAGAAAAGAAAGCAAAACTAGCGCTTATCTTAAACGAGATAGCAAAAGTTGAAAATATTAAAGCCGATGACGAACAAGTAGCTACTGAGGTAGCTGCAATATTGGAACATTACAAAGATGCAGACCCCGAGCGAGCCCGCATGCATGCAGAAAATGTTCTAACTAACGAAAAAATCTTCCAATTCTTGGAAACTCAATAGTTTTTCTCAGCTTGAAAAAGCTGAAAATCAAGAATATAATACTATTATGTTAATACCAACAGTTATTGAGAAAAGTCAGTTTGGAGAAAGAGCTTACGATATTTATTCTCGTCTTTTACGCGAACGAATTATATTCCTAGGTGGCCCAATAGATGACCACACTGCAAACATTGTCATCGCCCAGCTTCTCTTTTTGGAGTCTGAAGATGCTAAAAAAGATGTTTATCTTTATGTAAACTCCCCTGGTGGCTCAGTCACCTCTACTATGGCCATAGTAGATACCATGAATCATGTCCGCCCAGACATAGCCACTTTTTGTGTTGGCTTAGCTGCTTCGGGTGCTGCAATTATCTTATCTGCAGGAAAAAAGGGAAAGAGATTTATTTTACCAAATGCTGAAGTGATGATACATCAACCTTTGGGTGGAGTAGAAGGTCAAGCCACAGATATCGCCATCACAGCAAAGCATATCTTAAAAACTAGAGATAATTTAAATAAACTTTTAGCTAAAAACACTGGCAAATCTTTACCTCAAATAGAAAAAGACGTAGAGAGAGACTTCTTTATGGATGCAGATGAAGCCAAGAAATACGGAATTGTAGACGAAATAGTCACAAAGTCCAAAAACCCAGGCCCAAAAAAGGAAGAATAACCCCACCGCGAGTCGCCCTAGACAGAAAAATTTCTTTCTGTTATACTTTAGATGTTGAAATTTACAAATTTATTTTCTTAATTTAAAGTCTGGTTCACAGGAATATCCCATATATTATGAAATGTTTAAAGGAAATTTTTCAAATCTTAAGTTTTAGGAAAGAAAAACAGCAAATATAGTGGCTTGTTCTTGTAAGCTGACACAAGCTTATGAGTATAATAATAATTTTAATCGGAGTCGGAGTACTCCTTTTAGGCGTAGGTATCGGATACTATCTCCGACTTATCGTCGCGCTTGGAAAGAGAAGGTCTATTGAGATAGACATCAAGCAGATGATGGTGGGGGCCAAGGAAGAAGCACAAAGAATATTAGATGAAGCAAAAAAGATATCGGAAGAAAAACTAGGAAAGCTAAGAGAAGAGGAAAAAGAGAAAGAAATAGAGTTTAAAGAAACAGAAAAAAGACTCATCAAAAAAGACGAGTTTTTAGATGCGCGTCAGGTGGAGGTAAACAAAGAAGTTGAAAATATCAAACTCAAAGTGGAAGAAATAAAAAAGATTCAGGAAAAGGTAGTAAAAATTGAAGAAGAAAAAGTTCTTGAATTAGAAAAAATTGCCAAGCTCACTGCAGAAGAAGCAAAAAATGAGCTCTTGAGAGATGTCGAAAAAAGATACGAGGAAGACATCTTGGTAAAGATACAAAAACTAGAAAATAGTAATGAAGAAAAGTTGGACCGACGTGCTAAAGATATTTTGGCTACCTCCATACAACGCTTAGCTTCTAGTACAGCCTCCGAGCTCATGACCACCGTCGTATCTATTCCTAACAATGAAATCAAAGGAAAGATAATCGGAAAAGAAGGAAGAAACATCCGAGCCTTTGAGAGAGCAGCCGGAGTAGAGCTCATCGTGGATGACACACCGGGCTCAATCGTCATTTCTTCTTTCGACCCAATCAGAAGACAAGTAGCAAGACTTGCTTTGGAAAACTTGATTCTAGATGGACGCATTCAACCTGCAAAGATTGAAGAATTGGTAGAAAAAGCCAAAGAAGAAATAAACAAGATAATCAAAGAAAAGGGAGAACAAGCTGTCTACGAGTGTGGAATCTTCAACTTTGATCCTCGCATAGTAGCAATCATCGGAAGATTGTATTTCCGAACCAGTTATGGACAAAATGTTCTTCAGCACTCAATAGAGATGTCTCACATCGCTGGAATGATAGCCGAAGAATTGGGTGCAGATGTAGCTATAGCCAAAGCAGGAGCCCTCGTTCACGACATAGGTAAAGCCCTAGACCACGAAGTACAAGGTACCCACATTGAGATAGGAATGCGCATTTTGCAAAAATTTGGGGCTGACGAACGCATCGTCACCGCAATGAAATCTCACCACGAGGACTACCCTTATGAAACCATAGAATCCATCATTGTTCAGACTGCAGATGCTATATCTGGAGGCCGCCCAGGTGCCCGCCGAGACTCAGTAGAGAACTACTTAAAACGCCTACAAGAGCTAGAAGCCCTAGTAAACGGCTTCCCTGCTGTCGAAAAGTCTTATGCCCTGCAAGCTGGACGTGAAATACGCATCTTTGTCACCCCTGAAAAGATTTCTGATGCCGAAGCCAAGCTTATGGCTCGAGATATTGCTATAAAAATTGAGCAAGAACTCAAATATCCAGGAGAAATAAAGGTGACAATGATACGAGAAACTCGAATTATCGAATACGCTAGATAGCTTGCCTTAAAAAACCCTTGATATATAATGGATAGAGGCTACATTGGTAGTAATTATAAGGACAACTAGCCACGCTAAAGCGAGGCAGGTCGAAAGAATTATAAAAAATAATTTAAAAAAAATATGAATAAACAAGCATTAGCTGAATGGGTACACGGAAAACTAGGTGGTACAAAAGTACAAGCTGAAGAAATCGTAGACGGAATGTTTGATGCTATCATCCAGACTTTGAAAAAAGGAGGTGAAGTTTCAATCGCCGGCTTCGGAATCTTTTCCGTAAAATCTCGTGCTGCTCGCATGGCTCGCAATCCAAAGACTGGAGAACAAGTCAAAGTAGCTGCAAAAAGAGTTCCAAAATTCCGACCTGCAAAAGGTTTGAAAGATATGGTTGCGTAATTTTATCTCGAGATAAAAAATAAAAAATCCCCTTCAGTGGGGATTTTTTATTTTAGAAGAAATTTTGTTGAAAGTGTAATCTTAGAGAAGCCTTGCGCAGGCGGGTAGCCGAGCAGAGCAAATTTTTAGCAAAAAATTATGTGTGCTGATATAAGATTATACTGAGAAAAAAATTTATTTTTAGTATCTCCTTATTACAGCTTTTACGACTGCATTTATATTTAAAGAGTGCGCGGGGTATATTGGTTGATATTTTTTGTTTGCGGGTTCGAGCCAAACTTTATTTCCACTTTTTTTGAAATACTTCATGGTAAACTCTCCGTCTACCTCAGCTATAATGATGTCTCCGTCTTTGGCACTGTTTGTCTTTTCTACGAGTACCATGTCGCCCTTTTCTATGTGCGCATCTATCATAGAGTCCCCATCTACTTCGAGCATGTATGTAAGAGGTTTATTTTTTATTAAAAGATCATCGAGGTTTACAGTATCAGCTAGCTCTTCTTCTACGGTAGCTGGGAACCCAGCAGTCACAAAACCTAGCATGGGTACACTCGCAGCATTCTCAGTAAAAGATTCAGAGGGAACAAGTCGGCCTAAATAATCTTTTGTCACAAACCCTGCATCAACGAGTTTTTCTACGACTCTAAATACGGCATTCTTGGATTTAAAACCAAAGAGCTTCATCATCTCTGTATAAGAAGGCATCCTTTTATTTTGCCCGTAGAAAGATTCTAGTTTTGTCTGGTAAATAGTCTGCATGTTTTAGAAAGAAAATTTTGTGAAAGTTGGGAAAAATTTGCTAAAGAAGTTTCTCCTAGTATGATAGCGGACCTTCTTTAAGAGGAGTTTGTGCTCTCTCGCCTCTTTGATATATTTCTCACCTTGGAGAATCTTAAGATCAATTTTTTTATTAATCTTTTGTATCTCCCTTTCTAACATTTTTAGATATTGTGATTGTGACATTGATTTGCGAAGCGTAATGCTTCTTATTTAGTTTTACTAATCTAGCCCGACTTGGCTATGTATATAGTATAAGTGAACGAGCGTTCACCTGTCAACAACCCTTCTGTGGATAACCCCCACACCTTTTATTTTATTTAAGACTTTCGGAAATTCGTCTTTTAAGCTGCCCAAGTGCTTTTCCATCTTTCTTGAGGTTATATTCTCTAGTTCGGGCATCACTTTCATTAGTACAAGCTTCATAATATCTAAGTTCAAATGGACGCCTTGCTTTTGTTGAACGATTAAGTCCATTGTTGTGTTCCGAAAGTCTTCGCTTCAGATCATTGGTCGAACCAACATATAATTTTTCGTCTTTAAGGCTTTTTAGAATATATAAATAATACATAAAAAATAATATGATCTGAAGTTATAAAATGAAAGGTGTGGGGGATAACTTACTGATTCACTTTCGGCCTATATTGTATAGCTTCTAGGATATGATGTGCTTCTACGTTTGGAGAGTTTTCTAGGTCGGCAATAGTGCGAGCTATCTTTAAGACTCGATGATATGCTCTCGCAGACAAGGAAAGTCGTTCAGCGCTGTCATCGAGTAAGTCCCTTACTTTTCCATCGAGTATCACCATGGTGCCCAAATCTTTTACATTCATTTCACTATTCGTCTTGATATCTTTTTCAAATTTTTTAAATCTATCTTTTTGAATTTCTCGCGCCCTTGTCACCCTCTCTTTTATCTTTTCACTTTTTTCACCAGTGCCCTCTCCCCCGAGTTTCTTGTAATCCACATTTCCGACAGAGACCCAGAGATCAATACGGTCCACAATCGGCCCAGAAAGCTTTCTCTTATATCTATCTAGATCTGAAGGTTTACAGATGCAGGCTTTTTGTTTGTTGCCAGAGTTTCCACATGGACAAGGATTCATTGCTGCTACTAAAATAAAATTTGAAGGAAACACAGCCGTGCCTTTGGCGCGAGAGATAGAGACAATGTTGTCTTCGAGTGGCTGACGCAAAGATTCGATGACTCTTTTTTCAAATTCAGGAAACTCATCTAGAAAAAGCACTCCCCTGTGCGCGAGAGTCACTTCTCCCGGTTTTGGAAAAGTTCCTCCACCAATAATAGAAACATAAGAAGCAGTGTGGTGCGGAGCACGAAAAGGAGAAAAGCAAACGAGCTCCCCCCTAGTGCTTCCCGCTACAGAATGTATGCCAGTGATTTCTAAAACTTCTTCAATACTTAAATCTGGTAAGAGCTGAGAGAAAGCTCTAGCGAGCATCGTCTTGCCTGTACCCGGTGGACCATACATGGCGATATTGTGTCCGCCGGCCGCAGCTATCTCGAGCCCGCGCTTGGCACCTTCTTGTCCACGAATATCTGCAAAGTCCGTCCGAGCTATTTCTTTTTTATAATTTATTTTTGTCTGAGGTTGAATTAAAATTTTATTTAATTGTTTTTGTAATTCTTTTTTGCCTTCATCTATGTGTTCAACCACCTCTTTCAAGCTTTCAGCACCAAATATTTTTATACCTTCCACCAAAGCCGCCTCCACCGCATTTTCTTTTGGTAAATATATTTCTTCAAATCCCATTCGCTTGGCTTCTTGGGCGAGTGGTAAAGCTCCACGAATCCTCCGTAGTGTGCCATCTAGTCCGAGTTCCCCTAAAAATATTTTCTTTTCCGAATCAAATTTTATATCCCCCGCCGCCAACATATAAGAAAGAGCAATAGCTAAATCAAAAAACGGCCCCTCTTTTTTTAAGTCGGCCGGTGAAAGTGATACTATTATTTTTTGGTTCTTGGCTTTAGGAGATTGAAAACCAGAATTTTTTATCGCTCCACTCACTCTGTCTTTCGATTCGTCCACCGCTTTATCAGGCAGTCCGACGACACTAAAAGAATGCAGTCCTCTGGACAGGTCTACTTCGATAGTTACTATAGCTCCCGAGAGTAAGCTTACTTGCGCGGAGTATACTTTTGCAAATGCCACCTTAGGTTATTCTTCTAAGTGCTTCTTACAGGTTCGAGCTGCAGGGTTTGCCTCTAGACGGGTCATCTCAATATCTTTTTTGCAAACTTCACATTTACCAAAAGAATCTCGACTGAGTCCTTTGAGTGCTTTCAAAATATTTTTTAATCTTGGCTCCAAGGTTCGCATCATAGAGCTCCTAGCTTCAAAGTCTTCAAACCTGTCGGCTTTGTCATTTTCATCTGACTCTGGAAAATCAATTTCTTCTGGAATTGTTTCCCATTCACCTGTCTCGGCATTAAGCTTGCCCATGCCTTTCATTTGTTCTAGTAAATCGTCTCTTTCTTTTTCTAATTTTTCTTTAATTTTTTTCTTGTCTAACATGGTTGATTTATAGGGAGCGAAGCGACTATATAAATCGCCACCCCGTGAAATAACATTTGTCTTTTAATCTAATAATTTAATTTATATACCCATTATTATAGCTCAATGGTCTTCTTTTACCTATTTTATACAAATGTTCTTTTTGTACTCAAAATATTTCACAGGGTAAAGAAAATCATATTCGTTTCACTCATTGATTTTGAATTATAATACCATGTTAATTTTTAGAGGCAAGTATCTAGATTTTTATGTTAAGATAGAAACATGAAACATAACATAAAAGATATAAATCTAGCTCCAAAGGGCCTGATTAAGATAGAGTGGGCCAAACGAGATATGCCTGTCCTCTCCGGCATCTCGGCCGACTTTAAAAAATCAAAGCCTTTCAAGGGGGTCACCATCGGAGCCTGCTTACATGTTACTGCCGAGACGGCAAACCTTATGATCGCCCTCAAAGAGGGCGGGGCCACTGTCGGTCTCTGTGCCTCAAACCCTCTCTCCACTCAAGATGATGTGGCGGCAGCCTTGGTGAAAAATTTTGGTATTCCAGTCTTCGCAAAAAAGGGAGAAAGTAAAAAAGAATATTTTGAGCACTTGCACAATGTGTTGGATATGAATCCAAGCATGACCATGGATGATGGCGCAGACCTTGTGGGGGAACTTCACACTAAGAAACAAAATCAAATACAAAAAATAATCGGTGGCACAGAAGAGACCACCACCGGAGTCTCTAGATTAAAATCTATGGAAAAAGAAGGCACACTTCTCTTCCCCGTCGTCGCAGTAAATGATTCTATGACAAAGCACTTTTTCGACAACCGCTACGGCACAGGACAATCTACTTTGGACGGAATAATTCGTGCTACCAATAAATTAATTGCGGGCTCTGTCTTTGTAGTCGCTGGTTATGGGTGGTGTGGTAAAGGCCTAGCGATGCGGGCCCGAGGCATGGGGGCAAATGTTATAGTCACAGAAATAGATTCAATCAAAGCCATCGAGGCGCTCCTAGATGGCTTCAGGGTGATGCCGATGACGGATGCGGCAAAAATTGCAGACTTTATCTGTACCGTCACAGGAAACACAAGTGTCGTCGGAAGTGAAACGTTTCACAATATAAAAGATGGTTGTGTTATTTCAAACTCTGGACACTTTGATGTAGAGATTGATTTAGTTTCACTTCAAAAAATGACGAAAAACAAAAAAACTTTGCGAGACTTTGTAGAGGCCTATACCATGAAGAATGGAAAAACTATCTTTGTGCTCGCTGGTGGCAGACTCGTAAATCTCGGTAGTGCAGAGGGGCACCCTGCCTCGGTGATGGACATGAGCTTTGCCAATCAAGCTTTAGCAGCAGAATATATTTTAAAAAATAAAGGGAAGCTCTCAAACGCCGTACATGTCTTGCCAGAAATTTTAGATAGAAAGATAGCCACCCTAAAGTTACACAGCCTAGGCACAACCATAGATAAACTCACAGAAACTCAAAAAAAATATATGGCTGGTTGGCGAGATGGAACTAAATAGTTACAAAATAATTATGAAACTTTTATGAAAATCGTAATCACCGGAGCTCAAGGAGTAGGCAAGACCACCTTGGCCGAACAAATAAATAAAGAATACCCAGACTTTGAAATCCTGCCCGAAGCAGCACGCCTCGCAAAAGAAGCGGGGTATGCTCTTGATGAGACTGCTACGACAGAGACAGAGCTTTGGCTAATTGAAAAACAAATTGAGCTCGAAAACACGGAAGGCAAATGGGTAGCGGATCGCTCCTCTATAGACCTCCTTGCTTATATACACCACTTATTTTCCGAAGAATCTTCTTTGATTGAATTCGCCACAGAAACACTAGTACCAAGATTCAACAATTATGATTTGGTTTTGTATTTACCTAGTGGTCAATTTGAAATCGAAGATGATGGAGTGAGGACAACTGATAAAGAATTCCAACAAGCTATAGACAAGAAAGTCAGAGATATTTTTAAAAAGCACGAGATTCCATTTATTGAAGTTGTCGGTTCACCCGAAGAGAGGTTGGTAAAAGTAAAAAAACTGGTTGAAAATAATTAAATTTTTGTAGTATAATCAAAATTAAGATAATCTATGTTTTACAAACACAACAACAATTACACTGTTGAAAGCGTTACCTCTGGCCATCCAGACAAAATTTGTGATCAGATTTCAGACGCCATCCTAGATGCTTATTTAAAAATAGATTCAAAGAGCCGAGTAGCCGTAGAGACTTTCGGCGGGCACGGCAAGCTAGTAATAGGAGGTGAAGTCACTTCTACGGGTAAAGTAGACCACGAGAAAATAGCTCGTGAAATTTATAAAAATATAGGCTACACGGATGAATTGGAAATTGTCTCACACATAGTAAACCAATCCCCCGACATCGCCATGGGAGTGGACACCGGCGGAGCCGGAGACCAAGGAATAATGTACGGCTTTGCCACAGACGAGACTCCAGAATTTTTACCAAAAGGCATCGTCCTCGCCCACAAACTCGCAAAGAGACTTGAAGAAGTGCGAGTAAATTCTAAAAGGGAGAATGTCCTCGAGCGAACCCTTGGTAGGAGTGTCGACGACGGACAGAGAGAATTTTCAGCAGAAAATTATCGTGGTGAGAGCGAGGATATTCTCCCTGACGGAAATATTTTGCCGACAATCCCCTGGCTTCGACCAGACGGCAAAACTCAAGTCACTTATACTGATGGGAAATTAAATACTGTTTTAGTTAGCACTCAGCATTCTGCGGAGGTAGCCCACGAAGAAATTAAAAAAGAAATCACGGAAAAAATAATCTATCCCCTACTCTCTGAGGAGGAAAAGAAAACTGTAAAAATTTTAGTAAACCCTACTGGCCAATTTATCCAAGGTGGCTTTGAGGCAGACACAGGCCTCACTGGTAGAAAATTAATGGTAGATACTTATGGCGGACTCATTCCACATGGAGGCGGATGTTTCTCTGGTAAAGACGCCACCAAAGTAGACCGCTCTGGCGCCTACATGGCGCGATTCGTCGCTAAAAATTTAGTCGCTTCCGGCTACGGCAAAGAAGTACTTGTAGCAGTCGCTTACGCTATCGGTATGGCAGAGCCACTAATGATAGAAGCCATAAATGAAAAAGGAGAAAACTTGGCGGAAATAGTTCGCAAGAATTTTGATTTCAAACCTCTCGCAATTATCGAAAAACTAAATCTCCGCGCACCAATCTTCTCCCAAACTTCCGCCTACGGCCACTTTGGTAAAGACAATTTGCCTTGGGAAAAGATAGAGAAGATAAGTTAAATAAATTATGACAGACAATACTTTACAAACAGAAGTTTTACTAAATATGCTAAACACAGTTTTTGCTAAAGCTGTATATTTTAAAAATTTAGAATTAATTGAAAAACTTTCTTTGATGCGTCACCGAATTTATTACGGCAATTTTGATTATGTCGATAATATAAAAACATTGAAAGAAATAAATGATAATTTAAGTTAATATGAATAAATTTGACCTATCAGAAGAAGAAATAAATATTATTCTGAGAGAAAAAATAATCCCTCAAATAATTGGAAACATCTCACCCCAAATAGTAAAAGATGCTTTTATTTTGGGTGGTCAACCAGGCAGTGGAAAGAGTACTCTAGTTAGAGAATTATTGAAATTAAACACAAACGCAGTTTTTATAAACGGAGATGACCTAAGATCATACCATCCAAAATATTATTCATATTTAATAGAAAACAACCAAGAAGCTGCTGACATGACCCAACCAGCTTGTAATTTTTGGATTGAATCTTTAATTCAAGAGTGTGCTATTCGTGGCTTAAATATGATAGTAGAAGGAACAATGAGAACAAAAGAAGCTCCTCTCTCAACTGCAAAAATGCTAAAAGGGCAAGATTATAATATTAATCTTGTTGTGCTTTCTACTCCCTACGAACTTTCTCTTCTAAGCTTAGAATATAGATATGAAGAATTAAAGAAGTTGGGTATTTCTGCTCGATATACTAAAAAAAGTAGCCATGATGAAGCATATAGAAACATAGAAACAACACTTAAAACGCTATTGAACGAAGTGGAATTATTCAATAAATTTTTTGTTTACTTAAGAAATTCAAAAGGATTTACTGGTAACACTTTTGAACCGCATGAAAAAGAAAAAATACTGACAGCTTTTAATGAAGGAAGAGAACGGCCTATCGAGGACAGAGAGAGAAAACCAGCTCTTCTGGTGGATACAGAAATTAAGGAAAATTCGAATTCCGACCTAATTTTAGAAAAATTAAAAAGATAACTATATGACAAAATATATTTTTGATTTTGACGATGTTTTATTTTTTAATACAGAGAAATTTAAAAAACACATGTATGCGTGTTTCGAGGAAGTTGGGGTAGATTATGATACGGTAAAAAAATACTATAAAATTGAGACAGAAAAAGGTTGGACCCTCCCTGGTCTAGTCGCCTCGGTCTTAAAAGGTGAAAATATAACTTCCATAAGCAAAGAAGAACTTTCCGAGAAAATAATGGGAGAATGTAAAAATTTTGTTAATAACGAACTGATTGATCAAATCAAAAAATTAGAGGTAAAAGATTGCTATATGGTTACCCACGGCGTAAAAGAATACCAGCTTGGAAAAGTAGAAAGAACCGGACTTGGGCCACTTTTTACTCAAATTTTTACTGTTTTAGATACAAAAAAGGGTCCAGTAGAGAATATCTGTGAACAATTTAAGGACGATGAAGTTATTTTTGTGGATGACAAAGAAAAAAGATTTGCAGATTTAAATTTTGAAAAATATCCAAATTTAAGAACCGTACTTTATACCGGACCAGAGAGTATCAACAAAATTTTTGAGAATCAGAAAAATTAACTAAACCCCTTTAATACATACTCTCTCACATTAGGAGGAAATTGATAGCTATCAATTTCCTCTTTTCCTATCCATTTTACATCTGTCGTATCTTCTAATGATTTCGCTTCTCCGGATTTATATTTACATTTAAAAACTAAAGCCAAAACATCATCCCCATTGCTTCTGGTAAATGTATTATCGTGGACTAGGGAAATGTCATCAAATATTTCAACTCCCACTTCTTCTAAAATCTCTTTTTTAATATTTTTTAATAAAACATCATGCTCTTGACCGTTTGACTCTACTTTTCCACCAGGAATACTCCATCTTCCTCCCTCGTGCCCTTCTTCAGGGCTTCTTTGTGCAATCAATACTTTACCTTCATTATTTACAATGAGACTATTAACAATAACCGAGTAGAATTTTTTCATGAGTTTTACCTTATTTTTGTGTATTATTTTCATTAATATTTAAATACTCATTCAAAAACTCTAGATCTCTTACAATATTAAAAGCTGTATTATAAAAATTAATTTTTCCTTCTTCAATTTTTTTTACTTGTTTTTCAAATATTTTTTTTGCTTCATCAACATTAAACCAAACAACATTAAGTCCATTTTTAATCTCGCTTTCTGTTCTAAAATCTTTTTTAATTTTTTTAATTGCTTTCACCTCAAAACAAGTTGTGATGTATTTTTTTGACTCTCTATCTCGGTATTCCTTAATTTTTCCAATTTTCTTAACAACAACTACTTCTTGACTTATCTCTTCAGCGCATTCTCTTATAATTTCATTTTCTAGGTTGTCGCTCTCTGCTCCACCACCCGGAAATGAATATAAGTTATGAATAGGATTTGTAACTAAAGCTATCTCTCCTTTTTTATTAAGAGCTATTGCTCTAACCGTCTGTCTTTCAATATATTTTTTAGGTTTTTTAATTTTACTATTTGGAAAAATATTAAAATTTTTTATAATCTTTAAGTATTTGATCATAAATCTATTATTCAACCTGACTTGGGTCACGAACTGGTAAAGGCTCTCTCATGTAGAAATTATTTTTTTGTGGATCAAAGTATATCCTAGCCACATGTGTATTGGGTGGATTTTTTATCCACTTAAAATCATCATCACTCATTTCAGTAAAAGCTTTTACAATTATTCTTAATGAAAATCCATGCCCAACAATAACAACACACTCTTTTTTATCATTATCTATGTGCTTTTCTTTAATTATTCTATAAACAAAATCATAAATATTTTCAACATATTCTGGTGACCTATCTCCATTTGGAAAATTATAATGCAAAACACCAACTTTATACCTCTCTTGTTCTCTTTCCTTTAAATTTTCCGTTGTTGTATCGCCCCAATTTAAGCTTCTTATTGAAGGCTCAGTTATCATTTTTATCTTATCATTTTTTAATGTATCTAAAATTATTTTAGCTGTCTGTTGTGCTCTTTTGTATGGAGAAACATAAAAGGTAACTTCATCAAAATTCACAATTTCACCCTTTAATTTTTCAGCCACTTCATGGGCTTGCTCAATACCTTTTGGGGTTAGAGCCATTTCGGAATTATGAATCATCCCCTTCATTTCAGGATTAACATCCTCGTCAGATTCTCCATGTCTTATTATAAATATATCTTCAAGTGGTGGCATTTATTTTTTATTTAAATTATTAATATAAAGATACACGCTCTCTGCAAACACCTTCTCTAGTATAGACTTTTCACGTATAACTTGCCACTTATTATCAATTTTTCTGAAATAAGCACTCGACCTTTCTAGTGCACCGCTTCCCATAACCATAAACTGAAATTCTAGAAGAAAAAAACGACCATCACGAATACCAATGTCTATACCCAAAAAAGGAGTATCTGATTTTGTAAAAACAGATTCAGCATAATTCAATAAGTCATCCAATGCCACATCTAAAAAGGTAAAAAGTCCACTACCACTTGCCCTGAAATCACCTGGCCGATTCTCTCTCCTTACGACATAGTATTTATCTCCATATATTAATACCTTGTAATCACCAGACAAACCACTTACAAATTCCTGAACAATAAATTTTTTTCTATTATTTGAGATAGGGTTATAGTTTTTAAAATGTAAAAAGGCTTTAACTGCTCTTAGTGTATTTACAAGGGTAAAACTTCTGGAAATTTTAAAGGCTGCAGCCAACAACTCCTTTTTATTCTGAGCAAGCGAAATATCTTTACTTTTTGATCCCGCTGATGGTTTAATAACAACAGGATATGTAAAATTACATTTAGTTTTAGTTAATTCTTCAAATGTTCCAAAATGCCACGACATGATAGATTTATCATAATTTGCTCGCAACCTATAAATTTCCATAAACACTTTGTTGTGATGTGCTCTAAAATATTCAAAAGATGGTATTAAGTATGCTCCAGAAATTTTTAGACCTAAGATTACATCTTCTACGTAGTCTTTATATCTAAGATCTGGGTCCTCGGTAGATTGATATAATACAAAATAATTTTTATAACTATCATCATTAGAGAAAATTTCTGAAAAACCCTTAATTGTCACTTTATATCCAAAATTTTCAAGTTCTTTCAAAATTATAGATGTATTCATGCTACCTCCATATTCTTTTGAAGAGCTATAAAATTGGTTTCTATCGTCTGTTAATATTAATATGTTTCTACTCGCTTCTATCGTATTTTTCATAGATTTTTTAATATTTCTTTCGCTGTTTCTTCTGGGGTTTGATTAGTATTATCAATAATTTCCCCAAAAGATGGGTTGTGGATACCAACATCATAATGATGCTTAATTCTTTCACTCTCATTTTTGCCCAACTCTCTTTCTCCCCTATTTCCTAGTATCGCTTCGAGTTTTGGAGCAAGGGTAAAAAAGAAAACTTTAGTATTAATGTCTTTTAGTTCTCCTGCAACATAATCATAATTATCTTGAGATAAAGGATATGGGACAATTACATTTAAATTTCTTTTTATAAAATTCTTTATTACCGAAATAGCATTTTCCAGGTTTATCGGCACAGCCTGGTCTATGGGTATCCAGTCAATCATTTCCCTTAAAGAATCAATTTCTACCAAAGCAGTATTCAAAAGTTTTGTTGCTAATATTTTAGCAACTGTACTTTTCCCTGCATTTATTGAGCCATTAAGAAAAATGATCATTACTGTATTATACCAGCTTATTTTTACTATTAAATAACAGCTTAAATGCTTTATATCCTTTTTTAAACTTACCACGACCACCCTGAAATGGAGAAATCATCGTCCAAAGAGGGATTCTTTTATAATACAGCATTGATCGTTTTAAAAAATCTTTGTCTTTGTGGCCTTTATAATTTTTATACACTTCTAGCGTGAATTTTTCTCCATAATCCCAAAGTTCACTAAAATCTCGGGCGGGGTCGTCTATCTTTCTGTCAGAAAAATCTATAATCCCTGAAATATATTTTTTGTTTTTTCCCAAAAGAATATGCTTGGAGTAAAAATCATTGTGGGTAAAAACTTTTTTGGGAAACTTTAAATAATTCTTAAATTCTTTTAGATAATCATTAATAAGAAGCTGCTCTTTTTTAGAAATTCTAGGAAAAATATATTTACTTGTATTTACCACCAGTTCTCTATATTGTTTCTGTGTTTTTATACTCTTAACGCCGTACTGTTTGGCAACTTTATGTGATGTTTTATGTAAAGAAGAAAGAAAATCTGCAATTTGTTTGGCGAGAAGATTCCTCGTTTTGTTTGGTATAGTTTTAAATACTTTCCTCTTTAGCTGTATTCCCGGAATCAAAGAATATCCTGCAAAGCTCTTATCTTTTGCAATATAGGTATACTCGGGAATAGAAACTTCAACTTTGTCTTTTAAATACTTAAGTAAAAGAATTTCATTTTTTAATTTCTTTAAATATTTTTTTGCTCGAGGAAAACGAAAAACATATTTATCATCTAAAATAATTACATAATGATCCCACCCCTCTACATTATGTTCTGCATTCTTCCACCTTAAGTCTGGAAATTCTTTGTGTATTTTACTCAAAAATTTTCTTTTTTTAATTTCCATAAAATTTACAATGAATCCATAAATTTATCTATTTCTTTAAAAGAAGAAAGCTTAACTACTTTATGTTTATGTGGCTCAATAGTCTCTGTGGGTGTTTCTTTACCTTTTCTATAACCAATTTTATATTTTTTAAACAAAGAATGTTTCATAAGACCAAATAATCCAAAGATTGTTTCATTTTCTCTTCCCAAATATCTTTTAAAAAGAATCACCCACTGCGTCGGTATATTTTTATGCTGAAGATGAATAATTAAATCTGCGGAGTGCAAACCATTTTCAATAAGACGTTTAGTCGTACCCTCAACAATCCATTTATCTGTTTTGTAAACTTCTAGTATTTTTTCAATACTTTCTGGCCTATCTCGTACTTTTGAGAATTTTATCTCATAGTAAAAATCGTCAGTAGAATAATACGGTATCCCCAATTTTTTAGAAAGTTTCTCTGCAAGAGTGGACTTTCCTCTTCCCATATCTCCAACTATAAGTATTTTATTTAAATTTTCTTTGCTCATTTTTTATTTCAAAAATACCCACTTTTTCATAGATTTTTTAGATATTCCACAATCAAATTTTTTACCACAGGATTAAAACCACTGTATTTGTCCTCATTTATGTATTCATCTTTTGTTACCCATTTCCATTCAGAAAACTTTTCTGGTTCCATTAGTATAAAATCTTGCTCTGTCGTACAGAAAAACATAGGCACACTGTCCCCCTCTTTTGCCCCTGGTGCTTCTCCTATAAAATCTACTATTTCAAATTCCGTGATTCCTACTTCTTCTTGTATCTCTCTGGTGAGAGCTTGCCTTAAAGTTTCACCAGAATCACACCTACCGCCTGGTATAGTCCAAACAGAAATTTCCTTCCATTTATCTTTTGTATAATGACGATGCCCAGTCAATATTTTCCCCTCTTTCACGACAATGGCCACGGGGCATTTAAATTCATTTCCTATTTCATTTAACTTTGTTTCCATAAAAACTATTTTTTAACAATCTTAGCTCTGGCCCTCTTCCAATCTTCTTTTAATAAACCATAGGTATTTTCATCATGAATTTCGCCTGATGCTTTGCACCTCGCGGCTTTTCTCATTGTTCCCTCGAGCTTATACCCCATTTTTGACTGAGTGGCGTTTGAGGCTTTATTTCCAGCAAAAACTTCTGAATTCAATCTTCTTAATTTTAATTTATTAAAGGCAAAATCATTTAACACAATTTTGACCTCGGTCATATAACCATTTCTCCAATATTTTTTATTAATCCAGGAGCCCGTCGTTCCAGTTCCAGAAAAAATGTTTATTCTGTGGATTCCAATAGCTCCAATAACTTTTTTCTCGGATTTCAACTCAATAAAAAAAGTATAGTCATTTTGAACCTTTTGTGCCCATCTTTTTATTACAGTTTTTATATAAGTATCTGCATCTTTTTTCCCGTAAGGATGAGGCACCATCAAAAGCATCTTGGCGACATCATACTCCCCCACTCCCTCCACTAAGTCTTTCCAGTCACTCTTTTGGGGCTTTCTTAATATCAACCTTTTGGTCTCTAGTATCATACTTAAAGTTTAACAATAAACTATAAAAAAACCTATCTTAGGGTTATAAAATAGGTTTTTTAATTTATTAAATTCAAAACAAACCTTCTAATCCTCAATAAATATCGGTTTCTTCTTCACTATCAATGTAGCACTAGAAGATACACCATCACAAGTAAGAGTGTAAGTAGTGGTCGTATTTGGAGTTACAATATTAGAACCAGTATCAAAGTTATAAGTACAAGCTCCTGCGCCTGACCAAGTGAGAGTGGCTGAATCTCCAGCATAGATGGAGGTAGGATTTACACTAATACTTACTCCAGAGGCAGTTCCAGACACTGCGACCGTAGCAGTAGCTTCATCACTACCATAAGCATTGGAGCAGATTAATGTGTAACGGTAAGTTTTAATTTGATTTAAGGCTGGTTCTTGAGTTTGAGCTCCACTGTAATTTCGACTACCTAACCAGTCTTCACTTGCCGCACAAGATGTCGGATCATTGTCGACACTCCAGAGAATAGTAGGTTTGACAATATTCACGGTACCAGAAGTTGGAGTAGCCCAGATGGTGATGACGGGGGCTTCATTGGAAGGTGGAGTTGGGGTATCGGAAACAGTAACATTAGCCCAATTTCCACAGTTGTTGCCTTCCATGGTCCCTTCGTTAATTACACCAAGAGAAGCAGAGTTTGTCTTGTCTGCACAAGCTCGAACAGAAAATGTTCCGACAGAGGTAAAGGTGTAATCTTTGGTGGCCGTACCGGTCGCTCCACCAGCCAAAGCTGTCATGGTAGTAGGAGCTAGATCTGTTGGAGTTGCACATCCTCCTCCTACATTACACACTTGAAAGAAGTTTGAGAAAGATGCACCAGTATCTGCAGCTCCAATGTTTGTAACGATTGAAGAAAAAGTTTTGGCTTCATTTTTTACAGCAGTAGAAGGAGTAGTAGAAGCGGCTGTCAAATCAGGAAGAGCGGGTGCTGTATAACAGATGGTTCCGTTCCAGGCTGAACCTGTAGCGCAGGTAGCGTTAGCTGTGCCTGTATTTAATTGAACATTGTTGTTGTAAAGATAGAAAGTCCTGGAACTATATGGAATAGTTACACCTGTTTTTGTACCTGAATCTGCAGTTCCAGTACTGACTGGAGGAGCGACGACTGTACCAGCACTAGGATATGAAGAAGTGACTGAAGAGCCGCCGACTACTACAGGATTAGTTACTGTCCAAGAGACAGTCGTGGTACAAGTGCTGGACCCGGAAGCAATCGTACAGCTAGGAGTGGTCAAGGTTCCAGACATACCAACTGGAGGTGTACAGGTAGAATAATCTGTTCCCCCGTTTGCACAAGTACCAGCGCAACCATAATTGTTGTTTGGTCCAGTTGGTCCATATTGAGGAAGACTATAATTTGAGTCAGTCGTTACTCTACAGCCATATTTGGGAGCAGAACAGGAAGTGACCGTGCCACAAGACCAATTCCAAGCTTGAGCGCCCAAGGTGGTGGTATCAGCTGGAGAGTTTGCATACACTCCTGGATTACAAGCAGTTGGATTAGTTGTCGGTTCAGTTAATCTAGGAAAAGAGCTACTACCATTACCACAAGCGTCGGTTGGAGCACAAGCTGCTGGAGCAGTTCTTGAAACAGCAGCTGAATATGCTGATGAACCCGCAGCGTTTGAAGCAGAAACAGTGTAACTATGACTAGAACCTGCAACTAGACCAATATGAGAATAAGAAGTAGAAGCTCCAGAATAAATAACAGTAGCTCCATCTTTAAGGGTGTAACTTGTTGCACCAGCAGATGCACTCCAAGATACATTTATCGTTCCAGTTCCACAGGAGCTTGCTGTAGCGGTAAGACCTGTGGGAGTAGCGGGAATAGCTGGTGCACTCACTGTATACGGACAATATTGCCAGCCACTATTTGCTGTATTGGCTGAATTTTGACAATATATTGAGCCTTGGTGAGAGCCCGCTGTCTGAACTCCAGGCTGATAGACTGTTCCGGAAGAAGAAACTCCTGTTCCAGGTTGAGGAGAAAAACCAAAGGCAATATTGTCGTTACGAACATAACAATTGTTTGAACTTGAATTTGTGGTAAAAGTAATGCTTGGATTTACCCCAGATGCCACCGGACTTGAGACGGAACAAGAAGCAGTAACAGCAGGAATAGCTGTAAAAGAAAAAGTGTAAGTACAATTAGCATTAATCGTACCAGTAGTGTACTCGTTTCCAGACCATGCGGTTGCCTCGTTTCCTAAATTACAACCAGTAGAATTTTTAGTAACATCATCTTTATTTACAATATAAGAAGAACTTGGAGTTAAGGTAAATTTTGTGGTGCCGTTAGCAGCTACTGACTGAGAAAGAGGTGTAGGTGATCCCCCAACCCCGGAAACAGTTGCATTTACAGTATATCCTGCACTTATCCTATTTGGTGAACTATAAGCAACACCAGCATATCCATCTTCTATACATGCAGGCTCACCATAAATATCATATGCCTGACCTCCACCGCTGTATGCGGGATTAAGGTAAAAACCACCACTGACACTCACAGAGCATTTATTTCCATCTAGTGGACCCGTGGTACAGGTTTCTGTAGTCCAAGAACTATTCCAAGTACTTGGTGATATTGGCTCAGTCCCAACCCAGCGACGATGATATGTGAGAGTGGCGCCAGCCGTAAAAGGGCTAATAGTATCATAGCTAGTATCCGAAGAAGAATGTAGTGGCACTAAAGTAGTATAACCACTCCCCTCATCTCCAGTTCCAGTAACAGCACCCGTCTTGTTTAATTCCCAATAACTTTCTCTAGCACAAAAAATATTTCCACTAGAATCAACCATAGCGTTGGCCTTGTCGGAAATTCCTAAAAAAGTTACAAAAGAAAAAACAAATATTAATAATAAAAACCTGCTTTTTAATGTAGTTATCATATGCTGTAAATTATACAACAAAATAAAAAAACAAGTAAAAAAAAGTTATCCACAGAATATATAAAATGAGAAATTTAGAAATAAAAAAGCCCCGCGCTTGCGCGGGGCTGGTTTATCTTCGAACCTTTCGGTTCTATTCAACTTCTTCACGAAACAACTTATTCTTGGAGGTATCCGGAATGTCCACCTGCACAGTAGAGCACTCTGCATCTGGATATCCCGACATCACTGTCAGTGGAGATCCATGACCATACATCCCACCTGGAACCACAAACTGGTTTTGAGAGACTCCAACGGGATTACTCATCCATGTACCATCGGAGTAAAAATGAAAAAGCATTGCAGAAGGAGGTGTTGAAAAAACTCCCAGAAGCATGACACTTCTACCATCTACTGAGACGATGGCCTGCTGTAAGGGCCCAAGAGGCACCCTGAGTTCATCGAGACGAACCGGTATTTTATGGATGACCGAAGTCTTCACCCCTTTGAGAGGTTGGATCTCCGCCCTGAACACAGCGATCCCAGGCAACCAATCCTGACGGTTTCCGTCAGAAAGGGTATCATAGAACCCGTCCTTGAAATATATTCTGGACGAAGTGTAAAACCCTGCCTCATGCAGTTGAACCGTGTTGGATCTGATGAAGGTGAAATCACCTTCATTTGCACCAGGTTTTTGCACCGAGTAGGTGAAGGTCGTACCCGAGGTCAACGGCCTCATCGACTGCATTGACACCCAGCAATAATGCCAAGGATCACCTTCCTGAACAAGAAGTCCATCCTTGTCCAGATAGATGACGGCAATGATTGCCTCCACCGAGTCTGACGAGCCGATTCGCACGGGGCGACGGCGGTCGGCATTCATCGAGAATGCCACCAGAAGAAGTGAAACTACAAAGAAAACAAAATACTTTCTCATGGCATCCTCCTTTGGATGTTTTTTGTGTTGCGTTTGTTTTGTGAATATTGAAAAGTCAGAGAACTGCTATTTGTTGGAAGTATACCACAAACAAACCTAAAAAGCAAGGTTTTACTGTTAAATTATCAAAATATGTTACAATATCACAGTGATATTCAATCTTGATTTTACAGACATAAGGGTTGTTCTGGGACTCATCGCAGGCATCATCGCCTTTTTAGCCTACATCGTTTATATAATTTCAATAATAAAGGGCAATACTAAACCAAACAGAGCCACTTGGTGGATTTGGTCTTTTATGGGTTTGGTAATGGCTTTAAGTTATCATTTTTCTGGAGCTGAAAATACTATTTGGGTTCCCTATGTTGAATTCTTGGGTCCATTAAGCATAGCAATTCTTTCTATAAAATATGGAGAAGGAAGTTTAGAGGATAAAACTGACCTACTTTGTCTTTTTGGAGCATTCGCAAGCGTACTTCTTTGGATTATATTCAACAATCCTGTGATTGCTCTCGTCACAAACCTTGCCATAGATTCTTTTGCAATAATTCCAACAATCAAAAAATCATATCTTCGCCCAGAAGGAGAAGATTTTTGGGCTTGGTTTGGTACTGGGCTTGCAGACAGCTTAAACATGTTTGCTGTAGAAAGGTTTACTTTTGCAATCCTTGTCTACCCTATTTATATGTTAGTTTCTGATTTAATAATAATTCTTATACTTCTTTTCAAGAAAAGAGGTATAATGAAAGATGTCAGCTTTCTCATAAAGCATGATTAATTTATGAAAATATACATCGGAAAAAGCAAACTGCACGGAAAAGGAATTTTCGCAGCTCAAGATATAAAAAAGGGTGAAATAGTTTCTTTCATAAAAGGTAAAATCGTAAATTGGAAAGTTGTTGATAAGAAAACTTCTGCTTTTGGTCCCAACTGGATTGGTTGTGGAAAAAATAAATGGATAGACCCAGAGCCACCCTTTAATTATCTAAATCATTCATGCGCCCCCAATGTAGGAATAAAAGGATCTAAGACAATAACAGCTATAAAAGATATAAAAAAAGGAGACGAGATATTAATTGATTATTCAATAACTGAAGAAGACAAATTTTGGCAATTGGATAAAAAATGCAATTGTGGTAGTAAAAATTGCAGAAAAGTTATAAAATCAATTCAGTTTTTGAAAAAAGGGGTTTATAATAAGTATATGCCTTATGTTCCGAAGTTTTTCCAAAAAATTTATCAAAAACACGTGAAAGAAAATGGAAATTAAATCAAAAGTATTTATAATAGTTTTTTTTGTTTTAGTATTTTTATCAATAGTTTTTTCATATTACACTTTTGTTATAAAAAAAGATTTTGATATTTTTACGGACGAAGAAATGTTTAACAATTCTCTACTTGAAGAATAATTATGGAAACATCAATTCAATCTTTTATAGAAATATGCCAATGGGATACAGCAAGGTTTTTTATTTTTTCTAATAATGTTTTTGATCCACTTATATTTTATTCCCACCTTTTTGCCCTAATACCATCTTTTTTAATAGGTTTAATCATTTTTCTAAAAGACAAAAAAGCATTACTCAACAGGATTTTATTTTTTATAACTACCACTTTTTCATTATGGGCTTTTGCTGATTTAGTTTTATGGGCAAACGAAAAACCTGATTTTCAAATGTTCTTTTGGTCCCTGTTGGTAATTATTGAACCAATAATTTATGCTGCATGTGTTTACTTTATCTACGTATTTATTAATAAAAAAGACACCAGTCTGATTCAGAAAATGAGTATAGCTGTTTTTCTTTTACCCACACTCTTTTTTGCATCAACAAAATTAGCTTTGGTTGAATTTGACTTGAGTAACTGCTATAGAGAGGTTACAGAGGGACCACTCACTCTTTATGGATATGGAATTGAAATTCTTTATGTACTATGGATTTTAATTTTTGCTTTTGAAAAATACTTCAAAGCAAACAAGGAAGACAGAAGACAAATTTTTAATATAACCCTGGGCATAGTTTTATTTTTACTAAGCCTCGCATATGGCAATATTATTGGGAGTCTAACAGACAACTGGACCATTGCTCAATTTGGTCTTTTTGGAATGCCTATCTTTGTTGGTTTTCTCGCTTATTTAATTGTTAAATATAAAGCCTTTAATGTAAAACTTATCGCCACCCAGGCCTTGGTTTGGGGACTCGTATTACTTATTGGCTCCCAGTTCTTGTTTGTCAAAGTATTTATTAATATAGTATTAACTGGCATAACTTTTATTGCTTCAATAATTTTCGGTTTCTTCTTAATTAAATCTGTCAAAAAAGAAATAGAGCAGAAGGAACAATTGGCGAAATTAAACCTAGATTTGGAAGACTTGATTAAACAAAGAGAAAACCTCGTGCACCTAGTCACCCACAAAGTGAAGGGTTCATTTACTCGCTCAAAATATATCTTTGCGGGACTATTGGATGGAACCTTTGGTGAGATAAGTCCTGAAGTAAAAAAGTATGCGGAACAAGGTTTGGATTCTGATAATATGGGCATAGAAACTGTCGACCTGGTGTTAAATGCCGCCAATATGGAAAAAGGTCTCATTAAATATGACATGAAAATCTTAAATTTTAGAGACCTCGTAGAGCAATCCATCTCTGACAAAAAAGTTTCTATTGAAAGAAAAGGTTTGCAGTTAGAATCTGAAATAAAAGAAGGGGGCTACAATCTTTTGGGAGACTCTATTTGGCTCAAAGAAGTGGTAAATAATTTAATTGAAAACTCTATCAAGTACACTCCCGCAGGGAAAATATCTGTAAATCTCGAAGACGGAGACGGAAAGATAAGGCTCATAATCAAAGATACTGGAGTAGGCATCACCGAAGAAGATAAAAAGAATCTATTTACCGAAGGTGGACGAGGTAAAGACTCCGTAAAAGTAAATGTGGACAGCACCGGCTACGGGCTCTACACAGTAAAGCTAATAGTGGAAACACATGGAGGCAAAGTCTGGGTAGAGTCCGAAGGCGCCGACAAAGGCTCCACCTTCTTCGTAGAATTCAAGGCGGTTTAAAAAATAAACTGATATAATCAATTTATGGAACAAGACAAAAAATTCTTTTTAAGAGCTCGAGTTAGGGCTATTATTTTAAACGGCGGTAAGTTGTTGGGAGTAAAGCATCCGCACGATACGAGTTTTTGTGCATTACCAGGCGGACACCTAGAACACAAAGAGGACATAAAAGAATGCTTGGAACGAGAAGTAATGGAAGAATTGGGAATCAAGCCAGAAATTGGCAGGTTGCTTTATGTAAATAATTTTATAGACACAGACGAAAAACAATCCATAGAATTCTTTTTTGAAATAAAAAATTCACAAGAATATAAAAACATGGAAAGTTTACCCAGAACCCATGCACACGAAATTGCCGAGATAGTTTGGATAAGCCCCACTGACGACATCCGTATTATGCCAAAAGGACTTCAGGATGATTTTAGGGCAGGAAAAATCCTATCCGACGAGGTAAGATTTATTTTTTGTTAAATTTAATGAATTGGAAAAAATATTTTAAACATCACGAAGATAGAAAACCAAGAAAACAGCTAGTCCAGGCTGTTTCTTTTTGTAAAAACAAAGAAAATGCCTTAGACCTAGGTGCTGGTACGCTGATTGAATCAAAATTTTTAATCAAAAAAGGATTTAAAAATGTAACTGCCGTTGATAATGCCCCCCAAGTAAAAATATTTGCTAAGAAATTTAGCAATAAGAAACTACAATTAGAAAATGTTTCTTTTCAAGACTACAATTTTTCCAAAAATACTTTTGACCTAATAAATGCACAGTTTGCACTTCCTTTTTACGGGGAAAAAGGGTTTTCTAGTTTTATAAAAAAAATAAAAAACTCACTAAAAAAGAATGGTGTCTTTGTCGGGCAACTTTTTGGTAAAAAAGATAGCACTAATAACAAAAAGTCTGAGCTTGTTTTTCAAACCAAAAAACAAGCCCTAAATTTTCTATCTGATTTAAAGATTTTAGAATTTAAAGAAGAAGAAAAAGATGGAAAAACTGTATCTGGTAAACTAAGACATTGGCATGTCTTTCATTTTATTGTCAAAAAGAAATAATGCTAAAAATCCTCCTTTCTTAAATATCGAACAAGAGTATCTTTTAGGGCACTCACAATAAAGGGTTTGCGGTGGCGAAGCATGTCATCTATATAAGCATGCACAGAATCTTTTCCTTTTTGGGAATATCCATCCAAATTATGCCCCAACATTTTTCCACTTTTTAATATACTCTGATGGTATTTGGGTAAAATAAATTTATAAGATTGGCCAGATACTTGATGCCCGTGCTTATCTACAATAGTCACAAAACAAAATATCTCATATTTATTTTTTAAATATTTATGGTAGCCGACTTCTATTCCCAAAGCAAAATCAGCATCTTTTACTTCTTTCAATGCATGCTTTGCCCTGTTGATGGAGCCTTTTTTGGTTTCACTCGCGGTTATGGGTTGTTCAGACACTCGGCTCTCTGCCTGTACTGATTTAATCAGTATTTTGATTTTTAGTTCTTTTAAAACTTCTTCAAGATAACCTATTTTTTGCTTAGATGTTGTTCCAACTGCTATTTTTAGTTTTTTCATATATTTAAGTTATTGCTTCTTTTGTGCAGAGGCGAGGCGGAGGATGATTTCACGGACGATAGATTGTGAGCCTGTGATAATGACAGAATTGTCATCTGCGTAGACATACATCAATACAGGGTTCCCCTCTTTATCATTTAATACTCGAGTATTTTTATTTTCTACAATAGTATCTTCGAAGTCTTTGGTGAAAAGATAATTTATCTCACTGGTGATATTTATTCCAAAAAATCCACGCAAGTCGATAAACATTTTATCTTCCCAGAGACGCATCTCTGCAAAAATATCTGTAGTAGAACGAACTTTTAAGAGAATAAAAAAGTCTCCAGCTGTCGGTGAAGTAGATTTGAGACCAGTCAACATAGAGCCAATCATAAAATTATCACTGACTAAAAGTGTATTTTCATTTGGAGCAAACTCGCTCTTGATTAATGAGATAAACTCTCGAAGTCCTACGACTTTTTTATTGGAAGTTAGATAAATCCCTTTTATTCCACCTATTTTTACCTCAGTATCATTTACCTCATTTAAAACAGAATTTATAATTTGGTCTTTTCTAAGTTCAGCCACTTCAACAAAAGTGCTCTGGTCGGTGAAAATAAGAGGTATAAATTGTTTTTCAACTGGAACAGTATTTACATCTTTTTTGAGAAGAAAAAACGCCAAGACTGCAGTAGAAAAAAGAATAAGAAAAACACCAATGAGCATATAGGTTTTATTCTTTTTTGATTCTGGAGAAAGATTTTTCTTTTCCATTTCATGTTCTTCTTCTCCTTGAATTATTTTCCTCACGAGTCCTTCTTTATCATTTTCCAAAACTTCAGCCATGTCTTCAGCATAAGTTTTTACAAACTTACTATCTATTCCCCCATTATCTATTTTTGTTTTATTTTCTGGTTCCATTGAAGAAATCTTTATCCGCCTCTTTTATAGACAAACTAATTTTTCCTTTTTCACTATCAATCTTGATGACTTTCACAGGCACTATCATGCCTTCCTTTATTATATCGCTAACTCGCTCTACGCGAAATGGTGCTATCTCTGAAATATGAACCATTCCATCTGTAAAAGGATTTAAGCTGACAAAAGCTCCAAAGTCGGCAATCTTTACCACTTCCCCTTTGAGCACTTCACCTACGGTAAATTCATGTGTCATTCCTTCCACTATTTCTTTGGCTTTTTCGGCAGAATTATCTTTACCAGTCAAATAAACTGTTCCATCGTCTTCAATGGTTATTTCTGCTCCTGTTTTTTCTTTGATTTCTTTAATAGTTTTTCCTCCTCCACCGATAACCATTCCGATTTTACTTGGATTAATTTTAATAATTAATATTTTAGGTGCATTAGGAGAAATATCTGCGCGAGGTTTTAAAATTTCTTTTTCAATTCTATCGATAATAGACAACCGAGCTTTTTTACTCTGTCTCATCGCTTCACCCAATATCTTTATTGATACTCCATCCACTTTTACATCGAGCTGAATAGCAGTGACTCCATTTCTGGTTCCAGCAATCTTGAAATCCATATCTCCGTGGTGATCTTCTGGTCCTTGAATGTCTGTCAAAACTTTATATGCATCATCACTCTCATACATGAGGCCCATAGCAATACCAGCGACTGGTGCCAAGATTGGAACTCCTCCATCCATCAGGGCAAGAGTTCCTGCGCAGATAGAAGCCTGAGAAGTAGAACCATTTGAAGCCATAGACTCGGAAACAATACGCATGGTGTAAGGAAATTCTGAGATTGGAGGGAGCACCATCGCGAGTGCTTTTTCAGCCAAGGCACCGTGCCCGACTTCTCGGCGATTTGTAAATCCACTTCTACCGACTTCCCCCGCAGAGTACGGAGGGAAATTGTAGTGATGCATAAATCTCTGTTCTTCTTTCATCTGAAGTCCATCTACCAAGTTTCTGTCTTCTGGTCCACCGAGTGTAAGCACAGAGAGGACGTGTGTTCCTCCTCGATAAAAGATTCCGGAGCCATGAAGCCGACTAGAGAGTCCGCCTGCTTGGGCAAACAAATCTCGTAGCTCATCCATAGCTCTGCCATCAGCGCGCTTATTTTCTTTTACAGCTTTCTCGTGCAAGATATCATTTTCTGTATCGTCAAATAAGTTGTCTTCAGTTGCAAAACTTTTTTGTTCTGGAAACTTTTCTCTTACTAAATTATTCCAAGTCGTATGTAGTGCATCTATCTTGGCCTTTCCAACACCAGCAAATATAGCATCCTCCATTTGAGGTAAAATATTTTCTTTAAACAAAGCTACAGATTCTGCAGAAATTTCTTCTTTTTCTATAACTCTTTTTTCTTTACCGATTTCTGACACAATTTTCTTTTGGAAATCTTCGAGTTTGGTTATTTCTGCACTCGCAACTTGCAGAGCAGCCTCAAGCTCGTCTTCTACTATTTGTCTAGCCGAAGCTTCTATCATGTTTATGCTTCCCTCTTTTCCGCAGACAGTAAGGTCAAATTTATATTCGGAGCTATCCTCGATGCGCAGATTTTGTGCAGGATTTATTTTTAAATCTTCATTGTCATATTTACCGATACGCACACAGCCGACAGGTCCATTCCAAGGAATGTTTGATACTGCAAGGGCCAGAGACGCTGCGTTTACCGCCAAAATTGTCGGATCATTTTCATCTACAGAGAGCACAGTCACAATGACTTGCACTGCATGGCGAATGGATTGATCAAAAAGCGGACGCAATGTTCTGTCTATGACGCGAGATGCAAGTATTGCTTCTTCAGAAGGCTTGCCTTCCCTTCGAACAAAACGAGAGCCGAGAATTTTTCCTGCTGCATAAAACTTTTCTACATAATCTACAGTCAAATTGAAAAATCCCAAGCCCGCCTGGCTATCTTTAGACATACAAGCCGTAGCTAGGACTATCGTTTCACTGTATTTTAAAATTACTGAACCGTGCGCTTGCTCCGCTAAATCAGTAAAAATAGCGGTCATTGTTTTACCTCCTATCTCCACACTATATTCTTTTTTTTGCATATTTTGCCCCATTTATGGGCTAGCTCACCTTCAGAATAAAGTACTGTTTCACTAAAAAAGTGAGACACTATCTCTATCTAAAGGCGAACCAAAAGTTAAACTGATAAACTATAATTATACTAGCACCTATCCCAAAAATTGCAAAAAATATATTATTTTTTGCAATTTATTTCACTCCCATTAAATATTTCCTAGGATTTTCTGAAAGATCTACAAAGTCATCTACCGCTTCACGAAGTTTCCCAGAAGTTGATTTGCCAAATGAAACCACCTCTACCTGCACTCCGATGGTCTGTAAATATTCCACCAATGGAATAAAGTCTCCGTCTCCAGAAATTATAACCACGCAATCTAAGCGAGGAGACATTTTGATGGCATCCACCGCAAGACCGACATCCCAATCTGCTTTTTTACTGCCTCCGGGAAATATCTGTAAATCTTTAGTCTTGGTTTCTATGCCGAGTTTAAAAAGCGCTTCAAAGAAGTTCTTTTCGTCTCCTGCTTCAGTGGTGATGACATAAGCCACCGCGCGCACCAATTTACGCCCTGCGACTGCATCTTTCAAAACCGCACCAAAATTTACTCGCGCCTGATACAGGTTCCTAGCTGAGTGGTACAAATTTTGAGTATCTATAAAAACTCCAACTCTCTGCTCCTTATGTTTTATGACTGTCATGTATTAAAAAAATTAATAAAAATATTAAAAATCAACCTATGCTAATTATAGCACTGATAGGTTATAAAAGATTGTACCAAAAAAGAGTTTATTAAACTAACTCCATTTTCTTTACTAGAGCAGCGTAACGAGTTTTATCTTTTCGTTCCAAATACTTCAAGTGAGTTCGTCTGTCGGCCACCATCTTGATTAAGCCTCGACGAGAGTGATTGTCTTTCTTATGTTTCTTTAGGTGTTTAGCCAATGCATCAATCTGAGTAGACAAAACAGCCACCTGCACCTCTGGGGAGCCTGTGTCCTTGTCGTGAATCTGATTTTTCTTTATAACTGCTTGCTTTTTCTTTGTTGCTAACATGTAATATATATTAGCATAAAACGCTTAAAAGCGCAAGGATTAGTGTTTTATAAAGCAATCTGTCTGGCGTTGCTACGCCAGCGAACTGCTCGGCCCGTCGACCTGCGCAAGACTTTCTAAAACACTAATCCTTGCGCTTTTTTATGTTGTGCGACATGCTATAATTAAGCCATGGCTTCAGAGATTGACCAACTCCAAAGAGAATTTTTGGAATATCTAGAAATAGAAAAAGGTTCTGCTCATCGAACTATTGAAAATTACGAACATTATTTGTCTCGGTTTTTTGAATTTGCCAAAAATAAACAAGTAAAAAATGCAGGTGGAATCACCGAAGACTTGGTCCGAGAATTTCGTCTCTGGCTAAACCGCCAACCTGCTTCCCTAAAAGCCGCCAAAGGAAAACCTGTCTTAGTTGAGACCTTGTCTAAAAAGACTCAAAATTATTATTTAATTGCACTCCGAGTATTTCTAAAATATTTAGGCAAAAGAGGTATAAAATGTATCTCTGCGGACCAGATAGAACTGGCAAAAATTCCAGAAAGACCCATAGACCTTATCACTCCCCTCGAGCTCTCTCACCTGCTCGAAGCCGCAAATGGCGAGGACTTAAAAAGTCTTCGAGATAAAGCAATATTAGAACTTCTATTTTCTACGGGGCTCAGAGTCTCTGAACTTTGTTCTCTGTCTCGAGACATAGGCACAAGTCACGAAGAACTATCTGTGCGAGGCAAGGGCGGAAAAGTTCGTGTAGTTTTTGTTTCTGAAACAGCACGAACTGCTTTAAAAAAATATTTAAACATCCGAAAAGATATGGAAGAAGGGCTTTTTGTACAAGTAGAAAATGAGATATCAAAAAATCAAGAAAAAAGGAAAGAAACAAAACACCTCACCAAAAGATCTGTCGAGCGAATCGTAAAATATTACGCCATCAAAGCAGGTATTTCTAAAAAAGTTACCCCGCACGTTATTCGACATTGTTTTGCCACCGACCTTCTCTCAAACGGGGCAGATATACGCTCAGTACAAATGATGCTTGGCCATGCGAACATAGCTACCACCCAGATTTACACACATGTTACAGACAAGCACTTGCACGACATACACAAAAAATTTCATAATAAAAACTAAACTGAAGTTTTAGAACCCTTACGGAGGACGACGGTCCGAAGTCCAAGCAAAAATTCAGCAGAATTTTATGCGGGGTGATAAAATTTTAGTTTAGTTTTTGTGATATAATTTTGGTATGAAAATAATTTCTTGGAATACAAATGGACTGCGGGCGACTGCCAAACAAGGCTTTTTTATGCCTCTCTTTAAAAAAGAGAATCCTGATATTTTATGCCTACAAGAAACAAAAGCAGAGCCTGACCAGCTCCCAGACGATGTGCGAAATGTTCCAGGTTATTATTCTTACTTTTCTCATCCCAAAGAAAAAAAGGGCTACAGTGGAGTAGCTATTTATTCCAAAGAAAAACCAAAAGAAGTATTTTATGGTATGGGAATAAAAAAACTTGATGATGAAGGCAGATTAATCGGTGCTAAGTTTAAGAATTTCACCATTATAAACGGCTACTTTCCAAATGGTGGACAAGGTCCACATAGACTGAAATATAAATTGGAATTTTATGAAGCCTTTTTAAAATTTATCTTAAAACTTCGAAAGAATGGTGAAAAAGTTATTTTTTGTGGAGATGTAAATACCGCCCACGAAGCAATAGATCTAGCTCGACCAAAAGCCAATGAAGAAAACACTGGTTTCTTGCCAATAGAACGCGCTTGGATTACAAAAGTAATAAAAAATGATTTTATTGATGTATGGAGAAATTTAAATCCCAACACAAAAGATGTCTATACATATTGGGATATAAAGACCCGCGCCAGAGAGCGAAATGTGGGCTGGAGAATTGATTATTTCTTTGCAGACGAAAAAATCGTACCTAAAATCAAAAACGTAGGAATGCTAAATGGCTACATGGGCTCAGACCACTGCCTTATTTATTTAGAACTATAAATCTCTTTTTTGGTGCAACAAGTTTAAAGATTTACTAATTTAGGTTTTACTTTACCCCCAAACCACTTTTTTGAAAGATTTTTTATACTTTCAGTTAAATCAGTAACCAAAATCTTGGCAGTGTGTTTTTTAGAAAGTTTTTTACTAATTTCTGAATGTTTTTCGAGATAATTTTTCAATTTTTTGGGAATTATCTCGTCTTGAGAAATAATCTTTATATTTTTAGGTAATAATTTTTTTATTTGTCCTTTAAATATTGGGTAATGTGTACAGCCGAGCACTAAAGCATCTAACTTCTTATTTAAAAAGGGTTTCAAATATTTTTTTATAAAGGACATCGCATTTTCTATCTCCCCTTCTTCGGCTAGGGGCACAAGCATCGGTGCAGAGTTTTGAAAAATATTTATTTTCTTATTAAGTTTTTTAATTTCTTTTGGAAAAGTTTCAGAGTCTATTGTGCCCCTCGTCGCCAATATTCCGACTCTGTTAAATTTTGCAGACTCTTCAGCTGTAGGAATCAAAACACCTAAAACTTTTCTCTCGGGAAAATTCTTTGGCAAATATTCTTTTTGTATTTGACGCAAGGCGCGAGCTGAAGCAGTGTTACAGGCGATAATCACAAGTGCGCAATTTTCTTTCTTAAAAAGATAGTCCACGGCTTGCCTAGTAAATTCAAAAACTGTCTCATGTGAACGGTTTCCATAAGGCACTCTTTTAGTGTCCCCCAGATATACATAATCATATTCTGGCATTATCTTTATTATTGATTTTGCGATTATAAGCCCGCCTAATCCTGAATCAAAAATCCCTATTTTCATAATCTTATAATAACATAGCTTCCTAAATTATAATTTTTGAGAACCCTTGCGCAGGCGGGTAGCCGAGCAGAGCAATTTTTCACTAGAAAAATATGTGTGGTGAGCAAAAATTGATAATTTAGGAAGCTTGGTGTTATACTTTAACTATGGACCACACAAGATTAGATCAATTGTCAGATGGCATCTTTGCCATAGTTATGACGATTTTAGTTTTTGAAATACAAATTCCTCAAATTTGGGGACCAGTGGATAACTCAACTCTCTGGATGGAAGTAGAAAATTTATTACCAGTTTTCTTAAGTTATGTTTTGAGTTTTGCACTTCTTTTTACATACTGGAGAGCGCACCATTTCTTTGTTTCTATCTATGCAAAAAATGTAGATTCTATGCTCACCAATATAAATGCCTTATTCTTTATGTTAATAAGCTTGGTCCCCTTCTCCGCCAGCATCCTTGGTCAATACAATAGAAATGAGCTGTCCGTTATAATATTCGGAATACACATTATTCTTATCGGGCTTTCTCTTTACTGGATGAGAAGATATGTCCTTTACTCTGAACACATAAAAAATCCTGAAATAAGCAAACGAGAAATACGAGGAAGTACAATTCGGACCTTAGTTCCTGTATTTTGTGCAATTTTTGCTATTCCTCTTAGCTTTTTTAGCATAAAACTATCAGTTATTCTTCTTACTTTAGCTGTAATTTTCAATCTGTCTTCTTATAGTACTCGTCTTTTTGATAAATTACTCAGGCTTTTACACGGCTTAATGTTTGGAGCTGATTCCAAAGGTCATTTTGCTGATTAATTATTTTTTACCCCACCTTGGCGGGGAGAGACTCCGTGCTTCTGATGAAGTTTAGAAACTTCTTCTTCTTCTAGTTCTTCTTTTTTCTCTTTTCCCCTCTCTCCCAGAGTTTTTAGCTCAGCATCACCGAGCATATTCAATGATTTTACTAGCTCTGATAGGTATTCCACTGTGTTTTTATCTGGTGCATCGAGTATTTCTTCAAGTAAAGCATGCAAAATCCACCCCATACGAGGTCCGGGTTTGATTCCGAGCTCTTTTATCATATATTCACCATCAACTTTTAGCTGTCCGACAGAAATTGGATCTCTCAAGGACTCCTCTATCATGGCAAAATATTTTCGTAAGCGATAAGGAGCTTCTTTTTTCTTCATACCGACTCTGTCACACTCACGGACATTCATAAGGGGCCAAATATTTTCTGTTCCAACTTTTGCAATAATTCTTCGCACAGCTGAGAGTGTAATTAATTCTGTATCTGAAAAAAACATATGACTGCGAACTAATTTTTCAACTAAAATAATTTCTTTTGAAGAAAATTTTAATCTCTCCATTATTTTTTTTGTCATCCTTGCTCCCACAACTTCATGCCCATAAAAGGTATATTTTTTCTTTCCTGCCGTAGCAGCCAATCTCCTTGTTCTAGGCTTACCAATATCATGAAAAAACGCTGCGAGCCTTATTTCTAAGGACCAATCCTTGTCTGCGGCATGCTGAAGAGCCAAAAGTAAGTGGTTCCAAACATCATATAGGTGCTCTCCAGATTGTTCACAACCTATTCCCTCTTCTAACTCAGGAATAATATTTTTTAACAAATTAAATTTCTGCAACATCACAATTCCACTCGCAGGATTTGCAGACATAATTATTTTTACAAACTCATCACGAATTCTTTCTGTGGATATCTTTTTTATTAATTCAGAATTTTTTAAAATACTTTCTGTAGTTTCATGTGAAATAGAGAAATTAAGTTGGCAAGCAAAACGGACTGCTCGGAGCATCCGAAGGGCATCCTCTTGAAACCTGTCATCAGGTAGACCTACGGCACGAAGGGTCTTTTCTTTCATGTCCTTTAGGCCATCAAACAAATCAACAAGCTGTCCTTTAGAATTAAAGGCTAAGGTGTTTACTGTGAAATCTCTTCTTTTTAAGTCATCTTCTATATTTTCGCTATATTTTACTTGGTCTGGGTGTCTAAAATCACTATATTTTGCCTCAATTCTATAAGGAGTAACTTCTATGATGTCATATTTAGGTGTTTCTTGTGAAACTTGCCCATCTTCTGTTTCATGTGTAACATCCCCTCCTTTAGAAATACAAACCCCGACTGTCCCAAAGTTATTCTCGTAAATAGTCTTCTCAAAAAGCTCAATAATATTTTTAGGCTTTGCGTTGGTGGTAATGTCCCAATCTTTTGGTTTTTTATCCATCAATAGATCTCTTACACAACCACCCACCAAGTACGCCTCAAAACCAGCTCCCTCGAGAGAACTTGTTACATGTGAAACTTCCTTTGGTATTTTTTTTATTAAATTTTTTAGATTTTCTTCCAACTTTGTTTTGTGCACCCGGAGGGATTCGAACCCCCAACGACAGTTCCGAAGACTGTTGTGATATCCATTTCAC
>CAZADR010000001.1:0-218504 GCA_964484005.1 uncultured Candidatus Saccharibacteria bacterium | reverse complement strand
CGCTTCAAGCAAAATCTTCATCTGCCCGAGCCGAGAGAAAGAATTGGGTCGAACCACTGCGGAGGTGGATTTTGGATTCAAAACACGCGGGGTTTCTGGCATCCAGAGAAAATCTCCATGAGATGCGAGATTTTCTACGTTCCTTCGGAACGAACCCCGCGCTAAACAACAAAACTATTTCAATCTCATTTTGCCCGCCCAGCATTTTCGCCCGCACCCGCAAGGCAGAATTCATTTCTTTGCCACACATTACGCCGAAGGCGTCGCCCATTTTTTCGCTCGATGCCGAGGGAGTTTCTTCTAGTGAGCGTGGATGGGATCGAACCATCGACCTCTGTCTTATCAGGACAGCGTTCTACCACTGAACTACACGCTCTTATATAGGTTTTAGCTAATAGCTTTCTAGCTTATAAAAAAATAAAAAGGCCTACAAAAAAACTATAACAAAAAAGAGTTTATTAATCAAACAAAAAACCGCCCGAAGGCGGTATTTTGTTTTTTACCTATAAGCTAATATCTAAAAGCTATAAGCTAATTTTTTAGTATTCTCGGCGTCCTCCACCACTGTATCCACCTCGGTCTCCACCAGAACGTGGTGGGCGAGCTTCCATAGGGCGAGCTTCGTTGACAGTAAGTTTGCGTCCTTCGAAATCTTGATCGTTGAACATAGAGATAGCTTTTGCAGCTGCATCAGCACTATCCATTTCTACGAATCCAAAACCTTTTGAACGACCGGACATTTTGTCCATAATAATCACAGCGGAAGTAACACTTCCTGCTTGTGCGAAGAGCTCTTTAAGAGCATCCTCTTGTGTGCTGTAAGGTAAACCCCCTACATATAGCTTTGTAGCCATACTTATATTTCTCCCGTTTTGAAAAAATCGGGCAAAAACTACTTAATAAAACGTAGAAACTCTTTTCGCTAAGTGAGAACCTACATAAAAAATAATACCATAACTGCAATAAAAAGCAAAAGGGTTTTATTCCTCTTCTTCGTCCCCCATCGCACCAGATTCTATATCAGAAATTATATCTCCGATTTCTCCTTCGAGAATTTTTGGCAGATTATGCCAAGATTTCTTGATACGATGATCAGTCACCCTATCTTGAGAAAAATTGTAAGTGCGGATTTTTTCTGAGCGGTCTCCAGAGCCGATTTGTCCTTTACGAATGCCTGCATGTTTAGCAGCTTCTTTTTCTTCTTCTAATTGTTGAAGTTTGTTCGTGAGAATAAGCATTGCTTGTTCTCTATTTGCGAGCTGACTGCGTTCATTTGTAGAGCGAACATCGAGACCTGTCGGCTTGTGAATGATTCTTACTGCAGTCTCCACCTTGTTTACATTTTGACCTCCCTTTCCTCCAGAGCGAGAATATTCCATATCAAAATCCGCTGGATTTATTACAAAAGAAACTTTTTTACGAATAGGCAAAACTGCGACAGATGCCGTAGAGGTGTGTACTCGGCCATTTTTCTCTGTAGCTGGAATCCTCTGCACCCTATGCACCCCCTGCTCATTCCGCATTTTTTTATACACATTGTTATTTTTGTCCTTACCTTTTATTTCAAAACTGGCTTCTTTGTATCCATTGAGGTCACTCTTGGACTCATAATTTGTCTTCCACTGCCAACCTTGTATCTCAGCAAATTTTTCATACATATGTGCGAGCTCCCAAGCAAAAAGAGATGCCTCGTCTCCGCCGGCACCTGCTCGTACTTCTAAAACTATTTCATTTGGAAATTCTTCTTCTTCCTTATCTTTATCTAAAATATCTTGAACTTGCTTTTCAATTCTTTCTTTTTCTTCCTGAATAAATTTAAGCTCTTTAGCTGCCATCTCGTGCAGGCTATCATCACCAGCGAGCATCTCCCTGACCTCTGCCTCTTCACGAGCGAGTTTCTCTAAAACACTAGCAAAATAACTAGTGCGGTGATCTTTTTTTAGTTCTTCTAGGTCTAAATCCATAAATTATAGAAAAGTTAGCTCATTGTGGGCACATTTTTAAAAAAATAGAGCTATATAATTTTTTAGAATGGTCTGGCTGGGATAGGGACCCAGAGATCCGAGGACCTGATAAAAAATTGATATAGCTTTATTTTTCGTTTATTTCTTAGCTTTTCCAGTAGCAGCTGCTCGTTTCTTGAAGCGTTCTACTCGTCCAGCAGTATCCATTATTTTTTCATTACCAGTATAAAAAGGATGGCAGTGACTACAGATTTCCATTTTGATATCTCCCATAGTGGAGCCAACTTCAAAAATAGCCCCGCATGCACAGGTGGCCTTTGTTTTTAAATCATATTTTGGGTGTATGTCTTTTTTCATTGCTTGATTAGGTTATCACTAATTTAAGAAAAAGGCAAGCTAGAGCAAGTCTATATTGGCTTGTATTGAGGTCTTTAATTTCATTACACTGTTGCTATAAGAGCAAGTAGCACCTCCAGTACCGTAATATCTACAAGCTGCCTTGTGTTGAGCACTTGCACTGGTACCTATGGCTCCAAGGTCTGTGAGATACATTGAAGAAGCCATAAAAGCATCTTTTGGAGCCCAAGGACTTGCATCATACCCGAGAAGATTCTTTAAACGACCTTCAAAAATAGTCCAAGTTGTGGGGATAAACTGAGCAGGACCCATGGCTCCTCCATATCCCGCCACTCCTGCTATCGGGCAAGAGACAGCGGTTTGGTTCCAAGTCAATCCCAGCTTTGAGGTAATTCTCAAGAAATCTTCCACATCACCTTTTCTCCCCGGCATACCCATGGGCTTCATAACATTAGCAAAAGGAGTTCCAGTATTTTTTCCCACTCCTGCACCAGTCGTCTGGTTTGTCAGATAACATTGTCCAACATTTGAACCCAGATTACTTTCCTGAGTGAGTATAGCCAAAAGAAATGCGGGTTCAATTCCTGTTAATTTTTGAGCTTCCTTAGCATAAGCAAAAGCCGTACCGAAATCTATTTTTGTAGAAGTACCAGCAAGTGGAAACAATGCTGCCCGTATTTTGTCTGCTTGTGCCTTTTTTTCTGCAGCTAACTTCTGATAAGCTGCTTCTGTTTGTTTTGAAATTGATAAAAGTTGCTTCTTTTCTGCTTCTGATACAGCGACTTTTTTCTGAGCTGATTCTAGCTCAGCTTTTGCATCTGTCTCTGCGTCTTGTTTTTCCTCTAAATCTTGTTTTGCTTCTTCCGTCTCCACCTTCACTCCATTTATAACATCCACCGATGCTTTGACTGCTTTTTTTATTGAATTATAGGATTCTAAATCACTATAGAAATTTGAGATACTATCGTTAGACAAAATTAAATTTACTATATTTCCATTATCAAATTCATTTGTATTTCGCAAAAGCTGAGCCAGGGACTCATGTTCTCGAGCTATCTTTTGAGACAATGAATTTAATTTACTTACTTTTTCATTAATGTTTACTTTAAGCTGAGCAATAGCTAAGTTTCGAGATTTAATCTTTGTTTTTAGTGCGTTTATTTGACTAGTGAGATAATCCACATCCCCTTTCAATGTACCTGTTTGTTTCTGTTGTTCTTTTTGTTTATTTAACAATTCAACCAATTGAGCCTCGATTTGAGCGAGCTCTTTTTTACAATAATCTTTATCTGACTGACTAGAAGAAGAAGTGAGGGTCAAACAGTCAAAAGCCTTCGCATTTATAGCAAAAACTGAATAAAAGATTGAAATTATAACAATAAAAGTTATGACGATTCTTCGTGTCATAACTTTTATTATAGCATATTTTGTTTAAAAATTTAAACTTTTTATTTCTTTTCTTCTGGGGCCGCAGCCTCACCTTCAGCAGCACCTTCCTCTTCTTTCTTACCTTTCTTTTCTACTTCAATAGCAGACAAATCTACTGGTGCGACTTCCTCTTCTTTTTCTTCCACTTGTTCGACAATAGAAGCAACAACTTCGGTAGGAAGATTTATAACAACAACTCCTGTTGGTACTTTTATATCAGAAACAAATATTTGGTCATTTAAGGCTTCAAGCTTAGAAATATCAGCTACCAAGTTGTGTGGCAAGTCTGCTGGTAAAGCTTCAATTTCTATCTCATGCAAAACCTTTACAAGGTTTCCAATTCCACTCTTTACAGCATTTGATATTCCCTCAAATTCAACAGGAACTTTAACTTTAATTTTTTTCTTCATGTCTATTGCTAGAAAATCTACATGTATAGGCTCATCAGTAACAGGGTCTACTTGTACTTCATGAATAAGAGCATCGATATCTCCTCCTGTTGTACCCATGCTTATTTTTACAGCTGAAGACTCTCCGGCGTCTCGCCAAACTTTCTTAAATTCAATAGTTGAGATAGAAACAGAGGTAGATTCTTTTCCTGCTCCATAAAAAACAGCTGGTATTTCTCCAGACTTCCTTAGGGCATCAATCTTTTCACCGCCTGTTCTTTTTTTAGCTTTGATTGCAAACATAAATAAGATTATACACAAAAAAAGTAAAAAGGCAAATCTAAATCTAAACAGTGTGTTTTGCCTCGTGTTCTACCGCCACATGAGAAGCGATATATTCCTTAGTTCCACCGCCGCCCAAAACAGGAACTTTTTTGCCGGGGTTTAAGATAAATTTTGGATCAAAAGTTTCTTTTATTTTACTAAAAATTCTTACTATTTCTGCACTATACATTTTACTCAAATATGGTGTGCGAATTAGGCCGTCGTTGTGCTCGGCAGTGATAGAACCGTGATATTTTATTACCAAATCATATACTTTTTCACCCAACTCTATGATTATCTTTGCTGTATCTGGTCGCTTAAAATCCATCAACGGAATAATATGAAAGTTTCCATCCCCTGCATGCCCTGCTAAAGTAAACATTAAATTATATTTATTTAAAATATTTTTTAAATCTGGTAGAAATTTAGGTAAAAATTCGGGACGAACAATGATGTCATCTATAAATGGAGCTGTGCGCATCCCCTTTACATGCTTTCGTAAAAGAGCAAAGCTTTCGCGTCTGATGTCCCAATATTTACCCGCTTCTGCTTCGGACTTTGTGATGTGAACTTTTAATTTAAAATCTTTTATTAATTCTTTTAATTGCTCACATTTAGCATTTACTTGTTTTGCGTCTGCTCCTGCAAACTCAGCCAAGATAAATAGTTTTGGAAAGCCACTAGTTGCCATCAGTAATGCTTCTGGTAAAAAGCTCCACAAAAATTTAAACATTCCCACAAATCCTTTATTTTTCAAAAAGTCTGGGAAAAACCTCACAGCGAGCTTCATCGTCTTGTCATCATAAATTTCAAGTGTTTCAGGATTTAAAGATAAAATTTCTTTAACCAAGCGCCCCAACGGCTCTATGTCATTCATAAAAATTGCCACCAATTTTGGGCTTTTGTTTTCTGGCACTAATTTCAAGGTCATCTCTGTGATGATACCTAGGGTCCCCTGCGAACCCACTAAAAGTTTATTCAAATCAAAAAGGAAATCCGAAGAATTTTGAACGGTGTGGGTCCCACCCGGTATTCCGGGAAGGGTCAAGCCGGAAAAATTCTTCGGATTTCCGCTTGTTACATTCCAAACATAATAGCCAGAAGAATTTTTACTGACATTTGGTTTAGCATTCTTGATTTCCTCTTCGTTTTCTTTTATTAAATTAAAAATATTTTTGTAAACATTTCCCTCAAAATCATTTTGAATTATTTTTTTATTTAATTCTTCTTGATTTAAAGGTTTTACAATATATTCATTTCCGTCAGCAAAAACTACTTTAGATTCCAAAATATAATTCTCCATTTGACCATATTTCAAAGTTCTCTCTCCTGCAGAATTATTACCAAACATCCCTCCGACAGCATTTAAACTTTTAGAAGCTGTATAGCAAGGCAAAATGAGCCCTTTTTCTAAGGTTATTTTTTCAAAATCTCTATAAAACATACCTGGCTCTACTGTAATTTTTGAATCAGAAAATTTTATCAGTTTGTTCATATATCGAGTGAAATCTAAAATTATAGATTCCCCGATAGCTCCACCAGACATATCTGTCCCTGCACATCTTGCTGTAATAGAAAGTGCTGTGTATTTATCTTTATTTTCGTTCACCCATTTAACTAAACTTTTCACATCTTCCGAATCTTTTGGAAATACGACGATTTTAGGGCGAATTTCTAATAAGCTCGCATCGTGTGAATACTTGGTGAGCGTTTCCTCACTATCTTCTACATCCCCTTTTATAATTTTTTTTATTTCTTCTTTCACTTTTTATATTTTTCCTACAGATGCTTCACTATTATTTTTTGCAGTAGTCAAAAGTAGATTTTGAGCAGTTGTTTTGTCTTCAGGATTTTTTGCCCAAGCTTGCAAGGCAGGATTTTGGATAGCTCTACCAAAAGAAAAAGTTAAAGGCCAAGGAAGTACCTCTGTTTTATGCATGGCACTCAAATTGTTTGTAGAATCATTATCATCTTGCCCGCCAGAAAGGAAAACTATTCCGCCAATATGTCCCGGCACATGCTCCATCAGACATTTTAAAGTCATTTTAGCTATTTCTTCATGGGAAGATTTATTACCAGAATCTTTTCCCGCTAGCACCATGCTTGTCTTTAAAATTATTCCTGGAATAAACACATCGGCTTTTCTTAATTCATCAAAAACTATATCAAGATTTTGAGCAGTGACTTCATAACATCTTTCAATGGTATGATCTCC
Source organism: uncultured Candidatus Saccharibacteria bacterium (assembly GCA_964484005.1). Classification (GTDB taxonomy): domain Bacteria; phylum Patescibacteriota; class Minisyncoccia; order Phycocordibacterales; family UBA9973; genus UBA9973. The sequence goes on along the minus strand of CAZADR010000001.1, from coordinate 211,827 downwards.
ATCAAATAATACTTCTGGTTCTACGATAGGCACGATATCAAATTCTTGGCAGGTGGACGCGTATTTTGCCAAAATAACTGCATTTTCCCTCATGCCTTCAAGGCTTGGAATATTTTCCCCTATTCTATAAACAGCACGCCATTTTGCAAAAGTAGCTCCAAGATTTTTGTACTCTCGTAATCTCTCTCTGAGTCCCTCGAGTCCCCTAGTAATCTTCTCTCCTTCATGTCCCTCCAAATCAACCGTACCTTCATCTACTTTTATACCGACATCAATACCTTTTTCTTCAAGTACTGAAGTAAAAGCTTTTCCATCTTTTGAAGATTGTCTGATAGTCTCATCAAAAAGAATATAACCTGAAATATATTTCTCTATATCGGAAGTGGTAACTAACAGCTCTCTATATTCTCTCCTTTTTTCTTCTGTGGTGGGCACTCCCAGTGCCTCAAATCTTTTGTTGCAAGTAGGCATGCTCTCATCTATCGCCAAAATACCTCTAGGAGGAGAAACTAACCGCGTAACGGTGTCTATCAATTTAGCTTGATTCATAATTATTTATTTTAACAATTCTATTAATACCCCTTTGGTTACCGCCGGGTTTGCGCCACCTTTAGTCTCTTTCATAATTTGTCCGACGAGAGACATGAGTGCTTGCTCTTTGCCTCCTTTATAATCTGCTACAACTTTTGGATTTGCATCAATTATCTTTTGAGCCACTTCTTTTAATGCCCCCGCATCATTTTTCTGAAGCATGTTTTGCTCGGTAGCTATTTTAAGAGGTGACTCATCTTTTACCACAATCATCGCCAAGATGTCTTTTGCTGCACGAGAAGAAATTTTATTTGCTGAAACCAAACTTATCAATTCTGAAAAGTTTTCCTGAGTAGGTAATTTTACTTCTTTGTCTGTTTTTTTAATTCCAATAAAATCAGTTGTAATATAATTTGAAGCTGTTTTAATTTTTCCTGCCTCGCCGGCAGGCAGGTCTTTTTCTCCCAAATTGTGAGCCACCCCCTCAAACCATATTGCTAAAACAGGGTCATTTATATATACCTCTATATCTTCATCTTTAATACCGAAATCTTTCTGAAATCTATTTCTTTTTTGAACTGGAAGTTCAGGTAGCTCACTTGTCATTTTTTCTAAGTCAAAAGCTTCATGAAGTTGCATTTTAGGTAAATCAGGATCAGGAAAATATCTATAATCTGCACTTCCCTCTTTTTTTCTCTGAGAAAAAGTCTGTTGTTTACTCTCATCCCAACCTCGTGTCTCTTGAACAATTTCTTCTCCTTTTCCTTCTTCAATTAATTTTGTCATTCTATCTATCTCATATTTTATGGCACGTTCTACGCTTCGGAATGAATTTAAGTTTTTTACTTCTACTTTTGTTCCCAAAACTTTTTTATCAGTAGAAATAGAAATGTTTGCCTCTACTCGCATCTCTCCTTTTTCCATATTTGCTTCAGACACATCTAAATACCAAAGAATAAGCTGAAGTTCTTTTGCAAACTTTGACGCTATTTTTGCAGTTTCTTCTGCGTCTTCAAAAGTATGAGGCTCGGTCACTAGCTCCATGAGAGGTACTCCAGCTCGATTGAAATCTATCAAAGAAAAATCTCCTCTATCGTGTTTATTGTTAGCAGTATCTTCCTCAAGATGTATGCGGGTGACATCCATATCTGATAATCGCCCACCAGAAACTATTGGAAATTTATATTGAGAAATCTGATAGCCTTTTGGTATGTCGGGATAAAAATAATTCTTTCTATCAAACTCTGTAAAGTCTGCAATTTTTCCATCTATTGCCAAGCCAACTTTTACCACATTTTCTATAGCTTTTTTGTTTGGCACCGGAAGAGCACCGGGATGAGCCATGCAAACAGGACAAATATTTATATTGGGGTTCTCCTCGTCTGGGTTGTTCTTGCAAGCACAAAACATCTTGGTCTGTGTTTTTAGCTCGGCATGTATTTCAAGTCCAATAGTTGGGTAATATTTATTCAACATATTTAAAATAAAATCTATTTCTTCTTTAAAATTTTAGCGAAGCCATCACTCAACTTCTTTACCATTTTATCATCATACAATGATAGAACAAAGACTTCAGGTGTTATTTTTTTGAATTCTTTTGCAACTTTTTCTGTAAGTTTAGAATCAGGAATTACATCTGTCTTAGTCAAGATTATTATTTCCTTTTTAGAAGACAGGCCGTCGCTTCCGAGACCTAGCTTCTTGTCATATTTTTCTAATTCTTTTCTGATTTCTTTGTATGTTTTGAGCATTCCAGAAGGACTCGAAGATTTTAAGTTTTCAAAAGACACCAGATGTGCGAGCATCTTGGTGCGCTTGATATGTCTTAAGAATTTTACTCCGAGACCTTTTCCCTCGGAAGCACCTTCTATAATTCCTGGAATATCTGCAATAATATAACCGTAAAAATCTCCTAGATTTGGATCTAGGGTCGTAAAAGCATAATCTCCTACTTTTGCTTCTGCGTTTGTAAGGCTATTTAAAAGAGAAGATTTTCCTGCATTAGGAAGACCGATGAGTCCAATATCTGCAAAAAGCTCTAGCTCTATTTTGAAAGTTCCCTTTTCTCCTTCACCACCTTCTCTAGATTCTACGGGAGTCGTGTTGGTAGAACTTTTAAAGTGCTCGTTTCCAAAACCACCAAAGCCACCTTTCAAAATCATAAACTTTTGGCCTTCTTCTTCAAGTTGCCAAGTTTCGTCAGTTTCTAGATTTGTAATAATGGTACCGATTGGAAGTTCTAAAATAAAATCTTCTCCATTTTTCCCATGGAGACTCTTTTTACCACCATCTTCACCCCTGCCAGCAGAGAAACTTTTCTTTGCTTTGTATTTTGAAAGTATGTGCACATCCCGAACAGCAACAACATAAAAATTGCCCCCCCTTCCAGCATCTCCTCCAGCAGGGCCACCTTTAGGCACAAATTTCTCTTGTCGCCAACGCACGACACCATTTCCGCCAACTCCGGCAGAAGCTTCTATTTTCATTTCATCAATAAATGCCATATTTATGATTCTACCGCAATTTGAGCCAATTTGATAGCCCCTTCCTTAGATTTTGCTACAACCAAAAATAAACCACGGTGGCAAAAGATAGCATCAGAAACTCCAGAAACTTTTTGCAATTCTTCATCTTTTAAACCTCCCCAAGTTTTAGGGAAATTTTTCCTATTATCAAAGGTTTGAGGATTTTGTCTTACCGCTTTGACTGCCCATGAATCATTTATATCTTTCGGATACACCACATATAATGGTTCCGAAAAACTATTTAAAATATATTCACTGGGATAATTTTTATCTAAAATGATTATTCTCTTATCTTCCGTGTTTTCATATATAGAGGTCACTGTTTCTTCAGCTTGTAAGATATCTTGTACTTGAATAATTTCTCGAGCTAAAATTATTTTAGCAATTTCTACACTCTTCAAAAACATTTCATCATCTGTGATATTTTCTTCTTTCCAAGTAGGTCGGAGTGCATAAAAAGCATACTGAATTAAATATGGAGAAGTCTCGTGTTTATTTTCAACTAAATTAAAACCATTGTCCCCTGCGTCCACCGGAGCAAAAAGCCTCTCGTCTAAAATATGGGCGGCTTTTTCTGAACCAGCCAATTCTTTTCCAAACTTTTTCCAGACCAAACCACAGGCAGCGTACTCTATACCATTTAGCCTCTTGCCAGCTCCGCCCAATTGATGATGATCAAAAAGATTTTTATCTGCGTCGTGAACTCCGCCCACATCAAAAACAAAATCTCCTGTTTTTATTATTTCCGCATCTCTAGTGCGGATAATCTCAAAACTTTCCCCTTTTTTCTCCAATAACAAACATAGGCTAGCGCAGGCAAAGATATCGTCTGCGTGAAAAGAACCATTATGTGTGATTAATTTTCTATTTATTGTCATTGTAAAACTCTTCAGATAACTCATAAAGCCAAGACACCAATTTATCGAAGAGAATAAACATTATAAACAAAACAAGTACAACTAGCAAAAACCTGCCGACATCCTGACTGATGCTGAGTGCGGTATAACTGAAAATATAACCCAAGGATAAAAGAAACGGAGCCCAGATTACAGTAGAAGAAAACTCAGCTTTTAAATATTTCTTATAATTTATCCCTTCATAGCCAGCAAAAATAATTGCTACATTATTTGCTCCAACAATAAATTTTGAAACAAAAATAGACCAGAAAGGCTTTTCCTTAAATCTAGGCAAGACGCTGTATACTCGTTTCTGAATAAAAGAAAAAAATCTGTGATGCTTGAATTTTTTATTTAAAAACCCTCCAAGCCTATAACCGAGCAATGTCTTTGTTAGAGCTCCAAGAAAAACAAAGAAAAGAGTGACAGGAAAACTCAAAGCACCAAGGTGAGCTAGGACTCCAGCAGAGAGTAGAAAAAGCTCTCCTTCAAAGATTAACCCAATGTAAATTATTAAATAAGCAAAAACTTGATGATTCTCCACCAAGTTAGTTAAAAGATTTACTGTATGCATGAATTAAAAATTAATTAAAAAGAGAATCTACAGCTTCTTTTACTACCATACCGTCTGCTTTGCCTTTTAAATCTTTCATTAAAGCCGACATGAGCATCCCCTTTTTGGAAACATCAGATATACCAAGCTCTTCTTTTTTTGAACGAGCAATGGCTTCAACTTCTCCTTTTTCCATAAGTTTAGGTAAGTAAGTATCAAGAATTTTTAACTGGGCTGTCTCCTCAGCAACCAAATCTTCACGATTACCCTTTTTAAACTGCTCAATTGAGTCTTTTCTTTGTTTACTCAAGCGAGTGATTACTGCAAGTACCTCTTCATCACTTAGTATTTCGTTGGGCTTTCTATTTTTACTTACAAGCTCATTTGTAAAAGCTGCAGACATGCCTCTGTATGTTTCCAGGCTCACGCTGTCTTTGGCCATCATGGCTTCTTTTATTTTATTTTTTATTTGTTCATGTAACATGGTAAAAGAATCTCTATTTTTAGAAAGCAATCTATCTAGCAAAGCTTTGCTAGCGAACTGCTCGTCGCTCAAGAAAATAATAAGTAAATTATTACTTTTATTTTCTAAGCTCCTGCGCAAGACTTTCTAAAAACAAATATTCTTCTAAAATTATACCAAATCTATGCTAAAATAGCACTATGAATAAAATTATATTTTTTGATACAGAGACTACTGGTAATACAGAAAAAGACCACCTTGTACAGTTGGCTTATAAATATGACGACGAAAGCTTTGTCGAACTCTATAAACCTCCAGTCAAAATACCTCCCGAAGCAAGTGCGGTGCACCACATCACCAACAAAATGGTAGAAAATAAACCAACCTTCAAAGAAGGAACAGATTTTCCAATCGTAAAAAAGCTTTTCGAAGATAAAGATTCTGTTGTTGTCGCCCACAACACCCCTTTTGACCTGATGATATTAAAAAAAGAAGACATTAATCCTCAAAGATTCATTTGCACTCTTCGTGTGGCTCGTGAGCTAGACAAAGAAGGAAAAATAGAAAGGTATAATCTACAATATTTACGATATCTTTTGGAGATAGAGGTAGAAGCTGTGGCTCACGACGCCATGGGAGATGTGCTCGTGTTGGAACAACTATTTGAAAGACTTAAAAATAAAATAATAAAAGAAGATGGTGTAGATGAAGAAGGAGCCATAAAAAGAATGATTGAAATTTCATCTCATCCTTCTATCTTTCGAACATTTAATTTTGGAAAACATGTGGGAAAAAAAATAGAAGAAGTAGTAAAAACAGACCGTGGGTACCTAGAATGGCTCCTTGCTCAAAAATTAGAGAGCGACCAAATTGAAGATGACTGGATATATACCTTAAAACATCACCTAGAAAAGTAAATTTTATTGACAAAAGCTGTTTTTTGTGTAAAATCTATACTGAAGAAGTACATCCTACAATAAATATGGGAGGTTTCGCAATGCCTTTGCTCCGCAGTGGTAGAGTCGTCTGCTTTTTTCACAACGATGAAGGATGTCTCGAGGCACACGTCGTCGACAACTTTCCACCCAAGGCGGTGGTCGGCGAACTGGAAGATGTTCCACAGCACCTGGAAGCACCGGAAGACCAGTACGAGTACGTACTGCAGCTCGTCGAGAGCAAAGAAATCGACGTAGTCCCCGACCCGCACCACGAAGGAGTTTTCTTTTTATTTTGACCTACCCCCATCGCACGCCACCAGTGGAAGCCACGCTTCGCTGGTGGTTTCTTTTTGTAAGAATGCTAAAATAAGAAGATGGAAAATATTATTGGAATAATTGTTGGACTCATCATCGGTGGAATATTTGTCTATATAGTTTTAAATAAAAGAAAAGATGAACCCAAAGAAGACAATTCCCAGCCTTTTCTCATGCTCCAACAACAGATGGCTGAGCTCACTCGTGAAGTAAACAAAAGCTTGATAAATGTAGCTCGTGAGCAGACCAAAACAAATGAAGCGACCAGAGAATTTGTAACCATTGCAGAAAAACTCGGAGACCTTGAAAAAACTTTAAAACATCAAAAACAGCGTGGAAATTGGGGTGAAGCTTCTCTCGAACTCATCCTTTCAAATACTTTAGCTCCTGGGCAATTTAAAATGCAGTACGAGTTTAAAAATAAAGAAGTGGTGGATGCGGTAATTATTACCAAGGAAGGAATCATCCCGATCGATGCAAAATTCTCTTTAGATAATTACGACCGCGTAGTGCATGCCATAGACGACAGACAGCGTGAGGAGTTGGAAAAAGAATTCAAGAATGACCTCAAAAAACGCATAGATGAAACTGCAAAATATGTCCGCCCAGAAGAAGGGACTTTGCCTTTTGCTTTTATGTATATTCCTGCTGAAGCAATTTATTATGATCTCTTAGTAAATGAAGTGGGCTCTATAAAAGTAAATACTAGAAACCTCATAGACTACGCTTACAACGAGAAAAAAGTTATCATCATTTCCCCTACTACTTTCATGGCATATTTACAGTCAGTCTTATATGGATTTAAAGCTTTCAAAATAGAAGAGTCTGCCAAAGAAATTATTAAAAAAGTCGAAGACCTAGGGAGACATTTAAAATCTTATGATGAGTACCACAACAAACTCGGTAATGCTCTAGGTACTGTAGTAAATCACTACAATTCTTCAAACAAAGCACTCAAACAAATAGATAAAGATGTTTTAAAAATCGCTGGTACTTCCCCAGAAATTTCTCTCCTGGAAGTAGAAAAACCAAAAATAGAGGATTAGAAAAAGAAAAAGAGCGTAGTCAGCCGGCTGTGGGCGCTCTTTCTTTGGATTACCGACTTAGCGTTTTAATGTGAGCTACAAGAAGCTCACCTCTCGCCTTTTCTCCTCCCACTCTCGTCTTCGACGTGATTTGTGGCGAACTTTCGCAGTCCACTCTCTCTTTACAAGCTCTATGGCCTGCATCCTGGTTCTATTCCCGAACAAAATATTCCAGGATTCAACCCGCTTCTCGGTTTCAAGGCCGATGATCGGAATGAGGTGGATTACTTCTTCTGGCAACAAGTTGAAGAACAAATTGTGCCAGGCCGAGTGGACTTCCACCGTCAACATCTTCCGATTCCACCATTCACTTCCACCACCACGAGTCTGAGGAATCAGATGGTGCTCAGAAATTGGATAGCTCTCTTTTGAGCTCAAATTCACCCCTTCCTTTCTCTCTCCTAAGTCGGTTATTGAGATAGAAATAACTACGTTAGAAAACGAAGGTTGAATTCGTATCTAACAGGTCTAAATTAATAATAGCATAAATAAAAAAGGCAGTCGCTACTGCGACTGCCACTCCTTTCTAGATTTTATTCTTTTTCTTTTTCAGAGGGATTTTTTTTCTTTCCACCCAACATAATTACAGCCACAATAAAGAAGAAAACGCAGTAACAAAGGGCGATAATAGAAAGAAAAGTTTCCCAAGTCAAAACCTTGATGTCTATCATGCTCGTCCCTTTCGATTTCCTCCAAGCGAAAGTGGATAACTTTTTACATATTCATTACGTTTCTTTTCTACTATTTCTGCCTTTTCAACCCAGAATAATGTTTTCTTTTCGTCTCGCTTTTCTGAAAAAAAATCTGCTTCGGTCCAGCAATCCTCGATCTCCATCTCGAGCTTGGCCAGACGCCATTCCAAAAAAAACTGAACGATCTGTGCCCACTTCTTGAAAACGAAAGACACAACAAAGATAACTGCCAGGGTTGTTAACATATTTCCTCCTTTTTAAGGTTGATAGGTGTTGGAACCTTCAATGACTACCCAAATCAAATACTACATACTATGAGCCAATATGTCAAAAGTATATTTGGTGACCCTAATTGTACAAGATTGGAATCTTATTTCCAATCAGATAAAGGGTTTTTACAAATAGTGAAGTATTACAGTCAATTTGACTTTTTGTAAAAATAATGTTATCATATCAGGCTGAGGAGGGTACATTGATAGAAATTAATTGGCGGCAAGCACTTTTGCAACGCATGCGAGTTGTGCTTGCAGAAGGTAAGACACTGGTTGTGCTCGGCTGGCGTGATTCTAATCACGATCCACAGACGAGACAACTCAATAGAGAGGGACGGGTGATATTCTATCACCGAGTTCCTTCAAGTCTAGGAAGCAACGTAGGCTTTGTAATCTCTAACAAATTTATTGGCCATGCGGACTTCGAACGAATCAAGGTTCGTAAGGAGACCCACCCGGTGGTCATCTCCAATGGTGAAATAAAGCGGTTACTGAAAGCCTGCGACGACTTGCTTCACCCACCAGTGACAACACCACCGGTGGTCGTAACAACGCTTGTGTTGGACGAAACGGTAGAGGCACCAATACTCACTACACCGACAGTTCTTCCCGCAGTAAAAACGTTAACGGTCCTATTAGATCAGGGCCCGAAGGAGGCACTTGTGACAACGCAACCGATAGCCGAGTTCATTCGACTATTCAAAATCGAAGCCAAGAAGAATGCCGGCGGCTTCGTGAGTAAGAACATTGTCGGAGAAATCCGGCGAGCGGCGGGCATTACGGCAACCAACTCAATGTTGGTCACAGCAGGATGGCTAGAGTCAGTGGTGTCGGAAGGCGCCACCAACGCCGGCAAATACCGCGCTTCACAGAAGCTCCTCGAGTATGTCATTGAGGATGCTCCAGTTGAGCCGAACGACCCCCTCATGCGGGCTCGTCGTCTCGTCGCTCAGAAGGCGGCGGTCGAGGAGCAAATCACCCTCAAGAAGGTCGAGCTTCTCGAGTTCGAGGAGAAGCTCAAGAAGATCGAAGCGGCCGAAACGATCTTAGGGCAACTCGAGGCTCTCATGAAGTAAGATCACGTCAGTTCGCGCGTCAGCCGGACAATCCAGAGCCAGTCGACAATCGTTGACTGGCTCTTTAATATTTTCTAAAAAAAATTGATGTTAATTTTTTGTTTCTATTTCTTGTTATGATTCCTAACTGCGGTCGTCACAACACACTAAAAAACCAGCAGTGGGCTTGTTTTAGGTGTTGTGACCCTACGCGGAATCGAACCGCGATTCTATCCTTGAGAAGGATATGTCCTAACCGTTAGACGATAGGGCCGATGGAGAAAATATAACATTTTTAAACATAAAATCAAAAGTAACTCACAAAAACAAAAGCCCCGAGGATGCCTCGGGGCTTGATGCGTGAACACAAAAACAGAAAGAACTTACCAGATCGTGATGCCAGGAATGTCCCGCGAACTGCAGTCAAGACAAACGAATCCGTTTGCCTCGCGAACCAGCCTAGAACTGCACTCTTTGCATTCAGGAGATGTGATCTTTTCGACTCCGACATCAACCCGGAAAATTCGAGTCTTGTTTGGCGGATCGATGAGCCTGAAGCAACAAGTGTGCGGTGTGGCGAGACTCGGCTCCAAGACGAGCGTCCCTTGCCCATTGAAAGCCTTTTTCCACTCCTCGATGTTATTAAAAGAAGTAGGTTTCCAGCCTAGTGACTCTCCGTCTACAACTTCGCAAACAACTAGCATAATGTGCACCTCCTAAAAATATGTTATAACGACTAAATATCTGTGTCAAACGAATTTAGTTGATGTTATAATAAACTCACTATGAAATATTTAATAATCTTGGGAATTATTATTTTAGCTTGGTGTCCTTGGCTCTCCAAGGAAGAAGCTATGAACATCGTTACCATGCGAATAGCACAAATGGAACAAGAGAACGAGGATCTTTGCGCCATGTTTATTTATGAAGATTCTATAAAAAAAGTCCCCTTTGGGTATACAGAAAAAGTTTCTTATGATTGTACTATTACGGACGAAGAATATGGAGTAGAACAATCTAAAAATACAGTCTTTATAACTTTCTACAAAGGCCTACTCGGCATGCCGTATAAAACAGTAAAAAGATAAACTACACAGCTAAGCTAGTTTTTCTTTTTAAAGAAGATAGTACCCTTAGTCTAAATATCCATTTTGCTGTCTCTACTAAAACTACATTCAAGATAGACCAAGCGACCACAATCCACAAGAAAGATAAAGGCATGGGTGCTATGTCAAAGAGATTACGCAAAAACGGGATACTCATAGTCGCTATCAATATGGCTAGAGCTATACCAATAGCTACATTTAATTTTTTGTTTGAAAATGGATTATAAGAAAAAAGTGGTTTATATAAACTGCGGAAAGAAAAGGCAATAATCAAGATGTAAATAGAAAAACAGACAAAGAAAACCGAGCGAGCAATCTTTATATCAACTTCAAAACTTAATAATAAATAATATAATAAAAATATCAGAAAAGAACTAAATGTACCGAGCCCAAAAGACAATATTTTTACTTCCGGAGTCAGTAGTTCTTTTTTAGTTAATTTTTTATCTATTCCCTTATCCAAATTATCATCGTAAGCAAAAGCTAAAGCAGGCAAACTACCTGTAAATAAATTAACCCAGATTATCTGTAATGCATTTAAAGGCAAAGCTAAATTAAAAATCAAACTTCCACCAATCACAAATACCTCGTCGAGCGAATTTGACATCAAGTAAACAAAAGCCTTTCTGATATTTACGAGTATCCTCCTACCCTCATCTATAGCCATGCTGATGGTCTGAAAGTTGTCATCTAGCAAGACCAAGTCTGCTGCACTCTGAGCCACATCACTAGCCGAACCAAGAGAAATACCAATATCCATAGACTTTAATGCAGGAGAGTCATTTACTCCATCTCCTGTCATAGCTACCACCTCTCCTAGCTGTCTGTATAGATTACCTATTCGCAATTTATCTTCGGGCGTCACTCTAGCAAATATTTTTATCTGCTGTATCACCTCGAGCAGTTGTTCATCTGTCATAGAATGTAAATCTTCGCCAGTCAAAACTTGCTCATTGGTCACTTCCCAACCCAAGCTCTTGGCGACTGAGACAGCAGTCCCCTTCAAATCTCCAGTGATTATCACAACTCTGACTCCATGATTTTCTATATTTTTCATGGCCGCCGGAATCTCTTCTCTTATTGGATCAAAGAAAGATAAAATACCACCAAAAGTAATATCTTTTATATCACTTGCTACCAAATCTCTATTCTTTGGTAAGTCGAGGGTTCCGACTGCGATTAATCTATTTCCCGCATTGCTGGCGTCTTGTATCCAAGATAAAATCTTTAAATAAGTATCTTTATCTACCTTTGATTTTAGAAGCAGAATATCGGGCGCACCCATAATCACACACTTATCACCTATTTTTGAAACAGAAAATTTATTTGAAGAATTAAAAGGAATATGTAAAGAACTTTCTCTTTTTAATATTTCTCGAAGTGGTATGTTGTGTATGGCTGAAGCTCTCACTATATTTACCTCAAAAGGATGACCCGTTAATTTCCAATCTTTCTCATCATCATTTATATTTTGAACAACCACATCAATATTTTGAAGAGCTATTTTCAAAACTTCCTTTTGATCGGCAGATAAATGTACAATACTCGAATTTAGATATTTTTCTGTATTCAACATATGAAAGGTATGCACTCCAACGAGCTGCATCTGTGCTTTAGTGAGAGTACCTGTCTTGTCTGTCATCACCAAAGTAGCTGAACCAAGTGTTTCGGCTGCTCCAAGATTTCTCACAACTCCTTTTTTTGAAGCTATGCGCTCTGCTCCGACGGATAGAATGACAGTGAGAGCTATCGGCAAAGCCTCAGGCACAGCACCGACAGCGACAGCCGCAGACAATATCAACATATGAAATATATCTTCTCCCCGAAAAACTCCAAGTATAAATATCCCCACAATGATAAACATTGTAAGCACAAAAATATACCAAGATAGCTGGTTGATTCCTTTTTGAATAGGAGTGACAGCTCTGATAGCCCCAGATACAATATCTGCAATCTTTCCTATCTCTGTTTTGTTTCCAGTGTCGGTTACTACCGCAGTGGCAAAACCCTCTATCACCAAGGTACCTGCGTAGACCATATTTGTACGGTCAGCCATCAAGGTGGACTCTCCTAATACTTCTAAAGTTTTTGCCTCAGGAACAGACTCCCCCGTGAGTATTGCTTCATCTACTTTAAAATTATTTATTGAAATCAATCTGGCGTCGGCTGGTACCCTGGAGCCATAAGACAATCTAATAATATCTCCTGGAACTAATAAGGTGGACTCTAACTCTTCCTCATTGCCATTTCTTATCACCCGAGAACGATCTTTGATATAGGTGACGAGTTTCTCCAAGGTATTTTCTGCTTGATATTCACGATAAAGACCCAATCCAGCATTTAATAAAATAGCTCCGATGATGACATACATGTTGGTCCATTCTTTCAAGAGCCCAGTCAAAAAAGCTGCCCCCACCAAAATAAAGATAAGGGGGCTTTTCATTTGCTTAAACGCTAATTCTAGAACACTAAAATTCTTTTTTTTCTTAAAGTCGTTCTCGCCGAAATGTTTTAATCTTTTTTTTGCCTCCTCTTCAGTTAGCCCACTAGTTTTTGTATCTAATCTTTTTATAACTTCATCAGGTGTAAAAAACCAGGGTGTCTGTAGCTTTATTTTTTCTTCCATACTTTATTTTACCATAAAAGTCTATTCGTGGTAAAATAAATATATGAGAAAAACATTACCTATAATCATAATCATTATTACTATTATTAGTTTGGTCTTTGTTGTACTTTATTTTAAAACAAAAACAGGGAAGTTAATAATTAAAGAAGAAATCATAGAAGATGTTAAAGTAGTAGACCAGGGAAATGAATTGGAAAAAGCAAATCTTATTCGCCTTACTACACCTAGGCCAAATGAAGTTATAAAAAGCCCACTCGTGATAAAAGGGGAAGCGAGAGGTAACTGGTATTTTGAAGCTAGCTTCCCCGTCGAACTACAAGATGTAAATGGAGTAAAAATAGCCGAGTGGTATGCCACAGCAGAGGGAGAATGGATGACAGAAGAATTTGTACCTTTTACCACCACCCTCAATTTTGAAATACCAGCAGGCATGAAATCTGGTACTCTAATATTAAGAAAAGACAATGCGTCTGGCCTACCTGAACATGACGATGCACTCACTATTCCAGTCTTGTTTGAATAATATATTTTAAAATATATTTAATATATAAATGAAAAAGAAAATGAAAAAAATTCTTGTTTTATCTATTGGTATTATTTTTATAATTTTTGGACTTTTGGGCTTGGTACTTCCCTTTTTACAAGGAATTATTTTTCTGGCTGTAGGATTTCTACTTTTATTTTCCAGATTTCCAAAAGCTCAACTTTGGGCAGATAAACACACAGAAAAATACCCCCATTTACATAAAGTAATAAAAAGAATAGAAAACTGGCTCAAAAAGATTATAGGAGAAATTTAAATTACTGGTTCAGAAATTGGCGCAGGGGCAGGTTCTACTATTGGCTCTACAACTGGCACTGGAGGAGTCGGATCCGTACAAACATTGTTTACTAAAGTTTGCGGAGCGATACAAGTCGGTGGTTCTACTACCGGGTCTGTACAAACATTATTTACTAAAGTTTGAGGGAGAACACAAGTTGGAACTACAGGCGCTGGATCGGTGCAAACATTATTTACCAATACTTGCGGAAGTGTACAGGTTGGGGTTGTCATAGTGCCACCTCCTCCGGAAGGAGGAGAGGAAATTAACGCTTTCAGGGATTGTAATTCTGTGCGATTTAAACATACTGTCTCCTGCCCTGCCTCTGTGAGACAAACTTCTCCAGTAAATATACGAGTGATACTATTTTCTGCATTTGCAAACCAAGCCACAATACTATCCCTCCAAGTATTAGGTTTTTCAAGATTAGAAATTTCAGTAATCTGTAAGTCCATCTCTTGGATCGCTTTTGTTAAAATAGGCACCATGGCAGTAGTGTTTAGAGACTTCATGCCGTTTTCATCAGTGGCTATTAGTTTAGGCACTAAAGCTTCCACTTCTTGAGCGATGAAACCTAGGTTTTTAGATGTTGTATCATCTTCATATTTCCAGTTGAATAATACGGGTCTTAAACCTCTTAGAGTATCTAAACCATAAGTGATATCTTCTATATTTTTTTTCATTCTTTCATCTGAAGTACAAGTGATGGTTCCTCCATCTGCGAGAGTACAACCAGTAGCATTGGTGCTATTGAAGCGAGCGATGACTCCTGTGCCAGAGGCTAGGACATCCAGAGCGTAAGCAGGAGCTGTTCTGCCAATCCCCACATTCCCATTCCCCAATACAGAAAATCTTGTTCCGCCTGCTAGCGTATAAATTACTGCTGAACGAGCAGTGGCTGAAAAAGCAACCGTAACATCCAAGACTGTATCACTGGTAATGGTGGCAATAGTTCTGCTGGTTTCTCCTGTTACTGTAAGTGTATCACCAACCTTAAATGTATTTGTAAATTGTGTTCCTACACCAGTTAAAGTAGTAGAACTTCCAGGAGTTGAAACTGTGCCTGCACCTGCTGTGCCTTGAGCGACTTGGAGGTTGGCGGTGGGGGTCGCTGTCTGAACTCCGACACTTCCATTTTTTAATACAGTTAAGGCGTTTGCTTTAGCTCCCGCGCCTGTCCCTATTCCAATTTCAAATAATGGGTCTGTGGCTACCCAGCTTGCGGCTGTTCCTCCGCCGACATTATATGTACCTAACGCAACCGACAAGTAGCTTGCCGCAGTTGTGAAATAGCCCATTGCGGTGGACATATCACCACTGGCTGTTGTATAAATTCCCATCGCGGTGGAATAGCTACCACTGGCTGTTGTATAAATTCCCATCGCGGTGGATTGAGCACCACTGGCGATTGTGCCATCTCCCATTGCGGTGGAAGCACTACCGCTGGCTGTTGTGGTATTTCCCATTGCGGTGGAATTAGTACCACTGGCGATTGTGCTTTGTCCTACTACGAAGGAACCCTGACCACTGGCTTTTGTCGTATTTCCAAATGCTGTTGAATAATAACCAATATTTGCATCATCCCAGTCTGTTAAAGTTTGTCTTCCAGCTCTAAACGCCGCTTTTCTTGGATACCACATCATTCTTACTCCCGCGCCAAGGTTTGGTTCTGTCCAACCAAAACTTAAGGTTCCAGTTGCTAAAATAGCTCCATCACCGCCAAGTTCTAATAAAGTTCTTGGCGTCGCCGTCCCTATCCCGACTTTGCCGTTTTCATCAATTCTCATTCTTTCAATCCCAGCACCACCAAAGTTAGTTAAAAATCTAATTCTAGGTGATGGACCAGTTTGTGCAGTTAAAGCGATACCTGCAGCAGAAGTAATATTTATACCACCAGAAACAGTTATGGATTCTCCCGCTGTTCTAAGTTGTGTAATACCTGAGCCATTTATTTGGGTAGACCCTGAACCATTTGTAATATCTAATTGATTTCCCGGACTCGTCGTCCCGATGCCGACGGAACCTGCGGTTAATATATTTCCATTAGCTTTGAGAAGACTGCTACCGTAAGTCAACAAAGATGAACTAGACCCCCAATAAAAGTCCCCATCCCACATGAATCCTCCAGAAGTTCCTGGGTCAAACCATATTTGATTTCCAGTCAAAGTTAGTTGTGGCTGAATAGCTGTACCACTCTTAATACCTCCAACTTGAAATACACCCTTAGTTCCAGGACCACCAGAACCTGCAGACATAGACATTCTTCCAACTGCCCAACTGCTTGGGTCTGCTGAATTGCGAAGATCCCTATCGACTAAGTCAATCCATGATTCCCCTGTACCTAAACGATTATCAGCACGATTGCCATCTATCGATGTAGGCATTAGATCAAGAATAGCTGAACGAGTTTCCGTCAATGAACTAGTCGGTTGAAATACTGCAACTGGAATTGTTGGAACTCTTATAGGATCAGAACTTAAAGTGAATGTCGTTGCGGCGGTGGGGGCAATTAAAAGATTTGAACTGACAGTGACACTCCCTACGACAGAAAGTTTGGTGTCTGGCCCCGTCGTCCCAATCCCGACGTTGCCGGCATTATCGATTCTGACTTTTTCTGCAACAGTGCCAGAGTTTGAAGTGCTAAATGTAAGATAAGAACTGGGTACGCCTGCAGTAGTACTTATCCACGCCGATGAGATGCGAGCCATATTAGAACTTAGGCCGTTGCTCACTTCCCCCTTAAAGAGAATTGCACTTCCGAGTCCCGCGGCGGGCGTACCAGACGTGGTTTTTGTAAGAGTTAACAAATCTACTACGGTATCCGTTGTTGCATCATTTTTGGAAGAGTTTACTCCACCACTTGATGTGTTCAGGGTGGGAACATTAAAATTACCATTTACATCAGCTGTTACAACATTAGCGAATGTGCCATTGCTGCCAATATCCAAGAAAAATTCACCGAAATTCCCTCCCGAGGCCCAACGTTTGAAACCCAGCCGACCCGATGCAGTACGAGTGCTACCACTATAGTGATAAAAATCTAAAGATGAACCAGTGCCAGCACCATCGAACAAATTATCCAAGGTTATTTTGGGATCAATTATAGCAGAACCAGTTGTTTTTAAAATATGAAGAATACCACCCGGCGTCGTCGTCCCAATACCAACATTGCCGGCAGATGTAATTCTCATGCGTTCTAAATTAGTAGTTCCAAAAACCAGTGGTATGCCATTAGCAGTACCAAAAGCCATGACACCATTTACATCTACAACTTGACCTTTTAACCAAATAGAATTAGCCAATTGTAAGCTACCAAAGATAGTACCGACTTCAGTACTACCATGAGACTCAAGTGCAATAAAACTATTTCCTGTATCGTTCTGCACAGCAAGCTGTGCTCTGTTGCTTGGATTTATATTTCTTAAAAGAATCTGTGCTCTTCCAGTAACTGGCCCATAGAGATCTAGAAGGTTCGCCGGCGTCGCCGTACCAATTCCCAACCTCTTGTTCGTATCATCCCAAAATAAATTAGCATTGTCTTCGTCAAGTCCAGTGGCTCCTTGAAAAGGAATGGAACCTAGGGTAAAGGAAGGATTGATAGTACCGATGACATTGCCTGTGATGTTGCCAGTTACCGTAAGATTGCCTCCGACGGTGGTATTGCCTGAAACTGTGAGTAAATCAGTAGAGATACTTTCAGAGATGGAACTAGATAAATTGGATAAACCATTTTCAATAGAGTTTAGAATAGCATTTACTTGATTATCAAAAAAAGTTTGAGAGATTCCACCGGAGCTATCACTTCCAGATGGACCACGGGGCCCAGTAGGGCCAGTGAGGCCTTGGATTCCTTGTGGACCTCTAGGGCCTTGACTGTAGATGACAGAAGCTGGTTGATTACCAATGACTACCACGGGAGGAGTCCCGACGTTCTCTGAAGTCGGGATTCCGACCCTTTCAGGCGTCGGAACTTGGACTACATAATTTCTATAAGCAGTGAATAAATCTAATATAGATATTTGTTGTGCAAAAGCAGTAGAAACACCAAAAAGCAGGAAAACAAAAAATCCTGAAATAAGTAATTTTTTTAGAAAGAATTTCTTGAACATAATTTATTTTCTTGCCTCTTGCTTTGCCTTTATATTTTAACATATAACCCCCCCCGCAAGAAAAAGTTATCCCCAACACCTTTCGTTTTATTTAAGACTTTCGAAAATTCTTCTTTTTAGTTGTCCAAGTGCTTTTCCATCTTTCTTGAGGTTATATTCTCTAGTTCGGGCGTCACTTTCATTAGTGCAAGCTTCATAATATCGAAGTTCAAATGGACGTCTTGCTTTTGTTGAACGATTAAGTCCGTTGTTGTGTTCCGAAAGTCTTCGCTTCAGGTCATTAGTCGAACCCACATATAATTTTTCATCTTTGAGACTTTTTAGAACATATACATAATACATTACAGCCATTATATGATCTGAAGGTATAAAATGAAAGGTGTGGGGGTTATCCACACTTATTCTAAGAATGGACCTTGCTTTTAATTTGTACATTTTGTACAATATAATTGCTATGATAAAAACACTTTCAACAACAGAAGCAAGGGAGAGAATAAGCGATATTGTGAATATCGTGGCCACGAGTCGCAAGCCTATCGTCATTGGACGCAGAAATGTTCCGGAGGTTGTACTTATTCCCTTTCCATCATTTTGGAACGGTAAACTCTCCTTGATTACAAATATCAACACCTACTCTAAAAGTTTTGACTTTTTAGAAAATGAGCCCGAAATTTACTCAACTAAAGACATAAAACATAGATATGCATAAAGTCGGACATATAGTTCTTACTCCTTTTCCGTTTACAGACCTATCAAACAATAAAGTTCGTCCAGCCCTTATTCTTGCGACGGAAGATAGGAGTGAAGATGTCACTGTTTGCTTTATTTCTTCTGTTGCAAAAAATAAACTTTATAAATTTGATATTTTAATTGATTCCAAAGATAAAGATTTCAAAAAGACTGGTTTAAAATTAAAATCTGTTATTAAAACAGCTAAAATTGCTACCTTAGATAAATCTGTCATTCTCGGAAAAATTGGAGAGTTAGATAATGAAATTATTGCAAAAGTAAAAAAAGTGTTAAAAAATTATTTTAAAATATAATTTTATTTCTTATTCTTCCACTCTTTTTCTTGGCGAACGAGAAGATTCTTTTTATTCTTTTGATCAAGTAAAATGGCTTCCACTACCCGCTCCATCCTCATACCCTGAGAACCTTTGACTAAAACGATATCTCCAGCTTGTAGTAAAGTTTTTATAAAATCCCCCACTTCTTTTGATTCTAAAAATTCAAAAATGTTCTCGGAATTCATTCCCGCCTCCAGTGCACCTTCTTTTATAGATTTTGCTCTAGGGCCTACTACAATCAATATGTCTGTGTTTTCTTTGGTAATTTTTCCAATATTTTTATGTGCCTCTACTGTATGCTTGCCGAGCTCTAGCATATCGCCCAAAACAGCAATCTTCCGTGTTCGGTTCTTCACTTCCCCAAGTGTCTTCAGCGCAGACTCACAAGCAAAAGGAGAGGAATTGTAAGTGTCGTCAATAATCAAACTTTCATTTATTCCTTTTAAAAGTCTCATTCGCCCTGGAGAAACATCATAATTTTTCAATGCATCGATAGCACCGAGCATGTTTAATTTTAACCCAGAGGACAAAGCCAAGGCAGACAAAGAGGCATAAACATGGTTTCTACCAAATACTCCATCGATAGTGACAGGCAGACTTTTTCCCTCATCATCTGCCCGAAAAATAATTCCTTCTGGTTCCCCATTTTCTTTATAAAGAATACTGTCGCTCGAGCCCAAAATATTTACCCCTTCTTTAAAACCATAAGTGACGATAATATTTTTTGTTTTTTCTTTCATTTCAAATACTGCTTCGTCGTCAGCATTTAAAACCAAAAGCCCGTCTTTCTTTAAAGTTTTTATAAGCTGACTTTTTTCTTCTATTAAATGTTTGCGAGAATTGAAAAATTCAATATGTGAAGGAGTCTCTCCTATGGCTGTGATGATAACTGCATCAGTTGAGAGCCAAGAAGCTGTCTTCTTCATATCTCCAGGCTTACCTACACCCACCTCCAACACCAGCCACTCAGGATATTTATGAGGCCATAAAAAGAGCCACAGACCAATGAGAACATTTTGAATCCAAGCTGTAGGGCTACTCCAGCCATTTGGCACACCTAAAATAGTAAGAGGTAATCCTATTTCACTATTAAAACTCTTTTCACTTTTTCGAACATAAGCAACTTTGGACAAGACTGCATATACTGCGTCCTTTGTAGAAGTCTTGCCCACCGAGCCAGTGATGGCTATGACTTTGGGTTTGTATTTCCAAAGAACCAACACAGACTCTGTTTTTAAAATATTAGCTATAACTTTTTTGAAAAATTCTTTCATATTTATCTGTCAGGCGGAACATTATAATAATTTAATAAAAACTTAGTCATGTCTAAAAACGGATCTGACCAAGTCGTAGCAGCATATTCCACACCCTTAGGATTTACTGCATAAAGAAAAATTATAAATTTCGGTTCATAGGCAGGGAAATAACCAAAAAATGAATGCGTGTGCCTGTCTTCATAATAACCTCCAGTCGCCCGATTCGCAACTTGCGCCGTACCCGTCTTTACCGCTACGCTAAAATGATCAAGCTTACCCTGTCCTCCTTTGATAGATTTGTCCATCACATTTACGAGCATTCTACTTATTTCAGTGCTCGTTTCTTTTGATATTTTTGTAGGAACAGTCTCATAAGTCATCACTTTTTTTGTGCCATTATTATATTTTATTTCTTTGACCACATGAGGCACCACCAAATTCCCCCCATTCCCAAGTGAAGCGAGTGCTCTCACTACTTCTACTGGAGTAAGGGCTATACCCTGACCAAAGGCAGCATTGGCAAACTCTATTTCACGGTTCGCTTTTATTAAAATATTTGAAACGAGGCCAGAAGTTTCATTTGGTAAGTCTATTCCGGTCTTTTCTTTTATTCCAAAAGAAAGTAAATAGTCTCGAAGCTTTTCTTTGCCCAATTTCTGCTCTACAAAAACCATTCCCGTGTTTAAGGATTGATTTAAGACTTCTTGCATGCTAGTACCTGGGCCTCTCGCCTTTTTATCAAAATTAAAAATTTCTTTTTTCTCAACGATTACAGAGCCCTTATCATTGTATGTAGTGTCTGCGGTGACCACTCCTTCATTTAAAGCTCCCGCCATGACCAGAGGCTTTATCACCGAACCAAATTCAAAAACATTTTCAACCAAGGGATTTGAAAACACTGCGACATTCTTTACTTCGGAAAAAGTATTTGGGTCAAAATCTGGCTTGACGCTAAGAGCATAAATAGAACCATCCTGTGGATTCATAATTATTCCACCGATAGAATCTGTGGGATATTTTTTACTCACTTCACTAAGCTTCTTTTCTAAAAATCCTTGCACTTGAGGCTCTATAGTAGTCACGATATCTCCTTCGGGCTCTTTTCCTTCAAACAAAGTTTCATTTATATTTGAAAAAACTTCAGCAAAGAAATTGACATAAGGGTTGTCTACATCACGAGTAAGAATATTTTCATATTGACGCTCAAGCCCATAACGCCCCCCGAGCTCATCTCCCTTGTAGCCCACAAAGCCTAAGGTGTGAGAAGCCAAATTTCCTCCTGGATAAAAGCGCCATTTTTCTTTGAAAACACTCACCCCGGGTAATTTTAATTTTGTAATAAGAGCAGACTCTTCTTTGGAAACACGATGGGCTATCTCTTCATAGGGATCTTTTTTCTGTGAAGCTTTCGCAATAAAAGAATCATAGTCTATCTCTACGATTTCAGATAATTTTTTGTAAGTCCCCTCAACATCAGTGATTTTATTTGGAGCAATCGTCAATTTAAATCCAGATATCTGAGTGACAGCAGATACGAGGCTTCCATCTTTGTGCTCAAAATAAACCGTACCTCTTTCGTAAATGTCAGAAGAAGGAGTGACATATTGGCGATCAGCTCTTTCTAAATAAGCATTTCGATGAATAACCTGAACAAAAAAAAGCCTGGTCACCAAGACCAAAGCAAAAAGAATAAATGCAAACAGAACGAGCCTTCCTCTAAAAAGAAAACTAGATTTCATTTTTCGCCAAATTTATGTTTCCAAGATTCTCTGTAGTAGAGCTATAGCCTAGAGATTTACGAGTCGCAAAAGTGGCCTTGGCCTCTTTGAAGCCCATAGTTTGTGAAAGATTCATATCTACGCTATTTGAAAGAGCAAGGTAGGAAAGTTCCAATTCCCCAACTTCGTTTACCAAAACATTCACCTCTTTTTCCATAGCTTTCCTCTCTACAATATTAAAAACCATATTCCCCACAATAAATACATACCAAATAGCTAAGGCGGCCAAAATAGACAACATTGTATTTAAAATGATTCTCTTTACTTCAATATTGTTACTTAAAATATTTACATTCTGTACTCGATTCTTTAGTTGTAAGGTTGCTTGTCTCATTTTTTAATTAACTTTTTCTAAAACTCTCAACTTTGCACTCCTCGACCTTGGATTATTTTTAATTTCTTCTACTGTTGCTAAGATTGGTTTTTTGTTTATTAATATGGCTCTCTTTTCTTTTTCTAATTTCTTAAAAAACTTTTTTGTGATTCTGTCTTCCAAACTATGAAATGAAATCACTGCCATGCGTCCCCTTTCTCCTAAAATTTCAAACCCTTTACTTAACCCTCTTTCCAAAACTCCCAATTCATCGTTTACGGCTATCCTCAAGGCTTGAAAGGTTCTCGTGGCACAGTGAACCTTTTGCTTTTTGTAAGCTCTGCCCACCGCCCCTTCGATAATCTTTACTAAATCAAAAGTAGTTTTGATTTCGGCCTGCTCTCTAGCATCTACTATTGCCCTAGCTATCCTTCTACTTAATTTCTCTTCACCATAACCGAAAATAATATCTGCCAAGCTTGTCTCCGCCCAAGTATTTACGATATCTCTAGCAGTTAATAAATATTCAGAAGGATTCCCGCCTGCTCCCTCATCGTGAGGGCGGGCAGGTTCTTTCATAGTCATGAGCAAGGGCTCATCTTTCATAAAAGAAAATCCTCGTCCAGAATTTTCTAATTGATCCGAACTCAACCCTAAGTCAAAAATCATCCCGTTTACTTTTTCCCCGAAGTCCTTCTTTTGGGAAAACACTTTATCCAAGTCTGCAAAGTTGGTATTGATGAAAGAAATGTCGCAATCTAGTTTTTCAAATTTAGCTTTGGCTTTTTTAAAGGCACTTTTGTCTTGATCTAGTGCGATAATCTTTACCCCCTTATACCTTTTACAAATCTCGGCACTGTGTCCGCCTCCGCCAAAAGTACAATCAACTACGAGTGACCCTGAGTTCAAATTCAAACCGTCTATTGTTTCATTTAAAAGAACTGTCTTGTGCACGCTTTCTATCTGTCTCTTCATCTGTATTATTTTTCGTTTCCAAGCTTTTCTGCCAACTCATCTGCCTGCTTTTCCACGACATCTTTATACTGCGACCATGCTTTTTCATTCCAAACTTCTACTCTGTCTTCAACTCCGATGATGGCTGCTTTGTCTTTGAGCCCTATCCTGTCTTTTAAGAAATCTGGTATTAAAATCCTACCGATAGAATCTACTTCTACATCCGTCGCACGGCCAAACATAAATCTATTAAAACTTCTCTTGTCTGCTTTTAAGAAAGATAAATCGGAGTCTGAATCAGAAAGTCTCTTACTAACCTTGGCCCATTCTTTGAGGGTAAAAATGAATAAACATTTATCGAGACCAGGGGTAATAATAATTTTCTTACCCATCTCTTTTCGAAATTTTACGGGTAAGGAAACTCTGTTTTTTTCATCTATGGTGTGTATGTATTCGCCGATTAACATGATTGATTTTCTTGAGCAAAGTGATTAGAAAATCATCACCCTGTTAAGTAAAAATCTTTTAGATTTTATTTTTTGCTAAGCAAAAAATTACTTAACTGGGGTAAAGAAAATTATATTCACTTTGTTCATTAATTTTCTAAACAAATTACTTTTAAACAGGTTTCCCACTTTTTCCCACTTCGTATACATTATATTCCACCAATTAAATAGCACCAGCTCTAAACTGTGGATAACTCTTAAGTTAAATGTGCCCATTTGTTCCTTGACTTTTAGCCTCAAGTATGCTATACTACCAGTAGAAAGTTAGGAGGTGTAATTTGAGAAAAATAAGCGAACATCAAAGCTACGGAGTAAAATACACCCTGACTCGGATGGACCAAATCCGAGTAGGGCAGTACACCCAAGCCGGAATGGACATTGCGATAATCATCGATGTGTTCACAAGGTCCATAGACCCGAATACCGTCTATGTCCTGTTTCAAAGGATTGTAGACGGTAGAAGGGAGTCTGCAATTGGGTTTTTCAGGAGCGACGCATCGCACCTGATTCCCATCACAGAAGAAGCGCGAAGAATCAGCTCTGATCTCTAGTATCGGGCTATCGCCCACCCTGCCCCAGCGAAAGCTGGGGCTATTTTTTTATAGATTGCTATTATTAAAATAGGTAATATAATTAGATTTATGGAAAATAACAACATGGACAATTTAAGAAAGGGTGATTTTAATCATAAAGAAGATGAAAGTGAAGAACAGGTCTTTCCTGATGTAGAAAACTTACCAACACTACCAGCAGATATTAAAAGAAGGGCTATCGATGTTTTAAATCAAGAACCAGTTTCTCCTTTAGGTCCAAAACTTCCAAAGGATGCTTCAGATGAAGAAATAGTTTCCTTCTATAGAAAACATTTTCTAGAACTTCAAACGTTTACCAGCGTACCAGAAAAAGAATGGGCGCCTACTGGTAATGATAAAAAGGACAGAGAGATAATTTTTAAACGTTTTAAATTAGATTAGATTAATTAAAAAAATCCCAGTAAACACTGGGATTTTTTTAATCTGTTTTTTTAGGTCGCATTAATGGAAAAAGTTGAGTCTCACGCAGAGGCTTATCTACTAAAAAAGTGAAAAATCTCTCTCCCATACCAAAACCAAAAGCTGGAGGCATGCCATGCTCGAGCATCTCCACAAATTCATCATCTGGCATCATCGCTTCTTCGTCCCCTTTCGCAATAAGTTTCTTTTGAACTTCAAATCTTTCGGCTTGATCTATCGGATCATTTAATTCAGAAAAGCCATTGGTCATCTCGGCACCCGCCAAGAGAAGCTGTACTCTCTCAGTCAAAAGAGGATTTTCTGGCTTAACTTTTGAAAGCGGAGAGACAAGCTTGGGCACATCCACGAGCCAAGCTGGGCCCACTATTTGCTTCCTGCAATGTTTCCAAAGAGAATCAGTCAAGCGCTCCTTGTTGCTACCTTCGTACTTTACTCCGAGCTCATCTAGCTTTTTTTCCATCTCTTTTTCAGTCGCAGAGAGCACATCTATGTCTAGCATTTTCTTTATAGTCTCGACATAAGGGACTTCTTCCCATTTTTTAGAAAAATCTATTTTGTTTCCATGTATTTCAAAATCTAATTTACCAAAAGTCTCTTGGATGATTTCTTTTATCATCCTCTCGGTAAAAT
The DNA here is from genome assembly GCA_964484005.1 of uncultured Candidatus Saccharibacteria bacterium. Classification (GTDB taxonomy): domain Bacteria; phylum Patescibacteriota; class Minisyncoccia; order Phycocordibacterales; family UBA9973; genus UBA9973. The sequence goes on along the minus strand of CAZADR010000001.1, from coordinate 186,323 downwards.
CCATGCCTTGTCTATAATCCATATAGCCAGCGTAAAACTCCAAGTTTGTAAACTCTTGGGTATGCTCTGGACTTGAGCCTTCATTTCTATAAACTCTACCTATCTCAAAGACTCTAGAAAAGCCAGCAGCTAGAAGTCTCTTTTGCCAAAGTTCCCCTACGGAGATACGCATATATACATCTATATCAAAATCATTGTGATGAGTCTTAAATGGCCTAGCTTCGGCGCCACCAGTCGTGACTTCGATGGTCGGAGTCTCTACTTCTAAAAAATTTTCTTTTTTCAAAAAATTTCGAACTGAATCCCAAAACTTTGCCTTCTTTTCAAAAATATCTTTAATTTCAGGATTCATTAAAATATCCAAATATCTTTTTCTAAATCTCTCTTCAATGTCCACCAAGCCATGCCATTTTTCTGGCAAAGGACGTAGACTTTTTCCGAGCATGTGCCAATCTTTCGTTTCAAGAGTCTTTTCTCCTCTGTTGGTCACAAAAAATGAACCTTGTGCTTCTACAAAGTCCCCTATGTCTACTACTTCATTCCAAAAATCAAATTTCTCATCTCCAAGAATATCTTTCTTTAAAAGTCCTTGAAAGGTGCCTGTGCCGTCATTTAAGGTGATAAAGACGATAGCACCTTGGCCACGAATAGACATGATTCTACCCGAAATCCATTTTATTTCTTTATTTTTTTCTAAGTTTTCAAAATTGAGAACTGCCTCTTTTAAAGTAAGCTCTCTTTTTGACTCTGCGGGATACGGATTTATTCCCTTAGCCTTTAAGAGTTCCAGTTTCTTTATTCTAGCGTCCCTAATTTCATCAATTGAAGACATAATTTTCAGCTTTAGCTGATCCGCCTCTGGCGGAAATTAGCTGTTAAGAAAACGATTATGATACATTTATGATTTTATAATTGACTACACCTTTGGGAGTTTTAAAAGAAACACTTTCGCCTTTCTTTTTTCCAAACAACGCCACTCCGAGAGGAGAACGATTTGAAATTTTCCCTTTGGCCATGTCTGCTTCTTCACTTCCTACTATAACATAATTTTTCTCTTCTTTTGTGTCTACATTTTGAACAATAGCTTTTGAGCCAATTTCAATAATATCTCCACCACCACCTTTTACGGTTTTTGAAGATTGTAAAATTTGTTCTATTTTTTTAATACGCGCCTCTAGCTTACCTTGTTCTTCACGAGTCTGGTGATACTCCGCATTTTCAGAAAGATCACCAAGGGATTTTGCATATTCCAAGTTTTCCAAGATTTCTTTTCTTTTAGGACCCTTCAAATCTTCTAATTCTGCAATCAGGGCTACCCTTTTTTCTTCAGTTATATAGTCTTCAGCTTGATTCATATATGTATATTATATTTTTTCTTCAAAAAGTCAATAAAAAAGGCCTAAAAACTTGCTAAAAATATTTTTTATGGTAACCTTAGGGCTATATGGCAAAAACAGTAATAGAGGTTAAGAAAAACCCAAACGAAAACAATTCAAGCATTTTGCGAAGATTTTCTCGTAGGATTCAGGAGTCGGGCATTATCCGAAAGGTTAAAGGTGCTCGCTATAACGAAAGAAAAGAATCCAAACTTAAAATCAAGAAAAGTGCTCTAAAAAGAAAAAGCCGAAGACTAGAAATAGAGAAACTCAAAAAACTCGGAAAAATGGTAACTAAGTAGAAATGGAGAAAAAATTTCTAAATATTAAAAACGATATTTTGGGTAAAGACTACACCCTCTCTATCGCTTTTGTAGATAAAAAAAAATCTAGAGAACTTAATAAAAAATATAGAAATAAAGATAAGGCTACAAATGTCTTATCTTTTGCTTTGCGCAAGGGTATGGGAGAACTCATACTTTGTTCGGATGTGATAAAAAAAGAAGCTGACTCAAAAAAATACGGTAGAGATTTTGACAAATTAGTAGGATTTTTAGTTATCCACGGAATGCTTCATTTGAAAGGTCTCGAACATAGTAGTACAATGGAGAAACTAGAAGAAAAATATGATAAGAAATATTTCAGTGGGAATAGACGTGGGCTCCTCTACAACAAAAGTAGTAGTGGGAGAATTCTTAAAAGGAGAAAAAAATCCTAAAATTATTGGTGTAGGCGAAAGTGCCACGCTCGGCATGAGGCACGGCTATGTCGTAAACTCTGACCAAGCTACTACTTCCATAAAAAATGCCGTAGCTCTCGCGGAAAAATCTTCAAATATAAAAATCAAACGCGCCTTTGTCTCCCTCTCTGGCACAACCTTAAAAGGTGAGATGAGCACTGGTGGAACCATCGTCTCCAAAGCTGACGGTGAAGTAACAAATTTAGATGTAAATAAAGCCTTACAAGATTGTGAAGACAACCTAAACCTAGGAAATAAAAAAATAATCCATGTCTACCCTATCTCTTTCAAGCTTGATGGCAGAGAGGTTTTGGGGCGCCTAGAAGGCATGCGAGGCACCAAGCTCGAGGCTAAGGCACTCTTTGTCACCTATTCTATCCAGCACTTAGAAGACTTATTGGGAGCTGTAGCTGAAGCAGGAGTCGAGACCATAGATGTGATAGCTACCCCCATGGCCATAAACAACATAGTCTTATCCGAAAGACAAAAGATCGTCGGGGTGGCCCTGGTAGACATCGGTGCAGAGACTACTTCCCTTTCAGTTTTTGAAAATGGTTCATTGGTCTCGATTCACACTTTTTCAATTGGTTCAACTGACATAACCAACGACCTCGCTATCGTATTTAAAATTTCACTCTCCAAAGCAGAAGATTTAAAACTTGGAAATCTAAATGAAGAATTCCCAAAGAAAAAATTTGATGAGGTGGTAGAAGCACGACTTTGCGACATCTTTGAATTGATAGAAAATAATTTGAAAAAAATAAAAAGATCGGAGCTCTTGCCGGCCGGAATTGTTTTTGTCGGTGGAGGAGCAAATACCGCTGGATTAGCAGAAGTATCTAAATCAATTTTAAAACTTCCTTCGAGCATCGGCACAACTGATATTTTTGGTAATGTAAAAACAAAACTTCGTGACCCATCTTATTTTGCAGTCTTGGGCCTACTCCAAGCGGGCAAAGATGGCGGAACCTATGGAGAAAGTTCTTTTGCAAATCTTTTAAAAGACCTCAAAAACTCTTTAAAATCAGGTATAAAACAATTAATGCCGTAGCTAGCTTGTAACTTTTAGTTTATAGATTTTAACCTAAAAAAGTGAAAACTTTGCTTTTTTTTGCTCTAGTGATAGTATGATTCCATACAAGTCCCGACGTAAAGTCGGGATCCCGACAGCAAAGCTCGTCGGGATTTAACCAAAAGAATAAGTAAAATTATGCCAAAAATAAATCAAGAGATAGAGAGCTTCGCTCGCATTATGGTTGTCGGAATCGGAGGGTCTGGAAAGAATGCTGTAAACCACATGATAAATTCCAAAGTGAGAGGCGTCTCTTTTATCTGTATGAATACAGATACTCAAGATTTGCATCACTCTTTGGCAGAAAAGAAAATTCACATCGGAAAGAATCTGACCAAGGGTCTCGGTGCCGGCATGGATCCAGAGATAGGAAAAAAAGCAGCTGAAGAAACAAAATCTGAAATTCAAGATACTATCAAAGGTGCGGACATGATTTTCCTCGCTTGCGGAATGGGAGGAGGTACTGGAACAGGTGCTGCCCCTATCGTCGCTCGAGCTGCAAGAGAGCAAGGCATACTCACTGTAGCTGTGGTCACCAAGCCATTCTTCTTTGAAGGAAACCACCGAATGAAAATAGCTGAAAAAGGAATAGAGGAATTGGCTAAAGAAGTGGATGCAATAATCATTATTCCAAACGACAAATTACTTCAATTATCTGAAAATACAACTAATTTTAGAGACGCTTTCGTAAAATGTGACGATGTATTACGCCAAGCCGTAGAAGGTATTTCTGACCTTATAACCACTCCGGGAGTAATAAACGTAGACTTTGCCGATATAAAAGCCGTCATGTCCAACGCTGGCTCAGCCCTCATGGGTATAGGAGGAGCTTCAGGAGAAAAACGAGCAGAGAAAGCAGCACTCGCTGCCATCAACTCACCCCTACTTGAAGTATCAATTCACGGTGCCAAGGGTGTCCTCTTTGCTATTTCTGGCGGAGACGATCTAACTATCAACGAAATCCAAGAAGCAGCAAAAATAATTACTGAATCAATAGACAAAGATGCAAAAGTTATTTTTGGAACTATTCATGATGAAAAATTGAAAAAAGGAGAACTCAAGGTCACTGTCATCGCAACCAGCTTCCCTGCTGACATGCCTAGAAAAACTTTATTTAATACCACACCTGCAAGTGCCCCTCAAACTCTAGTAAAAGATGAAGCTCCCGCTGTAATTAAAAAAGAAATTCATAACAGCATCCAAAATGGAAATACAGCTGTAAACAACAACAATGATTACTTTAAAAAAGTAGAAAAAAAAGAAGTGAAAGAAGACATCATCGAAGATGATGGAGATGACTGGAGCGCTGTTCCAGCCTTCCTAAGACGCAATAAAAAATAGAATATTCAAAAACTTGACGCCTAGTGTATAATAGAATATATGACTTATGATTTAATAATCGTCGGCGGTGGACCCGCTGGCAGTGCAGCGGCTGTATATGCTGCTAGAAAAAGGCTTAAAACTTTATTTATAACCTCAGAATGGGGTGGGCAGAGCATTGTATCTGAGCAAATATACAACTGGATTGGAACTACTTCCATCTCAGGCAGTGCGCTCGCGCAAGGCTTTAAAAAACATGTGATGGCAAATGTCGGAGACAGCCTCGAGGTAAAGGAAGGAGAAAAAGTAACAAATGTCTCAAAGAATGGTGAAAATTTTAATATAAAAACAGAATCTGGAAAAGAATTTGAATCAAAAACAGTTTTGATAGCCACAGGTAGTGGCAGGAGAAAACTCACCGCAAAAGGTGCAGACAGGCTCGAGCACAAAGGACTCACCTACTGTGCCTCCTGTGATGGACCTCTTTTTGACGGTATGGATGTAGCAGTCATCGGTGGAGGTAATGCAGGATTTGAGAGTGCCTCCCAGCTCCTCGCTTATTGTAAATCTGTAACTCTTCTAAATAGAAGTGATTCTTTTAGAGCTGATGAGGTAACTGTAGAAAAAGTATTGAAAAACCCAAAAATGTCAGCTATAAAAAATGTTGATATTTTAGAAATATTGGGAGACAAATTTGTTGAAGGATTAATCTATAAAGACAAAATAAGTGGTGAACAAAAAGAATTAAAAGTCTCTGGAATATTTGTGGAAATTGGACAAATACCTAATACTGAATTCTTGAAAGACTTGGTTCCACTAGACCAAATAGGCAGAGTAAAAATTGATGCCAAAAGCCAAAAAACAGAAACTCACGGCATCTGGGCTGCAGGAGACTGCACTGATGTGCTCTACCACCAAAACAATATCGCCGCTGGTGACGCTGTGCGCGCTCTTGAAGATATTTACCTAGCCTTAAATGCAAAATAAATGAAAGAAAAATTTAACTTCAACAGGAAACCTAAAAAAATAGAGGAAGAAACACCGCTCGAAAAATTGGATAAAATCCTAGAACACATGCTAGCTGAGAGTAAAGAACTCGGAGCGGGCAAGGATGGTATTGTTTTTAAAATAGACTTAAGTGCTCTCTCTCCAGAAGAGAGACATCTTCTCGTAGAAGATGGAGTCATTTCTTCCAACGAAGAAGTAGACGCAATGGCGATCAAGATACTCAAAATTTACAACCCCCTCCTTGGTGATTACGAGTTTAGGATGCAAAAGAAAGCGCGAGAAATTATTTCCAAAGAAAAAAATGCAGCCCAAATACCAGATACCACCACAGCTAGAGACCAAGAAATTGGTGAAAAAACCAAAACTCGACTCAATATACGCGGAGCACACCTAGAGGACAGAGCAGAAATAATAATTATGGATTATATCGACGGTAAAGACTTGGGAACCATAATGTATGACTTTGCATTGAAAAACATGGATTATGAAGACGAATACATTGCTGATTTAGAATATGCGCAAAAAGAACAAATTGTTGGTGAAAAGATTGGCTTTGAAAGGGCAGATACTGAGGGTGCCGAAAGCCATGAAGAAATAAAATCAATCCAAGCTATTGCTTTTGATAGAAACGAAGAGAAACTTTTTAAATATCTCAAAAAAGAAGGTTTTCAATTTGAGCCTAGTGTCTTTGAAAAAATAGAAAATACAATGCGTATATTAAATCAGAATGGAATCTACCACAATGATTTACACAAACAAAATGTAATGCTAGACAAAAATGGAGAAGTTTATGTCATCGACTTTGGACGGGCTGGTGGTGAAAAAAGAAAGGACGGCCTAAGTGATATGCTGTTATCGACAAAATGGAAAGGTTTGAGTGTTTCTGAAGAAGATGAGAAAAAACAAAATAATACCCAAGAACTTACACAAATTAACAATACACAAGAAAGACTCCTAGCCAACACTAAACAAAGAGAACATTTTGATCTTTTTATAAAAAATGTAAAAGAAAAAGGAATTGAAATATTAGAAAGAGAATTTGCCCTCTCCAAAGGAGATGATGCTAAATTTGAACAATTTTTAATTATGCTCCACCTTGCCCGTGAAGAAAAAGGTATACCCACAGAAATAATAGCTACTTTTGTTTTATCTCTCGATAATAAAAACCTCCGACCGTTTGAAAAGAATAGGATATCAAAACTAAAGCAAATAGGTTATCTATAAAAAGGGTGCGGAGATGGGAGGATTCGAACCTCCGATGCCTTACGGCATGCCGGTTTTCGAAACCGGTGCATTCAGCCTCTCTGCCACATCTCCGTTGTTTTAATCTAGCATTTTTTGCGATTTTTTCAAAAAATGTTATGATGTTTATGTTTTTGTTTCTGCTATATGGCCCTATCGTCTAACCAATTAGAATATAGTGGACATCGGCTTTTCAAAAACCCAAAAGTTGTTTAAGGTTATAATGTTGTTTTACATAGTATTGGCCCTATCGTCTAACGGTTAGGACATCGGCTTTTCAAGCCGGTAATCCGGGTTCGATTCCCGGTAGGGTCACCATTTGGGATTTAGCACAAAGAGCATGCCTACAACAAATCACGAACTGAACTATCTATCGCATTTCTTAAAATAGACATTATTTTAGCATTTGTTGCCTTGGGGTCTAATATTTTTCTTAGGTTGTTTATTTGCCTAGGAAGTATTTGCTGACCACATAATTCTTTTACCCTTTCTGCTACTTTTTTAGAATTTTCAAAAGACATAACCATATTACTAAGTCCCGCTGTTTGTAAAACTTCTGCACACCCCATATTATCACTAACAAGAACAGGTATACCCATACAAACTGCCTCCATTGGAACATTACCAAATGTTTCAAATAATGATGGACATATGATCAACCCCTGGGATGAATAAAATTTCAACAATTCATCGTGCGTCATAGAAGTAAATCTATTTATTGTTTTTGGAATACTTTTTATTTTTGAATCACCTGTAACAAATGAAGCTTCATGCTTCCAACCTTCTTTTTTTAAAATATTATGAATCTCAAAATAACTTTCAAAGTTTTTTATTTTATCCCATCTACCTACAGCGGCTATTCTCCTTTCTACACTATTAAAAATAGATTTATTCTCAGGTACTTTAAAGGAATTTGGAACAATAAAAGCATTCTTAATCTGTTTTTTTAAAACTTCTTTTTCTACCACATCTAGACATAGTCGTGATGGAAAAATAAAATGACTAACTCTTTTCTGAAAAGATTTTTCTATTTCATTAAAGAATTTTCTTGCTTTTGGCTTGGCACTCTCAGTTTCTTTTGAGTAAACGCCAGCATATCTTAAAACAATCGGTATTTTTAATTCAAAAGCAGCTATTGAAATAATCCAAGGGACATAGTAAGTTCCACTAAGAAAAACAACATCTGGCTTATCTTTTAACAAGATTCCTTTAATTATTTTAATAATGGGTCTATATTTTTTTTCCAGATCTTTTAAATTTTTAGACGAATTTACAGCTTCACGAATAGGAATATCGTGAATATTTACAATATGATGTTTAAACCAATCAGGTGAAAAATGTCTAAAGATCGTAGGACCTTCCATATACCTTCTTCCATTTAATTCGATACCAATTATTCCTCTATCTTTTTCATTTATAGAATCAATAAAATTAAAGTTAGATCTAGTTATTCCACCAAGATATTCTCTTGTTACATTTGTAGCTATCTTCATTTTTATATTATAACACAAAAAATATTTTTTACAATATCCTATATAAGATATTTTTAAATTGAAAATAAAAAGCCCCGACGATGTTCTGTCGGGGCTTTTGACTTGCGGTTCTATTCGCAGGTCAAATGTTGATGAGATTCGCGAGACTACGAAGTCCTTCGGCGTTCTTCTGCCGACGCTGAGCCTCTCTCTCCTTGTTCTCTTCGGCGTGCTGGGCTTCCAGCAGCCGGTTCTCTTCCTCTCGCCTCTGCCGGCGAATGGTGCTCCTCTCCTTCTGCTCTTTCTCCGCAGAACGGAGAACTTCGAGCGTAGAAGCGTAGAGCTCTTGGGCCTTGTTGAGGTCCATCCCAAGCTGAAGCTTGGAGTAGACCTCCACCTCATCGAGGGACTTTTTGACGCGACTCGCGATGTCTTTCTCGAACGGGGCTTCTGCCTCGAGCTGACCACGCATGTGGTCGAAGTGCTTGCCACATCCCCGGAAGAATCCGGTGAGAGTGGCCTTGATGCCACCCATGAGAGCATGGAGTGCCTTCACTGCCTCCATGTCCTTGCCCTCCTCGAGGAGCTTGGATGCGAGCTGAAACTCGTCCTTGAGGTTCGGACGAATCCTGAAACCTTCGAACTTGCTCGCGAGCTCGAGAAGCGACTTGAGCTCTTCCTGGGTCTCGCTGAGGGTCGGAACCTTAAACTTCTTGGACATAATCTCTCCTTAAGTAAAAATTAAAACAACAATTTGCTCTGGCGGTCTGCTTGGCAGGCCACTAACCAGTAGCTCTAGTAGTATTGTATCATATTTTTAGTAAAAGTCAATAGGGTTCTATCCTGCTATAAATCTATGCTACAATTGCTTATAAATGGAGAAAGAAGAGAAAATAAAAATCATAATATTGGCGGCTGGTAAAGGCACCCGCATGGAGAGTCCCCTACCAAAAGTTTTGGCTCAATTAAAAGGCCAACACATGATCAGGCATTTACTGGAATCAGTTGAAGAATCCGGTATTGATAACAAGCCTATAATTGTAGTGGGATATGAAAAAGATTTAGTAAAAAAAGAACTCGGAGATAAATATCAGTACGTAACTCAGGAAGAACAATTGGGCACAGGGCACGCAGTTTATGTAACAAAAGATGCCTGTGAGGGCATAGAAAACATTATTGTTATTTCGGGAGACCAGCCTTTCATAAAAACTGAAACAATAAAAAATCTACTTGCAAAACACTTGGCTTCAAACGCCAAGATAACGATTACTACCACAGAAGTCGCAGATTTTGAAGATTGGCGCAAAGCATTTTGGAGATTTGGAAGAGTCTTGAGAAAAGATGGGAAAATCATAGACCGAGAATTTAAAGATGCTAGTAAAGAAGAAAAAAAAATAACAGAAGTAAATGTATCCCTGTATGCCTTCAACGCAAAGTGGCTATGGGATAATTTCAAAAAGATAGACAGAAGCAAAAGTGCTCAAAATGAATATTATCTTACTGATTTATGGCAAATTGCTGGAGAGAATGGAGAGAAAGTTGAAACAATAAAAATAGATCCACATGAAGCATTAGGTGCAAACTCTAAAGAGGAGCTTGAAATTTTAGAGAAATTAATAGTATAAAAAAGATAAAAACCTTTTGAAAATGGTATAAAATGGGTTGCTTATTGGAACCATTGATATTATAATTAAGTGGTGCAATCTAAATGGTTCCAGTTAAAATCAAAAGCAATATATTTTAGAAAACAGGGAAAATCTATCAGACACATAGAGACATTTTTGGGTATTCCCCGTTCAACACTTAGTGGCTGGTTTAAAAACATAAAACTCACTAACTCCCAATATAAATCACTAGATACCAAACACAAGAAAGCTCTCATCAATGCAAGAAAAATAGCTGTAGTTTGGCATAACGAACAAAAAAGACATAGATTAAAAATAGCAGAAAATGAAGCTGAAAAAACATTGTTAAAAATAAACAACAAACAAGAAACCATTGAATTAGCTCTTGCTCTTTTATATTTAGGTGAAGGGTTTAAAAAATCTCCAAAAACAGGCATGGGAAATTCTGACCCTTTAATAATGAAATTCTTTTTAAGAATAATGCTTGAGATATATAAAGTAAACATAGAAAAAATCAGATTTGATTTACACATTCGAGCTGATCAAAATCCTGAATTAATTAAAAATTATTGGGCTAAAGAACTAAACGCCCCACTTCACAGGTTTAAGTCTATATCTGTTGACAAAAGAACTGTAGGGATATCTACATACTCGGACTATAAAGGTGTTTGTGTTATTGATTGTGGTAACATTGCGATACAAAGAAAACTGGTATATATTGGAAGGAAGTTTTGTGAAAAAACATTAGAAAATATGCGCGGTTAGCTCAGTGGTAGAGCATCGTCTTGACGTGACGAGGGCCGGGGGTTCAATCCCCTCACCGCGCACAATAAAAAGCTATAATAATTTTATTACTTTTTAACATTTAAGTATATTCAAATATATGAGTAAGACAACAAAAATAATATTGGTATGTGTAATAGTTTATTTATTTATAGGCTCATTTTTTGCCGGTAATTATTTATATTCAGAGTCAAAGACATTTGAGTGTCTTCAATCAGATGGAAGCATCTTAACCACTTTTAATAGCAAAACCTCTCAAACTCCCTCCATTAATTGTACTAATAGGCTGTCTCTAAAAAATTCATCCTCGACAACAGTAATCCTATTTTTAGGGTGGCTACCTTTGGTTGCTAGAAAAAGTTTGTAGCTCCAAACAATATTATTACAGAGTATATTGTTATGAAAATTTTAAGTATAGAGACATCCTGTGATGAAACAGGCATAAGTATATTGGAAGCTAAAGGCGGGGTCACAAACCCTTCTTTTAAGGTATTGGGTGACAATGTGGCCTCACAGATAAAAGTGCATATTCCCTATGGTGGAGTCTTCCCTGCTTTAGCTAAAAGAGAACATATAAAAAATCTACCCATAGTCTTGGAAAAAACTCTCAAGCAAGCAAAATTAGACAAAGATAAAAAACCAGTAGATTTGATTGCAGTGACTTGTGGTCCAGGACTGGAGCCTGCTCTCTGGACAGGAATTGTCTTTGCAAAAGAACTTTCAAAGAAGTGGAAAGTGCCGGTAATCCCCGTGAACCATATGGAGGGACACATCCTTTCAGTTTTTGGAAAAAACAAAGGAGGTTTTAAAATTACAAAAACAAAAAATCCTACTCTTTCCCTCTTGGTCTCTGGTGGACACACAGAATTAGTTCTTGTAAACAAATGGATGGATTATAAAATAATAGGGCAGACATTAGACGACGCAGTGGGTGAGGCTTTTGATAAAGTGGCAAGAATGCTCGGGCTTCCCTATCCTGGTGGTCCACAGATTTCTAAATTAGCAGAAGGTTTAAGAACAACAGAAAACGAAGCTGTTCAGGGTCGCATTTTTTCTACTAAAAAATTAGCTCAGTCCTCGGGCCGTCGCCCTGCGGAATCCCCTCAAAGTTTATTTCCTATTACTTTGCCTAGGCCCATGCTCCATAGCAAAAACTTTGATTTTTCTTTTTCAGGGTTAAAAACTGCAGTACTTTATCTAATAAAAAAAATTAGCCCAGAAGGAAAACTGAATGAAAAAACAAAATCAGAGATAGCTTTGGAGTTTGAAAATGCCGCCATTGAAAGCTTGACTCATAAAACCAAAAAGGCTATAGAGAAATATAAAATAAACACAGTCATCGTAGCAGGTGGAGTCGCTGCCAATAAACACCTAAGAAATGAAATGAAAAAGATTACAGGAAAAAAGATTAAACTATTTTTCCCTGGAAAAGAACTTTCGACTGATAATTCTCTAATGATAGGCATAACTGGATACATAAATTACATAAAAAACAAAAAGAAAGTACCTAGACTAAGTAGCATAAAAGCAGTCGGTAATTTAAGGCTCTAACCTCGCCAAAGGGCAGGTAAATATGATATTATTTGATTATATGAACGAGAGTCTGCCGGAAAAGCTTCTAAAGCCTTACGACCCCAAAAACACAGAAGGTAGAATATATAAGCTCTGGGAAGAGAGCGGTTTTTTTAATCCTGACAACTTACCTGGAGAAAGAAAAGAAACTTATACCATAATGATGCCTCCACCAAATGTGACGGGGGTTCTCCATATGGGACACGCTCTCATGATTACCCTCGAAGACATCATGATTAGATACAAAAGAATGCAAGGATTCAAAACCTTGTGGCTCCCTGGTACAGATCATGCAGCCATAGCAACCCAATCAAAAGTTGAAAAAGAAATCTACAAAAAAGAAGGAAAATCTAGGCATGATTTAGGACGCGAAGAAATGCTAAAAAGAATAAAAGAATTTGCTCAACAAAGTCACGACACCATCGTCTCACAAATAAAAGTTATGGGAGCTTCTTGTGATTGGTCTCGAGAAGCTTTTACCTTCGATGAAAAAAGAAACTTGGCGGTAAATACAATGTTTAAAACAATGTATGATGACGGATTAATCTATCGCAAAAATAGAATCGTAAACTGGGACCCAAAAGGACAGACCACGATCTCAGACGATGAGATAGTCTACGAAGAACGAACTTCAAAACTTTACACTTTTAAATACAGCGCAGACTTCCCTATTTCAATTTCAACCAGCCGACCTGAGACAAAAGTCGGAGATGTAGCTGTGGCGGTGCATCCAGACGACAAAAGATATGAAGAATTTGTTGGCAAAGAATACGACTTGGAATTTTGTGGAGTACCGATTCACATAAAAATAATAGCTGATAAAGAAGTGGACCCGGCTTTTGGTACAGGTGCACTGGGTGTCACCCCAGCCCATTCAATGATTGACTGGGAAATGGCAGCACGACACGATCTACCAAATACACAAGTAATAAACGAGTACGCAAAGATGTCAGTCGGAGGAGAAAATCTTTTGGGTAAAAAAACCACAGAAGCGAGAGTTGTAATAGTGGAGTGGCTCCGCTCTCAAAACCTTTTAGAAAAAGAAGAGGAAATAAAACAAAATGTGGCCACGGCGGAGCGCACCGGTGGAATAATAGAGCCTTTACCAAAATTACAATGGTGGATAGATGTAAATAAACCAATCAAAGAAAGAGAAAATAAAACTTTAAAAGATTTGATGCGTGAGCCTTTTGAAAAAGAAGAAATAAAAATAATTCCAGATTATTTTATAAAAACTTATTTTCACTGGATAGAAAACTTGCGAGATTGGTGTATTTCTAGACAAATATGGTATGGTCACAGGATTCCTGTTTGGTACAAAGGTACTGAAATGTTTGTCGGGATAAAAGCCCCAGAGGGAGAAGGCTTCGAACAAGATCCTGATACCCTGGACACCTGGTTTTCATCTGGACTTTGGACTTTCTCAACTCTCGGCTGGCCAGAAAAAACAAAAGATTTAAAAAACTTTCACCCTACGGACATGCTTGAAACTGGCTATGAAATACTTTTCTTTTGGGTGGCGAGAATGGTCTTGATGTCAGAATACGCTCTCGGAGAAATACCTTTCAAAAATGTTTTCTTACATGGAACTGTTAGAGATGGAAAAGGCATGAGAATGTCCAAATCTTTGGGCAACGGCATAGACCCACTAGAAATAGCAGATAAATACGGAGCTGATGCTGGACGCATGGCCCTCATCACTGGCACAGCCCCAGGAACTGACAGTAAGGTTTCTGAAGATAAAATAAAAGGATACAAAAATTTCGCCAATAAAATATGGAATGTTACTCGCTTTGTCTTGGATAATACAAAAGATTTGGATATTTCCAAATTATCAGAGATAAAATTTGATGAAGAAGATCAAAAGTCTGACGAAGAACTAGAAACCTTGATAAAAGAAATCACAAAAGAGATGGATGAATACAAGTTTTATATTGTTTCTGAAAAACTCTATCATTATTTCTGGCACACTTTTGCAGATGTTATTTTAGAACGCTCAAAAAAGAAAATCTTGGAAAATAAAAATACAGATTCTGCTAAGGCTATTTTATACTCACAATTAATCACACTATTGAAAGCCCTACACCCCTTTATACCTTTTGTTACCGAAGAAATCTGGTCGACAGTATTTAATAATAAAAATATGTTGATGACAGAAGAATGGCCATCATAAGTAGCGACCCAAGAGTTTTAATTTTGGCATTTTTAGGGGGAATACTTCCTTCTCTTTTTTGGTTGTGGTTTTGGTTAAAAGAAGATGAAGAAAATCCAGAACCCACAATACTACTCACTGTTGTATTTGTGATGGGAATGCTCGCTGTTCTTATCGTATTACCTATTCAAAAATTTATACAGACACATATTGGTTCACATAATATTGAACTCATTTTGTGGGCTAGTGCAGAAGAGATAATGAAATATTTGGCTGTTTTAATAATCCTTTATAAAACCAACTATGCCAACAAGCCTATAGATTGGCCTATTTACCTCATAACCTGCGCTCTGGGGTTTGCAGCACTAGAAAACACCTTATTCCTTATAAAACCAATTTCGCTAGCAGACGGGGCTACTGTGGCCTTACTAACTGGCCACCTTAGGTTTTTAGGGTCTACCCTTTTACATACTATTGCAAGTGGAGTGATAGGTATCACTATTGGCATGTCTCTATTTATGGGCAGATTTGTAAAAAAATTCTTTTTAATTATTGGGTTCTTGGTAGCAACCTCCTTGCATACTGCCTTTAATTTTTTTATAATTAAGAATGATGGAAATGATTTCTTAAAAGTGTTTGCTTTTTTGTGGGTCGTCACAATCGTAATCATGCTACTTTTTGAAAAGGTTAGAAGAATGAGCATATAAAAAATTATTAATTTTAGCCTAAAATTTTAAATTATGGAAAATAAAAAAAGAAGTTTTTTTGAAAGACTAACTGGAAGTATGAATTTGGAAGAAGAGCAATCTGACTCAAATAAAGATTACATGCTAAGGGGTCAAAAAGGAGATGCTAAAAGTAGCGTAAACTGGATAGAAGAAGAAAACGAAGAAGCTGAACTTTCAGTAGATGTTTTCCAGACTCCTACAGATATCGTAATACAAACAATGGTAGCTGGAGTAAGGCCTGAAGACTTGGATATTTCAGTGGCTAGAGACACCATCACTGTACGCGGAGAACGCGAAGAATCTAGAACTATCGATGAAGATAATTATTTCACCAAGGAGCTTTATTGGGGAAAATTTTCTCGCACTATTTCCCTTCCAGCTGAAGTAGAACCCGAAGAAGTCGAAGCCACTGAAAGACATGGCCTCGTCACAATAAAAATCAAAAAAGTAGATAAAGATAAAAAGAACACTGTAAAAGTTAAATCAATCTAGCTAATATATCTGTGCCGAGGACCAGAATCGAACTGGTGACCTATCCCTCTTCAGGGGAGCGCTCTACCAACTGAGCTACCTCGGCATTTTCTGTTTTAAATAAAAACCTCTTTCCTTCTACTAATTGCGTATACCTACCAAAACAGCTACCTCAGCGGCTTATTTTTAAATTTTAGTTTTGGAAAATATCCATTGCGCCACTATATACACTAATTAATTGATCTATATATGGCTGTAAGAAATAAAAAGACCCCAAAGCAATACCTATTATCAAAAAGACTTTAAACAAAGACCAAAAAGTAGTCCATTGTTGGATACTTCTGACCTTATGGAGCATCTTGTTGTTCTCTTGAGTAAGCTCTAAAGTCTCTTCTAATAATCTCTTGGATTCAGGATCCATCGTGCTATTTTAGCATAATTTTTATAAAATACCAATTCCAAATAAACCTTTTATGTGTTAGATTATAAACATCGCCCTCATAGTTCAATGGATAGAACAGTTCCGTCCTAAGGAATAGATCCCCGTTCGATTCGGAGTGAGGGCACATTTTAAAGACCCAATTGCGTAGCGATTCTAGGTTTATCAAAACCTACAGTAATATCATTGTCGATTATTATTACAGGTACCCCCATTTGTCCGCTTTTTTCCATCATTTCCTTTCTTTTTTCAAGATCGGTAGCTACATTGTATTCTGTAAAAGCTACATTATTTTCTTTAAAAAAGTCTTTGGCTAAGTTACAAAAGTGACAAGTTGGGGTCGAATAAATTGTTACATTTTTCATAATTTTTTTATTTATCTATTAATTTCTTAATTATAGCATGCTTGTCAAGCATAAAAAATAAAGCTATATTTTATTTATGCGGGATTAGTTTAGTGGTATGACGAGTCCTTCCCAAGGATTAAACGCGGGTTCGATTCCCGCATCCCGCACCAAGTTTAGTTGCTATTTTGATTCTTTCCGAGAGCCATGATTATCTTAATGACTGTGTCAGGATTTAGAGACATGCTCTCTATTCCCTCATCTACGAGAAACTGTGCAAACTCTGGATAATCTGAAGGAGCTTGTCCACAAATACCTATATACTTCCCTTTTTCTCTACATTTATGAACTATCTGTGCTACGAGTTTCTTTACAGATGAATTATTTTCATTGGCGATATGAGTCACTATTCCAGAATCTCTATCCAAGCCAAGGGTGAGCTGAGTCAAATCATTTGAACCGATAGACATACCATCAAAGATTTCCAAAAATTCATCTGCTAGTAGAATATTTGAAGGAATCTCACACATGACATATACTTTTAAGCTCGGGTCTGTCGCTCGGTCAAGTCCATTTTCTTTCATAACTTCCATCACTTGTTTTCCTTCTTCTGGAGTTCTACAAAACGGAATCATGGGTATGACATTTGTAAATCCCATCTCTTCACGAACAATCTTCATTGCTTTACACTCAAGACCAAAAGCAGTTTTAAATTTTGGATCATAGTAACGAGAAGCACCCCTCCAGCCCAGCATCGGATTTTCCTCATGGGGTTCATACAATTCCCCACCCATCAGAGTGCGGTATTCGTTTGTTTTAAAATCAGAAAAACGAATTATGACATCGTGCGGGTAAAAAGTAGCAGCAATCTTTGCGATACCTAAAGCCAACTTTTCTACATAAAACTGAGATTTATCTTTATAGAGAGGAGTAAATTCTTCTATTTCTTTTATGAGTGTCTTTATATAAGGAGTCTTTTTACCTGTTTTTAATTTTTGGTAATCAAGTAATGCATTTGGATGAAAACGAACATGTGAAGCAATAATAAATTCCAATCTGCCTAGACCCACACCTTGTGCCGGCAAATAATGATTCTTGAAAGCATCATCAGGAGAGCCTATATTTACCATAATCTTTGTTTTAACTTGAGGTATTTTATCTAGGTGATGTTCTAATATCTCAAATGGAAGAATACCTTCGTGCACATTGCCTACCTGGCCCCCTGAAGAGTCCACAGTGACTTCCCGGCCATTTTTTAAGGCCTTAGTAGCATTATTGGAGCCCACAATACAAGGGATACCTAATTCTCGAGATACAATAGCTGCATGCGAAGTACGCCCACCCTTGTCTGTGACAATAGCGGAAGCAATTTTCATAATTGGCTCCCAGTCTGGATCTGTAATCTCAGTGACCAACACTTCTCCTTTTTTAAATTGAGAAATGTTTTTGGCATTCTTTAAAACTCTAACTTGGCCAGCTCCTATTTTTGAACCGACAGCAATACCACTCACTAATACTTTACTTGTTTTTTGTAATTTATATTCTTTTAAAACATTTTTATCTTGACTAGAAATGACCGTCTCTGGGCGAGCTTGCACAATAAACAATTCACCTGTCTTACCATCTTTGGCCCATTCTATATCCATCGGTTGATAATGTCCGTGTTTTTTAGAGAAATATTTTTCTATCTGCAAGCACCACTCTGCAAGCTTTTTTGTCTCTTCGTCTGTGATACAAAACTTTTGTTCATCTGAAAGAGATACTTTTTCTTGCTTGGTTCCATCTTTTGCATATACAAGTTTGATATTTTTCTTACCAATATTTTTACCAATGATTGGATTTTTATTTTCATCTTCTAATGTAGGCTTAAAAACAATAAACTCATCGGGAATAACTTTTCCTTGAACAATAAATTCTCCAAGACCATAAATACCATTTATTAAAATAACCTTATCAAAACCAGTCTCGGTATCAATGGTAAATGCTACTCCGGAGGCAGAGAGGTCTGAACGAACCATCCTCTGGATACCCACAGAGAGCGCAGCGTCAAAATGGGAAAATCCTTTATCAGCTCTATAGGAGATAGCTCTATCAGTGAAAAGAGAAGCAATGCATTTCTTGGTAGCAATTAAAATATTTTCAATACCGTGCACATTTAGATATGTCTCCTGTTGTCCAGCAAAAGAAGCTCCTGGTAGATCCTCAGCAGTAGCCGAAGAACGCACAGCCACCACGGTATTTTTTCCGTATTTCTCTCCAAACTCTTTATATGACTGTGTCACTGCATCTTGTAAATCTTGTGGCAAGCTAGCTTTTATTATTGCTTCACGAACCTTTTTACCTCGTACTTGTAGATTACGAATATTTCTCGTATCTAAATCTGCTAAAATTTCTTTTATTTTTTCATCTAGACCAGTTTTTTTAAAAAAATGACGATAAGCGTCGGCAGTAAGAGCAAAACCATCTGGTATATTTACTCCAAGTGGTACTAAATTAGAAAACATTTCTCCGAGAGCCGCATTTTTACCACCAACAGACGGAACATCTGCAATACCCACCTCGCTGTACCACTTTACAAAATTTGTTTTATTTTCTTCTGTCATATTGATTTTACGAAATCATGTCGCGCAATCGTCCATTAAAGCGCGACGCTATTTACTTTAATAATAAATTAATAATCTTAGTGAGTCTCTTGTATTTTAGCATTCTTTCAATCTTTGCGGGAGAACCAGCCTTTAATCCGAAACAATTAAAAGCAAAAGCCAAGTCTGCAATGAAATCATCGTCGGTCTCTCCGCTCCTATGACTTACAATAAGCTCAATATTATTGTCTCGAGCCAATTTCATCGTTTCAAGCGTTTCCGAAAGAGTCCCTATTTGGTTTGGCTTTATAATCATTGTGTTTATGCTGTCTTCGGTAATCGCCTTTTGCAAAAGAACCTTATTGGTAACAGTCAGGTCATCTCCTACTATTTTTAATTTTTCAATACTGTTTTTTAATTTTTTAAAACTTTCAAAATCTTCTTCTTGAAAAGGATCTTCTATGGAAAAAATATCAAATTCTTTAAAAAGTTCGCCGTAGATACTCAAGAGCTCTTCTTTACTAATACTTTTACCATCTATCGTATATATGCCATCTTTGTAAAAAGAAGAAGCGGCTACATCGAGAGACAGGCGAACTTTGCCTTCCAGATTGTTCTGTTTAATAGCCTCACTCAGAGACAAGAGTGGCCTTTTTATGTCACCCGTCCTCAGGGCAAAACCTCCTTCATCACCTAAGATGAGAGACCTTTCATCAAAATCTCTAATGATAATCCCGTTGAGTGTATTTTGTATCTTAACTCCTATGTCTATGGCGAGGGCAATATCTTCTGTGTCTGGAACAATTTGATACTCCTGAAAAGCCAAACCATTTTGGGCATGCTTTCCTCCATTAATTAAATTCATATATAAATACGGAGCTTTTCGTGATGGTTTCATTTCAGCCAATGTTCGTAGATGCTGAAAAACTTCTATATTCAAAACCTTGGCTGCAGTTTTTGCGCAAGCCACAGAAACACCTATCATGGAGTTACCTCCCAAATTATCCTTGTTGGGAGTACCATCAAGCTCTATCATTATTCTGTCTATCTCTTTTTGATTTAAAACATCTTGTCCTAATAACATAGGGGCGATGGTATTGTTTACTTTGTCTATCGCGTTTTTAACCCCCATACCGTCAGCGTCACGCAATTCGTGTGCTTCGTGAACACCAGTAGAAGCTCCGGCTGGAACTGAAAAATTGTTGAATGTGTTGTCCACAAAAACTGAGACCTTTATCGTAGGATTACCCCGTGAATCTTTTATTTCTTCTGCTATTATTTTTGTAATTTTATTCATCATTTTTTTTATTTAATAAAATCATAATATCTGAAACATTGGCACCAGTCGGACCTGTGACAATAGAGTCCCCTGTTTGTTTAAAAAAATTATACGAATCAAAACGATTTAAATAATCTTCAGTGTTTAAGCCGAGTTTCTCTACTTTTTCCAAAGTATGTTTGTCCACTACTGCACCTGCCACATCGCTGTTGTCTATACCATCAGAGGCCAAAGAAATAAAAACACAATCATCATCTATCAACTTATCCCTTACAGCCAAAAGACTCATATGTAGATTTCTACCTCCCTTTCCCCCTTTATCTATAACTTCTATTCTTGGTTCTCCTGCAGCCAAGACGACAGAATTGTCTTCTTTGGCAGAAAATATCTTTAAGAGTGCTTCGTTTGTCTCATCGTAAAGCTCTGTCGAAATAATTTTAGAATTAAGCCCGAGTTCTTTTACCTTTTGAGCCATAGCCTCCACAGCTATTTTATTTGAAACCAAAACAAAATTGTGAACTTTTTCAAAATATTTATCTTCTTTGGGTGTTTCTACTAAGATAAAATCACCCAAGTTGTTTTCAGTAATTATTCTCTTGGCGTCATCTATGGTTGATTCATCTTTATAAGTAGGACCAGAAGCTACATTTTCAAAAGTATCTCCTGGAATATCTGAAAAAATAAGACCAACGACTGTTGCAGGATAAGCTATTTTCGCCAAACCTCCTCCTTTCAACACAGATAAATGTTTTCTTACTGTGTTTATCTCGGTTATGGTTTGTCCGGTTTTTAAAAAAGAATCGTAAAGCTTGATTCCTTGATTACATTCATTTTCTCCATAACACAATAAAGCAGAGCCTCCACCAGAGACTAGTGCAATAATCAAATCATCTTCACTTGAATTCTTTGCTATTTCATATATTTTATTTCCAGCATTGATATTTGTATCACTTGGCCTAGGATGAGTACCAACAAAAGTTTCAATATAATTACTATCTACTTTATTTATTCCTATCACCGCACCTTCACTAATCTTAGAACCCAAAATCTTTTCCAGGGCCAAAGCAGCCGAAGAAGAAGATTTGCCAAAGCCAACAACTTTTATGTTTTTAAACTTAGACAAGTCAAAACTTTCCCCCATTATGTTTAAAGTATTTGCTTCTAGCTTAATAGAACGAAAAATTGCCTCTTCGGTGTTGATGGCATTTAGTCCAGCTGTGGCTACGGAAAGTGCCAATTTTCGATTTGAACTTATTTCTAATTCTTCTAGATTTTCTATCAGTCTTTCGGTCATTTTATTTTATTAAATTTATTGGTTTATTTTCGACAAATCCTTTAATATTATCAATCGTTGTCTTAAATATTTCTTCAACCGCCTCTTTGGTGTAAAAAGCTACATGAGGGGTAATCGTAACATTTGGCATCTCCATCAATTCTTGGTTCAAGGCAATAATCTTCTTTTCTTCTTCTGTGGCTTTGCCACTTGCCATAAAATTCTTTTCGTCTTTCAAATGTCTCTCTTCTTCTAATACATCCAAACCTACGCCAGCAAGAATGCCTTCCTTTAGACCCCAAATCAAAGCCTCAGTATCAACGAGCTCTCCACGAGCTGTATTTATCAAATAGACCCCTTTTTTCATTTGGGAAATATTTTCTTTGTTTAGTAAATGATGATTTTCTTTGGTATAAGGCGTGTGCAAAGTCACAATGTCTGCATTTTTTAATACTTCTTCCAAGCTCTGATATTCAAAATTATTCTCCTTAGCAAAAGCTGTATCTCTGTACAAGTCATAAGCCAAAATATTTAGACCAAAACCTTTAGCTATTTTTATTACATTCTTTCCAATTTTTCCCGTACCTATAATTCCTAAAGTCTTGCCAAACAAATCAAAACCTTCCATTGTTGGAAAATAATTAAAATCTTCTGATTGCTTTACATAATTATTAGCCGTGATTATATTCCTAGATAAATTTAAAATCAAACCAAAGGTAAACTCTGCTACCGTATGAGAACCGTAAGACGGAACATAGGCTATTTTTATTCCTTTTGAATGCGCATAATCGCAGTCTATGTGATCAAAACCAGTCGAACGAGTGACTATAAGCTTCAAGTCAGGCATCATATCAATAATATTTTTACTGACCGCTGAATTGACAAAGACACAAAGCACTTCGGCATCCTTGGCCTTTATCGCAGTCTTTTCATCTAATTTATCATCAAAAAAAGAAACTTCTCCGTTACTGAATGAATCTAATAAAACAGACTGTTTCACCTTTTCTATACCAAAAAATATAATTTTCATGCCCCTATTATATCATATAATATTATTACTTAAACCAACCCTTCCAAAACATCAAAGATGAGAAAAACCCTGAAGAAGAATCAGTTTTTAGGTTACTGGCGGCATTTTTGTCCTCTACCACTATTATCATTTCCTCCCCCTCTTTGGCTAAACCGAAATTTTCTCTAAACACCCTCTCCTTACCTTCTTCGGTGTTTAAGCTATCTATGTCTATCAGTAGTTTCTCTTTTTGCTCCCGCAAGGCTACAGCTTTTTCTTCTATCATTTCTTTGTTTCGTGTTGTTTCTCTCATTTTATTCCAAAAACCAAGGACACTCCAAGCAAATACCAGTATGATAATTCCCAAAACTACCAAAACAGGCGTCGATTGGAAAACATTTCTCCATACTTTCTTTTGTTGAAAATTTCTCATAATGTGCTATACTGATTATATGCTTTTCAATAAAAAACATCAAAAGAAAATACAGGTAGCCTGGGCGGGAGTCAGTATCCTTATAATCATAAGCATGGTATTGCTCTATTCTCCATTCTTTAGATAAATTCTAATTAAAAACCCATCACTATAGTGATGGGTTTTTAATTTTCTCCCGTACGCATCATTTTCAGAAATACCTCCTGAGGAATATTTACTCGTCCTCTTTCTTTCATTTTCTTTTTTCCTTTTTTCTGTTTTTCTCGAAGTTTCATTTTACGCGTTATGTCCCCCCCGTACATATGCTGAGTGACATCTTTTTTCATTCCAGAAAGAGAACGAGAAGAAATAATGCGACCCAAGGCTCGCCCTTGGATTTTCATGGAAAACATTTGCCTAGGCAATAAATCTGCAAGTTTTATCACTGCTTTTTCAGCTTCTTCTTCTGCTCTCTTTTTAGCAACCACTCTAGAAAAAGCAGGCACCACTTCGTCTGCCACCAAAAGATCGAGCCTGGTGACATTGGCTTCTCTCATCTCTCCTATTTCATAAGAGATAGAACCATAACCTGAAGAAGTACTCTTTAATTCATCAAAGAAATTTCTCATCAATTCTCGGAGAGGCATTTTGACAGAGATGGAACCACGGTTGTCTCCAAAGTTATCCGTCTCACCTACTTCTCCTTCATGGTCAAATAAAAGCTGCATAATATTACCCACATAATCTACGGGAGTAATTATTTTTAAATCAACCCAAGGCTCTAAGACTGTCTCAATGAGTCCATCGTCAGGAAAGAAATAAGGTGAATAAATCTTTTCTCTTTTTCCAGTCTTCATTATTACTTCATAGGTAATAGAGGGTGTAGTTATCACTAATTTCAAATTAAATTCACGCTTGAGCCTCTCTGTAATTATTTCCAAATGCAACATTCCGAGAAACCCACAACGAAAACCTTTACCCAAGGAGCCCGAAGCTTCTTCTTCATATGAAAAAGCAGAATCGGAAAGTTTTAATTTTCCTAAAGACAACTTTAACTCAGCAAAATCGTCGGCATCTTCTGGAAAAACCGAAGCCCAGACTACAGGCATTGGTTTCATGTATCCAGGAAAAGCAGGTAATGGATTCTTTGATAAAGTTATTGTGTCTCCAACTGAAGCTATACCTGGCTTTTTAATACCAGTGACAATATATCCCGTGTCACCACTAGAGAGAGAATCTCTCGGGGTCTCTTCGGGAGAAAAAGTACCCACCTCAAGCGCAATAAACTTTTCTCCAGAAACAGCAAAAAGCAAAGTGTCACCCTTTCTGACCTTACCGTCTAGTACTCGAACAAAAACTATCACCCCGCGATGATTTGAATACTTAAAATCAAAAACCAAGGCTCGTAATGCATTTTCCTCATGATAACTTTCTTTTGGTTCTGGTATACGTTTTATAACTTCTTGTAAAAGATTTTCTACTCCTTCACCTGTGCGTCCAGAAACAAGCAATATCTCCTCAGGTGGGCATTTTAAAAGCTTTACTACTTCCTCTTTTATATCGTCCACTCTAGATAATGGAGAATCAATTTTGGACAGTACAGGTATAATCTTAAGGCCTCCCTCACGCGCCAAGGCAAGCGTGGTCAAGGTTTGAGCCTGCACTCCCTGTGTCGAGTCTATTAATAAAATAGAGCCCTCTACGGCCTTTAGGGCACGAGAAACTTCATAAGAGAAATCTATATGTCCTGGAGTATCAATAAGGTTTAAAACATAATTTTCACCTGCAGGACTTTTATATTCCATCCTGACTGGTTGCATCTTTATGGTGATTCCCCTCTCTCGCTCTAAGTCCATAGAGTCTAGTACCTGGTCACGCATTTTACGAACTTCAATGGTGTGAGTTATTTCAAGCATTCTATCAGCCAAGGTACTTTTACCGTGGTCAATATGCGCTATTATTGAAAAATTTCTAATATTTTTTAAATTCATATTTTTTTATCTAAATAGAGCATTGTGAATTATTTTAAGTGCAGAAGAAAAAGAATCGTTTGGGACAGCTACTATTATTTGTCCTGTTGGCTCCATGCTTTGCATTATTATTTTAATATTTTTCTTTATCAATTTATTAGACAAATCAACAAAAGCTTTTGAATCATAATTTGACCTACTGACTACTGCGATAATACCAACATCGGGTGTTAAAGTTATTTTATCAGGCTGTAATTCCTTTTTTATTTTAGAAATTAAGTTTTTTATAACTTCATTATATTTATTTGAATCCAAGGAAATCTTTGACTGATCTACTATAATCGAAGTGGTGTCTATGCCCGTCACTTCATGGTCATAAGAAATTTGCATTTTTTCAAAAATTTCAAGCAACTTTCTTCCGAAACCGACAACCTCGTTGGTCATCGTCTTTTCAATAGTAAATATAGAAAACCCCTTCTTGCCCGCAATCCCTGTCACTTTATCTGATTTAGGCGAACTAGGCAAGATAAAGGTCCCTGAATCTTTTGGGTCATTTGTATTTCGAACGACGAGAGTAATCCCTCCTTTGATGAGATGCCCAACCGTTTCCTCGTGTAGAACAGTAGATCCCGCATAAGAAAGAGCCCTGGCTTCTCTGTATGTCATCTCTTTGATTGTCTTTGCTTCTTTTACTATCCTAGGATCTGCGGTAAAAAATCCTGAAACATCGGTCCAGTTTT
Source organism: uncultured Candidatus Saccharibacteria bacterium (assembly GCA_964484005.1). GTDB lineage: Bacteria > Patescibacteriota > Minisyncoccia > Phycocordibacterales > UBA9973 > UBA9973. The sequence continues at coordinate 160,715 of CAZADR010000001.1, read as the reverse complement.
CATATAAAGGAGTATGTAGAGCATAAGCAACTAATGCTCCTGTAATATCAGAACCTCCTCGTGTAAAAGTTTTAATTTTCCCATCTACTGTTTTTCCATAAAAACCTGGAATAATAAAAATTCCTTTTGAAGAACATTTTTTATTTACAGCTTTTTGGGTCTTTTCATAGTCCAAAAATCCTTTAGCATTAAAAACTATTATTTCTGCTGCATCTATAAAATTAGCTTTTTCACCAAGACTTTTTAAAAGTTCAGCCACGACTTTAGCTTGCATGTATTCACCTCGACTAACAATAAAATCAATGTATGGATTTTTCTTAATAGAACTTAAAACTTCTGGGAGAAGATGACTTAGACGAGACTCTAACCTAAGAGAAGAAATAATATTAGAAAATCTAAAAACTATCTTACTCCATTCTTTTTCAAATGATTTCTTTAAAGAGACAAGTTTGGCTATTTCATAAAGAGTATCAGTGATTTTTTGATTTGACTGGTCATCCTTGCCTGGAGCAGAGACTACAATAAATCTGCGCCTTCTGTCAGATAAAATGATATTCTTTACATTCAAAATACGCTCCTTGTTGGATAAAGAAGAACCACCAAATTTAGCAGTTATGAGTATTTCTTTTTTAGAATTTTTACTTAAATTTTTTATTGACATATTCTGCTATTTGCACTGCATTAGTAGCGGCACCTTTTCTTAAATTATCCGACACTATCCACAAATTAAGAGAATTCTTATTTGATTCATCTTTGCGAATCCTACCGACAAATACCAAATCAGAGCCATGGGCATATATTGGCATCGGATATATTTGTTTTTTTACATCATCTAATATTTTTACCCCAGGTGCTTTGGAGAGTATATCTTTTATCTTTTTTACAGAAAAACCTTTCCTGAACTCTATGTTTACAGATTCAGCGTGACCACCGATAGTGGGCACCCTGACGGCCGTAGCGGTAACTTGGATATTTTTATCTCCAATTATCTTTCTGGTCTCGTTGACCATCTTCATCTCTTCTTTAGTATAGTCATTCGGCAAGAAAACATCTATCTGGGGAATACAATTTAAATCTATCGGGTATGAATAAGCCATCTCACCCTTTTTTCCTTTTCTTTCATTCTCAAGTTGCTTTACTGCTTTATTGCCCGTACCAGTAACACTCTGATAAGTAGAAACAACGATTCTCTTTATTTTAAAAACTTTATGAAGCGGATATAAAGCTACTACCATCTGTATAGTAGAACAGTTTGGATTGGAAATTATTTTATCTTTTGAATTTAATGTATTAGCATTTATCTCTGGCACAACGAGCTTGGTATTTTTATCCATACGCCAAGCTGAAGAATTGTCTATCACCGTCGTACCAGCTTTAGCAAACTTTGGAGCCCACTCTAATGAAACCTTACCCCCAGCAGAAAAAAGCGCTATTTCTGGCTTTTCTTTTAGCGCCTCTTCAAGACCAATTATTTTATGATATTTTCCTTTAAATAAAATCTTCTTACCGACTGATTTTTCTGAAGCGACAAAAAGTAATTTAGTAACAGGAAAATTTCTTTCTTGTAAAACCTTGAGCATGGTCCTACCGACGAGACCGGTCGCCCCCACAATTGCTATTTTCACCTTTATAGAATAACAAATGGAGGGTATTTGGTCAATTTGAAAAAATCTAAAAATTAATCCAAAAATCCACCAGTTTGGTGATTCCACAAGTCTGCATAAGTACCATTTTTTTCTAACAATTCTTTGTGTGTTCCATCCTCTTTTATGCTTCCATTTTCTAGAACAATAATTCTGTCCATCTTTTGAACCGTAGAGAGTCTATGTGCGATGACTATCGTGGTCTTTCCCTTCATAAGCTCATTGAAGGCATCTTGAATTAAAGACTCACTGATACTGTCTAGTGAGCTTGTGGCCTCATCTAAAATAAGAATTGGGGAATCTTTGAGCATCGCTCGAGCGATAGCGACCCTCTGTCTTTCACCTCCTGACAACTTTACTCCTCGCTCTCCTACCAAGGTGTCATAACCTTGTTTGAGTTTTAAAATAAATTCATGAGCGTGAGCTTTTTTTGCAGATTCTATTACCATTTCATCGCTTGCATCCCTCCTACTATAAGAAATATTTTCTTTGACGCTTCTGTGAAATAACACAGGCTCTTGGGGTACATATGAAATAACTTGCCTCAAATCTTCTTGTAAAACAAGGCGGATGTCTTGCCCGTCAATCAAGATTTCTCCTGAAGAAACATCCACAAATCTCAAAAGTAATTTGGTAATCGTCGACTTGCCTGCTCCAGAGTGACCCACAAGACCTATTCTTTCTCCAGGCTTTATCTTTAGACTAAAATCAGTAAAAACTTTTTGTCCAGAATCGTATACAAAAGAAACATTTTTAAATTCAATTTCTCCTTCTTTTGTTTTTAAAGCTTCAGGATTTTCTGGGTCTAGGATGTCTGGCACAATTTCAAAAATATCTATCACCTCTTTCATGTCAGCTGTGGACTCCATAAACTTGGTCGTGGCTTTACCTAAGTCCCACAATCTTTCAAAAATAACAATCATATAAGTCTGAATTAAGACCAAAGTACCTGTGGTCATGGTGCCTGCTATCCAGTTTTTTACTATAAAATACAAGACGACTGCTTGTACCACCATCATCAAGGTTGCCTGTAATGCATCTTGGATATTTCCAAAGTTCCAAGCCTTACCTCGGTGTTTCTTTTCATTGTCTGTCACTTCATTAAAAGAATCTTTCTCATAACTAGAAGCAGAAAAAACTTTCAAGGCAAAGATATTGGAAAAAACATCTGCCAACCTACCACTCACCGCCGAGTCAGCTTCTGCTTTGGCTATATCATATTCCATTCTTTTCTTTATAAAAAAAGAAATAATAATAATATAGATAAAAACCCAACCTAAAAATATCAAACCAATAGAAAAAGTTTGTCTAAATATAACCACAAAAGTACCAACTAAAACGACAAAAGTGCCCCAAAAATTAAACACAATTGTGTCATGCATCACTTCAAAAGCACGAACAAAGCGCCTAGACTTGGTGACTAGGCTTCCGGTGAAGCGATTGGAGAAAAAACCGTAAGAATTTTTTATAATTTTTCCGAAAGAATAATCTGCAAGCTCTTTCAAGACATTGTTTTGAAAGTAAACAATAGAAACAGATCCCAAGCGAGAAAAAACATTGCCTCCTACCATTATTAAAATATTTATAAATACCAGAAAAATAAGCTCTGGTGCTACCGCCTCTTTAGAAAGAGGAGAATCTGACATTATGTCTACTAGCTTCTTAAAATAGACTACGCTTAAAATATATGCAAAAAACAACCTAAGTGTAAAAAATACAAAGGTAAAATAAAATGACCACTTATATTTCATTATTTGTGGCCAGACATGTTGAAAAATCTTTTTTACGAACATTTTTTTATTCTAACAGAAAAAGCCTATGTTTCAAAGCTTCTAGAGCTCTTCCCCTCCGGGTACGATAATCTTTGCACGCCAGAACTTGGTCTTTAAAGTCTTGATTAAGTCTTTAAACTCTTCATTTTTTAGCAAATGTAACACTATAGCTGCAGTAGCTATGCCCATAATTCCAGAAATAAAACCTTGGAAGAACACTCCCCAAAAAGTGGTCGTTCCAAAAATTGGAGAAAGAATGTTTAGGCTCAAATAGCTGACGAGCCCTAAGAAGAATGAAGCCCCTAGGCTCTGGAAAAAAGTCTTGGTAATAAAAGATTCTTTGGGCATAAAATCTTTCTTCACAAAAACCCAATATAAAATAAAATTCAAAATTGTTCCCATAGAATACGCGAGTGGTAACATCAGTATTTCTGTACCAGAAATATCACTCACCTTGAGTAGGGATTCTATAAAATAGCGAAACATCGGAACATTTTCGAAAAACTTTAAAAGCACAAAAGAAAGAAAAATTATAAAAACAGATGAAGATAAGTTTATTAAAAACGGACGCTTGGTATTCCCTGTCGCATAATAAGAACGAGAAAGTAAGGTGATCAAACCTTGCGCCATGACCGACACAGAAAAGATGGCGAGCGCTGCAGCCACGAGACGTGTATTGTCCCAAGAAAATGAACCAGAGCCGAGAATGACACGCACAATCTGTGCCCGAAGCACAACAAAAAGAAATATCACTGGTAAAGACCAAAAGACTATAGCTCTCGCTGCTTCTTTTAAGTGTTTATTAAATTCTTCTTTTTTTCCGTTGCCAAAAGATTTTGCCAAAGTCGGAAAAGCTGCTACCGCATAAGAAATACCGATAATGTTGAGCGGTACAGACTGTAAATTGAAAGCAAAATTAAACACAGAGATAGAACCACTTTCTAAAAATGAAGCAAGCGCAATGATACTGATGAGAGCAATGTTGTTGAAAGCAAGCCCTAGGGTTCTAGGGAGCGAAGTAATAGCTGCCTCTTTTATATCTTTAAAATTAATTTTAAAAGAAAACTTGGGAGTAAAGCCAGAGCTGTGCGCCGCAAAAGCCTGTATACCAAAATGCATCAAGGCACCAAGTGCTACCCCACCTGCCATCCCGTATATCCCCCATATTGGATAGAAAAAAATAACTCCAATAATAATCCCAACATTGTAAAAAATTGGGCTTAAGGAATAAATAAAGAACTTTCGGAAAAGCTGAGTAACAGTACCAAATAGATTGGAGAGACCCATAAATATAGGAGAAAGAAGCATAATTCTAGAAAGCATGATTACTTCATTTTGAAGTTCCGAGCTAAACCCGGGTGCTATAAAATAAACCAGATACGGCATCAGGAAAAAAGCAAAGACAGATATCAACACCATCAGAGAAAAGAAAACCGTAAAAATATCATTCAAGAATTTACGGGCAGTGTCAGTAACCTTGTCCCCTTCCATTTTAGAAACAACAAATGGAATAAGCACGGTGATAGATGCCAAAGAAGCAACACAAATAAATATAAGATCAGGCACTCGAAAAGCTGCATAGTAAGCATCGAGTGAAGACGAAGGGCCGACAAAGTGAGCAATGGACCTATCTCGGAACAATGCCAGAATTTGAGAAAGTAAAGTGAAAGAACCTAAAAGAAGAGCAGCCTGATTTATGCTTCCAGATTCTTTAGTAAAAATTCTCAGAATCTTCTCCATTCTTTGTGGGGTTATTCACTCTCTGTGTCAGTTGTAGTGTCTGAAGAAGAAGAGCTGGATGAACGGAGTGAGTTCACGTATTCGATTAAGTCTTTATTGGTTGGATTTAAGGAAAGAGCTTTCTGTGCATAAGAAAGAGCTTCACTCCTGTTTCCTTCGTCTCTATATATCTGAGCTAAGGTAAGTAATGCATCAATATAATCTTCTTTTAGAGTCAAAGCTTCTAGGGCATATTCTTTAGCTTCTTTTTTCTTTCCATCAGCAAACGATGCATTTGCCATAGCTAATTTGAGTCCAGGATTTAATGGATTTATATTTGAAGCACCCTGGAAAGCCTCTAGAGCCTTAACATACGAATCTTTTACTCCTATTGAACCTACTGCTTGATAAATCGAACCAAGGAGCTGATGATTTAGATAATTTGCAGGATTATAAACTACTGCCATTTGGGCGCCATTTATTGCCTGCTCAAAACTAACTTGTAACTCTGCTTTTTCCTCTTCAGTCAAGGCATCTCCTTTATTTACAAGAGAACTTAATTTAACAAGGTGTATCTGAGCATAAGTTCTCAAATAAAGATCATTGGTGTGAAGAGAAAGAGCTTTGTTTATATAGTCTTGTGCTAATGGAATTGTTTCTGCTGTTAGGGCTTTTCCAAAATAAGAAACTGAAACAAAGCGCTCTATATACTTGAATGAAAGAGCAACGGAAATAATTATAAGGATAATAAGGGCAAGGATAGAGAAGAAGCTTTTTCTATGATCATTTAAGAAAGAAATTGTTATTTCTTTTCCTGAAGAGGAAGATGCTAATCCAACAAATATTCCAGTAAAAGCGAGAGCCAATAAGAATATGACTGTACCGGTAGAATAAAAGAATGAAGATATAAACAAATATAATGACAATACAAAGAAAGCCATCATCTCCCAGTTTATGCCATTTTTAATTCCAGAAAATACAGACTTAGCTCCAGCAAACAAGAATAAAACAAGAAAGATAATCCAAGCAAGGATACCAATACCTCCAGTAGTAACCATAAGAGTAGGAAGTAAGCCTGAGCCTGAATCAAAAGAAACATCCCAGAATTGAGTATTGTTTATTACAGCTGGCTTGAAAGAAGACCAAGCTTCTCCAAATCTATTAGGGCCGATACCAAAAATAGGATCTTTCATCAATACTCCCTTGGTAACAGTCAAAGTAGCTCCTAGAGAAGGACCGACTTCAGTGTTTGATATCTGTAAACGATTTGGTAAAAGGTTACCTATAAATTGACCAGAAATAAAGAACAAGAGAGACATTATGACCACCGCAAAGGAAACCAATGGGAAGCTTTTCCTTTTCTCTTCTTCATTTGCTTGAAAAGTTACAGATATTTTATAGACGAAAATAATTAAGCTTGAAATCCCAACCAAGGTCCAGACTAATGGGAAATTTACAGCAGCTACCATAAACATTGAAAGTAAAATAAATACTTCTAGCAAAATCTTTTCCAGCTTAGAGATTGGAAAAAATTCTATAACTAGAAGAAACATCAATACAGCAAATCCTGAAAATAGACCTAGGGCATTCCAAGAACCGAGGACATTACCAGTCTTCCCAGATAAAATCCCAAGAGAAAGCATGTCAGGCAAGAATAAGTGTAAAATTTGAAATACTAGAACAAGAGCAGAAGACAGTATTGCTCCCAGTAAAACCACCTTGGCACGCTTTGTATTTCTAAAAACAATAGAAGACATCATCATTAAAACAAAAGCAGAAAAAATAAACCAGAAACTACCAACATCAAACAAAGTACCAAATAGAGATATCTCTGGAGTTGCAGAGAATAGAGCAGAAAGCAAAAAGGCCAAAGATACAAAAAATCCAGAAGCTAAAAGCCAAGATTTTGGTAAAACTATGTTTCCATCCAGAAATCTAGCTATCGCCCAAAAAACGACACAAATAGCTAAACCGGAAACCAAAAGCAAACCCTTTGAAGCCTCAATCGGAATACTCGTGAAAGGCATACTAAAGAGAGGTAATAATATTATTACTAAAAATAATGCTAAAAAAGAAAGCCTATCAAATATATTTGAACTCATGGGTTTTATTATACTATATGTTAATAATATAAAGCAATTAAATAAACTACAAAACTATATTAATAAGTCTACCCTTCACATAAATTACTTTTTTAATATCCTTGCTTGTAATGTATTTTAACACATCTTCATTCTTCAAAGCATCTTCTTTTACCTTTTCTTCATTTTCACCAGATTTTATCATCATTTCAGCTCTTACCTTTCCATTTATTTGAACAACTATTTTAATTTCATCTTCCTCAAGAAGGCCCTCATCCCACTTTGGCCAAGAAGAAAGATTAATGGATTTCTTTCCTGCCTTGTCGGCAGACAGGTCTCCAAACATGCTCCACAATTCTTCTGCGACATGCGGGGCAAATGGAGAAAGAATAATCAAAAACATTTTATAATCTTCGATAGAAATGTTTTCTGTTTTTTCCATCTCTGTCGCCAAAATCATCAAAGAAGAAATAGCTGTATTAAAACGCATCTCTTCTATGTCTTCAGAAACTTTTTTAATAGTTTTGTTTAACAGTTTTGAAACAGAAGAATTCTGAGCGGTGTGGGTCCCACCCGGTACTCCGGGAAGGGTCAAGCCGGAAGAATTCTTCTGTTTCAAAACTTTTTCTTTTATCCTCCAAACTTTTTCGATAAATCTTCTAGAGCCAATAATACTTTCGGTGGACCAAGATACAGCTTGGCTAAATGGACCCATAAACATCTCATACACACGCAAGGTATCTGCACCATAGAGCTTTACTATCTCATCTGGATTTACCACATTTCCTCTTGATTTAGACATCTTCTCTCCCCCTTCAGCCAAAATAAGCCCATGGGAAGTTCGTTTCTTGTAAGGTTCAGAAGTAGGAACTAAGCCCAAGTCAAAAAGGAACTTGTGCCAAAAACGAGAATACAGAAGGTGAAGGGTTGTGTGCTCATTTCCCCCATTATACCAATCCACCGGTGTCCAGTATTTTAAATTCTTCTTACTTGCAAATTCTTTCTTATTTTTTGAATCAGCATATCTCAAATAATACCAACTAGAGCCCGCCCAGTTTGGCATGGTATCGGTTTCTCTTTTAGCTTTTCCCTTACACTTGGGACATTTTGTATTTACCCATTTTGAAATATTCGCGAGAGGAGATTCACCGCTATCAGTCGGCTGATAATTCTTTACCTTGGGAAGCTCTACGGGTAGATCTTTTTCTGGTACTGGTACAGCTCCACACTTTTCACAAAAAATTACTGGTATAGGCTCACCCCAATATCGCTGTCTAGAAAAAACCCAATCTCGAAGTTTAAAGTGAACAACCTTCTTTCCAAAATCTTCAAAACCAGCTTTTTTATAATTTTCAACAATAGGCAAATCGTGCTGTTTGGCAAATGCCATATCTCTCTCGTCGTCTGCAGGCACAGCCATTATGGCTCCCGTACCAACTTCGGCCATGACATACTCTGCTTCCCAAACAGGTATCTTTTCTTTGGTCGCTGGGTTGGTCACATAACGCCCAGTAAACTTATCTTTCTCCCCTGCAATAACCACAAAAGTAGCACCGAAAATAGTGTCAGGCCTAGTGGTGAAAACCTCAATATCATCAAACTTTATTACTGCGCCATGCTTTTTTCCTATCCAGTTTCTCTGGGCTAATTTGATTTGAGGCAAATAGTCAACATCATCCAAATCTTTATCGAGCCTGTCAGCATATTTAGTAATGGCGAGCATCCATTGCTCTTTTTCTTTCTTCTCCACCGGAGTACCACATCTTTCACAATTTCCGGCTATCACTTCTTCATTAGCCAATCCAATTTTGTCTTTTGGACACCAATTTATCTCTGTCTTTGTTTTATAAGCCAAACCCTTTTTCAAGAATTGTAAAAATATCCATTGTGTCCATTTATAATATTTTGGGTCAGTAGTATTTATTTCTCGAGACCAATCAAAAGAAATACCAAGTGCTTTTATCTGTTTTCGAAAAACATCACTATTTTTCTTGGTGACAATCCTAGGATCCTTGCCAGTCTTGATGGCATAATTTTCTGTCGGTAAACCAAAAGCATCCCAACCGATTGGGTATAAGACATTAAAACCTTCCAGTCTTCTTTTTCTGGAAACAATATCCATGCCCACATAAGACCTAGGATGCCCTACATGTAACCCATCTCCGGATGGGTAAGGAAATTCAATAAGACTAAAATATTTTGGTTTTGGAGACTTGTCTTTGGCGTGATAGATTCCCTTTTTCTCCCAAATAGTCTGCCACTTTTTTTCTAACTTTGAATGGTCATATTCTTTCATATATTTACATCATAAACAAAAAACCGCCTTTATGCAAAGCGGTTTTTTGTTTATTTAGAGTGTCCAAAACTTACCTTAGTATGTTTTTGGATACGGAGGATATAGATCTTTATCTATCGTTCGCTCAAAACAAGTTCGTCCTTCTTGATGATCCCAAGATTCGTTTATTCCAGAACCAGGGTAAGGATAAGAAACATTTGAAAATTCTTTATCATACGCTGGCATCATTATTCCCCCACCGCTATATTCACGCCAACCTTTTTGAATTGGTAAGGAAAATGTAGCACAAAGCTCAAAGGTAAGCTTATCTTTTACTATATACTCATATACTTTTCCTTTTTCAAACTCAGGCTCTGTTGGCAAAGAAAAACCAGAAAGTGGATTTGCAAGTTCTTTTAAATCTACTGGCAACTTTTCTTTTTGCTGCCAATAATTAATTATTTGATATTGAATAGTTTGAAGATCGTTTACTCTTCTGTCGTCTAAACGGAGAGCTCTCTGGGTCATCGGACTACCGATAATCATAAAGCTGTAAATGATGGCTGATAAAACAAGCACAGAACCTACTCCTCCGAAAATCAAACCTTTTTTAGAATTAGAACCTTCTTCTTCTCTAAGTAAAAATACATAATAGAAACCAACCAAGCCTGCGACCACCAAGACTGTCACAACTTTTAGTATAAACCTGTAGGTAATTTCTCCAGAAATAAAGAATTTAATTAAGGTTACGAGATCCACCACTACGATAACAGAAGATAAGAACAAAATAATATAGATCAACCACTTCTTAAATATTTCGTTTATGTATCCAAGAGTTGTTTTAGAATACTTATTCCAAAAATAAGATACAACTATAAATATTGGAAAGAATATAATCAATGTGGCTAGTGCCATACGAATACCTTCATATTCATAAGTAGAATATCCATATTGATAAGAAGAATTTAAAACATCAGGAAAACGCTTGTTTAATGTTTCGAAAACAAGATTTAAAAATGATACGACTGAAGTTATTAATGTTATTAATGCGCCCAAGCATAGGAAAAAGTATCCTATACCAAACTTATTTGTAATATTTGTTTGTGTTTCCATGCTATATATTATATCATAGAATTGTTAACCTACAAGATAGCCTTATGGACAAGAAATTTGAAGAATTCTCAAAGAAATTAACTCATTGGATTGGTTCTCCCCAATCCATTTTAGTGCACACCATATTTTTTATGGGTATTTTTTCGTTAAGGTTCTTTGGAATAGCTTCTTCGGACATATTGTTAATTCTTACTACTATAGTTTCTTTAGAGGCAATATATCTCTCTATCTTCATACAAATGACTGTAAATAAACAAGGAGAAGAACTCGAAGAAGTGTCTGAAGATATTAATGAAATACAAGAAGATGTGGACGAGATTCAAGAAGATGTGGACGAAATCCAAAAAGATGTCGACGAGATTCAAGAAGACGTCGAAGAAATCCAAGAAGAAGTCAAAGAGAAATAAGATTTTTATTTATTACTCCACACTGCAGTATTGGCTAATGGAATTAGTCTATCATTAGATTTTTCTAGCACACAGAGCTCACCTTGTTCTACTCTGCCTCCAAAATCTTTCATTGTTTCTGCTAGTGCATAGCCGAGAGAAAGTGAAGAAGAATCTATCGCATAAGAAGTAAGAATCACAAAAAGAGGCTTATCGCTCAAAACTTTTCTTACTTGAGTGAGAAGCTTGGGTAACATTTCTTCTATTTTCCAAACTTCTCCTTTGGGTCCCCTGCCAAATTTTGGTGGGTCCATAATTATCGCATCATATTTATTGCCTCTTTTTTCCTCTCTTTCTAGAAATTTTAAAACATCATCTTCTATGATACGCATCGGTGCATTGATTAAATCAGTATTCAAATTTTGGTTTTCTTTGGCCCAATTCAGTGTCTGCTTGGACGCATCCAAGTGTGTCACTTCCGCGCCTGCACGAAGTGCAAAAAGGCTCGCCACTCCTGTATAGCCAAATAAATTTAAAAACTTTATTTTTCTGCCTGAATTTTTGATTGTATCTTCTATAAAATCCCAATGGCTAGCTTGCTCTGGAAAGAATCCTAAATGTCTAAAAGGTGTCGGCTCTGCTAAGAACTTTATGCCTTTGTGTTCCATTTGCCACTTGGCTTTAATTTTCTTATCAAACGTCCAGCCTGCTTTGGCCCCAGCTTTTGAGCTCCAAAACTTTCCATCTATTTTAGTCCAATCAGCTTTTCCTAAAGTCTTGGGCCAGACAGCATCTTCACAAGGACGCACAAAAGAGTGCGAACCAAATCTCTCCAATTTTTCCCCAAGACCCGTATCTAAAAGCTCATAGTCTCCCCAGTCTTTTGAATAAAAAATCTTAATATTGTGTTCTTGTTTATTTTGCATTTTTTTAATTAATTAATTTACTTCCCGACATTTCTTTTGGCTGTTCAAAACCTAAAAGATGTAAAATCGTCGGAGCTATATCAATAAGCGACCCTATTGGAACTTCTTTATATAAATTATCTAAATTCTTTTCACTCTTTTCCTTAAACTGTTCACCTATAAAAATCACAGGGACATTGGCAGTAGAATGCTGGCTATCAGCTTTGTCTGTATTTGGGTCAATCATCTCTTCTGCATTTCCATGATCAGCGGTAATGATGATTGTTGTCTTTGATAAGTCATTTGCTTTTACTATTTTTTCAAGAGATTTATCTACGACCTGTAAAGCTTTTTCTATAGCAACAAGATTGCCTGTGTGCGCCACCATGTCACTATTCGCAAAATTAACCACAGTCAAAACATAATCTTTATCAGCTGATTTTACAACACTTTCTGTTATACCCATAGCCGACATTTCTGGGTGCTCTAAATATCCATTACCAACTAAGATTCTAGAATGAGCTATCTCTCTGTCTTCGCCTTCGTATGGGTCGAGCTTGCCCCCATTAAAAAAGTTGGTAACATGAGCTTCTTTTTCTCCTTCAGCTACGCGTAATTGTTTTTTGCCTTGTTTACTTACGACTTCTCCGAGAGTGTTTGAAAGTATGTCTGGAGGATAAGCGACAAGCACCTTGAAAGTCTTATCGTAGTCTGTCATCGTAGCAACCATCAAATCCTTAAAAACATGACCTCGGCTAAAATCTTTAAAATCAGGAAAGATGAATGGCGCCACAATTTGCCTCATTCTGTCGTTGCGAAAATTAAAAAAAATAATTCCATCTCCATCTTTTATGGTGACATTTTCTTTATTGTAATCAAAAGAAGCTGGCTCAATGTCAGGATCATATACTTCTTTTTTATAAGAGTCATTTATATAGTCTTCAGCAATTTTAAATTTCTTACCCTCTCCATGCACCATGACATCCCAAGCTTTTTTTATTAAAGGCCAATTTTTAACTCTGTCCATCGTAAAATTTCGGCCACCAATAGAAACTATCTTGGCTCCTGATTTTACTAAAGCTCCATTGATTCTTTTTAAACTCTTTATTCCTTCTTCCAAAATACTGTCTTCTCCATCAGTTATCATGTGCACGCAAACTTTTGAAAAGTTATTTTCAGCAAAGAAATCTAATAATCCAATCAAGTGACCCTCGTGCGAATGTATGCCCCCAGGACTAACACAGCCCACAAGATGAACTTTTGAATTATTATTTTTTGCATGCTCCAAAACTTTCAAGAAAACTTCGTTCTTGAAAAATTTTCTATCTTTTATTTCAGAATTAATTCTAGCCAAGCTCTGTACCACCACTCGTCCAGTACCCATAGCACCGTGGCCGACTTCACTATTACCATAAGTCCCCCACTCAAGTCCTACCACGAGGCCTGACGCCACTAAATTTTGAGATTTATAGGTAGAAATTAAATTATCTAAAAACGGCATGTTTTTGGCTGTAATGGGGTTCCCGGGAGCCCTAGGAGCTAGGCCAAAACCATCCAAGACTATTAGTATAACTTTATTTAAAGCATTGCCTGACATCCTTATATTATACCCTAAAATAGTTTTTAAATTAGATTAAAAATTCTACAACATCTCCATCTTGGACTATATATTCTTTGCCTTCGGTACGGACCCAACCTTTTTCTCGCGCCTTAGCAAAACTCCCCGCCTCAATAAGTTGATCATAAGAGACAACTTCGGCTCTTATAAACTTTTGTTGAAAATCTGTATGTATTGAACGACCAGCAAATGGTGCCGTTGCACCCCGAAGAGTAGTCCAAGCCCTAGACTCATCTTCACCTGTAGTAAAGAAAGTAATCAAATTTAGTAAATCATAACTAGCGACAATCAGATTATCCAGACCAGTACCAAAAACTGGATCGACTTCAATGTGAGGACCCGGAAGTTTTGACACAAAATCATTCTTAATATTTTCTGCCGCCTCGGATTTATTTAATACATAAAGTGTAGGTTTTTTTATCCCCGCTTGTTCAAGTTCAAAGTTTATAACTTCTATATCAAAAAGAGGGTCCACTTTGTCGTGTACATGAATAGTGTTTGGATCTTCAAAAATTCGAACGACTTCAATAATAGCATCTACTTCACGAATGTGTGACAAAAACTTATTACCGAGACCTGCACCCTCTGACGCACCTTTTACAAGACCAGCAATATCTACAAACTCCACCACTGCGGGAATAGTTTTTTTAGATTTTGATATCTCTGTTAGCTTGGTCAGGCGCTCGTCTGGCACCGGCACGATACCCACAGACGGGTCAATTGTACAAAAAGGATAATTCTCTGCCGGCACTCCCTTTTTGGTAAGTGCGTTAAAAAGCGTGGACTTTCCCACATTTGGCAAACCAACAATTCCTATTGATAGTGAAGGCATTGCTGTTTATTCGAAACCATTATTAGTCTTTTTAAAATTCCGGAGATACATACCGATACCCGCTCCTAGTATAAGTACGACAAGAACCAACAGCGTATTTAAAAGCCACTTATTTGACTCGGTAAACGGAACAACGGGCCCTTTGGGTGCGACATATGCAGAATTCAATGACTCTTCCCCGAGGGAAACAACTGGAATTGCATTCTCTTCTATATATGAGGATATTCTTCCGATGTCGTACACCGATGATTCTGCTGCTGGATTACCGTAGTAAAGCGTGTATGTTCCTCCTTGTTTCATTTCAAAAATTGCGGAAACTACTGGGCCTTCAATTTCCAAATTCCCATTAATCATAATTGGCATGTTGTCATCATTCACTATAGAAGCTCGAATGTAACGTGTCTTTTGTTCAGGATACGATACCCGATTTGAAGAACCCGTAAATAGGGATGTGGAAATATTTGAAATATACCCCTCTCCGATACGCGAAAATGTCACATTGTCATTTGATGATTCCAATATAACTTTTCGACTGTAATTTCGATCGGAAGAAATTAAATTGATTGCGTGGGTAAGATATCCTGAAACACCGAGATCAATTGTAACTTCAGTAGTTCTGTTTGATGGATTGTTGTATACCGTGGCAGGAACAGTTTTTACATACGTAGGAGTAATTAGTGCTATATCACCATAAAGCACCGCCCCTGTAACATCCACAGCTCCTTCTTCGCCTCCGCCAATCACCACTTTAAAATATCGCGCAGTATTTGCGCTAAAATCAATTTCACTTTTGCCAGAACTAAAGCCCGTCACTGTATCAGTAAATTTAAATATATATCCTTTGTCAGTTACGAGCGCCCAGAGAGGACTGTTTATCGGCAACATCGTGTGCGATGAATATATGCCCACCTGACGTTTAAAATTATTTGTACTAGTAGAAAGAGCAATACGTGTTCGCACAACAGCATCTTCCCCGCTATCAACAATAAATTGTGTACTACCATTTAATGTAGTCTCGTTGAGCACTTGCGCAGTTACAACTCCTCCTTTAACCGATGTATTTCTTGTAATTAAATACGGCGATTCGTTTCCGTTCTGGTCGATAATGCGGATATCACTAAAGTTTGAACTTGTTCGCGAGATATCTAAAGGTAATACTATTTTTGCAAAATCAGATGTCATCGGCACGGAAAGTGTACGAAGATACTGCCATGCTTCAAGATTAAACCTTGCATGAGTTACTGAAAATGAAAAACCAGACACGAGGAGCAGAACCAAAACGATGATAGCCTTCAGGCGATCTTTGTATTTCGCGTATGCAAATGATGCAATGAGTGCAATGATTCCAAAGACTATAAACGAGATGATTCGATAAAGCTGACCTAGACTCCACACATCCATTACAACTTTTACTCCAGTAACTACAAACAAAATTAAACCGAGGCGTCGTATGCCGGCATATCGCTTGGCAAAACCAATACCAGTCAATAATGCAGCGTAGAGAGCCCATAAAATTGACACTATGGTGTTGGACTGATTTTGAATACTTTCATTTTCCTCATAAAAATTGTTTGCATTATTACTTTGAGTATCAGAATAATCGTATCCCGTGTTATACAAACTAGCATCACGAATAGTCAATTCGTATTGTTCTCTTAACACAGCGGACTTCGCACCGTGATACTCTATAACTTGCGTAGTAAAAGCAAAAATAGTGAGAACATTAGCTACAATTATAAACACAACAATTCCTCGATCCCGAATTTCCTCGGTAATGCTTCCGTATTTCACATACATATACGCGATGAGATAAGCCACAACAACAGCAACAATAGAGATAGCAAAAGTAGTATTAAAGATAGGGACAAAATCTGTTATTCTCTCAAGTCCATGAGATATATACCATATAAAGAAATCAATAATTCCGAGACAATAAACAACAATACCCATAATCTGAAAACCTCGGTTGCTAATCATGGAAGAGATAAAGTAAAGCATGCATGCTTCAACGAGCCAAGCAACCGCAATCCATGGACCATCAAATTGAAGCGGAACAGCAATCGAAAGAAAAGTCACCGCAAGTCCCGGAAGAAAAATATTGAGTGCTCGATCGGAAGGATTAAACTTATTAGCAGTGTAAGCAATCAGCATATAAATGAAAGCAATAAACACAGCCCCAAAACCAAGCACCTCATCGTGGTTGGGCGCAAGTAATATATAACTCATTACCGCAAATCCAAATGCATCCATGCCAAGTAAAAAATAATCACCTTCATCTGCTTTTAGGCCAGCGTTAACGACGCGGGCAATGCTTGCAACAAGAAAAATAACAAAAGAAATAAATAAGAAAAATAACGTCGAAGCAAGTACACTTTCCGTATAAAAAGAAAAGTACCATGAAAGGAAATTAATCGCTGTACCAATAAACGCAACAACTATGATTTGTGGCCACTTTTTGAAAAATGACACTCCGAGAACGCCTACGTTCAAAAGCATAAGATACCCAAAGAGCATCATCATGTTATTTTCTTTTACCCCGGAAAGGAAAGGTGTTGCAAAACCACCAATAATTCCCACAAAAGCGAGAGTCATCGTAGCATTCGCAATACTAATAGCAAAAGCAAGCACAGTCACAATCAACATGAAAAAACCGGCCATAAGCGGGTCAATAAGGTGATAAAAAGCCTGCGCAGAGTAAACTGACAAATAAAGAATAGCGATACCACCACCCATGAGCATGTCGGAGTAACGAAGATATTTTTTTCGTAATATCTGTCCAATTATGAGAAATATGACTCCAGTCAAAATACCAATCATCACTCGCCCGGTGGGACCAACCCAATTATTATCAAAAGCATATTTCAAAAAGAAAGCCACGCCTACAAGAACAGCGCCAATGCCAACCTTACCAAGAAAGCGCCCAGAAGCTTCTTCATCTAATTTAATTTTTATATCGGGGACAGGCTCTATCTTTTGCTCTACCAATGTCTCCCTAGCACTAGTTTGAGGTGTGGTAGCAACTACAAGCGGCTCCGAAGCTACTCCTTCCTTGTTTTCTACAGTCTTATTTTGAACCTTTCCTTCAAGTAGTTTTTCAATTCGGGAAATACGACCACTTTGTCTAATTACTAAAAAAATGATAAACCCAATTACTATAATATCAAACATATAATTTATGATTAGCTAATATGGTATATATAATAACACAATTATCATGCTTGTTGTAATATTCAATCTTTAAATTTCCTAATTTCAGCTGAATAACTTGGCACATCTCCTGCTCGCTCTGAAGACTCATTAATAGAGTATTTTTCTCTGGCTTGTTCTATGGAAAGAGTAGTGTCCAAAAGTCCGTGTTTAAGAGCAAGCTTATCAGCCGAGGCTGTCAACCATAACTGCCAAGAAAACTTAGAAATACGACCAGGAGAAATGTTGTTTACGTGTTTGGCAATGCTCGAAGTACAATTTGCAAAAATAGTGTTATACCAAGCCGCCTTTGTGGAAACTAATTCATTCATTGTTGTCAGCATGTCAGTTAAAAGTAGTCTTCCATTTTCGGGCTTTTCAAGTTTTATCGGATAAACATAAACAATACCCTTAAACCTAGTGTTTACGTTGGAGTTGTTTTAGTTCGGAATATTTAATCTTTCTTTTATCTTTTCTACAATTTCTTCTGTACTTTTGTCGGTTTTCATAAAATAATATGAGGGTTCTAACTCTACTATGTCTTTATTTCTTTGTTCATCGTGCGAAGAAAGATTTGTTAAAATAATTACGGGAACATTTTTTCCCCAACTGGCATCTTTTCGTAATTCTTTCAAAAAAGCCATCCCATCCATTTTGGGCATCAGAAGATCCAGCAAAATTAAATTTGGATGCTTGGACATTGCCAACTTCAAGCCCTCCTCACCATCATATGCTTTCGTTACATTAAAACCCTCTGAAACCAATTTCTCTTCAAGAGTATCTGCTAATATCTTTTCATCTTCAACCACTAAAATCAAAATGTTTAAGTCTTCTTTTGTCATAAATATATATTAGTTTAATAATTTTTTAATTCTTTTTGGTTATTGTTAAGTAAAAACTTGTGCCAAATTTGGTGTTCGACTCACACCAAAAAGATTCACCACTAGCTTTTAAGATATTGTTGGTAATATACAAACCAAGACCACTCCCCTCTGGTTGTCTATCAGAAGCTCCTTGTCCTCGTACAAATTTCTCAAATTTCTTAATATCTCCAAGTGATGTTTTTTTAATAAAACCATCATTATGAACTGAAATTAAATAATCTTTTGTGCGATTTTTAACCTCTAATATTATATCTTGAGAACCCTCTAGTGAATAAATTATAGCATTAGTTAAAAGGTTTTTTAACGCTTCACTCATTAAAACAGGATCACAATATACATTTTTAATATTTAAAGGCAGTATTGTTTTTATATCTTTTTTATATTTATTTATTAAAGGTTTCAATAACACAATCAAATCATTAATTAGAACCTTGAGATCAACTTGTTTTTTATTGATAGTTAATTTTCCTGACTCAATCTTTGTGACATCCAACATGTCATTTACAAGATTTATCAATCTTTCGTTAGAAATTACCAAAGAATTTAATTTATCTTTTTGTTTAAGTGTAAAATTTTCATCATCTTCTAAGGATTCCAAAACCCACTTGGTTGCTGACAAGGGAGTTCTAAATTGATGTGAAGCCAATGACAAAAAATCATTCTTGGCTTGTTCTAATTTCTTTTCTTTTTCTACTCTGTCGTTTATGTCTTGAATTGTTCCAGTCATTGAGACGACTTGATGCTTTTTATTTAAAGATATTTTACCCAAACCAAGCACCCATCTGACTTGCCCGTCTGACTTTCGCACAATTCTATATTCTTTATTAAACAAATTGTGTTTTTTTATCACATCTTCGCTCAAATATTTATCCATCATCTTTTGATCTTCAAGATAAATTAAATCTAGCCAACCTTGTACGTTTCTTTTATAGTTTTTTTGAATACCAAATATATCGTCCAAAACTTCGGAAGACTCCCAGACACCTTTAATAAAGTCTGTTTTATAAGAACCAATGAGTGCAGCTTTTTGAGATTCTTTGAAGAAATATTCGCTTTCTTTAAATTTTTCTTCAGCTCTTTTTCTTTCTGTTATATCTCTCCCTATTGCTTGAACAAAAAACTTATTCTTTAAATTAATTCTACTTAAAGAGATTTCAGCATCAATTAATTTTCCATTCTTGGTAAAGTGTTGCCAATAAAATCTTTGCGGGCGCCCAGCTAAGGCTAATTTTATTACCTTAAGAGCTTTCTTTTTTGACTCTTGTCCGTCTGGTTGCCTCTTCGGAGAAAAATCTATTGGAGAATGACCAACAATCTCATTAAGGTTTTTGCAATCAAACAATCTTACAGCTCCTTTATTGCACTCAACAAACATATTTCCATCCAACAACCAAATCGCATCATTAGCATCATTAAATAATTCTTTGTATTTTCTTTCACTTTCTTTTAACGCATTTTCAATTTTTCTTCTTTCAGCAATATTGTGATGGAAAGCTAGAATATATTTTTGACCTCCGATTTTTACAAGATTTGTAGACACCTCAATTGGAATAATCTTACCATTTTTACAATATTGTTCCACCTCAAAATTAACCCCTTCGCCTGCTAATACTTTTTTCATTCGCATAAGTCTAAGCTTAGAAGTTTCTGGAGTATCCAAGTCTTTCAAGTTCATTCTTTTCATTTCACTCACTGTGTAGCCGTGCATTTTAGCAAAAGATTTATTCAACTCTAAAATATCACCCCCGAGAGACATTAAGAAAATTCCTGCTTTAGCATTTTCAAACAAGACACGAAACTTCTCTTCACCCTCAGGTGTCTTATTTGGTGAACATTTTTCAATCAGTTTTTTATTTAGTTTTTTCTTTAAAGTCTTACTCATAAACTTACATAATTCTTTATATTATAAACCCAAAAACACCAAAAAAGTTATCCACAAGAAGATAAATAACATATTTGTCTTAAAAATAAGGATTATTTAGCAAGCTAATTAGATTAACTTTTTCAGTTCTTCTTCATACTTTTTCATTATTTCCATAGAAGCTTCTTGCTGATCTGCGCCCCCTTTTATTTTTTCTTGAACTTCAGAAGCAATTTTCTTAAATAATTCCGGATTTTTCTCCATCATTTTTATAAACATATCTATCTGTGCTTCTGGTACACCTTGAGTTCGAAGCATTTTTTTAAGTAAAAAATTTTGAAACATATAACAAGATTATAGCACAATATTATTCATATCTTAGTGCCTCTATGGGATCCATTTTTGCCGCTGATCTAGCTGGAAAAACTCCAAAAGAAATTCCAATAATAGCAGAGACACCAAAGCTAAGAACAATTGCGTAAACAGGAACAGAAAATGTCCAAGCTAAGTTGGCACCTTTGGCGACAAGAGATACAACAAAACCCAAAAACGCACCGAGGCCTATTCCTATTACCCCTCCCAAAACAGTCACAATAACGGCCTCAACCAAAAACTCTTTTAATATATCTGCCTCTCTCGCCCCAAGAGCTTTTTTAAGTCCAATTTCCGCGGTTCTTTCTGTCACGACGACATACATAATATTCATAATTCCAACCCCCCCCACCAAAAGAGAAATTGCAGCAATGGCAATAAGTAAATATGTAATTCCATCAAAAATTACGTTAAAAGTTTCCAAGGCCTGTGCCTGTGTTTGAACAATAAAATCATCCTTAGCCTCATCAGTTATATTGTGATTATCTCGCATAACCATTTTTATTTGTTCAGCCGTAGAATCAGCTTTATCTATATCATTTAAAGCCACCACTCCGACGGTGATATAGTCTACCCCAAGCAATTTTTTCTGAGCCGTATTGAGTGGCACAAAAACAATTCCATCGTTTTCAGAAAGTGCTCCCTGTGGAGTGTAAACACCTATTACTTGAAAGTTTAATGAACCCAATCTAAATAATTTCCCAATAGGGTTGTCTTGCCCAAAGAGATCTTCAGCAATACTAGACCCAAGTATAGCTACTTGCGCTCCACCATTGTCTTCAGTTTTTGTAAAAAATCTGCCAAAAGACAATGTAGTCTTGTCTATATCAAACCTCTCCGCTCCAACCCCATAATATATAGAACTTTTTTTATTATTTCTATAAACAGCAACAGCTTGGCCCGTAATAATACCGTAACTTCCAGCTACGTTTTGTAATTTATTTATACTATTTAAATCTCTTTGTTTAAAACTAGTTATTACAACACCAGCAATAGCTCCTCCTGGACCATCTGTTGCCTCACTTCTTTTTTTAGTAGCAGAAGGAATATGCGTCTGCACAAATAAAGTATTACTCCCAAGAGTAGCAACTTGTGAATCAATCAATGAACGAAAACCAGCCCCAGCAGACAATACCAAAACAACCGTACCAATACCGATAATAATCCCAAGCATAGTTAGAAAAGTCCTACCTTTATTGGCTTTCAGTGCTTTGATAGATTGTTTGAGTGCTTTTGTCATAAGTTAAATTTTGAAAAATTATTCATACCGAAGAGCATCAATCGGATTCAACTTAGATGCTTTAAACGAAGGATAAAGACCAAAAATAACACCAGTCAAAACAGACACACCGACAGCGAGAAATACAGAAGTAATAGAAATAACAAAAGCCCAATCAAAACCCATATATTTCATTAAAACTGCCATCAAATAAGACATTATGACACCAACGACAATCCCAATTAATCCACCTATAAAAGTAAGGGTTCCAGCTTCAAGTAAAAACTGTCTCATAATCATGCTATTGGTCGCCCCTACTGCCTTGCGTAATCCTATCTCACGAGTTCTTTCTGCTACTGTCGCAAGCATAATATTCAAAATACCAATACCACCGACAGCCAAAGCAATCGCCGCCATGGATGTTAAAAACAAACTGAGAGCATTGGTAATGGTCTTTAAAATATCTACAGCCGCGGCTTGGTTTCTTACTGTAAAATCAATATCATCATCTGTTAAAATACGATGTCTCTGTTTTAATGTATTAGTTACATCATTTATAGTTTGTTCAATATTATCGGCAGAATCTACTTTTATGTTTATTGCTTGCAAATAATGAATACCCAAAAGCTGCCCTTGCGCAATAGAAAGTGGAATAAATATCTGATCATCTTGATCTTGGAAAAAAGCACTACCTCTTTTTTCTATGACTCCCACCACCCGCAAAGGAACACCAAAAGCATCTGCTTGAGAATTACTCCTAACTTTTATAACTTGTCCTACTGGATTTACTCCCGTACCACCAAACAAAGCTTCCGCAACCTTAGAACCCAAAACTACCACTTTTGTTCCACCCTTATTTGCTTCTTCGCTGATAAATTCTCCAGACTCCATCGTAAAATTAACCACATCTGCATATCCATAATCTGTGCCAGTAAAGCTTGTATCTGTACTTTTGTTTTGCCAAACGACTGTTCCCACTCCGCGAACCAAAGAATTCACAGCGACAGCATGTGGAACTTGAGCAGAAGAGCGCAAAGCTTCAGCATCAAGCTCTATCAGACTAGTCACCACAACACCAAACACTTGTGCAGGTGGACCCTTGGGATCACTTTTACCAGGCTGAATAGAAAGAAGATTAGAGCCAAGTTTGTTGACCTGACCTAAGACCAAAGATTGTGCTCCTGCACCAAGCGAAATTATCACGATTACACCAGCAACTCCGATAATAATTCCAAGCATGGTCAAAAAAGACCTTCCTTTCCTAGAAAGTAAACTACGAATAGTCATTTTTATAGTTGAAAAAAAATTCATGCTATTTTTTCAGTACTCCATCTTCATTTGCGATCGTTCGCTTTAGGACTTTTTCATCCCCAACAATCATGCCATCTTTGATATGGATTATCCTTTTTGCATGATTTGCGGTATCCATCTCATGGGTCACTAAAATAATTGTGTGTCCCCTTTCGTTTAGTCTTTGTAAAATCTCCAAAACGGCATTTCCGGATTTGGAATCAAGATTACCAGTTGGCTCATCGGCAAAAATAACAGCGGGATCACAAACCAAGGCCCTTGCTATCGCGACACGTTGCTTTTCTCCTCCAGAAATTTGATTTGTAAAAAAATCAAGACGATGAGAAAGACCCACATCTGCCAAAGCTTTTTTGGCCAAGCTATCATGGTCTGTCTTGTTGCTATATGTAAGTGGTAATTTTACATTGTCCAAGACTGTAGTGCGCGCCAAAAGATTGAATGATTGAAAAACAAATCCGATACGCTCATTTCTTAATTTTGCCAAATAATCTTTATCAAAATCTTTTGTATCTTGTCCTTCAAACTCATACAAACCAGAACTCGCCTTGTCTAAAAAACTCAAGATATGCATCAGAGTTGATTTACCAGACCCAGATGGTCCCATAATTGCTACAAATTCTCCTTGCTCCATACTAAAATCTACACCATGAAGGACAGAAGTAATTACTCCTTCGTTGATGTAATCTTTTGTTAAATTTTCTATTTTAATTATAGGCACAACACAAAAGTTAACTATTTTATATAAGTTACTATCTCTTGTCCCTCACTTAGTCCGGAAGTAATCTCCATTAAACCACCATCCGCATCGAGCC
Organism: uncultured Candidatus Saccharibacteria bacterium; assembly: GCA_964484005.1. Lineage (GTDB taxonomy): Bacteria > Patescibacteriota > Minisyncoccia > Phycocordibacterales > UBA9973 > UBA9973. Next base: position 136,726 of record CAZADR010000001.1, on the reverse strand, counting down.
CAATCGTCACCTCCACTTCAGTATAAGTTTTCTTTTTAGGATCATCTATCACTCTCACAAAATGTTTGCCGTCTTTGTTTATAACTGCACTTGATTGTACAACCAAAACATTTTGCTTTTCTGCAACTTTTATAGTCATGTTTGCAGTCATACCAGGTTTCACTTCAAGAATTTTTTCCAAACTTCCAGTTATTTTATAATTTACTACACCTGAAATAACCGTCGAAGCGGGATTTACTGTAAGTACGGTAGTTTCAAAATGTTTATCTGGTCCAAGAGCATCAAAGGTATTATCAATAACCTGCCCCACAACAACAGAAGCAATATCTGATTCGCTTATCAAAGCTTCTGTGTGCAAATCTTCCACATTCAACAATTTCATCACTTCTGCGGAAGCTTGAGCTAATTCTCCAACTTTTATATCCACCTCTGTAATTGTCCCACCCATAGGAGCAACAATTCTGGTGTTTTTAATTTTCGCAATAATACTATCCACTGTTGCTTGTGCTTGTGCAATCTGTGCATCGACGACCGATGATGAATCAGCAAACCCTACATTGGCCTCTGCATCGGCAACAGCTTTTTCTTGAGCCTTGAGAGCTTGTTGATAGGCATTATAGTTTAGTAAATACGAAACACTTTTTGTATTAGGAATTGTCACATACCATTGTGTATTATTATATCCTTCCATGTCGTCCGGAAATGAAACAAAAAGTCCGTATGTTCCGAGTCGAGTTGGTTCACTCTCTTCAACTTTTACATTGTCTAATCTCTCAAGATTATATGTTCTAAGTTGAAAGTCAGCATCTGATATATTTTTTTTATCAATCACAATTTTATATGTACCTTCTGTCCCCTCATATGCTCCAGATATAGTAGGCGGAGTTACTGTATATGAATCTGAGTCTGGAACAGCCACAAGCCCACTAGAGAGAAGTGTACGATAAGCGCTTGCGACAAGAGCTTTTTGTTGAGAAATAACATTAGAAAGATTGTTTTTAGAAGAGAAAGCTTGTTGTTTGGCAAGAATTAGGCTAGCTTCCGCACTTTGCAACTGAGCAGCTAAATCATTCATATCTAACTCTGCTAATAGTTGTCCAGCACGAACGACATCCCCTTCTTTTATTAAAATCCTTTTTACTATACCACTTGCCGGGAAACTCAAGCTGAGATCCGTCGAACTAATGACCTGCCCAGTAGCTAAGACTGTTTTTTCTATATCTTGTCTTTTTACGAAGTCAGTTTGAATATTACCAGCGTTGTCTTTCTTGCCAAAAATAAAATAACCTCCTAAAAAAACTAACAAAATTACACTTGTCCAAATAATTTTTTTCCAAGTAAAAAATGTTTTTATTTTCATTAAAATTGTTATGATTTGCATATTTACAAGCATTATATCACAGAAATTTATTTCAAGAAATGCTCTTGTTTGTATTGTTAGTCTTGAAAATCAACAGAAAAGCCATACATACCCATACTGCAAGTACCAACAAGTGGTTCACCGGCTTTTGGAATTCCTATATCTATTTCAGTGTCTCCATTCTGAGGTAATATTTTTTGGAATCCTACCGAACGAATAACAAGAGCAGCTGAGCAATCAAAAGTACTTTTAGTCTTCATGATTAACTTAGTCGGAATGCCCGCTTTTGCGGTTGAAGTATTAGGGAAATAACCCCCCTTTGCATCTATTGTGATGTACTGTACTCCATTTCTTATTTCCACATTTTGTGCTTCAGTAGGATTTGGACCACCAGAAAAAATAATACCCATAAAGATGATTAAACCAACAGAAATAATTAGTAAGGCTGTTTTGTTCATAAAATGATTATATCAAATTAAATATTAAATAGTGGATTAATAATTCCTAGCCCTGCAAGCCCTGCCAAAAACGCGAAAAGTCCAAGCCCTATCACCACTACTCCAGATACCTTAAAAAAGAGCGGTGCATGTTTTGAATTTGCAAAAGACGCCGAGCCAAAAGAAAGAAGTGCAAGTACTGGCAATGTGCCGAGTGCAAATAAAAACATAATCAAAAGACCTGACATAAAAGAACCACTTCCTAGAGCTGCCACCTGCATCGATTGAGTAAATCCGCAAGGCAAGAAAAATGTTCCTACCCCTACGATTATCGGTGAAAGAGTCGCGTGTTCTACTTTTCTAAAGAAAGAAAAAATATTACTTGGTAATGTTAATTTATTTTTTTTAATTACACCAATGAGATTTAGCCCAAGAATGATCATCACAGCTGAAGCGATGAGACCCAAAATAGCAGAGAAAGCAAAACTTATTCCTACAGCTTCACCTATCAAACCCAATATTCCTCCTAATAAAGCAAAACCAATTAATCTTCCGGCATGAAATAAAATAAAGGTTTTTTTCACTGCTCCACTATCTTCATCTTGTTCTATTTTTGCAGAAAGAGATAAAACCAAACCTCCGACTATTGCGAGACAACTAGAAACTGAAGCGATAAGACCGATAATAAAGCTAGTAAGTGGAGTCGTTTGACCTCCAATCCCTAAATTTAAAATACCCGATTTTTGTAAAATAAAAAATAATACTAAAAAGGCAAGTCCTATAGGTACGGCTTTCCAGATAACATCATCTTTTTCCTGATTTTTTTCTACTGAAAGAATGTAGCCATTTTGCTTTATTTTACTTGTCAATATTTCTGCCAATTCTTCTACACTTTGTTCACTGTCGGTTTCAATTTGAACAGTTTCTTTTTTCAAATCAACCTGAACATCTTTAATAAAACCCTGCTCTTTCAAAACATCTTCGATTAAGATTTTACATGACGCACAATGAGTACCTTTTACATGAAATGTATATTTTTTAAGCTCTTTTTCCATCTTCTTATCTTAGCATAAAAAACGATTTTTACATAGAAAAAAATTGTTTTATTTCTCCCGCTACTTCTTCTGTGTATTGAAGCGGAGAAAGATGACCACCAGGTAAAACCTTAGTCATCACATTTTTTTGCTGAATGTGTTTATTTGAAAGTAAATCATTTTCTGCCGTAATATTAAGAACTGGTATTGCAATAGATGAAAGCACAGAAAGAACACTTGTATTTAGAACTATATTTTTAAAAGTATTACTTAAACTTTTAAATGTATGTAAATGATAATCAAAAAAAACATTATCTGGGACATAAGACGGTTTCAAAAACTTGAAAAAACGCATCAAATTGTACTTACAAAGAATGTTGCAAGCTTGGCGCGAAAAAGCGGGAGCAGACAAGAGATAATATCCCCAGCCGGTCTTGCTTTTCAAAATAGTTTTCTCGGCTTCTTCTTTATTTTTAAATAGTGGAGTGTTCAGAAGTACAATCTTACTAACCCTATTTTTATTTTCTTTAGCCCAGGCAAGTACCAAGATACCCCCCATGGAATGCCCAATAAGGACAATTTCTCCATGTGGAAATTTTTTAGATATTTCATTATCAATATGAAGAAGGTGTTCTTTTAAAGTAAAATCTTTTCCTTTATCTTTATTTTCTCCAAAACCCAAAAGGTCAAAGGAAAAGGTTTCAGCCCCAAACTTATTTAAAGACTTTTCAATTTCTTTAAAAAAATTCTTTGAAGCGGCAAGTCCATGTAAAAAAACTATTTGCATAATTTATAGAAATTTACTCCTCTCTTTCTTTTAATAATTTTTTATTTACCATCGTTGTCGCTATTATTGTAGTTAATGGAACAGCTAGTAAAATTCCAGAAGAAGATATCAGGGTTCGAGCAACTTCTTCTGTTATCATTTCTAGGCTGACAAAATAATCAATAGGCATCTTTCTAATATATAAAAGAATAATAAGTGGAAGAGATGCTCCAGTATAAGCGAGAACAAGTGTATTAACTACCGCAGAAATATGATCTTTTCCTATATGCATTGCTTCCTTAAAAAGTTTAAACCCACGCAAGGTCGGATTAGTTCTTGCAAGACTGAAAACTACAGAAGACTGAATGACAGCCACATCATCCAATACCCCAACTGCAGCGATGATTATACCAGCTATAATAAGACCGATGAGATTTATCGCACTACTTGCTTCCATATCTAAATAAACTGATAATTCTGAAGAAAAACCAGTGAATTGTAAAGTACTAATAAAATAACTAGAAGCAATGCCCACAAAAAACAAAGCAAACATTATACCCAAAAAGGCGGCAATCGATTTTTTATTTAAGCCATAGGAAAGATAAAGTGTGGGAATTAGTATGACAACAGCACTTATAATACCTACAATTACAGGATTAATACCTCTTAATATTTGAGGAACCATATATACAAAAATAACAGCAAAAGTAAAAATAAGACCAACTAAAGAATAAAAACCTTTCCATCCACTAGTTAAAATTACCAATGCAATAAAAAAGATAAGCAACAAAATCAACTCTTTTGTTCTATTCACATTAACAACATCAAACTCGCTTCCTTCAAAGAGAGATTCACTAATAAATATTGAATCACCTTTTTCAACCAACTTATAATCATTTAATACATTTATTTCTTTTTTATTTCCATCTTCTAATTTTATTTCTACTAAAATATCTTGTTCTTTTACAATTTTATCTTTACCACCTGTATTTAAAATCGTTTCTCTTTCAGCTAACACTGATAAAACTTTTCCATTTATTACTTCTTTTATAGAAGGCTGTCCCTTGAAAGAAAAGATTATTCCGGCAAGTGACAATAGCAAAATAAAAATAACTATGTATTTATTGGGCTTGTTTACGGAATGTTCATTGTATTTATTATTGTCATTTATTAATGTATTCATGTTTGTTTCATTTAAACTACCAAATAAAATTTTTAAAGTTCCCACACAAAACTTCTATCAACATCACCGATACCAGAAATTTTTAATTCAACGGATTCTGGAATCGGGGTTATTTGATTAAATTTTAGCACTCCTTCTCTGTGATGGCCACCAACTGGCCCCTCCCAGACAACTGGTTTATATTCTTTTCCTTTATTGTCTACAAGAAATACTGATTTTAAGAGGTCATGATCTAACTCTACCGAATGAGTATCCATCAGAATATTAAATTTCCATTCTTTTGATTGAGATAAAATATCTATCGGGGTAACCACAACTGTAACATAAGCTTGCTCATCAGTTTTTGATGCCCAATTATAAAATTTTACTGTTTCTGTTTGGTTGATAACGGGTGTTTTTTGTTCTATTGAATTACCACGATAGAAAAAAATAAAACCTCCTAAAAAGATTAGTACCAACGAAAATATTATTAAAGTTTTATTATTCATGATCTTTTTTAAATTTAATAATTTTATTTGCCATATACGCAATTCCAGCAAGGTTAAAGAAAATTCCTACCCAAAATAATTTTACTTGATATTGTGCTGCAAATGTTGCGAGACCTGTCACCCCAAGAATGGGCACCAAATTTACTAAATAATGAGCACAACAAGATATCATAGCTACTGTAGAAGTAGTCCCAGATACTCCGACCACTTTTCCCATACCTCGCCCACTGTGTACTAAACTTTTAATATATTGATACAATGCAATCTGAATCCCAAAACCTATAGCTAAGCTGACAATAAAATACCAATAACTTACAAACTGCTCTTGGGCAAAAACCCAACCCGACACAAACGCAAGTATCGCAAAATAACCTCCGAGCAATATTGTGCTTGCAAGCATTCCGCATAGAACTGATTTTATAATAATTTTTTGCATATTTTTTATTTTTTAGATATTTATTCTATTATTCAACCTCTTTGTCGGTAAATACAACAAGTCGTTTGGAACGACTTTTAGTGACTTCATCCCAAACTCCTTCACAAGTAATAAGATTAAGGTGTCTCTTGCCGTCAATTGAACTAAAAACATCTGTAGCGTCAGCGTCCGGATCATACAATCGTTTTTCTCGCACCACGAAAGTAATAACCACTCCTTTTTCATCCTCAATATATATTTTGTCTCCTTTTTGCAGTTTGTTTAAATTATCAAAAACTGCCGGTCTAAAATTTTTCCAACCAGAGTGCCCAGCAATAACAGCGCTCCCAATTTCCCCAGGGCGAGTTCCAAGCTTATACCATGCTACTTCAGCAGGACCTTTTGGAACATCCATTCTTCCCTCAGGTGTAAGACCTACATATTCAACAATAGCATCAGCTTTAATTTTTGGAATCTTAAGACGAACTGGAAGACCTAAACTTGTTTGTTCTAGGGGAATAATATTCTGAACAGATTCCGGCTTGCTGTTAGTGTTTGCAATAAGTTGGATATTTGATCTAAATGTCAGCACTGTGAAATAAACTCCAAGTAGAATCAAACTTGCGAGTATTCCATATGAAATCGATTTCGTGGTGCCATTGGACATATTAATTTAATGACAACAACTACCACCTTGTCCAGATTTATTGTATTTTTCTTTTGCTTCTATTTGTTTTGCTGAAGTGTCATCTTTCTTATCCTCTATATTTGTATCACTATGTCCACCATGCCCTCCTTTAAACATCATCCAAAGGTGAGGCACTACACAAACACCAAGCATAATCAACCAAAGATATTTAGAGGAAGCTCCACCAAAAAGTACAAACACTATCAGAAGAAGACATGGAATCATCATCCACATCATTCCTTTATGTCCACCACTATTGTTATTATTGTGCATATATTTTTATTTCTTACTTACTAATAAAATTCCAATTTAAACTGCAGCCTTTTCGGGCGCCCTATCGTTATTGGTTTCAATAAACTCTTTAATTTTATCTTCATCAATACTTTCAAGCTTTAAAAGATAGCCCCAAGATGTTAATGCAACTGGAACATCTAGATCTTTACGCGGTAACATTATTTTCTTTCCAGAAGAATTGTAAAACGCTTCTTTAATTCTATCTATTTCTTTTTGCTCCAAATCCTCTCTATACCAAACAACCGCCGCGCCATGCTCCATACTATGAAGCACTAGCTCATCGGGAACAGGTTTATCTTTTATTCCAGGTCCTGCTACCCCAACCCAGTGTGGGCCGGAAGTTGGAGGATTTGATTTATAGGGTGCATGAGTTTTATCTCGGGCAACATGAATTGCGCCCTCATCAGCCATCTTTTCTCCAAGCATTGGCTTACTGAGCTTCGTGATATTTTTAGTTCCCTCTTTACTAGATAACCATACTCCTCCAACTATAATAATTAAGGTTAATAATATAATTCCCCCAATAATTTTGCGTTCTGTTGTCATAATTTTTATTCGTAATTGTTAATTATCTATGCTCCACAACCAGTTCCTCCTTTTTGTTCTTGTGGTTTTATTTGAGATAAAACTTTTTGAAACCCAGAAGAGCTGGAATAATTTACTCCCAAAATCTCTTTTGGATCAACTGTATTCCAATCTATGCCTTTAGATGTAATAAAAGTTTTTATTGCTTCATATTGGCTCGGAAACCAAAGAGTATTCACTTGTAACGCAACTTTATACATTTCCGACTCTGACACTCCTTGTGAAGCCATGAGCTCCAACAATCCAAGCATAGCCATACCATGATTGCAGTCTGGGAAAAAGGTTGAATTGTCACAACAAGGTCTATAGATATTTTTGGCCACTCTTTCTACCAACGCTTGCTGTTCTGCTGTAAGTGTTATAAACGCATGCATACTGTAATGATCCATAGCACTACCTTTTGCCAGTGTCCAACCTCCAGTAGAAGCAAAATTACCAGCACCACCATATTTTGGATCCATCATGGGTCCATTTTTGAGAATTGGATTATCATTAGCCAAGCCAAATGCCCAAAACATATTTAACATTACTCCAGAGTTTTCAGAATTAATTACAATATTACCATTATTGCCAGATAATAATTTTTGATCGGACTCGCTCAAGCCACCTCTTTCTTGGTAAAGATTTTCAAATTTTTCTTTATCGATTACTCCTGCTTCTGTCATTTTTACTCCCATATTCCCCCATTTTACAGGTAGTTCCACGCCATCTTGAGCAAAAACCTTATCTTGTATACCCTGCTTAGCGGGATGCCACAAAGTACCCTCTTTTTCACTTTTTAACAATCGCAATGTATAAACAGAAGATCCAAAAATCAAAACTAATACAATAATACCACTCACCACGGGTGAAAGATTCTTCTCTTTTTTTATTTCATCTTTTATTTCATTTTCGTTTTCCATAATTTTTTTATTATTCCTTACAGCAATCGACTAATTTGCTAATAACGTCTTCTTTTGTCATAGGCTTACTGGAGCTAGAAGTATCGTGAATATTCAATTTGCCATCTTCAACCTTTTTTACATCAGATACATCGATTAATTTTAGTCGCAAAGCCCAAAAAAGCGAATATATTTCGTAAGCCTTTTTAAACATATCTTGCGCTTCTTCCTTTTTACCTGATGATTGAAGTTTAGTACCAACTTCCATTAACCTCATTGTCGTAGCAAGCAGGTGTTTGGCGATACACCAAGTTTCGCCCTCACGCTTATCAATCATCTTCCCTAATAATTGTTTTCTAATCTCTCTAGTCTGTTCCAGTAAGTCAAAATATTCATTTTTCCCCGTTTTCTCGGCAGTAAAGTAAAAATGCTCTTCCAAACTAATGAGATTCATGATTGCAATACTCAAATCTTCCTCCATTGAAAGATCCAGCTCACCAGTGTTTTTAAGTTTTTCTACTTTTTCTACAAGTTCTTCCATTGTTAATTGTTTATCCATAATTTTTTATTAGTTAATTAATTTAATTCTCCAATTTTGCCAAAAAGCATATTATTGGCTATGGCCATATTTGGATCATCAAACACATATCTGACCACAGCGTCCTTGTCGAGAACTATATATGTATGTCCAGGCAATGACCCTCTGTGCATCGAAGACGGCAAAGTTAGAAGTCCAAGATTTTTTGATACAGAAGCTCCAGCATCAAACAAAGTCTGTGTTTTGTCTAACTCTGGCATTTTATCTATCGCTCTCTGCCAATCTTTACTGGAATCAACAAGTACAGAGTAAGCTTGAATTTCATCGGTGTTAAAACGCGAATCACTACCGAATTGCGCCATTTGATTCCAACATGCTGGATAACACATTAACCCTTCATTAAAGAAGAGAACAGTGTTTTTTCCTTTAAAACTTTCAGTTGTATACACTTTTCCATCTTTATCTGTTAATTGAATATCTGGTAAAGATTTACCCAATAATGAATTCAATTGGCTATTATCAATTGATGCATTTGGTTGACTGTGCATACTATCCATATTGTCTGCGCTATTAGAATTTTGGGAAGAAGCTTGTTGTGAATTTTGAGGTGAAGTTTTGAATAAGAAATATCCTAAAACTAAAACCAAAGCTGAAACAAGAACGATTGTAACTACGGGTGTTTTTTCATTGTTATTATTTTTGTTCATTTTTTTGTTTTTTATATTGTTTAATAAACACATACGAGATAGACACGAATATTCCAATAAATAAAAGCGCCCAGACATATTCAGGAATTAAGGTCACAAAACCATTTATGGCATTCAGGAATTTTGCATTGTATATATTCATATCCAATTGATAATCTGAGTGAGTAAATAACTTATTCCTAAAAGCCAAATAAGTAATATAGCCACCCATTAGAAGAAATATTAGCCCTGAGATTAATTCTGAAACAGTGATCTGCCAACTAAAACTACCAATTTTCATTTTTACCGTTTTCTTCGCATTGGTAAATTTTTCAGTCAAATTTACTTTATCGAGAAATATTGCAATAATAAATAAGGGCAGTGTCATCCCTAACACGTAAGCTAGAGTGTATAGCCCCCCCCAAAAGATTGTGCCACTGGCTACTGATAAAGTGAGTACCCCCGCCAATACCGGAGCGCAACAGGTAGTAGCTATGGCTGAGAAAATACCAAGAACATAAATAGAAGAAACATGCCTTTTCATTCCATCACGAACAGATACTGGGGTAGCAAACTTTTTACCTAAAAGCATTATCACCCCCAAAAGAATTAAGAAAATACCACCAACCGTAAAGATTGTATTGTGATATTTACTAAATAATTGAGCCAAAGCTGAAGCTCCTAATCCAATTGGCAAGAATACTGTCGCTACTCCTAAGAAAAAAACAAAAGTCATAAAAAATATTTTGTATTTTTCTCTGAAGATATTTCCCAAGTAAGATGGGAGAAGTACGGTAATACAACACGGAGCAAAGAGCGCAGCCACCCCGGCCACGAATGCCACTATTAACGATGTTCCTACGAGTGTTTCCATATAATTTTTTTCATATTTTTGTTAATCTAAGCTAATAAAATAGTAAAATACCCTTTTGGGGGTATAAAAAAGCACGAAAAAAGGCTACGCCTTTAATGCGTGCTTTATTAGAAGGCCGGGCTATTTTCTAAAAGAGAAAGCCACCTAATTATTCTATTTTGAGAAGCGTAAAATTTCTTATTATCTAAAAAATATCTCCATCTATAAAAATATTGCTTTTGATTTAAAAAGTGTTCTTTAGCAAAGAAGTATAAAATTATTCCAAGAATTAGAAGGGAAAAAATGAAAAATGAAGAAGTGGGCGTGCTAGAAAACTGCTGCCAATCATTTATATGATTTAAGCTGTTCGCGCAGAGAGAAGAATTATTTTGAGTATAAGGACAATTATCCATTGGTGCTTCTGTGGAATGGCTAAACTGAAACAAGCCAAATACCCCTATGCTTATAAAAGCAACAAGTATAAAAAAACCTAGAAATAATTGTGTTTGTCGTGCGCTCATTTTATTTATTTATTTGCTTATACAGCCAAATGCCGACGAGAATCAAGTCAATCATCACTATTAAAGCAATGATAGAACCAAAACCCCCACCCATCATTCCACCGTAACCATATCCAAATCCCATCATATTATTATTATATCATAATCTCTATAATAAAACGACCTCTCAATTTTATTTATACCAATCTTTATACCAACTCTGCATTTCTGTTATTTCTTTCGACTGAGATTCAATAATATTATTTGCCAGAGTCAGCATTTCAGGTCTATTTGTCCCTGCTTTCATCATTTGAGCCATCATAATAGCGAGCTGGTGATGAGGAATCATTCCTTCAATAAATGCTTTATCAAAATCAACCGCTTTTTCTAATGCTGTGATATCTTCTTGTCCCCCCATATGCATTCCACCCATGGACATCATCCCTCCTCCCATCATGGGTATAATAGTTTCTGGTACTTCTTTATTAAACCAATCTTTATACCAATCACGCATTTCTTTTATTTCTTTATCCTGAGCTTCTATGATTGTTTTGGCTAAAGTCTTGATTTCAAAACGAGTAGCTTTTAGGGGGGCCAATTTTGCCATAGCAATAGCACCATCGTGATGTGGAACCATCTGCTCTATAAAATGTTGATCTAAGTCAAGAGGATTAATTCTTCTTCCAATCTGCCCCGAGCTTAAATTGTTTACATTGTCTCCACTAAACATCATTGATCTATATTGCCCAGTAGATCCCAACGATAAAACTAATATTGCACCTATAACCATTCCTCCGATTCCAAATAAAATTTTATTATTCATAAATATTTTGATTAAATTAATAATTTAAACCTTTATAATTTTTTACCTTTAATACGTAGTGAGTTCGACACTACTGACACAGAAGACATGGCCATGGCAAAGCCTGCAAATACCGGAGAAAGCATCCAACCAAAGATTGGATAAAAGAGCCCTGCCGCGAGTGGAATACCGACAATGTTGTAAATAAATGCCCAGAAAAGATTTTGCTTGATTCCCCGCATGGTTATTTTTGAGAGCTTTATAGCTTTGACCAATTTCGAAATATCTCCATGGAGAAGTGTAATACCCGCAGACTCTATGGCCACATCTGTACCCGTCGCCATCGCTATACCTACATCTGCTTGGGCTAGTGCTGGAGCATCATTTACCCCATCCCCCGCCATCGCCACAGTCTTTCCATCAAGCTGAAGTTCCTTAATTTTAATTAGTTTATCCTCCGGCATAGCGTGCGCTACTACTTCGTCGATACCGATAATCTTAGCAATATATTCTGCAGTGTTTTTATTATCTCCGGTAAGCATCACTACTTTTATGCCTAGTTTGTGCAGATTTTTAACAGCTTCTATCGCCTCAGGCTTTACTGCATCTGCCACCATAAATACACCCAGCACAACATCTTTATCCGCTAGAATAACTGGAGTCTTTCCTTCCAATGTTTCTTTTTCTAAAACTTCTTTATCAAATTTCAAACCAAGCTCAGCCACCAGCTTGGCATTTCCGGCAAAATATTCTATTTCATTTATTTTACCTTTTAATCCCTGTCCTTTTATAATCTCAAAGTTATTTACTTCACTAATTTTTATGTTTTTTACTTTGGCATAATTTATTATCGCGTGAGCAATCGGATGCTCGGACTTATTTTCAAGCGCAGAAAGAATAGAAACTAGTTCTTCATCAGTCTTGTTTGAAAAATTGTTGATAGATACGAGCTCGGGGCGGCCAAAAGTAAGAGTACCTGTCTTGTCTACTACTACTGCATTTACTTTGTGTAATTTTTCAAGTGTACCTGCATCTTTAATCAAAATTCCTTCTTTGGCGCCCTTGCCTACACCTACAATGATGGCTGTAGGAGTAGCAAGGCCGAGTGCACAAGGACAAGCGATGACCAAGATACCCACAAAAGAAACTAAGCCAAAAGAAAGCGCCTGAGAAAAGCCCAAGTACTGAGTTCCAATAAATAGCCACAAGCCTAAGGCAACAAAAGATATTACTAGAACAATCGGCACAAACACACTGGATATTTTATCAGCCAAGGCTTGAATGGGTGCTTTACTGCCCTGCGCTTCTTCTACCATTTTTACAATTTGAGCAAGCAAGGTTTCAGAACCAATTTTTGTAGCTTTAAAAGTAAAAGAGCCAGTTGTATTTATCGTTCCAGAGACGACACTGTCCCCTTCTTTTTTCTCTACCGGCATCGGCTCTCCGGTAACCATAGACTCATCTATATAAGAAGCTCCTGTTACAATGACGCCATCCACTGGAATCTTGCCGGCTGGCTTTACTATAATCAAATCTCCATGGACCACTTGATCTATCGGTATTTCAATTTCTTGATTATCACGAATTACCAATGCAGTCTTGGCCTGCAGACCCAAAAGCTTTTCTATGGCATCTCCAGTTTTTAATTTTGAGCGTATTTCCAGATATTTTCCAAGGGTAATAAAAGCAATGACAATAATAGTCACATCATAATAACTCTGATCTACATTTATAAAACCCGACAAGCTTTCTTCAAATGCACTAATAGCAAAACTATAAATAAATGCTACCAATGTACCGAGACCAATGAGCGTATCCATGTTTGCCTTGCCGTAGCGGAAAAAACGATACAAGCCGAGCAAGTATGGCTTGCCTACTACAAAGAGCGTATAAGTAGCTATTACCGGTAAAAGATGATGGAAAAATTCACCCCAAAAATAAGACATTTCCGGAATAATTTCAAATTGAGCCAAAATATCGTAGCCCATCACAAAAATACTTATTAAAACAATTGGAATAAGGGAAAGAAGATTGTTCCCCATGGCCTTGAGCTCTGCCAGCTTTTCTGTCTTAGATTGATTTAGGCCCAAATGCTCCGCATGCTCATCGGCACTCATGCCCATCTCCCCCGCAGTCATACCTGCATGCTGCATGGTGTTTTTGCTATCATCTATTAGTGTATAGCCAAGAGGCTCTAATTTTTTATTAAAATGCTCAGCATTGGTCTTGCCTTCGTCAAAAGAAATCTTGGCATTTTCTGTGCCATTGTTTACTGAAATATCTTCTACGCCTTCTATCTTTTTTACAGTTCTTTCTATGACGCTAGCGCAAGAAGCACAATGCATTCCTTTTATTCTGTATGTTTTGTTTTTCATATTTATATAAGTTTTTAATTTATACTACCGTTAATAATGTTTTGAATAATTTGATCAATTTCTTTTGGTCTTTCACCTAAATCAGCTTCTGGGAAGAATTGAGATAAAATAATCGGTCGCATGCCGGAAATAAAAGTTTGTCCATCCTTTATATAAACATTTATCTTACAGGGCAAACAAAGGCCAATCTTAATATCTTTATTCAGAAACTCGTCAGCAAATTTTGCATTGCAAAACTCAATAATCTTAAACGGTTCTCTCTCAAAACCCTTTTCACCCAAAGTTTTTTGCACATCATGGATATATAAAACCCGCATAGAGGCTTTAACTATTTCGTCTTGTACATTTTGAACTGCTGTGTCAAAAGTTTTATTTGTAGTTTTAGTATAATCGAATTCCATGTTTATATTATTATATAATAATTAATCACTTATGTTTTTGTGTTGATTTTTGGTTTTATTTTCTCTTAAGTTGATAAACTTTTAACATTTCTTTTGTTGCTTTTTCAGTCTGGCCTTTCTTTATCTGATGAACCAGACAAGTACCGAGATGTTCTTCCATAAGAGCATCCTCCACAGAAGACAAAGCTCTTTTTACCGCTGAAGTTTGAGTAATAATATCTATACAATAAATATCTTTCTCAATCATACTTTGAAGTCCCCGCACTTGCCCTTCAATTATTTTAAGTCGACGAATTAATTTCTGTTTATTTTTATGCATACATAAAGTATATACCCCCTAGGGGTATATGTCAAGTGCAAAAAGAAAATTAAATAACTGGCTCTGGTGCAGGCTCAGGAACAACTTCTGGTGTTGGTTCTACTATAGGTTCTGGAATGGGTTCAGGGGTAGGTTCAGAAACAACTTCTGGTGCTGGTTCAGGAATGACCTCAGGTACTGGCTCAGGTGTTGGTTCTGGTGTTGGTTCTGGTGTTGGTTCTGGAACAGGCTCCGGTGCTAGTTCGGGAGTTATACCAGAATTTTCTAACAATGTTTGAAGTTGCGCCTCAGTGACACAAGTATCATTGATACACAATTTATCTGTAGCTCTAAATGTTTCTGCAAATATCTCCCCTATCCCATTCCCCGCATCTGCCAACCAAGTTGTAATTTTAGTAAACATACTATTACTCAAATCTTGTATCGCTTTGGTTAAAACAGGAATCATTGCAGTGGTATTTAAAGCTTTCATACCTTTTTCATCTGTGACCACTAATTTAGGAATAACTAATTCTACTTCTTGAGCAATGAAACCGAGATTCTTTTCGGTAGTATCATCTTCATATTTCCAATTAAATAAGACTGGTCTTAAATTCATCACAGTATCTAAACCATAATCTATATCTTCTATGTTTTTCTTCATTCTTTCATCTGAAGTACAAGTAATAGTGCCTCCATCGGCTAGGGTACAGCCTGTAGCATTTGCACTCTGGAAGCGAGCGATGATTCCGGTGCCTATGGCTAGGACGTCGAGGGCGTAGGTGGTAGGATCTGTACCAATTCCAACTTTTCCATCAGCTTTTAAATTTTGAACTTCTGCGTGGCCAGAAGTATCAATACCTGCTCGAAAATCTCCAATTTCGCCGACTATTTTTAACGCATAAACTTGACCAACTTCAGCAACATTTTTTCTTAAAGTCAGTATCGGTGGTGCTGCAGGACCGCCTTGAGCACTCATTTCTGAATCGCTATTAGAAACATATTGGACCAGATGCAATATACCCAGAAACAGTTACATCACCATCTACGTCAAGCTGAGTAGTTGGTATAGCTACTCCAATACCTACAGAACCAGAAGTAATAAGATCCTCTACTTGAAAATCTGCATCTAGCGTATCTGACGCATTTCTGACTGTAAGTTTATTTGCATCCGAAGCTAATCTAACTCTATCTGTTCCAAATGTACCATTAGTAAAAATAAGTTGAGGATTTCCTGCAAAGCCTCGAATGCGTAAAGGCTCACCGTAAATTGTAGATTCTCCAGTATTACCATCAAACAAACCAAATGGTGCTCCTCCAGCACTGAGCCCGAGAACATTTGCACTATCTTCATAAAGACCAACAGATGTTCCAATTAAAAGAGAGGGAGTTGCTGCTGTACCAACAGTAGCAATTTGAACGGTTCCATCACTACCAATTCTCATCCGCTCTATGTCATCTATTCCAAAAATAAGCGGTGTATCATTTCCTTGAGTTGCAATGATTGCAGTATCCGTATTGTTAAATCCAAGTATTCCAAGTCTTTGATTTCCAAAGCCCATAGTGGTACCGATGCCGTTTGGTCCGTAATATTGTAAGCGCGCAGAGTTGGTAAAAATACTATAATCTGAACCTTCAAGTTCGAGAGTAGCTTGGTCGGAAATTGCTCCATCTCCCATCACATCTATATTTGCTCCATTGGCTCCGCCGTAGACAAATAATCTACTAGAATTACCACCGCCTCCCTGGTTTGTTGCGCTACCAATTCTTACTTCTCCGTCGTCAGTAATGGCGAGCCTAGTGGCCCCAACAGTAGCATCATAAATATCAAATATTCTGGAACCAGGATTAATAGCTCCGTTTCTAAATTGCCAGTCTTGAGTTACGAGTGAAGTGTTGGTAATCGTCAACACGGGAGTAGCACCAGAAATTTGTAGTTTTGAAGATGGTGTCGTCGTTCCAATCCCCACATCACCCCTTAGAGCCGTAGTAGCAATACTGCTGTTACCAAGAACTACAGAATTAGAACCAAGTCCAGTAGCGTTGTACCCAATCACGATTTCATTAGTATTACCATCAGCTAGAGCTTTGGAGTTAGCACCTAAATATAGACTAGAGCCACTAGTAATATTTGGAGTAGTACCATCAGTAATGTATTTACCAGCTTGAAAACCAAGAGCTGTATTTAAAGTACCAGACATTATATTTCCAGCTTCTTTACCAAAGAAATAGTTAAATAAAGCTGCTTGTGAAGAAAAAGGAACTATCACATCACAATCTACATCTGTAGGAGCACATTCAGGTTCTAAGGTGTCTCCTGGGTTGTAAAAGGTACCGTTCCAGACGGCTTGAGTTGTACTAAAAGAAAAAGAAAAAATTAATATCAGAATCAAGGTTAGAGATAATTTTGTATAAAATAACTGTTTCATGTTTATATAATTATTATTATACCCCGATTTCTTTACTCACCCAACCTTTATTTGTAAATATTGGAACTTCTTTTAATCTTACAGGCAAAATATGCGCTGGGGTCGAAGCCTTTAAGGTAAACGCTCCCTTTTTTGTAAGTAAAAAGTATCGTCCTTTGTCGTCAGAAACAGTAAAGTTTATACGCTTTCCGTTTTGGTCATGCAAGGCAATAAATCCAAATGGTAAAATTTGATTAGTTACACTATCCCTAGTCACACCAAATGGTTTCAATTTAAACCCAGCTATTCTTAACAAGAAAGTTAATAAAACAACCGATAAGATAATTAAACTAATTTTACTTGGGTTCAGAATAAAATTTGTTATTCCCAAAATTACTCCAGCTATAAACAAAACATCTGCCACAACTGCA
The DNA here is from genome assembly GCA_964484005.1 of uncultured Candidatus Saccharibacteria bacterium. Taxonomy (GTDB): domain Bacteria; phylum Patescibacteriota; class Minisyncoccia; order Phycocordibacterales; family UBA9973; genus UBA9973. The sequence continues at coordinate 119,303 of CAZADR010000001.1, read as the reverse complement.
AATATTTTATTTAATTTAACTGAAACAATTCCAAAGTAAAAACCTCGGCTAGCAGTTTTATCTACAGGATCCATCGGCAAGTCAAGATTAGTTGTGCCATTTACCATATTTACAAAACCTCCTCGATAAATATTGGTATACAATTCCTTCTCAACTGGAGATGCTTCAGCCTTAGAAGGAAAAACATATTTAGTTCGAAAAACTTGTAAATGCAATCTTTCACCCATCATCGTTGACTCTGAAACCAGAAAACCATATCTTCCATTTTCATCAGTAATTGCTGATTGTAATTTTCTCATTTGTTCATTTAAAATTTCTACTCTAGCAAAAGCTATCGGTTTTTTTGTCACCGCATCATATACAGTTCCCCATGGTTTTGGTCTTTTTCTTATACCAAGTAATTGAAAGAGAACGACAGAAAGATAAAAAAGATGATTTAAAATTGGTACTCCAGACAAAATAGAAGAAGCCAAAATAAGACCAGATAAAGCTATTGGAACAGCGACTGCAATCTTTTCAAATATCTTAACCTCGGGTTGATTTGTAAAACTACGAACACCAGCCACTGCTGGTTTGATTATTCTTTCAGTAATTATTTCTGGAAGATTTGAATAATCATAAGTAGTCAAACCAAAAGATGGTGCGGAGCTTGAATCAGACGGAGAGCTTGGGTTTGAATCAGATGGATTAGTGGGTGGTGGGGTCGGAGGTATCGGTGGTGTAGAAGGAGGCACAGATGGAGGAGTGGAAGGAGGTATAACTGGGGGTAATGTGGGTGGTGGGGTCGGAGGTATCGGTGGTGTAGAAGGTGGAATAGTTGGAGGCACAGAAGGAGGAGTCGACGGAGAAGGACTGCTGCCACTACTTGGTGGTACTGTTCGAGTACTCACTGGTCTCCAGTCTGTTTTAACTTTAAAATCTGAAACGCCACAAGAAGCTGTGTTGATACAATTAAAACTAATACTGCTACTATCAGAGTTGATGGTGGCATAACCTAAAAATTCACCACTAGCATCAATGGTGACCCCAGAGAAATCAATCCAGCCAATATTTTTTCCCCAAGCAAAACCAGAAAGATTTCCCTCGGCGTCATTCGTGACACCAGACATAACTGGATTTAATTTTATCCAACCGTATTCACTGCTCCAAATATTACCAGTGAACACAGTATCAGTGATAGCCACATCACAAAAAGCACAACCAAAGTTTATCCAGCCAGTATTTTCTCCCCAAGCGTATTTATAGGTAGTGTCTATCGTCCCATTAGTATCAGAAGCAAAAACAAATTTAAAACCAAAAAAAGAAAACAGCATTAAAAACAAGAAAAAAGAAATTCTTGAAATAAATAAATTATTTTTAATAAATTGTTTTAAAAAATGCATCTTTATGTCTATACATTATACCTTTACTCATCTAGAATTTCAAACTCCTCAAGGTCTACAGGGGCAGTCTTCTTTTGACGGATAAAATAGACCGCGCCAGCACAAAAAGTAATAAAGATAAAGAAAATAAGGTAAAAAATTGTGGAAGAAGCCACTTCTTCATTTGCTAAAGCAGGTAAATTATTTATATTCTCATCTATTTCGTTAAAATCACTAAAAACTGCCTCCTTCTTTTTTGTCTCCAGGTGTTGGACACCTGGAGATGTTTGTTTCGCTGGAAAAGGAGAAAAACTTGTAACCATATTCCCTTCTGCGGTCACCAACCTTAGGGTATTTTTGTCGACAATAGAAAAATTTGTAATTTTAGGAGAAATAATCATTTTTTTATTAGCCTGAATAATTGTATTTCTAGGTATTTTAAAAACCCTATAATCACTCAAAAGAACCCAATTAGAAATATCTACCTCATTGGAAGTTTTATTAGAAAGTTCTATAAAGAAATCTTTCTCATCCCCCACACTAGAAATTAAAACTTCTGGTGTTATCACTTTGATTGTTGTTTTTCCAACAGCGACAGGTGTATCAGCAAAAGAATCTGGAAAATATTCCAAGGTGACATTATAATCACCTGAATAAAAATAAGTGTGAGTAAACTTATCGGTATTCATTACTTTTACTTCTCTAAAATCTCCATCGCCAAAATTCCAAAAATATCTTCCGTGAGACAATTTATCTCCAAACTCATCTGTCCCGGAACCTTCTAATAAAAATGGAATCCCAACATAAGCAATCTGCTTATTTGTTATCTGAACTTTGATTTTTTGTGTAGCTACTTTGATTTTTGTTTCTGAAGAACTTTCAGATGAAGAGGAATTAGAGTTTGGTGTTTCATCTTCTTCGTCCCCCAGATACGAAGAGTTAGGATTAATTTCTCCTTTTGTGGAATCTTGATTGGTCTTCCATGTGCCAGAAATTACTGCTCCAGATTTTCCCTTAGTCGGAAGATCTAAATCTTTTGTATAATTAATGATTTTTCCAAACGAAACCCTGTCTATTTCTTCTGCCCCATTATAAAGACCTATAGAATCCCCAGCATTATTTAACGCACTCGTCATTTCAAATACAAAAACTCCGCCATAAGGAATAATTCCAGTTAAATTTTTTGGTGAACCTTCATGTTCGGTATCTGTACCAGGACTTGCAAGTTCCGTCCAGTTCCAACTACTTAAATTTATTTCGGAAGAAGAAGTGTTCAGAAATTCAATCCACTCAGGCCCCGAATCAGGGTCTGAAACAAATTCATTAATAATTACTTGAGCTAAAGCTAGATTATAAGAAAAGGCAAATAGAAATCCCACAAAAACCAAAACCAGTTTTTTATTCATTATTTATTTTTAGACTTATTTTTGCCAAAACTTATTAAGAGATGATACAATGGTAGCATGAATGAAAATGGAAAGAAAATAGACTTATTAGCCATCGGAGATACTGTCATTGATGCATTTATTAGAATTAAAGATGCGCATGTACATTGTAAGATAGACACAGATGCTTGTGAGCTCTGTTTTCGTTTTGGAGACAAAGTTCCCTATGAATCTGTCACTGTGATTCCCGCTGTCGGTAATAGTCCAAACGCGGCAGTCGCTGCATCTCGTCTCGGATTAAATGTCGCTATGGTCACCAATATAGGAGATGACAAACATGGCAATGATTGCCTAGAAAGCTTAAAAGGCAATAAAATAATCACAGACTTTATAAATATAGAAAAAAATAAAAATACCAATTATCATTATGTACTTTGGTATGATATTGATCGAACAATCTTAATCAAACACACAGAGTTTAGTTATAAATTTCCTGATATCGGAGATGCATCTTGGATATATTTGAGCTCTTTAGCTGAAAATTCCTTAGAATATCACCAAGAGATTTTAGAATACTTAAACAAACATCCAGATACCAAGCTCGCATTCCAGCCCGGAACTTTTCAAATAAAATTTGGTACCGAAAAATTAAAAGAAATCTATGAAAGAACAGAAATCTTTTTCTGTAATGTTGAGGAAGCAGAAAAAATATTACACAAAGAGTATATGGATGGAAATAGAAATCTTCTTGAATTATCAAAAGGCATACAAGCATTGGGGCCAAAAATAGTTGTCATTAGTGATGGACCAGAAGGTGCATACATGTATTTGAACGATGAACTTTGGCATTTACCAATATACCCCGATGTAAATCCCCCACTAGAGCGAACAGGGGCCGGAGATGCTTTTTCTTCGACCGTTACTTGTGCCTTGGCACTAGGAAAGGCTCCCCTTGAAGCATTTACTTGGGGACCAATAAATTCTATGTCTGTGGTTCAAGAAATAGGTGCCCAAAAAGGACTTCTCTTTAAAGACAAGCTAGAAGAATATTTATCTAAAGCACCTGAGAGTTATAAAGCTATAAAAATTTAAGAAACTTTTCTTTTCAAAACTTTTTTGACAGCGTCTTTTATAGAATCTTTTCCCATACCATAGTGCTCTATGAGTTCGTCTGGTGTACCAGACTGGCCAAATAAATCTTTTACTCCAATAAATTCTATTGGTACTGGAAAGTTTTGAGCTAAAACTTCTGCCACAGCCGAACCCATTCCTCCTGCTATTTGATGTTCCTCCACAGTCACGAAAGCTTTACATTCTTTAGCTAGAGATAAAACAGCCTCTGTATCTATCGGCTTGATACTTGCCAGATTCATTACCTTTGTTTTTATTCCCTCAGCTTCGAGTTCTTTAGCGGCTAAAATAGCTCTGTGTAAAAGTCCTCCCGTAGCGATTATTCCTACTTGAGCGAGGCCTGCATCAGGCATCCAATAGGTTTCCATTTTGCCTAAGTTAAAAGGTGTTTCTTCGGTAGTTATTATTGGCGTCTTTTCCCGAACAAGACGCAAGTAAGCTGGCTTTTTACTTTTTGCCAGTGCAATAGTTGCCTTTTTTGCTTCGATGGCATCACAAGGAGAAACAACATCCATATTTGGCATCACCCGCATTAGAGCTATGTCTTCGAGCGCTTGATGGGTCCCTCCGTCAGGACCCACAGAGATACCAGAATGCGAACCGACAATGACAACTTTTCTATCGTTATAAGCCACTGTTGTTCTGATTTGCTCCCAATTTCTCCCAGGAGAAAACATCGCATAAGAAGAACAAAAAGGAATCTTGCCCATCGCCGCCAAACCAGAAGCCACTGTCGCCAAATTTTGTTCGGCTACTCCAATTTGTATAAATCTATCAGGAAACTTATTTGCAAATAAATGCATCTGAGTGCTCTCAGTCAAATCCGCACACAAACCCACAACATTTTCATCTGCCTCTCCAGCTGAAAGTAATCCCTGCCCGAAACCTTTTCGGATAGGAACTTGCTCCACATCGTCATTAAATATTTTTGGATTTAATTTTAAATTTGGATTAAGCATCTTAAAATCTCAAATCTTTTAATTCTTTCAAGGCCATCTCCCCTTCTTCTTTTGTGGGAGGCTTGCCGTGCCATTTATAATCTCTCTCAAATTCTTTTACTCCTTTACCTGGTATGGTATGCGCAATTATTACTGTTGGCTTTTCATAGATAGCTTGTGCCTCTTCTATCACTTCATTTAAAAATCTAAAATCATGTCCAGAAACTTCTATCACATGCCAATTAAAAGATTTCCATTTACTATGCAGTGGTTCCAGTGGCATCACATCTTCAGTAAATCCTTCTATCTGGATATTATTCCTATCAACAACAGCAATCAGATTTCTCAATTTGTGTTTCCCAGCGAGCATCACGGCTTCCCAGGTATTTCCCTCGTCTAGCTCCCCGTCAGACATAAAACAATAAACAAATCGTGCCTTATCTTTTTTATCCATCTTGTCTGCTAGGGCCATACCTACAGCCTGCGAAAGCCCAGAACCGAGTGGCCCCGAACTATTTTCAAGCCAAGGCATATATTCACGATGTGGATGACCTTGGAGCCTAGTACCAAATTTTCGCAAAGTTTTTAATTCTTTAACTGGAAAATATCCAGCATGTGCCATCGTCGCATAAAATACAGGACAAATGTGTCCGTTGGATAAAACCAATCTATCTCTTTCCTCCCAAGATGGATTTTTGGGATCATGTTTTAAAACATGAAAATAAAAAAGAGTAAAAATATCTGCCATGCCGAGAGGTCCTGCAGTGTGTCCAGACTTTGCCTCTACGAGCATCTCAATTATAGAGATACGAATATCGTTTGCTTTTTTTGCGAGCTCTTTTATTTTTTCTTCAGACAAGTAAGCCATTAATTATATTATACTAAATCTTGAAGTTTTTCTAAAGCACCAAGGGGATCAGGATTCTTCCAAATAGCAGAACCCACTGTTAATCTATCAACACCAGCACCAAGTAGCTCTTCTATGTTTTCAAAATTTACTCCCCCGTCTACCGACAAAACTATTCCTGATAATTTTTCTTTTAAATATTTTATATTATCAAAAACTTTTTTATCAAACTCTTGCCCCTGCATTCCGATTTCTTCTATCCCCATGCACTGCAAGAAATCAACCTTATGAGAAAGCTTGGAAACTAGAACCAGGTCGTCACTAGGTTTAAAAGCCAGACCTATTTCTATATTATCTCTAGTGTACATATCCAAACCATCTAGAAAATCTTCAAATTCTGACAAGTCTCTCTGTGCCCCAAAATGAAAGATCATTCTTTTGGGACCGAGTTTCATGTAAATATCAAAATTCTCCACAGCATCTGCCACCATCAAATCAAACTCAAAATCAAACTCTTCCCAAAAAGGAAGACCCTCTTCTTCATTTATTATTTTTTGTAAATCTTGATCTTCAAATCCACCTGAAACAAAAGGCCAAGTTTTATTTGGCACAAAGACACCATCACAGAAATCTATCTGCACACACCTGGCTCTCCCACGTAAAAAAGTGAGCTTGTTTTTTATTTCATTAAAATCTTTTTCTAAAATTGCGGGAATAATTTCGGTCATAATATTTGTGGCGTTAAGCTCGCAGTTAATCAATTTTTATTTCATCTATCTTTTTCAAACGACGAGCATGTCTTTCTTCACCACTATATGGAGCATTGAGCCAAAAGTTAACCACCTCCATAACACTGTCTTCGTCAAAATACCTAGCCCCTAAAGACAAAATATTTGCATTGTTGTGTTCTCTTGATCTCCTCAAGACTCCTGACTCATTTTCTACTACCGGTTTTGCTTTACCATAATAGACTATGGCTCGAACATGGGGGAATCTATTTGCAGCCATCGCTTCTCCTTGACCCGTCCCACCTAAAATAATACCCCTAGAAGCATTTGGATCTTTTGATATTTCCCTAGCAACTGGAACGACAAAATCTGGATAATCATCATTTTCATCATAAGTAAAAGCACCCTTGTCTATGACTTCATATCCTTGTTGTTTTAAAGAAGAAACAAGCTTTTCTTTGAGCACATAACCTGCATGATCTGTCCCAATATATATTTTCATTTTTTTATTTCTTACTTACTAGTCCGACCTGTTTTAATAACATGATCCACAAGGGTATAGGTATACCCCATTTCATTATCATACCACCCCATAACTTTTACCAAATTCCCTCCTACTACTCTAGTCATAGCTAAATCTGCGATGCTTCCATAAGGGCTTCCCAAAATATCACTAGACACTAATGGCTCTTCGGTGACAGCAAAAATTTTATTCCAAGCTGGGCTCTCGGCTGCTTTTTTCAAAATTGAATTTATTTCTTCGGCTGTCACTTCTCTTTTGGCAATAAAAGTAATATCAACCATAGAGCCTGCCACGACAGGCACACGCAAAGAAATACCATCAAAGAGACCTTCAAGTTCTGGAAATGCTTTAGTGACTGCGATAGCAGCACCGGTAGAAGATGGTACGATGTTTACAGCAGCAGCTCTGCCCTCACGCATATCTTTTTTATTTGGTCCATCGACTAATCCTTGAGAAGCAGTATAGCCATGAACAGTATTTAAAATTGCTTTTTCAATACCAATAGCTTCATGTAAAATAGCGATAAGTGGTGAAGCGGCATTGGTCGTACAAGATGCATTGGAAGTAATATCGCAAGTACCAAATTTATTTTCATTAACTCCGAGCAGGATTGTCTCCCCTGCCACATTACTCTCTCCTTTGACTGGAGCCGAGATAACGACTTTCTTGGCACCAGCATCAAGGTGAACCTTAGCTTTTTCATAAGAAGTAAAAAGTCCTGTAGATTCTACAACAACATCAACATTTAGATCCTTCCAAGGAAGAAGACTAGGATCCCTCTCCGCCAAGACTTTTACTTTTTTTCCATCAATAACAATATGGTCACCATCAATTTTAATGTCATGGTTCCATTCCCCATAGACTGAATCGTGTTTGAGTAGATATGCCATATTGGCAATATCCCCTAAATCATTCACGGCCACTATCTCTATCTCGGGTCTGTCAAAAGCAATTTTTAAAAAAGCCCTACCAATTCTGCCAAAACCATTAATGCCAACTTTTATAGTGTCTGTCATATTAGAGAATTATAACACAACAACAAAAAGGGGGGCAACCGAAGTTGTCCCCTTGTATTACCTGAATCTCAGGTCTTATTTTCTATATTTTTTCTCTTTAGTGAGAAATTCTTCGATAGAGCTCTTTTACATAGAGCTCCTGCAGCTCTTCACTCTTGAAATTATCCTCACTCAGCTTCTGCCCACAGGATTCATGGGCAAGAAACTTGTCCGTGACACCCTTGCCACGAAACAACTTTGGCTGCCGCCCTGAAACAGTTGGGAAAAAAGGTTTTTGACAGACCGCACAATTGCCCATGCTCTCTCCTTTCTTTTTAGATTGGTGAACTTTTTACTCATATTTATTATACACTATAATATATAAAATGTCTAGGAGGAAAAGTTCATATCTCCACCCCAGTAAAATATGATATGATGTAGAAAAAATGGAAAAAGAAAACAAAGAAAATGAGGCGAAATTTATTCACCTCCATACCCATTCCCACTATTCCCTCTTGGACGGTCTTTCCAAGCTTGAAGATCTGATAGATTTAACTAAAAAATTTAAAATGCCAGCCATAGCTATTACCGACCACGGCAATATGTATGGCGCTGTTGAATTTTACAAATTAGCAAAAAAAGCTGGAATCAAACCAATCATCGGGGTAGAAGCTTATATAACCGCTGGTTCACGTTTTGATCGAGTTGCCGAAAAAGGAGGAGTAAAAAGATACTATCACTTGATCTTACTCGCAAAAAATCTGCAAGGCTACAAAAATTTAATGCGATTGGTAACCATTTCAAATTTGGAAGGATATTATTACAAGCCGAGAATGGATAAAGAAATATTAAAAAAATATTCTGAAGGGATTATCGCTCTGTCTGGATGTTTGGGTGGAGAACTCGCCCAAGCATTTACAAGTGGAAACAAAGAGCGTGCGGAACAACTAGTAAGAGAATATCAAGAAATTTTTGGCAAAGAGAATTATTTTTTAGAAATTCAAGACTATGGAAAAATCGAAGGTGGTGAAAAAGTACGAGCGGGTTTGCTTGAATTAAATAAAAAATTTAATATTCCTCTTGTTGGTACAATTGATTCACATTATCCAGGTAGTGAAGATATGAAGGCGCACGATACTTTGCTTTCAATTCAAACAAATTCAGACATAAAAGATGAAAATAAATTCTCTTTTGGTGAAGGAGATTATTCTTTTGTAGATACAAAAAGAGCATTAGAAATTTTTAAAGATATTCCAGAGGCAGTAACTAATACTCAAAAAATTGCCGATTTATGCAACGTGGAATTAGAATTAGGGCGTTGGGTCTTCCCCGACTTCAAAGTAGAAGAAGGTAAAACTTACAATGAAAAATTAAGAGAGCTTACTTATGCTGGAATAAAAAATCTAAATATAAAAGAAACACCGGAAATAACAGAACGCATAGAATACGAATTAAAGATTATTTTTGATAAAGGATATTCTCCATACTTCCTTGTAGTGGGAGACTTACTCCGACATGCTAAAGAAAACGGTATTTTGAGTGCCATCAGAGGTTCGGTCGCTGGCTCAATCGTGACTTACCTTCTAGGAATTACAAAAATAGACCCAATAGAATACAAACTTCCCTTTGAAAGATTCTTAAACCCTTTTCGGCCTTCACCTCCAGATATAGATATGGACTATGCCGACAACCGCCGAGATGAGATGATTGAATATGCAAAACATAAATACGGAGAAGACAAAGTAGCTCAAATAGGAACCTTTGGTACTATGATGGCGCGCGGTGCAGTTCGTGATGTGGCTCGAGCCTTGGCTCATCCATATACAATTGGAGATAGAATTTCAAAAATGATTCCGATGGGTTCTCAGGGCATGCCGATGACCATCGATCATGCCATGGAAATCGTACCCGAATTAAAAAGTGCTTATGAAAAAGAAAAAGATACCAAAGAAATAATTGATTTAGCAAAGAAACTAGAAGGCTGTGTCAGACATATTTCTGTACATGCGGCTGGTGTAGTCATCGCCCCTACTCCGATTTATGAATACATGCCGATACAACTAGACCCAAAAGGTGGAAAGATTATTACTCAATATGATATGTATAGTGCTGAAGATGCGGGACTTTTAAAATTCGACTTTTTAGGAATTAGAAACTTGGCAATCTTAGCAGATGCTATTAGTTTAGTAAAAAAATTCTATGATATAAAAATTGACATTGAGCGTATCCCCCTTGATGACAAGAAAACTTTCTCCCTTCTAGCCAATGGACAAACAGAAGGGCTTTTCCAATTAAACGGCTCTGGTATGACCAGATATCTGAAAGAATTAAAACCGACTTCTATCCACGACATAAATGCGATGGTCGCGCTATATCGCCCTGGACCCATGGAATCAATTCCTGAATACATCAAGCGCAAACACAATCCTCAGCTCGTAAAATATTTAGATCCACGCATGAAAAAGTTCTTGGGAGAGTCTTACGGACTGATTGTCTACCAAGATGACCTTCTTTTCTCTGCAATAGAACTCGCTGGTTACAACTGGGAAGAAGCAGACAAATTCCGTAAAGCTGTCGGTAAAAAAATTCCAAAAGAAATGGCTGCTCAGAGAGAAAAATTAACAAAGGGAATAATAGCTAATGGACAAACTCCGGAATTTGCCGAAAAACTTTGGAAACTTTTTGAACCTTTCCAAGCTTATGGATTCAACAAGGCCCACGCTGCTTCTTATGGTAGAGTCGCTTACCAGACGGCCTACATGAAAGCTCATTTTCCCGTGGAATATATGACTTCCATCCTCACCGCCGAATCTGGTGATGTAGAAAAAATCTCTGAAATTATTGAGGAGTGTAAAAATATGAAAATACCGGTCATGCCTCCTCATATAAATGAAAGTTTTGGAGGGTTTACTTGCCTACCCCACGAAAAAGATACTGTCATCAGTAAAGATAATAAAAGTGAAAAAATTCGTTTTGGATTTTACACTATCAAAAATCTTGGCACTGATATTTCTGATGCAATAATCGCAGAAAGAAAACTAAACGGTAAATTTAAATCAATCACAGATTTTTTAGACAGAATAAAACACAAAAACTTAAACAAAAAATCCATGGAAGCTTTAATTAAATCTGGCTGTATGGATGATTGGAGTGACAGAGGCATATTGCTTACGAACCTTGAAGGAATGCTCGAATACAATCATGAAAATAGCAGAAATAATGAAAATCAAGTATCTCTCTTTGGGGGCTCAACTGAAATTAAGGCTCCAGAATTTAAATTACAAGAAGGGAAAATAGCCAATCAAGCAGAAAAGCTACTTTGGGAAAAAGAATTGCTCGGACTTTATATTTCTGGCCACCCACTAGATCGCATTCGTGATAAATTAGAAAAAAGAACCATCAACATCAAAAAAGTAAAGACAGAGATGGGAAACGGTATGCAGGTCACCCTCGCTGGTATTATAGAGACCTCTAGGCAAGTAGTCACCAAAAACAACGAACGCATGGCATTTCTTAAAATAGCCGACCTCACCGACTCCATCGAAGCTGTCGCCTTCCCTTCCATCTTCAAAGAAAGCATAGACATATTGGTACCTGAAAAGTGCATCGCTTTTTCAGGAAAAATCTCCAACAAAAACGGCGAAAAAAGCATCATCATCGAAGCCATCAAGGAAATCTAATTATTTACATTCACCTATCGCTTTAATATCTATTTTTTGGTGTTCTCCAACTAACATAGATTTGTAATCAATAAGTCTTTTTTTGGATATTACTGGAACTTGAATTCCAAAAATGTCTCTTTTTTCAACATCAGAAAAATCAGTTGTATCAACTTCCCATTCCCCAGATCTCGCATCACATATTTTTAAAGTATCTCCACCACTAATATCTATATCTTGTCCTTCATGATTTAACATCAAAAGCAATAAGTCCCATCGTTCATCTTTGTATTTTTTTGGACCAAAAACAATATAAGGTTTAACCTGTTCAGAAATTAAATACAAATCTTTATCATGAATATCTATATCAATATCATTTAATTCTCTTGGTGATCCATAGCTTTTTGCCGCGAGACCACCAGTAATAACAAAAGGTATATTATTTTTCTTAAAAATATCAACAATCCAATTAAGTGTCTTTTGGGGATCTTTCATGAAATCTAATTATAAAGTGACATCGCTTTCTCTTTGCTCTCAGAAAAAATAGTTTCTACAGCAAGAGCAACTGTTTTGGAAAGTTTCTTAATTGTTTCTAATTCTGGTTTTTTGAATTCACCCAATAAGAAATTTAATACAGCTTTCTCACCTGATGGCTTTTTTAGTTTTCCAGACGGAGTCGCAGGTGCAATACCGACTCTAATACGCAAAAATTCTTCGCTTTTCAAAGCCTTGATTATAGAGCCAAGTCCGTTGTGTCCACCCGAAGAACGATTGAAGGAAATCTTTATTTTTCCAAGTGGTAAATCTATGTCATCATAAATCACAACCAGATTTTCTAAATCTTTTTTTGTTTTTATAAAAGGAGCCACAGCTTTACCAGAATGATTCATAAAAGTATCTGGTTTTAGAAATTTTATTTTAAGCTTACTGTTGTTTTGTTCTATTTTTTTCTCCACTAAATCAACTAAAATACGCCCCGTATTGTGCCTTGTGTTTTCATATTCTTCTCCAGGATTTCCTAATCCAACAACTAATTTCATAGAATGAATAATAACACACAGACGCTCCCCCGCACCAGGTGAAGGGGAATTCCCCTTCACCTGGTGCGGGGGGTTATTTATTACAAAACAATCTGTGACATGCTGTCAAGAGTTTTTTATGTTATATTATAAGCATGGAACAAACAAAAGGACAATCGTTTTGGGAACTCGTGCGTTTTGCTATAATCGCGCTTATTATCGTCATACCTATTCGTGTTTTGGTAGCTGAGCCATTTGTGGTCTCAGGTTCTTCAATGGTACCAACGTTTGAAAACGGTGATTATTTGATAGTAGATAAAATATCTTACAAATTAACTGATCCAAAAAGAGATGATGTTGTGGTATTTAGGTATCCTGGTGACACAACCAAATTCTTTATAAAAAGAATAATCGGCTTACCAAATGAAACCATAGATATCAAGGGCAACATGGTGACCATCACTAATGCCGATCAAAAAGAAGGTTTTGTTCTCACAGAACCTTATGTTAAAAATATAGGCAACAACGATACACATTTTGTTTTAAAAGAAGATGAATTTTTTGTAATGGGAGACAACCGAAGTGCCAGCTCAGATTCCAGATATTGGGGAGCAGTAAAAATGAACCTTATTTCAGGAAAAGCATTCTTACGTTTATTGCCTATCAGTAATATAGATGTTTTGCCTGGAGATTATAAACAATAAAATAAAAAATGAAAAAAACAACGCATTCAAATAAAAATAAGGGAGCAGAAGTAGCATCACCAAAAGGGATGAGGGACTTAATGAACGAACAATACTATGCTTTCCAAGGATTTTTTGAAAAAGCGCAAGAAGTAGCCGTTTACTATGGATTTAAACCCATCGAAACTCCTATATTAGAAAATGAAGAAATCCTAACGGGAAGTATTGGTGCAGGAACAGATATTGTAGATAAAGAAATGTACACTCTAAAAACTAAGGGTGGAGATCACCTAGCTCTCAGACCAGAACACACCGCACCTCTTATGCGTGCCTATATTGAACACGGCATGCAAACTATGCCGCAACCTGTAATGTTTTACCAATACGGTCCTGTTTTTAGACATGACAAGCCTCAACGAGGACGATACCGACAGTTTTGGCAATTTGATTTAGATGTTCTCGGAAACGACAAAAGTATAATGGATGCGTTGGTTATAAAAGCAGGTATGAGTATCTTAGAGGAAGCAGGAGCTACTAACCTCACCATAGACATAAACTCAATAGGAGACAAAGAATGCAGAGGTGGATACATAAAAGAACTTACTGGTTACTACAGAAAACACCTTAGCAGCTTACCAGCCATAGACCGAGAAAGGCTCAAGACCAATCCCCTTCGCATCCTAGACTCCAAAGAAGAAAAGACAAAAGAAATAAACGAAAATGCACCAGATGCAATTTCTTTCTTGTGTGCTTCTTGTAAAAAACATTTCAAGGAAGTATTGGAATATTTAGAAGAAATGGGTATAAATTACAACATCAATAAAAACTTAGTGAGAGGACTCTCTTATTACACTCGTACTGTTTTTGAAGTTTACACAGACAACGGAAGCGGAGAAGATGGAGGCTTGCCTACTCAGATCGCCTCTGGTGGAAGATACGACTACCTAGCCAAACAAGTAGGAGGTAAAAAAGATGTACCTGCTGTTGGCTTTTCCATGGGAGTAGATAGAATAGTAGAATCAAACTGGTATAAAAAACTTTCACCACGCATATTAAAGAAACCTAAAATATATTTTATTCAACTTGGCTCCGAAGCTAAACTAAAAAGCTTAAATATAATAGAAATATTACGCAAGGCACATATCCCCATAGCCCAATCTCTTTCTAAAGACAGCCTCGGCTCACAATTAGCCATTGCAGAAAAGCTCGCTATCCCCTATGCTATTATCTTTGGAGTAAAAGAAGCAATTGATAATGCAGTAATAGTGAGAGATATGTCCAATAGATCTCAAGACACAGTAAAACTAAACAAGCTTTTGGAATATTTAAAAGAGCTTAAATAAAAAACAATGAAGAAAATTCTTCAACAAAAAGAAAAAGTATTACACCAAATAGCGGAAGAGGTGCTTGTTTCTGATATTAAAACAAAAAAAATAAAAACAATTTTAAAAGAAATGTCAGATGCTTTAAAAAGCCAAGATGATGGAGTAGCTATCGCAGCTCCACAGATAGGCTATGCCCTTCGTATTTTTGTTGTCTCAGGAAAAATATTTGATAAAAACTTTGGTAAAAATAGAGAAGAAATATCGTTGAATGAAAATAATATAACTGAAAAAGAAAAGAAAGAGGAAATAAAAGATATGGTTTTTATCAATCCGAAGATTTCCAAACTCTCCAGAGACAAAGAATGGGTGCCAGAGGGCTGTCTCTCTGTAAGGTGGCTCTATGGTAAAACACATAGATCAAAAAAAGCCACAGTGTCTGCTTATGATGAAACTGGTAAAAAGTTTACCAGAGGAGCTTCTGGGCTTTTAGCACAAATCTTTCAACACGAAACTGATCACCTGGACGGTGTCTTATTTACAGACCACGCAAAAGATATACGGGAAGAATTACCTCAAGTAAAATAATTTATGATGGATAAAACAACTAAAAAATTAAATTTTGTGTTTTGGGGTACTCCAGATGTGGCCTCTAAAACCCTAGATATTCTAAAAGAAAATGGATATATGCCATCACTCATTATTACTTCACCAGACAAGCCCCAGGGCCGTAAGATGCTCCTAACTCCCCCTCCTGTCAAAGTCTGGGCACAAGAAAACAACATTCCCTACATTCAGCCAGAAACATTAAAAGATCACATCCCCAAAGAAGGACTTCGGGGAAACTCCCCGAAGTCCTTCTTTGGGGGAAACATAGATTTCTTCTTGGTCGTCGCTTACGGAAAAATAATACCTGAAGAAATAATAAATATGCCCAAGCTCGGCTCTATAAACATCCACTATTCCCTTCTCCCTAGATACCGCGGAGCATCCCCAGTAGAGTCTGCAATTCTAAACGGCGACACAGAGACAGGAATCACTATCCAAAAGATGGAATATAAGATGGACTCTGGGCCAATTATTGGAACAGAAGAAGTAGATATTTTCCCAGAAGAAAAAGCTTCCGAGTTCCGCGAAAGATTGATAAAGATTGGCGGAGAATTGTTGCTAAGGATTTTACCAGACTTTATAAATGGAAAAATTGTACCTGTTGCCCAAGACGAGACACGGGCTACTTTTTGTAAAAAAATAAAAAAAGAAGACGGCTTGATAGACTTAAACGCTGATGCAAAATTAAACTATAATAAGTTCAGAGCTTACTCCACCTGGCCCCGAACATTCTTTTTTGTAAATGACAAAAGAATAATCATTACTGATGCAGTATTGAAAAACGAGCAATTTATAATCAAAAAAGTTCTCCCTGAGGGTAAAAAAGAAAAAAAATACGAAGATTTTCTAAAGAATACTATTTAGAAGTAAAAGGGTTTCTACCAGAAAGACCTTTTAACATTTTCTTTACACTCGCTGCTCCGCGCTTAAACAAAGTTTGTTTGCGATCTTTGTTTTTTCTAATTTCATTAAAGAGAGTCTCTTTAATCTCATCGATAGCTGGATAAATATCTTCTTGGTCTGAACTAGAATAAAACTTCTCACCATTTATATTAATCAAACAATCTGCATGAAAAACATCTCCTGATTTATGGTGATTGGTGCTTTTACCAACCTCAAAGTTTACCAACACTTCTCCGCCTTTTTCCTCTATGCTTGAAAGTAATTTTTCTAGATTGGTTACTCTTTTTAAAACATAATCCTTGATAGCATCTGTTAATTCAAAATTCTTACCCTGTAAATTTATTTGCATACCTACATTATAACATGTTTTTTTAGCAACAAAAACCCATTTTTTGATATAATAAACCCATGGTAAAACCCATAAAAATACTCATAATCGGTAATGGTTTTGGTGGTGTATATACCCTTAGAAATCTACATAAACTATTCGACAAAAATAAACAAATAGAACTCTCAATGGTAGGAGAAAAAGACCATTTTCTGTTTACTCCGCTTTTACACGAGGTAGCTACTGGCGGGATAAACCCCGTAAATATAATAGAACCTATTCGAAAAGTTTTAGGCTGTTGTCTAAAGAATTTTTATTTAGGTAAGGCGGAGTTTATAAACTTTGAAAACCATACAGTCAAAGTAAACGATACGACAGTAAATTATGATTACCTAATCTTGGCACCCGGAGCCGAAACCAATTTTTACGACACAAAAGGCGCAGAAGAATATTCTTTTACGCTAAAAAATATAGAAGATGCAATAAAAATAAAACACCACTGCATCAAACAAGTTGAAAAAGCTTCACAGATTAAAGACAGAGAAGAAAGAAAAAGAATGTTAAAGTTTGTGATTGTCGGAGGTGGGCCTACGGGAGTAGAGCTAGCGGCCGAGCTGGAAGAACTAATTAAAGAAAGTTTTTCTCATTATTACACAAAAGAAGTTATGGAAGATATCTCAATTGTCTTAATACAAAAAACAGGAGAACTAATTCCCTCTTTTGGAGAAAAGGCACAAAAGAAAAGCCTAGAAGTACTTCAGAAAAAAGGGATTGAGGTGATGCTAAATAACGAAGTCATAGAAGTAGCAGATTCTTATATTATGGTAGGAGAAAACCCCAAAGGAAAGATTACTCCCTACGGGGCAGGTAAAAAAATATTTACCAATACTGTTATTTGGGTAGCTGGTGTAAAACCAAGAGAATTAAAATTTAATCAGGAAGTCTTAAAATCTCCAGACGGCAGACTTATAGTAAATGAATATTTACAATTAGAAGACCAAAAAGAAGTCTTTGCTATTGGAGATGTGGCTTTTTTTGAACAAAACAAAAGACCCCTACCCGCCCTCGCCCAAGTAGCTGAAAAAGAAGCCAAGGCTGTAGTCAAAAATATTGAGCTCTTAATAAAAAACCAAAGACCAGAAAGATTTATTTATAAAAATTCAGGGAATCTTTTATCTATTGGACGCTGGATGGCTATCGGAGAAATATCAAATTTCACTTTTTCTGGACACATTACCTGGTGGCTCTGGAGAACTATTTATCTTTTCAAGCTTCTTTCGTGGAGAAAGAAAATAAGAGTAGCCCTAGATTGGACCATCAATCTTTTTTCACCCAGAGATATTTCTCAAATCTAAAAAACAAAGATAATTACTTCTTGTTTTTTAGATTTCTGGTCAACGCTCTTATCACGATATCCATATCAATAGTGGCAACTCCGACAACAGTATCTGCACCCCCATAATATATATATAAAAAGCCATTTTTTTCAATCATTCCACATGGAAATACGACATTATTTACTATGCCATTCTTTTCGTATGGTTCTTCTGGTTCAAATATAGGGTCAGTGGTTCGAGCCAACACAATTGCTGGATCATTTATATCTAGAAGCACTGCTCCAATACGATAAGTAGAACTAGTTTTGGAAACTCCATGATATAAGAGCAACCAACCATGTTTTGTTTTTATTGGTGGAGCCGAAATTCCGACTTTTGCGCTATCCCAAGAGTTTGCTCTTGGTCCCATGATTCTGATACATTTCTTGACTGTTTCTGTTTTAAAACTAAGTGATTTTAAATAATCACCACACATCTCATCTCCAACTCTGTGTAAAATAAAATATTTACCATTAGTTTTTTCAGGAAAAATACAGGTATCCTTATCGTCAAAACCAGCCGGAGTAACAAGGACTGGTTTTTCCCATTTCCAATTTTTCTCTAAAAAATTTTTCTCTGAGATAGAAGTGACAGCCACCCTAGGTGGGCCTATGCCATCAAAAGCGGTATAACACATATAGATAGTCTTTCCAATTTTAGTTAAACGAGGATCTTCACAGCCAGAATTGCCTCCTGCCACTTTTTTTAATTCAAAATCCTCTCTAGGGACATAAGCAGGGGTCTCCTCTCTTTTATCTATAAAAAAACCATCTTTAGTTGATGCATAACCAATAGAAGAAGTATTATCATCGGACAAAGCACGATACAAAATATGAGTTGTGTTTCGTATACGCAAAGTTGCTGGGTTAAAAGTTGCCTTAGATTCCCATGGATGATTTCTATCTGGAGTAATAATAGGATTGTTTAAAGAGCGAAGAAAATGCCAATTGGAGGCTGTCTCTTTTCTCATGGTAGACACAAGGTCAATTATATTTACATGTGCCATACAGGCGGTCGTGTCTGCTGCTCCATAATATATATAAAGCATATCTTTTTCCAAGACTGCCCCGCTGGGAAATACAATATCTGAGACATGCCCCAAGAGCTCATAGGGCTCTCTTGGAACCAAAAGCGGCCCACGAGTATGCCCAATAATCTTGAGCGGATTATCCAAATCAAGTAAAGCACCCTCTATTCCAAAAACACGGTCCCCACCTCCAAAATAATGTTGAATGTGAGAATACAAAAGAAGCCAACCACGAGAAGTCTTGATAGGAGTAGCACCCACCTCTGTATGGTCTGTCTCTACCCTTCTTAAATCAATAGTGTGTTCATCTATTTTTTCATACCATTTATTCCAAAAATTTTGGTCCCACAGATCTTCCATTTTTTTAACCTGAGCTATAGCAATCTTAGAAGGTGGCATATCTGTATTTACGGTTACTATCACTGTAATCTTCCCATTAACTCGTTCTGGAAAAAGTGTCATCGCTTTGGCGTTAAATGGAGTCACCAAATGCCGTTCATCAACTTTTTTTAAATCTTTAGATATAGCAACTGCGACTTTTATACCACTGGCCTCAAATGGATACTTGGAAAGAGCAGTATAAAAAGTATAATATTTCCCTTCAAAAAAAGTGATACGGGGGTCTTCACATCCATACTTTTCCCATTCTTCCTGTGGAGTGATAAAGGGCTTGCGTTCCTCAAAATGTCTCCCATCTTTGGACTTACCAATGCCTATCACAGAGATCTGGTGTGGAGTAATAAATTTATCTTCAGCAGAAATAGCACGATAAACACCATAAAAAGATTTACCTTTTTTTATGACACTCATGTTGAAAGAAGCAAATGCTTCCCAATAATTATCTTTATTGGGTTTCAAAATTGGGTTATGGTGAGATCTTTTTACTACATACATAAATAAATTAACTTTTATTTTTTAGTTTTTAATTTTGGTACTTTAAAATGAGTGAGTTCGTTCAAGAACTTTTCCAAATCAGCTGTAGCGACACACGACACCTTGTCTGCACCCCCATAGTAGATAAAAAGTTTTTTATCTTTTACGATAGCGCCACAGGAATAAATAACTCCTCTTTTATAGCCCTCATTCTCATACCACTCTTCAGGTTCCAAAATTGGATCTTTGGAGCGATAAAGAACTTTTGTAGGATCTTTAGTATCCAATATCATCGCTCCTATCCTATATCTATCTGGATTTTTGTGATCCATGGCGTGGTAAATAATAAGCCAGCCATATTTTGTTTTTATTGGAGATGGTCCTACTCCCCGAAACCAGCTGTCCCAAGTTCGAGTTTTGTCTACGGGCCTGGTGTTATTACTCTTTATAAATCTTCTACCGTTTAATTCTTTTAAATCATCAAAATATTCAATCAATATTTTGGGTGCAAAACTATGTAAAATGGCATACTTGCCTTTTATTTTTTCAGGAAACAAAACCCAGTTTTTATTTATTTCGTTAGGTGGAGAAATTAAAACTGGCTCTTTCCAATAAAAACGCTTGGCCAAGAAATCATCTAGACTTATAGAAGTGAGCGCCAATCGAAGAGAACCCCAACCGTCAAACAATGTATATATCATATATACTCTATCACCAATCAAAGTAAGGCGTGGATCCTCACATCCTCCGCCCCACCCTCCACCAGAGCTATAGTTTACTAGCTTATCGGCAGGATCTCTTTTCTCTGCTTGCCTACTCTTACTAAAATAAGCTAATTTTTTTAAATCTTTATTAAAAAACAAACCATCTTTACTTTCCGCATATCCTAAAACAGAAATGTCACTATCCCCAATCGCTCTGTAAATGATGTGCACTTTTCCGTCGTGGTACAAAGCACTCGGATTAAAAGAAGCCTTAGACTCCCAATATAGATTTTCTTCTGGAATAATGATTGGATTCCTGTTGGATCTTTCTAGGTGAAGTGCTGGTATTTTCTTTTTTACAACTTTCTTTACACTTTTTTTTATTATTTTTGTTATTTTTTTCTTCAGAATTTTCTTTTTTACTGAAACTTTTTTAGTAGTTTTTTTAACTACTTTTTTAACACGACGAACAACCTTAGCTGCTTTTTTCTTAACAGTTTTCTTAATATTTTTTTTAACTACTTTCTTTACTTTCTTTTTTGTTAAAACTTTTTTTATTTTTTTCTTTTTAGATACGGCCATATTTATCTTCTAGCCTTATAATATCACTTTCCTCAAAATTTCCATAAGCTATTTCCAAGACCTGAACGTCCTCCTCTCCTGCTTCGAGCCTATGTGGTTGAAGTTTTTCTATTTTAAATTCATCTCCAGCTTTTGCTTTGATTTTTTGCTCACCAATAGTCACAACGGGTTGCCCAGAAAGCACCTTCCAAAACTCTTCCCTATTGTTGTGGTATTGTAAACTTAAAGAAGTATTCGGTTTTATAGAAAGGATTTTTACAGTTGAGGGAGAGTTGTGGGTAAATTGTCGAAAGTTTCCCCAGGGCCTTTCTTCTTGATAAATATCAAATTCTGCCATATATGTTTATATTATATAACTAAATAATTTTTTAGCTAATCCAACCTTTTATAATCGCCTCAGTCTCAAGAGGGTTTTTAACGGCTATTGTGTCAAAACCAGCCTCCATTACAGAATAATCATTGCCTCCAGGGAAAATACCATCACCTATAAAGAGCACATCTGACTTATCAAGACCTGCTTTTTTCAGATATCTATTTAACCCTACCGCCTTATTAAATCCCTTTGGAAGTATATCAATACTAGAAGTTCCATTAATTAAAATACTAACTTCTGGTAACTCTGGCTCGAGCATGGCTTTTATGCGTTCTCTTTTCTTTTTATCTGGATCAAACTTCATCTTTATTTCTACCGGAGCTTGTTGTCCATTTGGAGTAAAGGTAATCTGGGTATCTCTGTCCTCTATAATATTTCCTATCGGATTTGAGGGTATTTCATAAATAGGATTATCTATTACTTCTTGCAAAAGCTTCATAGCTCTCTCTTTTACCCTTGCATCAAGTGGCTCTTTGTCGGTCATCAGCCATTCTTTTTTTACCTCATCATATTCATATCTTTGACTTCCACTTGTCGGCAAAAGTGTAAAGTTGCGAATATAGGGCATCATGGAATCATCATTTAAAAATGGAGGGAGAAACTGCGTCTCAAGCTGATGAAAACTGCCTCCCGCAATGGCGAGAACCATTCTTTGTTTTACCAACTCTTTTATCAAGTGCGCCATACTCTCTGTAATCAAAGTTTTACTCACGGTAAGTGTTCCATCCACGTCAAAAGCAAAAATTTTTTTATCTGGTAGCATTTTATTTTTTCTTATTTTTATGTTTTTTTGCAGCTTCTTTCACCAAATCTGATGAACTTCTTATTTTTCCTTTCTTCCCTATACCAAAAACCATTTCAATCCCCAAGTTTTTACAAAGCTCTACTTCGTAAAACAATGAGGATTCGGGATCTTTTGCATCTTCTTCGTTTCTATCCCCGCCATTGGCAAAAATGTGTGGCCTAATTTTTTTTAATTCATTTATTACACTCATGTCTTTCGGGGTTTTAGGATCTTCGTGTTCGGTAAGTACTACCCTATCAACAAACTTTAGGGCTTCTATTATTTCCCTGCGATCTTGGTCCGGCATAAAAACATAACGCCTTTTTGCTTTTTTCCAATTATCGTTATTTACAACCACAACGAGTTCATCTCCGAGCTCTTTTGCTTCTTTAAACATGTCTAAATGACCAACATGTACTGGATCAAACCCCCCGCTTACCATTATGACTTTCTTAGATTTTTTTATAGGAGTCTTCTTTTTCATAACTATAGTAAAATATTTTTATTTAAGTAAAAATCTCAAACTAGAAACCACTCGAATTTTCTTGTACTCAGGAGAACCTGGATCTTTATCAGAAATATCAAATACTCCCTGATTTCCACGAGAAATAGAGCCAAGGCGAGAGCCTGATTCAGTGGCAAATTGTTCCGCGGAAGCTCTGGCATTTTTGATTGCCTCAGCGAGCATCTCTGGCTTAATGCTGTTGATGTCTGAAAATTCAAAAGTTATATAATTTTGATTTAGGGTCACTCCCTTCTTTACCAAAAGCAGTGTGTCTTTGGAGGCAGACCTAACTTTATCAACTTTTTTAGTGTAAACAGAAAGCTGGGTAGTGGAATTGTATCTAAACAAAGCTTCTTTATATGTGTCTTGATAAATATTTACTGGGGCAATACTTATCTCTGAATCTTCAAAGTCTTTTTCTAAAAGAAATTCTTTTATACTATTTATATTTTTTTCAATATCTGCATAAAGAGTATCTATGTTGTTTGATTTTACTTCAAAATTGATTGACCAAATTGCGACATCTGCTTTGACTATCCTTTCAGACAATCCTTTTACCTCGACAAATGAGCCTTGATCAGAAAAAGCTTGAGCAGAGAAAAAGAAAATTATAGAAAAAACCAACAACACCGAGCTAATAATCCAAACACTGTTATTTTTTAAGTTTTCCATAACCCTATTTTATCACAAAAACTTCTTTAAAAAAAGTTAAACTTTTCGCCAAAAAATAGACATAAAGACAAACATTGCGATAACGGTTATTATTACAGCAAAAATAAAGGCAAAAATAGGGTTTATGACCCAAAGTAAGCCTGCGATTACAGAAGCGAGTAGGTATATGAGACCAACGACAAAGTTGTAAGCCCCTATCGCAGTAGCCCTCCTGTCTTTTTCTATATCTGTTATAAATGCCTTACCTTGGGCTTCATCTATACTATAAAAAATACCAAACAACAAAAACAAAACGACAACTTCCCATTTTTTTGTCGCAAAGATAAAACCTAAATTCATAATTATATAAATTAGATATCCGAGAACGATGATATATCGACGCCCAATATAATCACCCAGTTTGCCTATCGGTATAGAAATAAATACAAAAGAAACATTAAAAAGAGCATATAAAAGCACTACATCTTTGATAGCAAAACCAATATCATAGGCTCTCAATAATAAAAACCCAAAACTAAAATAAGCCAAAGAAAAAATCCCTGCCGGTATAAGGTAACTTTTAAACTTCGGACTCAATGTTCCCCAAGCTTTGAAAATATTTTCTCTTTCGTGTGGAATCCCTGGCCTATCTTTCATCAAAGCGAGGACTACTACCGCAGCGACTGCAGTAAAAAGAGAAACAATAAAAATAATACGAAAAGTATTCAAACTCTGCCCCAAATACAAAAGAAGAAAATAAGCTACCAGTGGTCCCAACACCGCTCCTGCTTTATCCATAGCTTTGTGAACAGCAAAAGTGTATCCCCTAGTGGATTCTTCGGCCACAGCAGAGAGCCAAGCATCCCTAGGTGGACCACGAAAACTTTTACCAATACGTTCTATTATTCTAAATGAAGCAAGGGCAGTGACTGAAGTACCCACCAAAAGCATCAATTTCGCTATGGTTGAAAAACCATAGCCAAACAAAGTGAGCTGTTTTCTTTTTCCTGATTTATCAGAAAGCCAGCCCGCAAAATAATCCAGAGATGAGGCAGAAAAATCTGCGATACCTTCTATTAATCCAAGCAAAGAAGCAGGAGCACCCACAATAACTGTGAAAAACACAGAAAATACTGAAAATATAGCCTCTGAACTAATGTCAGTCAAAAAACTCACCGTACCCAACTTGAGAACATCAGGATGAATTTTAAACGATTTATTTTGCATTAGAAATTAAAAATTAAAAAAGAATTATTTGTTTTCAACCGAATAATCGAAACTTTTTGAAACAACCATTTGACTATTGCTCCAGTAATAATTTCCAACAAAAATAACTCCCAAAATAGCGAGAACAATTAATCCATTAGTAATCAAATCAAAATGATAATGTTTAATTTTTATAAACATATATAGAGCCAAGGCAAAAGCAATAATCATCAAAACGGCAAATAAAATTATATTCATGGTGTTGCGAGGTGAAGCAAGTATTTTTTGCCAAAATGTTGAATTTTGAATTTGTGTACTTGTGATATTTTCTGTATCAGCCACAACTTCTGCCCCGAGAATATTTATCTCTTCTTTAGGAGGTTCAATTTTTGATACTTCTTTAATTGTTTTAGCTTCTGTATTTGTTGGTTCTATTATTTTTACACTCAAAAGAGGGTTTGCATACACTTGCACGACAAACACCGTCTCCACTCCTTGGTATAAACCATTTGCAATCCCGGTACCGACTTCTGTATAATTCCCTTTTATAATATTTGCTTTATGAGTAGGACTTTTCATCCAAGCATTTGTCACATCCTTGGAATCACTAAAATTAACAGCCAGGTTTTCTCCGGCATACTGATATTTATATCCAACTTTTTCAAGCCAATACCATGGAGTTTTTCCTTCAGGGCTAGTATGAGCAAAGTAACTATTTGTAGCCATATCCAAAGCTTTCATTTCTGCCGCTTTATTTAAAACTGGACTTACTGTAAGAGTTTTTAAATTTTGTGTTTGTCTTTCACTATTTGTAAGGTCAGACAATATCGCTGGCAACACTGCCGCCATTCCTCCGGTGATGTTTATGTGAGACAGAGTTGGTATTAAAAAAGTAATTATTTCCAAAAAAAGAACAATCACAATAATATTTTTAATACTGGACTCTCGCAACAGATGCGGACGATGGTTATTGTCTTCGTGCGGTATAAAATGCTTTTTAAACCAATGAAACATTGGACTATTATAACAAACAAAACCCCATCTGTAAAGATGGGGTTTTGAAAAAGAATTTCTTTTTTATTTATTCAACACTGCTCTAGTGAGAGGTCCTACTATTCCATCTCCTACGAGTCCATTTGCTAATTGGAATTTGATAACAGCCGCTTCGGTTAATGGTCCAAATTTCCCATCAACTGCCAATATACCAAAACCTGCTGCATTCAAGAATTTCTGAAGTTCCATGACTTCATTCCCCTGTGTACCTACATTATAGGGTGGACCTTTTTTCAAGAAAAGTGTAAAGATAAACTTCTCCGCACCGAGAACCTGACCGGGGGTAGCAGGTGTTGCTGGTGTTGCGGGACTTACTCCAGGAACAGCTGGGGTTGCAGGAGTAGCAGGAGTGGCTCTCCTGCTTCCACTATTACCACCAGAAGATTGATCTATTGCAAAATTCGCAGTAAATGAAAGTGCTCCAGTTACATTCGTATCAGTTCTAGCAGCTGTAGTAAGTCCGTCACTCCAACTATCAAAATGATATCCGTCATTAGCAACCGCAGTAACGGTTGTTCCGTCTTGTCCTTCAATCACGTCTTGAGACAAGTTTCCTGTTATTGAGCCATTAGCACCTGCAATATAGGTAAGAGTAAATTTAGTAAAAAGGTAGTAAGCCGTCCCAAGACCCACCGGAACAGTACTATATTGGTCATTATTATCCACAACAGATCCTTTTGTATTGTTATCTACGAATATATCTGGGCCTACTTCAGTATGGACACTTGTGCCATTTACTGTAAGTTCTGCAAGAGTAGTAACTCCTGAACCTTGATCTACGTTTATTCCGTGCCAGTTATTGTTAAGAGTTTCTACATTATTTACAGTCAAAGTAGAGCCGTTTACCATAATGCCAGACTTTCCAGTATTTTGAGCAGTTATATTATCCAAAAGGATACCGGTAACTTTGTAAGCCTGAATCCCTTGTACTGGTAGCCCCCCTCCATCCACAGTAAGATTTTTTACTGTCACATCATTTGAAGTAATTAGTAGAACAGTACCCGTCAAACCCGCAGAAGCAGTAAGAGTACTGTCTCCACCTTCGAGTGTTAAAGATTTATTTATTTCTACGGTTGAAGCAGTAGAAAGATTAGAGAGAAGAACAATCTTTCCGCCTTCCACAACACGCATCACCCCTTCTGTAAGAGTTTTCTTTGGGCTATTTTGTGTCCCGGTTCCACTCACCTCCACTGATCCATCAACATATACCAGAGAAAGAGTGGCAGAAACTCCACGTTGATCTTCTATAGAAGCATCATTGTTTGCGGCAGACATTGCTGGAATATTTGTATAATAAGAAGCCCCAACCGTCGCAAGAATAGCAATGTCGTATACGTTTGCATTCGCCCCTTCCCCCCAAGTGTTATCTGTAAAAGTTAGATCTCCTTGTTCTATAACCCACCCCTTAGTCTTATACACATAATTATTAGAAACAGTTCCTGTGGTAACTCCACTAACATATGCAGGTTGGCGTAAATCGTGAATAGTATTATTTGCAATATTTATACCAGTAAGACCTCCCTGTAAAACCATTGCTCGAGCTACATCACCCTCTCCAACTACATAATCACCAAAAATTTCATTACTTTCTATTGTGGTATCACTAGAAGCTATGTGAATTAAGGTTTGACTCAATTTATCTGTCTTCTGAATTTGAAATCCTTGAATTGTAACCCCTGTTGCCGAAACGTTAAAAAGAATATTAGAACCAGATACTTGAATAAGTGGATTCCCCATCCCTTTTAAGGTAATATCTTTGTTTAAATTTATTGTGCTATTTAATACAAAAGGGCCTTCAGTTACAATAATAATATCACCAGGAACAGAGGCACTTACCGCGGCTTCTATGGTGTCAAAATCTAATTCTCCTTCATCAAATACTGAATTTGAGTTTGTGTCAATAAAAACAGGGCCAGGAAGTGTCGTAAAACTTAAAACTTCACCTGGATACCAAGTACCGCTTACATTTGACCATGCAGCAAAGTAATAGGGAGTATTTGCAGTAGCTCCTGGAAATCCAGTAAAGTCACTTGTTAGTGAAGCAGAAAAAGAAGCTCCAGCTGCTATCGCACCCATATCAACTGTGGAATAAACTCCTGGAGGTATTGTTGGAGAATCTGTTGCAAAAGTTGAATCAGATACCCAGAAAGAATGCCCAATAGCATCAGTGTCTCCATTTGTACCATTCAAAATAGCATCAGTTTGCGTAATACTACCAACGCTTCCCGTGACAGGATTTGTCGCTGCTAATGCACTTTGTCCGACCAAGAGAGAACCTAAAACCATAAAACCTAAACTAGATAAGAAATATTTTTTCATATATTTTTTATTAAACTAATAATTAAACCTTTAAAAACAAAACCTAATAGAATTTGAACATTTTTCTAAATCTACTCCCTGATACACCTAGCGTCAAGCTAAATAGTGCACAATGGGTGCATAAGAGGTGCACAAAAAATACCCCTAAAATAGGGGTATTTTGCTAGACAATATCAAGGTTTTTTCTTAATTTTATCCGCGTTTCTTGTTTTTAGACTTTTTAGCGAGCATCGTTCTCTTTATCTCGAGTCTCTTCTTGGTTTTGTGAGATCGTCTTGATTTCTTTTTTGGGCTAAGTGTGGTTCCTCTTTTTGCCATAAATTGATATGTTATTTAATAATATAAATTGTATTATACTATAATTTATTTAAATTTCCTATTCCCTTTCCTATTCTTGACTATTTAATATTAATAGATATAATGCTTCAATGTGTCAAGTGTCTCTGAACTTAAGAGATTACTTAGTCATAGGAGATTATAAATGAAAAAGTTCTTGAAGTTCTTTGTCTTATCGTTATTCGTGTTGTTGGTGTTCAACACTGCGACCACGGCGTCGGCACAGACATGTGCCACCATCCAGGATGACATCATCCTCGACGGCGCCGGTAACGTCATCACCACTGGTTACGACCAGTGGGGATACAACTACCAGGCCATGATGTTCAACGGCACTTACTGTGACGCCTATCGCAACGCCGCCTGGTGCCAAGCATACGCGAACGACAACCTGGTGATGAAGTGGAATAGCGCGTGGCTGTCCAACAAGGACTGTGACAGCGACAACAAGCTAGACCGGCATTACGGTTATCCTTCGTACATCGGCTCCGGCGCCTGGCTCACGAACCACACGAAAGGCGAGTACGAAGATACCGACGGCAAGACGGCGAAGTGGAACTACTTCGTCAAGATCGTCGCAGCCCCGGCCGACGCAACTCTGATCAGCGGCAACTGGGTCGGTGCCGACGGCGTCGTCATCGGTCCCGCCATCTGGGGTGAGTTCGTCGTATTGCTGGAAGTCTACAACGACTCCGGCACCGGCGACCACGGCGTCCTCTACAAGAGCCCGTCTCGTCCGGGATTCGGCTCTTACTGAACTGTAGCGGTATCCTACGGCAAAAGAGGCATTCGAAAGAATGCCTCTTTTTTTATGGATAAAAGTAGTGAGAACCGTCCTCGTTAGGAGAATTTTTCTTCCAATCTAATCGAAATATACCCGAGAATACCGAGTTGGATAGTCGGTGTCAGGCCCACCCCCAGAAATGGAATGATCGGCATCATAGAATTATAAGCCCATCTTCCAGTAGAAAGTGCATAATATTCTATGCTGATGGAAATAATAAATCCCAAAATAACTACCAACCAATCTTTATTTTTTAGAGTTGGAAAAACAATAAAAGGAAAAACCATAAAGACAATATAAATAGCATCGGATAGAGTGGCGCGAAGAAGTATAAACTGAGTTATTTCTCCTCCTTTATAATTAACATACAAAACTGAATGTAAATTTTCCCAAATTAAATTTAAAATAAACGCAATAAAAAAGATAAAGATTACTTTTTTCATATTATAGATAAAATTATAACACTTTTTTCTTCTTTTTTAAGCTATTGTGCTCTTGTGATATTTGGAATAGACTAACAAAAAAGGAGGAAGCAAATGCGACGAGCAATCCTTGGTACTTTGACAACTATTCTATTGCTGTTTGCTCTATCTTCCTCTCCGGCTGAACCCTGGAAAGATTCAAAAGGAAAGACACATGCTCACCAGGAACTTGGAAACCTGGCCACAAAAGAGGTACGTCTCGTTTGGCGCCCGGAAGGATGGAAGGAAGTAATTTTTGCTCCTGGTAGGAAGGGTTACCTGGGGATGACTAACCCCGGAGAAGCAAAGAGTATTACAATTTGGATTCGTCCAGAACACTCTCCTTCTCAGGTCGCAGCCACTATGGTGCATGAATTGGCGCATGCCTTCGACTACACGTACCTGACTCCAGAACTAAGAGCAAAGTGGCTCTCTGTTAGGAACCTGTCTCCGTACACACCCTGGTACCCAGAATCTAGGCACACCGATTTCAGCACCGGAGCTGGCGATTTTGCGGAATCAGTGAGCTTTACCCTGCAAGGTCCCAATTCTAGATTCAAGAGCAAGCTGGGCCCTCCGCCAAACGAAGAACAGCAAGAGCTCTTGCAAAGCTGGCTGGAGAAATTACCAAAACTTCAGAAACAGAAACAAAACTGTATTCGTGTAAAAAAACCAAAAGGTTTGTCTGTTTTCCATCACAAATATGAGGAGAACAAAGACGGACGGACAGTATCAGTTTACCGCATAGAAATATGCGAACAACCTCCTCTTTTCTGGGAGATACAAGCACCAAAAGAAGTTTATTTTCCAAATCAATGCACAGGGATGAGGTAGGACTTTTGTCCACCTCATCCCTGTTTTTGTTTATAAAATTAAGAAACTAATTGAGTGCAATGTGAACATCTCTTGGCTTCAATCGGAATCTCACTTAGACATTCTTTACATTTTTTAGTAGTTGGATCAGCTGGTGGTCCTTTGCGAGAATGTTCAACTAATAGATTCATCGGCTTTACTACAAAGAAGAATACAGCCGCTGCAACTAATACAAAAGAAATCAAAGCATTAATAAAATGCCCAATCATAAACTTACTATCATTAATAGTCACAAAAAATCCTGAAAAGTCAGGTACTTTTGCAATAGCTGATATTAAAGGAGTAAGTAGGTCGGAAACCAAAGCAGAGACCACAGTACCAAAAGCAGCACCGATGACCACACCGACAGCCAGATCAACCACATTTCCTCTAAGTAAAAATTGCTTAAAATCTTTTAACATAAATTTAGCCTTGTTTTTTAAGCCACTCAATCATCTTTTTAAATGTCCCAGGTCCTGCTTCCCCGTCCGCGGTCAAGCCCTGTGCTTTTTGAAAAGCGGCTACTGCAGTCTTGGTACTTGCGCCGTAATCATTATCTACCCTATTTGAAGTCTTATTATATATATTTAGAAAATTCTGCACAGTTCCGACTCTGGTACCAGCTGATTTTAATTTTAGAAATATATTGTCATCTATCAACTCTTGCAACTCACCAATTAATACCTGATGCTTGTAAGCTGTCTCCACTGGTTTTGGAGTTGGTTCTTCTTTTTGTGGCTCTTTCTCTTCTTCTGCTACCACTTCTGGCTGCAAAGCACTAAGCTCATTTTTAAGTCTTCGAACTTCTTTTTCTAGCTCTTCATTTTTGTCTTCTAAATCTTCTATCTTTTGAGTACTTACATATTCATTACCAGTCTGCATTGAGGTTATAGCCCAATAGCCCCCCAATCCAATCACAGCTAAAACTATCATTGATCCAAGAATAAATTTAAAATTCTCCATAAGTTTATTATATCAAAAAATTAGAAGTACATGCAAATTAATAAATACAATTTTATTTCATAATCATACCCACCAAGACTCCCAGCCCTATCGCTAGTCCACCAATAAGCATCATCCTGATAGCACTTTTTAGTATTTTAGTTTTTAAAATCTTTGCACTTATAAAACCTAAAACAAACAAAGAAACAAGACTCAAAGATATAGACCACCAAAAAGCAAGATTAATTGAAATAAAAAAGTAAGGAAATAAAGGAATCATCCCGCATACAAAATAAGAAAAAAACATAATTATAGAGGCTAGTAAAGAATTACTATTTTTCTCCTCGTACCCAATACAAGACTCTTCGGTCGTCCTCTCAGATAAAAAACTTCCCACCGACATAGAAAATGCTTCTACGCAAATTAAAACTATACCTGAAATCAATATTTCACTTTGAGCCATCCCAGCCGAAACCACCCCAGCCAACAGACCAACAGTAGATACCAGACTATCTTCTGCCCCAAAAATAAAATTCCGAACATATAAAAGAAAAGCTTTATTTTCTATTGCCATAGAAAAATTATACCACTTTTGTAAAATTAAGTATTTATTTAGATATTTTCTCTCTGCTCGCTTGGAAGTATAGCTTACGAACGATAAAATGGGAAGAGGTTTTCCCATTCCCCTCTGTTTCTTTACAACAAATACACAAATTACTTTCTATTGTTAAATAGTATTACCCCACACCCATTAATAATATATTACTTAATCCACAAAAAGTTAAATACCGTAATCATTAAAGGGGTCATCATTAGAATACCTATTTATATTATGCATTCTTTCTTGAAATCTTTCTTCCTTAATCTGAGAGAATGCCTTACTTTTCATAATCTCTACATCCGCTTTTTCTATGTTTTCTAAAAATGAGTCTATTAACTCAAAAGACACAATGTCAATTATAAAATACTTACTTTTGAGCTGGTCTTCTTGCTTATATGAGTAATCAATGGCTCGTTGAAAATTTTCAGTAATTTCTATATTTTTATTGTCTTCAGTCGCACGGAATATTTTCTCAAAAGAATCAAAAACTATTACTGGATAATCAAAACTGAACCTTTCGTAGTTAGTGTTTCTTAATGCAATCATTCCATGAACAGAGCTATTAACACCTTGATAGAATATGTCTTGTTGACCTTTTTTATCAGTTAATTTAGCCACAGGAGAATTTTCCATATAATGATGATAAAGAGGCATATAACTTGCTGGATTTGCAATACGCATTTCATGTTCTTCACTTCCTCTCATTAAACCAGTATCCGCAATAAGAGCCTGCGACTTTTTTAAATCTTTTGGTGTGAACCAAACAACATTTATATTTTCTACATATTTGCATTCAATAAAAAAGCGAATTCTTAGGTTTGTACCGCTATCAGCTATTGGAAAATACTTTGTCGCAAGTATATCTAAATCACGAGATAAACCAGTTGCAATATCAATATAATATTGACCAATAACAACTTCCCAACCCTTAGATTCAAGATAGTTGGCAACTTTAAGATGAAGCCCATGCCCACTTTTTTGTTTTATTTCATCTACCTCTTCTTCTTTTGTTTTTTTACTCATTGGATTTTAAAGATTTGATTTTTGACGCAGTAATTTTGTTATCTAACCTTGCGTCCACAAGAATAATACCTTCCACTTTATCCATTTCAAGTTCCCTAAGAATTGTTTTTAATTTAAATTCTTCGTCAGCAGTAAAAAATATTATTATCCATATTCCTTTTTTTGTTTTGTTTACTTCTTTATACTTTTCTAGCTGATTTTTTAAATTATCTTTCAGAGAGCCACTACTAGCAAGCTTAAATTCAATAAGTGTTTTATCCTTTTTGCCATTAGAGGCTGTGTAGTCAACAGTTCCCAAGCCATTTGAAACTTCTTTGTTTAAATCACTTGAATTTCCGTTCCAAACAAACCAATACAATCTTTGTATTGAGGGTTCATCATGAGGAATTAGACCCGAAACAGAATCTTTGTAATATAAATTTTTATATCCATCGTGCAGTTCAACACATTCCTTAAAGTAAAGACTTGCTTTTAGAGATTCTTCAAAAGAAGAGGGTCTTTTTGTGCTTAAACCACCATGGCTTTCAACTAGTGTGGCAAAATCTCTAAACTGCTCTTCAACAAATTGTCGGGTTTCTGCAACTTTTTCAAGCCCACCCTTAATTGCTTGTTCTCCATTTTCTTCTTTCTTTTTAATATAGTAATCTATAGCCTCTGGGAATTCTGTTATGGTTTCTTTTGCTGAAATTCTCTTTGATTTTTGAGTTATGTTTATAACCTCCTTGCCAGTTTTTTTATCTATCTTGCTTGGTGAATTAGTAATAATTCTTGATTGAAAATACCTAGAAAGTTTTTCTCTTAGGGCTTGGTTAGAAATAGAGTAAGGGATTTCTGAAAACTTATCAAGCAGTTCATTTTTATTTATCCATGTTTCATCTTTAGTTAATAAATCTATTGGTGTTAACAAAACAAAATCTTGATTGAATATTGGTAAAGTAAATACTTTTGATGTCCAAGTTTTATCTTCGTAGTCAAATTCGGCTTTTTCAACTGCAAATTTTTGTCTTTGTTTTTCTTCAATATGTTTTAAGGTAAATTTTTCTGTTTCTTTAGCAAGGTATCCTAAAATTAAATTCGTAGTAAAATCACTGATAGTATCCTTGCCAACATTATCTGAAACAAGAGTAAGCTTTTCAAGATGATGGGAACTAATGCCAACACCAAAATCATCAAACATGGCATTAAAATTTGCGTTAAGTGCTTTAGCAAACTTTTTTCCTAGCCCATGCCCCTTATTGTCTTTAACACTAAAACCTAACCATGTCTGTTCTACTTCATGAAAACTATAGTATTCCTCAATCATTCCGTTTGATAGTTTATTTCCATTATTTTTTGAAGTTTCTTTGAGAAAAATTAGATATTTAATTATATCTTCGTGAAGTTTTTTATAAGCCAATTTTTTGCTATAAAAAAGGTGAAAAGGGTCAATAAAAACTGGTAAATCTGATGCGAGGGAAATATCAAAATAGCCCTCTTGTTTTAAAGTTTCTTTTGGGATATTAAAATAGTCTGAAAAAGTTAGTTTTACCTTTTGGTCTTTATTCGGTGGCATCTACGAACTTTATCACATTGTCCTATGTATGTTAAATATAATTATCTCTATTTTGATGAAGCCCTCCAGCCAGAATAGATAGCTCTTTTTTCTGAGATAAAACACCTTTCGCCCGCACTTCTATCTATTATGGTTTTGTCATAGAATTGTCCGCTTGGTATGTGATAAATTTTTTCACCCTCACTATTAATATTCCCTTTAATAAATGGCGGATTGCATGTCTTGGTCAGATAAAAAAATGTTCCGCCTACTACTAAAAGAATCAGAATTATAATAATTAATTTTTTATTTTTCATAAATTTATCTAATTAATAATATTACAAGAACCACTAAAAACACCAAAGGATGTATCTAAATCTAACGTTTTACTTAGTGTTGAAAAATTTCCAACTAGTTTTTTTTCTGGGTTTGGATTATAAGAAGTTTTAAAGATAGAAAGCAGATTACCATTTTCTAATATGGAATCAAAATAATCAAAATCCTCATTAGGAATTTCTAGTTTCATATTACCATCTGAATCACCCCAAAGACCTACCCACCATCTATATTCTTCTAATATAATATAAATAGTTTTTGATTCTGTTGTCTCTTGATAGGTTATTTTACCAGAGCATTGAAAATTTGATTTGATAGAAGAAAAATTAGCAACAAATAAAAACAATCCAATAAGAACCAAAATAATGAATCCAAAATATTTTAAAATTTTTTTCATAAAATTTTACTTAAAACAACCAGCTAAAAAATCTTACAATCCAGCTCTTTTTTTCTGTTTGGGTTGAGGGCGTTGGAGTTGTATTTATTGCTGGCGTATTTACAGTATTGGCTGGAATTTTATATTCAGGGGCTGGAACAGTTTGTCCCACACCACCTTCATTTCTAATGCTTCTAACTGGCTCTAGAGGCTGAGCAACGCCTTTTGACCTATGACAATGATATTCTCCATAATCTAGACCCCAATTAGGGCAATTTGTACGGCAAGTATGACAGCCCGAAGAATCAGTCCTACCAGAATGAGCAAAAGAAATAACAGGGATAGTTAGAGCTAGGATTATTAACGTGAGGATTATCTTTTTCATATATTTTACTATAACCCTTTCTTCTTTAAACATAAATCAAAAACATTATTAAATCTGGCTTCTATATTACCAGAATCCTTTGTTTCCACAACGTACTCTTTCGCCATTTCAAAACAATCCTTTTTTTCTTGTATTGGTCTCAACTCATACCAATAAAAAGCACTACCAAGGATAAATATTATCAGAATAATAAACTTCCAATCGTTTAGTTTTATTAAAATTTCTTTTATTTTTTTCATACTAATTTCCGTAAGTTTTAAAACAAATATCGTCTCTTTCTTTTTTTTCTACTGCAAACTCATCTCTCCTGTATTTTTCTAACCCGCAATTACATTTTTCTGAAAACCCATCAAAGTCATCAACAGTTTTTTCAACCCCGAAAATTCTCCTATAGTTTGCTAAGGAATCAAAAACATTTTTTGATGAAGCAAAAACTTCCCCACAAGATTTTTCAGTTCTCCCTATGCTTGAACAAAGCCATAAATGAGAAGAGGTTGTTTGGTATTCGCTTTCTTCTAAACATATTTGGAGATTTTGTTTTCTCTCTTCTTCTTTTAAATTTTCTTCTGCTATTTTTGCTTCAAGAGCTTGTTCTTTTTGTGCTTCTTTATCTTTTTCAGCCCTTTTTTCTGAGGGAAGAAAAATAATAAAATAATAAAACACAGAGGCTCCTATGAGTAGAATTGCTATAGCTATTGCCTTTTTAAACCAGTCATCCTTTGGTGTATTTTCCATGTAATATTAGAGATTATTACTAATATTTTGATATTACAACTTTTACTAGGAAAATCAATCTTTATTTATGCACTTGCGGGACACCAACCAGAACATTTCTGAGGTGTTGGTGCTTTATAACTTGAACATGGTTGACCAGTTTTTATATTAAACTTGTAGTTATTTTCACAACCAGTAGCCTCTATTTTGGGTTCAGGAATAATTTCTTTTCCTGTGTTTGGACTGTAGTTTTTAACGGGGGTAGTAATGTTGTCGTCCTCCAATATCTTTTTTATCTCGCTTATTTTTCCACTTTCTATACCTAGAGTTTTTAATATCTTTACAATTGCATTTACTTGATTACTAGGCACAGTTTTTGCGTAGATGTTGTTTACGCTAACCAATAAACCGACTAATACAAACATGCTTAATATATATTTATTCATAATTATTTTTTTAACTAATAATATAAATCTAATAAGTTTCTTATTTTTCATCACTACCAAACGTTTTTAATTCGTTCAGTTTTGACTTATACCAAGCTTCCACATCTTTACTTTCAGTATCATTTGTAAATAATTTAACGAAATAAACTTCTCCCGTATAAATATCTTTTATTGAAAAATAACCTTTTGCTTCAGGTTTTTTGTCTTTAAAAGAAAGAGTGCTTACATATAAAGTTTCAACACAGCTTTTTTGTGTTTGACTATACAAGGCATGGTTTGAAACAGTCATCATTCCTTCGTTGTCTAAACTTGATTTTGGAGCTTCAGCACTCATTTTTTCGTAAGCCTTAACGCAACTCTCTTGTTTTGCCAATAAATCTTTCGTATCTTCTTTTGAGATATAAAAGATTGTAAAAATTAAAACAGCAACTCCAATTAAAATTAAAAATATACTTTGTGTTCTTTTCATAATTATTAATTATTTTTCTTATTTTGATAAGACCAATAAAGAAACATTAGAAATATTATTATTCCACCAGTAATGATAAAAAGTAATAATTTCTCGCCTCCTGTAAAATCTTCACCATTCCTCAGCATGTGAATAAAACTAATAAGCAACAGCCACCAGTTACGACCCAAGAATTGACCAAAAGTTTCCTTTTCCATATATTTGTATTTTGTTTATCATTAATAATTTCCGTAATTGGCAAACAAAAAGCCCCTCACGGGTAGAGACCTAAGTCTCTCATACAAGTTTCCCTGTACGGCAGGTAATGCGACCCCATGAAGGGTTTTTTATGCATTACCTGACTTCGTTCACCATGCTTTTGTCTACAAAAGTTTAGGCTACTCTTATATTAAGTTATAAAACAATAATAGCACCTTTCTATAAATTTACCATCAATAAGGGTTTATAGCGTGTTTATAGACCATTAAAGAGGTTGTTATAGCCTTTCTATAAGCAAATACAGCTTACATTACGACATCTATATTTTAATATTTACTATTAGTAATATTCTTATTTGATAAGGGGTACGGGGGGAGGACACCCAAATGAAAGAGGATACACCGAATATACTCATCTGAAAAATGGTGGGATTTTAGAACTTTTTGTAATACAATCTAGAAATGGAGCAGAAGAAATTCGTAGAGTGTTTAAGAATTTTATCTTTTATTGAGGAGCAAGTTCTTCTTTATCCAAAAGAAAGTAGAAAAAATAATCCTAGAGGGGGCTATGAATTAATGACTTGGGAATTCAAATTACCGAGTTCAGAATGCATTTCATTTTTATTGAATTTAGAAGAACAAAAAATCTTAAAAATGACTTCAAGAACACCTATTCCAGCCATGTCCGATTATTCTAAGGGGTCAATATATAATGAAGACGGAAGCCGTATTGAAACTGATGATTTTGTTATTACCTATATAAATGTAAATTTAAAGAAATTAAGAAAATACAAACAGTCTTTTAAAAGTGTTTTAACATTAAAACAGACAGATGAAATCTTATATAAGAGTGGCATTGATTTATCTTTACGAATACCTATGAGGGAAAAAAGTGTTGGGGATTTGGAGCTTTATAATGATGATACGATAAGAATTCATGATGAAATCATTACCTTACCAAAAAGATTAAAGAAATTATGTAAAATTTTCATTGAAGCAGAATACGAAACAGTGGGAGAGGAAGAGATTTACGATATATTAGGAATGCAATCAAAGCAAAGAGAGAAAACGCTTCGTCAATATATATCCGATTTAAACAAAGAACTAAAAAAGCCTCTTTACTCTGATAAAGTTTTTATGAGAGAAGAACTTGATGGAAGTTATAAAAGCTCAAGTTGGAGGTTTAATGTGCATTAATCCACATCCTATTTTTACAATATTGTAAATTGTATATATACCACTTTCTATAATCATAGAAGTGGTGATTTTATTATGTCGTAACAAAAACTACTGCTTGGACTGATTTCCCAGTCTAGTTAAGAGAAATATTAATAACTAATAAAATAATGAGAAGTATAAAAAGAAGATTTGAATATATTCAGAGGAAAAACCCTTTCTGGTCGTCATTTACTTGTTTTGCCAACACAGTACGTGGAAAAAAGTTCAGTAGAGATAGAATTAGAAGATATTTTAACAAATTAGTTGATAAGGAAGAGTATGCAAAAGACGAAAAGGGGCAAATATTAAAATATTTGTACGACCTAACAAAAGACATGTTGTAGCGTACCTGTTTTTGAAGCTCCTCTTTATTATAAGCAATAAAAATGAGCTTAAATGATGTGTATGTAGAAACGAAAAAAGAAAAGCATAGTTTACATCATAAAGCATTAATTACATATGGAAAACAATGATATAAAAAAATATTATTTTAGTGAAAGTGTGGCAAAAGATGTTGGCGTTGAGGAAGCCATTATGTTCAGCAACATATATTTTTAGGTTAATCTCAACAAAAGAAAAAAGAGTGAATATCACTATTATCAAGGTAAATATTGGATGTTTAATTCTGTACTTAAGTTTAAAGAGCAATATTCTTTTTGGACAATAGCAACAATTAGACGAATTTTAGACAATCTCAAAAAGAAATCATACATAGACACTGGAAGGTTCAATAAACACGGATATGACAAAACAAAATGGTACACCGTTACTGAAAAAGCTTTCAGCGTTGTAGAGAATGACAAAGACTTTGTTGAAACCATTAACTCGTTAAGTGAAGAACAGCCAACCAATACCAGATAGTATACACAAATAATATACACATATAATAATTGATATTATTCATCTATCCTTCGGACAGATG
Source organism: uncultured Candidatus Saccharibacteria bacterium (assembly GCA_964484005.1). Taxonomy (GTDB): domain Bacteria; phylum Patescibacteriota; class Minisyncoccia; order Phycocordibacterales; family UBA9973; genus UBA9973. The sequence goes on along the minus strand of CAZADR010000001.1, from coordinate 79,826 downwards.
AACCTGTAAAGATTTTATATTCTGGACAGAGAATATATCCCCTTGTTCAGCCAAATAATATTATGTGGTGATGTAAAGATAAAACTATCTGGTCAGTTTCCCCCAATGGGGCGTCAAAAGTAAATTAGAAACTAAACATGGAACTGCGACAGGAACAAATAAATAAATTCAAGGAGATTCACAAAGACCATGTTGATTTTGAGAATTATTCTGAACAGGAAGTGGCTGAAATTGCCAATGGAGTGGCTAATTATTATTTAACTCTGTTTGGTATCTATCAACGCCTTAAGAAGGAGGAGAAAAATACTTTGCCTGCGTGATAAGGTAAATGTGGATAACTTTGGTTGTATAGAAAAGTCCAGTATGATAAAATTGGAACATGAGAAAAAAAGAGCAATTCTATACAGCCGAAGAATTAGCGGAAATACTGAAGCTAAATATAATAACTATTTACCGATATATAAGGGCAAGGAAACTTAAAGCATATAAATTTGGCAAGGAATACAGAATAGACAAGAAAACCTTTAAAAACTTTGTAGGCAAGAATCTAACTAAATGAAAACTCAAATAAAAAACACAAAGAATAAAGCCGTTATTTATTGCCGTGTATCATCAAAAGAACAAGAGGATACGGGGTACTCGCTTCCCTCGCAAGAAAAATTACTAATTGAATATGCAAATAGAAAAGGTTTTGAAGTGGCAAAACCTTTTTCTGTTGCAGAATCTGCAAGTGGAACAAAACAAAGAAAAATCTTTGCTGAAATGATGGGCTATATGGGAAAAAATAATATTCAAATTCTTTTGTGTGAAAAAGTTGACCGACTCACCAGAAACCTCAAGGAAGCAGTCGTAGCAAATGATTGGATTGAGGCTAATGAAGAAAGACAGCTTCACTTTGTTAAGCAGAACCTTGTAATACACAAGTATGCCAAATCGGACGAAAAATTTCGTTGGGATATTGAGATTGTTCTTGCAAAGAAATATATAGCTAACCTTTCCGAAGAAGTGAAAAAGGGGCAGAAAGAAAAAATAGCACAAGGATGGTTGCCAACCAAACCACCAACTGGATATAAAACTATTGGGGACAAAGGACACAAAATACATGTGATTGATGATGGGGTTGCTCCGCATATTAGAAAAATGTTTGAGCTATATGCTACGGGAAACTATTCTATACAAAGTCTTGAGGATGAAATGTATAAAACGGGGCTTCGTTCAACAAATGGAAATAAAGTTTTACAAAGTAGAATCTATGAATTACTTCAAGACCCATTCTACTATGGCAAAATGAAATGGAAAGGTGAAATATACCCAGCAAAACACAAGCCTTTAATTACCAAAGACTTATTTGAGAAAGCACAAAGTGTTCTTAAAAGAAGAGGTAAAAATGTTATTACCACCAAGCACAATTATTTATTTCAAGGAAAAATCTTTTGTGATGGTTGTGGCGGAGTATTGAGCTGGGAAACACAAAAAGGTATTCTTTATGGACATTGTAATAACCACTTAAAATCTCGTCATTGCACCAAAAAGACCTATATCAAGGAGGAAGAAGTAGAAAAGCAGGTAGACCCCGTATTCTTTAAAATAGCCCCTAAGAATGAAGCGGTACTAAAATGGATTGAAGGAATTATCTTGGAAGAAAATGCTGAGAATGTGAAGTTAAGGGAAACTGAAATTCAAAGACTGAATGGGCTACTCACAAGCATAAGAAAACAGAAAGATAAATATTTTGAGGCAACAATAAACAAAGAAGTACCACTTGAATATTGCGAAAGAAAGATTGCTGAATGTAAAACTGAAGAAGATGCCCTTGAATCTACGCTTGAAAAAGTTGTTAGCCAAAGCGATGATTACCAAGAGTTGCGTTTAATAATCCACGAATTAGCTTTCAAGGCTAAAGAAATTTACGAGCAAGCACTTACAGATGAAAAGAGGTTATTGTTTGCTCAATTATTTACGAACTTCGCACAAAACGTAAATGAAATAAAGCCAAATTACAATTTAGCATGCAAATATCTGCTTGAATGGATTCCTAAGCTAAATGAAGTCTACGAACTACAAAAAAGCCTTGTATCTCCAATACAAAAGTCTGATTTTGACTATAAATACAAAACATTGCTCGGTATTGTGGACGACTTTCGAACTATAAATTGGCTCGAAGAATATCCTTTTCCTAGTATAGCATTGGCTGAAATAAAGTCACTTTTAGCGTATTAAACTATCAGAGAATCATTTTAATAAAGTTTGGTAAGTAATTTTAATAAAGAAGTGATGAATAAAAAAGTAAATAGAGAAAAAAAGCCATTAGAGCGACATAGAAAAATCTTGGAAAATCTTGGAAAAGGTAAGACATTGGGAGCTTCAATTAAAGAAGCCGGATATTCTCAAAACTATGCAGACAATCCTCAACAGTTAAGACAAACTAAAAGCTGGGATGTTTTAATGAAATCTTTTATAGATGATGAGTTTTTAGTGAATAAACATTTAGAACTTTTAGAAGCAAAAGAAATAAAACACTTTAGCTTTCCTAAAAAAATGAAAGACAAAGAAATAAAAGAATGTTTAGAGGATGCTAGATTAAAAGTCGTTGTAATACAAGAATCAGCAAAAGGTAAAATAGCTTTCTATTCTGTCGATAATAATAGGGCGATAATAGATGGACTAGATATGGCTTATAAGTTAAAGGGTCTATACTCTCCGGACAAACATCATATTAATAAGTTTGCTGGATATTCTGATCAACAGTTGAGAGAGATGCTTCTGGAAAAATTAACTGGGAAGAAATGGGTGAAGTAATTATATTTAATTCCAACAGATTCTAGCCCATCAAAAAAACCTATTTCTAGGGTTATTCTGGGGCGTTTATAGCTTCTGTAAATTTATCTGATCGTTTTTTATATTCAGTTTCACTAATTTTACCATCCCTAAAGTCGTCATCTAAAAGACGTTTAAGTCCACGCAACGCAGAATCAATATATGTATTATCTACTAATTCTCGTGTTGTTGGGGTTTTGTTTTTCATAGTTATATTATAACATTAAATAATAATTACTTCTTCTTGCGTGATTTGTTATATTCCGTGTGGTCTCCATTCATACCAATAAAAAACAAACCCAAAAGTTAGCAATACTATTAAAATTATATATTTGTATTGTTTTAATTTTTCCATATAATCTTCTATAAAATTTAATTAAACAAACTAATAAACTTGATAAATAGAATACTCATTAGAATTGGAAAAATAAGATCAACCGCATACCAAATAGTGAATCCTATTAGCACTAGTATATTATTTGTTTTTTGGAGTATCTGCATTTTTTTAACATTAACCCAGAAGGTTGGAATTGAAGCAAAAGAAGCAATAAATATGCCGGGGAAAACAACTAAGACAGATGACAAACTTATTAAATCGCCATTAAAAAAATTGTATATTAAGCCCCCAACAATCCATAAAAATATATTTGCCCTAGAATGACTACTTGCCAATTTATCATATGTATCTGATTCAAGACCCCACATTTTTTTATCATTGTTTTCCATATAATTTTTAGAACTAGATACTTAATTACTCTAATTGATAAAATATAAAAGGCACCCAAAAAAATAACGCCCATCCACCGAGAATATAAAAAGTCATATAGAAAAATGCGATCATTATGGTAAAGTATAGAAATTTTTTAAAGTAGTATTTCATTGCATTAGCTAATTTCTAATAACAAGTAGTTCCGGGATTGTCAGCATCATCAACTTCGTATAAATTCTCTAAAGCCTCTCCCATTTCATTATAAGAAGACCAAGCATAACCTTGCCCATCAGCTATTTGGCTATTTGCTTCCTCAATACTTGAAGTGGCATCTTCAAGAGCAGAACTATAATCATCTCGGACGATATAACATTGCCCTTTTGCTCGTTCATAGTCTTTTTTAGAAGGCCCAAAAGTTGCGCCTATAGATATTCCAATAATTCCACCAATCAGAAGTCCAACACCCCAGCTATTATTCATTTTGTTTTTTATTAACTTTTAATTTTTTCATAAATTATTATCTGCTTAATTTAGTAATAAAAAAGGCAATACCGCTAGGCCAACTAGAACAATAATGCTCACAATTATTTTTACGTTTCTTTCTCTTTTTAACTCCTTTGGAGAATTGCTAAAAACAGCTTCCATTTGTTTTTCTACAGGTAATTCCATAAAAAGTTTTTGGGCTTCTTCGTTGGTTAGGTTATCTGCTCCATTTCCAAGAAATTTTTTAATATCTTCCGGAGTAAGCGTTTTTGAAGCAATAACAACCTCTCTTGGTTGAGATAGTTTATGTTTTATCCATAAAATAATCCAAATAATGAGAGCAATGCTACCAACAGGGAATAACGTTGGTATTAGAAATAAGAAAAAGATAAATAATAAAGCAAGATTTCTATAATTTACTTTGTAACTTACCTTTTTAAACTTCCACCAATCTTTTTTAGACATATCTCCATAAATGGTATTATCAAACATTGTTTCTCGACTTAATCTAAATGATCTAGGTTTTTCTTTTTCCATAAATTATCTACTAAATCTGATCAAAAAGAGTTTTTAAATCTTTCTCTGTTAAAACAAGAATCCTTCCTAAACTCTCTGAATCACCGACAACAACAGCAGAGGGTATACCTATCAGACAATGATAGTTATTAGTTACCGCCATTCCGCCAGAATTTCCGTGTTCAATTTTTGCAGATGTTATATAGTAACTACTATCACCAATATACTCAAAACTTGAAATAATTCCTTCTGTAATAGTGGGTAGAGCAACAGAACTAGTATAAGGAAATCCTATAATTTTTATTTTTTCTCCAACCCCTAAATTCTCATTACACTCAGTCTCATTTGTTTCCATCGCAATATCATCGAGAAAAGAGAGTGGTTGCTTATCTTCAATTATTTTAGTGATTGCAAAATCAAACCCATCTATCTCCCAATAGGTATAATTCAGGTCTAAACTATATATAAGTAAGTTATCATCTTGATAGGCCTTTTCAACATCATTAGCCACTGCATTCCAATCTCTAGCAATCGATATAGCGCAACTTTCATCTTCTCTATCTGCTTCTTCTAAAACGTGTTTATTGGTAACTAAATAATAATCATCACCTACGCCCCATACTGAACCCGAACCAAAAATGGTCTTATTTTTAGTTAAAAAACAAGCAACTTTAGCAATGGAATCTAAGACAACATCAGATTGTTCGTCATAATTTTCATTAACTAAAGCATCAGTGGATTTTAACTCATTCTTTAATTCAGCAATGTTATTATTAGCTTGTTGTTGGTTTTGAGTTTGTTTGGTGGTTTTACTTTTTAAATTTTCAATCTCTTTCTTTAATTCATCTGTTTCTAGATTTGATTTTGTTTCGATCTCATCTATTGCTTTATTAAGTGCTTCTTGTTGTTTAGCTAAAAAATCCGCATTTTGTGATGTTTCTGTGTCAGTATCATCCCAAACAATAATAACTAAAAATACAAGAACGAGAAATGAAAATATTGCTATACTTGCTATTGCTATTTTCGATATTTGCCAGAATTTTTTCATATAATTTTACTAAAACAAAAAGCCCACCACAGGTAGAGGCCGAAACCTCTCATACCGGTTTCCCGATATGGCGGATCACGCAACCCTGCGATGGGTTCTTTATGCGTGATCCGACTTTGCGACCATATCCTATAGTTTTAAGGCCATCCACAGGGTTTAGGTCTTTCTTATTAAGTTATCCAATAATTATATAATTACTCTTGTCTTATTGCAATTTTTTGAGATTTTGCCAGAAACCCAATTTCAGTATATTTTTTAAGCCCAAAATGTTAAGATACAGCTTATTATGAAACTTTTATTAGCAGAAATAAAAGAGTGGAAACAGGGATGGCTTCAATACCTAAAATATAGCTACAAGCTGACAATGTGGTTATATCTGGGAAGATGGAAAAGATTTTTATCATCTCTGGGAAAACATTTTGGCTGGATGAGACGACTATCTTTTTTAGTAATCGGTCTTGGTATTGGCTTAATAGTAAATTATTTTGGCGGACTAAACTTTACGCAAGATATTTTAAGCAATTATCTAGTCGCTCTCGGAGCAATGACCGGAGGCACTATTGCGATAGTATTCACTATTTCAATTTTCCTTATTCAGAGTGCGGCAGAGCTTTACTCATCCCAGTATTTTGAGGTTTTTATACACGACTGGAAAGAAAAGTTTGTTTATTTTGTAGTGATAATTATCACACTCTTATTTTTAGGCGGTGGGCTTTATGTTGGAAGTTTAACAACAATTTTACATAACATCAGTTCGGGAATAGTATTGTTATCTCTTGTATTAGTTGGAGCCGTTTTTGCTTTGATAGATTGGCAATATAAAAATGTCCGGCAAAAACTAAACCCGTCAGAAGCAATTTCTTTTTTAGAAAAAGAGGGAGTGAGATTTTTAAATAAATTGCAATCCGATGCAGAACGGTTAGCTGATTTGCTTCACACCAGAAATCCCTCTATCACTAACGATATGGGACTTGCCCAAGCATATAATCAATTTTTACAGCCGTTTATGATAAACCTTGATAGGCAAATAGAAAATCTTGTAGAGATTTCATTAAAATTAAGCGACAAGCAAGAGGTAGGCACTACCAAGCGAGGGTTCACAGCAGTTTATAGAATACTGATTAGATTTTTTGAAGCACGAAAAACCTCATCCCTCATACTACCATCTGGCACAGTATTTCTTGCAGTAGAAAGTGATAGCCAAACTTTCGTTAATAAAAATCTTGAAAGATTAAATAAGGCGGGAGAAAAGTTTATCAAAGATGGCAAGGACGAACTTGCTACCTATATAATTGATATTTATCGCGGATTGGCAGGCAAGGCACAAGAAATCACTTTCATAAGCCAGAGAAACGAAAACCCCATATTAGATCTAATACTGGGAAATTTAAACTTTTACATTGAAAGCGGACAACGAGCAAAAAATATAGAGGTCGTTTATAAAGGTTTGCAAGTGCTTCGTGATATCGCAGTTATAGCTTCACAGAAAGGACTTTCTTTAACACTTCACGGACTACTAGATAAAATAATGAGTGTAGCCATTTATGGTCTATCTCAAAAACAAACCATTATTGTGGATCTCTGTTCCACGACATTTCTTCGTATCATTAGCGCAGTATTTACTAGTCCTGATATTGATAGACAGATACATATCAAGGGCGCTTTAAAAAACATTGCTACCATCGCAAATCACATCAATAATTTTATTAAAGCTGGTTTGCTTCCTGACGATATACAAACTCGTTTCAGTTTAAGTAAGGGTTATGATGAGTTTTACACCACCCTTGCGGTAATAATGGAACATTATTCTAAAATTACAGATACAAGAGAAAAGGATAGGTATAAAAGAAATCTAATAGAGTTCTTTCGTGAATTAAATATGAGTTTGCGGATTTTATCGGAAACAGTAAAAAGCTGTGACACAACTCTTACTGATAGTATAGGTCGTCTTCTGTTCAATATAAATAATCTTATAGTTGATCTAATACAAGATGATGATTTTAAAAAAGATGTGACTGAATTAAAAAGCCGTCTAGCTTGGAACATCCACCTGCCAAGTTTTTTTGTAAGCCACGCCGAGAAGTTTGATGGTGGCTCAAATCCTTTCAACACCCTTACAGATAGTGTTGCAAAAACAGGCATAATTGTAGCAGAAAAATTGGAAGACAAAGCGCTCGTTCAAGATTGTATAAATTGTCTTTATTCAATAACAAAAGATACTTTGCAAAAAACTACAAGAGGATATGGATACAACGAACCAAGAGTTTTAGAAAAGGCCTGTTATTTAGGCATTATTGCTCTAAAAAAGGGATGGATGGATATATTTGCTGATCTGAAAATAAAAATCACAGAATTTGAAGCAAAGTATTTTGCAAAACACCTTACTAATTTGCCTGCCGGAGTTGATCCTGAAGACCACAATGTTTTGGGATTACCTCATAAGGATCAATTAAAACGAGAATTATGGAGGTGGCGCGATGATTACGAAAGAGAAAGTATTAACGGATCATTGAGCATCCGCGATGATGCAGAAGCAATGATGTATCAAGTTGTTGAACAATATGATATAGATAAATTTATTTTTGAAGTGTGGGGTTCTTTTATTGTGGATAGTAAATTTGGCAAGGAAATGGAAGAAAAAATAGCTCGCGAAAAATCTAAAAAACCTAAAGCTGAAAAGAAGAAGAAAGATAACGATAAATAATAGTGTGGATAACATATTTGCCGGTATTATAAGAAGTGCTATAATCTGAGTAACTCAATACATTGGCGATCTCTTGAGATAGAGATCCAAAACCTCTTGCTACGGATTCTGCTACGGGACAATCCGTTTTTTATTTGTCGCAATAAACAAACGGGGTCAAAAAAAGACCCAAGTGTATAGCGAAGATAACAATCTCACCTCAATAGAACATTTAGACAAAGAAGAGCTGGACGAGCTGTCTTCCTTTTTTGATTTGCTCGCACGTTTTGATTACGAGGATAAACAAAAAGAAAAATCGGTGCTTAAAACAGACCCATTAGTATCAGCTCCTAGTGGGTCAGTTTTAGGTTCTGATCATTAAAAAATAAAAGAGCTGATATGAAAAACAAAAATCAAGGCAGGGCTAATACAAACTACAACTCTCTTATTATTGAAATATTGGGTGCAAAACCTATCGCATTTAATCCAATACTCGGCAGATTAGCTAAAAGTGCAACTGCTGGGCTTTTTCTATCACAGTTACTCTATTGGGATAACAAAGGTTCAGACCCAGATTGGACTTATAAAACAATAAGGGAAATTTACCAAGAAAGCTGTTTAACTAGAAGCCAACAAGAAAAGGCGATAAAAATTTGGAAGAAACTCGATGTGCTTGAAGTAGAACTTCGTGGTATTCCTAGAAAGAGGTACTTCCACATAAACAAAAATAAACTTGTCGCTATACTAAAATCTTTTATAAATATGCCAGTGTCCGCAAACCAGTTTGCTGAATCCTGCAAACTGGCTAGTAAATTTAAGCAAACTATCTATACAGAGAATACCCCAGAGAAAACAAACAGAGATATATGCTTTGGAAGCAATTTGGAAGAGCAAGAAGAGATAAATAAAAGAAAAAAAGAAATAAGAGATAAAATGACATTTTTAGCTGGTGGTTAAAAACTATTTTTGAGATTATCAACTTTAATTGTATAATAAAAATGTATGAATCTAACTAGAATCAAATGCGTAATTTATTGCAGAGTATCCTCAAAGGAACAAGAAGAAACTGGTTATTCTTTGCCCTCCCAAGAGAAGTTGCTTGTAGAATATGCAAACAGGAAAGGTTTTGAGGTAGTTAGGTCATTCGCTCCGGCAGAATCTGCTAGTGGCGCAAAGCAAAGAAAGATATTCGGGGAAATGATGGAATATCTAAAAAAGAAAGATGTTCCTATTTTACTTTGTGAAAAGGTGGATCGTCTTACAAGAAATTTTGTGGACGCAATAACTGCGAATGATTGGATAGAGGCAGACGAAAAACACCAGATACATTTCGTGAAACAAAATCTAGTAATACACAGATACGCCAAATCAGACGAGAAGTTTCGTTGGGATATTGAAATAGTCCTTGCGAAGAAGTATATTTCTAATCTTTCGGAAGAAGTTAAAAAGGGTCAGAAAGAAAAAATTGCACAGGGATGGCTACCGGCAAAACCTCCAATAGGATATAAAACGATCGGTGAAAAGGGACACAAAATTCATATCATAGATGAAGATAAAAGTCGCTTTATCAAGAAAGCATTTGAGTATTACGCAACCAGAAATTACTCTCTAACTGGTTTGCGGGAAAAATTATATGAGGATGGATTAAGAACTAGAAATGGTAGTAAGCTCTCAAAGAGTAGATTGGAAGATATACTACGCGACCCATTTTATATGGGATTATTAAGATGGAACGATTTTGTGCATAACGGAAAGCACGAACCGTTGGTATCGAAGGAGCTTTTTGATAAGGTGCAATTTACACTTACACGAGGTAAATCACCGCATTACAAAAGACATACCTTTCAGTTCAGTAAAATGATTGAGTGTGGAGAATGTGGAGGTTCAATAAGTGGTGAGATACAAAAAGGAATTGTTTATTATTCTTGCAAACACAACCGGCCCTGTTCCCAAAAAGGAATGACTAAAGAAACTGATCTGGATGTTTCCTTGATAGGAGCATTCCGTTTCTTTGAGAATATAACTGAAAAAGAGGCAGACCTCATAAGGGACAAAATTAAGGCAGATCATAAGCTAGAATCCGAATACAAGGAAAATACTCTTAAAGCCCTAGATCTTCGCTATAACGCTTTACAGAGGCAACTGGATATACTCTACAATGACAGATTGTCCGAAAAAATAACCCAAGAAAGGTGGGAAGCGAAGCAGAAAGAGATAAACACCGAGCAAGCTGAAATCCAAAATCAAATAACCAAGTTGAAGAACGAGGAAACAAAATATTTTGAGTTGTATATAAACATCTTGGATCTCGCACGCCGGGCCAGAGAAATATACGAAAAGAGAAGCCCAGAAGAACGCCGGTTGCTCTTATCTCACATTTTCGCGAACCTAATCTTGAAAGACAAGAAAGCTGATACTGTTTTAAAGAGTTCAGTAAAAAAGATTTCAAAGAGGATTCAAGAGAGAATTGACGCTCAAAATAAATTCGAACTCAAAAAACCTAATACCAGTAAGGTAAAAAGTGAAAATAGCACTAAATACAAAACATTGCTCCGGGGGTAGGGATCGAACCTACGACCAATCGCTTAACAGGCGACCGCTCTACCGCTGAGCTACCCCGGAATATATAGTCATATTAACAGAAATCTAACAAAAAACAAACAATTATTATTGTCTTAGAAAATCTTCAAGAAAAGACTAATTATTGGAGACAAAATATAATCTATAATTTTAGGCTTATAATTTGGGGCATCAAAAAGAACTGCATCTTTTTTCCAATCTGTCATGATTTGCACGAGCTTTTGTACTGCATCTTTATCTTTTAAAAATATCCCGACTTCAGAGTTTATTTCAAAAGAAAGAAAATCTAAATTATGAGAACCCATAATCCCTTCTTTATTATCAACAACCATAACTTTGGCATGATTCATTTTTGGTTCTAAATAGAAATTAATTCCAAGTTTCGAAAGTTTAAACATAAAAAAATAATTAACACGATTTACCCAGTAATGATTTGTAATTCTGGGTACCAAAACCTCCACCCTTACACCTCGCAAGACTGCTTGGTGAAGAACTGCTATCATCCAATGCCTAGGCATAAAATAAGGAGTCGCTAAAATTATATTCATCTGCGCTTTTCTTATATTTTTCTTATAAATCCTTTTCAAACTTGCTTTGTTTCTTATTGGAAAATGTTCTATCAGCCAAGTGTGTGTCTTATCTAAAACCAAACTTTTGTTTTGAGCAAGAATTATTGGATCCCTTCCTCCGCACTCTCTGTACACCTTCGCAAAAGACCCAATAATAGACAATACGAGTTTCCCCTCTTTTACTTGTACCGTCAAATCATTCCAACGTCTAGAAATTTGGTGAAAATTTACTCCGCCTATAAAAGCAATCTTTTCATCAATCACCAAAATCTTTCGGTGTATTCTGTGTAAAAAATGACTAAAGAAAAAAATCTCTGCACCACTTTCCTTCAAAGAAGCTATATCTATTTTATTTAATCCAGCACTTCCAAAAGAATCTAACACTATCCTCACCCGAGTTCCACTTTCAGCTTTTTTCTTTAATAACATCAAAAAGTCGTATTGCACCATGTTATTTTCAAAAATATACATCTCGAGATAGACAGACTTTTTTGCGTCTTTTATAACATCAAACATAGCTCGCCAGGCCTTTTCAGAATTAGTAAAGAATTTATAACGCATTTCGCAATTGTACACTATAAAAAAGATATCCAAAAGATTTGCATTATTGGTAAAATAAGTTAGAATATCTTTGTGTTCTTAAGGGCCTGTAGCTCATCTGGTAGAGCACCTCATTTGCAATGAGGGGGTAAGGAGTTCGAGTCTCCTCAGGTCCACCATAATTAAAAACACCCTGTTTAAACAGGGTGTTTTTAATTATGTTAACTTTTACTGATTCTGACAAATAGCAATATTTGGAGCCACAAGACAGGTTTTTCTTAATATCTCTTTATACTGCTTACAAAGATCAGCCAAGCTACCTGAAGCATTGTCACAATTTACATCCACCGGAATGCCTCCTGGCCCTGGAATTGGAATTGTATTTGAGGTAGGTACTTTAATTTTATAAAGAATGGCTGCTGTTCCTCCTTCAGTTTTAGGTTGTCCATCATCATTTAATTCTCCAAGAACTTTAAATGTACTTGACCACATTGAAGTTGCCACATATCCATTTTTAGAAATTAATATGTGGTCTGGAGCAGCTTCGTTGTTTATTGTAAGAGTGTGTATTTTTTGACCCCCCTTCCAAAGTTGAAGTTCGTGGAACTTATAACTTCTATCCTGAGCTCCTACTACAACATAATCACCCCAAATTCCAAAACTGTTCAAAGCATAATCTCCTCTCACTGATGGAAAAGCATCATCATCTGGAAGATTAATTACTTTGTCTAAAGTTACACCACCCAAAGAAAGCTTGTAAACGGATATTTTACGATTATTAGCAAATTGTTGACCCACAACATATGATCTATTGACCTCCATAACAGCAAGCTTTGCTGGTGTCGTGGAATAGTCAAAACCATAACTTAAGGAATTTCCAATACGATAAATATGTTCAGCACTTGGAAGATTTTTGATTTTTTTAATTTCACCAGTTTTGGAAACTGAGAAAAGAGATCCATCAACAGGATAAACCATAAAATCACCAAAACCAAAACCAGAAAAACTTCTTCCTTCAAATCCGGAAGGAACAGCGGCAGTCCCAATAAGTTTCCAGTCGGGCAAGCTTATTAAATCACGGGAAGAATAATCCCTACGAGAATTGGGTGCAAGTATTCTATTTTTTAAAACAATTAAATCATTATTATAAAGGTGCAAAGGAGAAGATGATCTAGGAATTCCAGCTTTACTATAATACACAGCGTGATTTGCCTCTTCGGGACCGGCAGAAATATTTTCCTTAACAAATCCATCTCCACTCCAGTTTAAAAAGATATTACCAGAAGTAGTCTGTCCGTGAAAAGAAGCACCTCTATTTCTTTGTGGCGCACCAGCATCCATGCAAGTATCTCTTTCAGTAATAGTGGAACCATCTTCTGATGCAATCCACACACCTCCACCAGTACCCGTATTTGCCATATTTTGCAAACAACCTTTCCCTCTAAATATAAATTTGTTATTTGCCACAGTAGCTCCATATATAAATTGAGGATATTGATATGTAGATCTAATTCTCAATAAATCTTTTACATAGTTCAAGGTTGCCAAAGAACCCACAGAAGGAGTTGATGGTGGAGTGGTAGAAGTTACAACTGGACAAAGCTTACCTGTCGTTGAGCTAAATAAATAACCAGGGAGACACCCACTCGCAGTTCCAGTATTACAAAGTTCGCCTGTAATCGTGTTATATGGTCCAGAAGAAGTACAACCCGAAACAGTTTGTCCGAAAGTTTGAGTATTTCCTTGAAAAAGAAAAGGTAAAATTATAAATAAAAAAAGAAGAAGTTTACCTGTGCTAGAGAAATTTATTTTTTTCAACATGATGTATTTATTCTTTATTTTTTAAATATTAATGATTTAGCCCTTTCGCTACACTAAGAGATGTTTCTTCGAGTGCTTGCTTTGAAACTAAGTCTTTTTGAGCTTCTTCGCTAAGCTCTCTCACCACTTGATCTGGGTTTCTTCCTTCCTGTTTAGCTCTAGTTCGCAAATCCTCTATTAGCTTCCTGTAAGTCTTGGTCCAATTAATATTCTCGTTTAAATTCGATGATTCTATTTTCATACTTAAATTATAACACCCTCACCCTGTTCTGCAAGTTAAGCCCATACAAAACAAAAGACGCCCCGAGGGGCGTCTTTTGCGGCACTTATGTTGTCTATTTAAAAATGTGAGAACAACCTCACACTCACAAACATAGTATATCATACTTGAATAAATAAAGCAAGCGTTGTATAATACCCTTGCAGGTATCGGATAGCTACTATATGGCGCAAGCTATATAGAGGAAAGTCCGAACACAGCGAGTCTCGAAAGAGATGGGAATGGTAGCGGGTAACCCCCGTATGTAGTGATACATAGGTGCGAGCAGAGACGTCTTAACTCGAAAGGGTTAGGGTATCCAGAAATGGATAAATCTTCATATAAACTTAGGGCTTGCCCTGAGCGAAGTCGAAGGGTGAAACGGCTAAACCCTTACCTCTGTGCAAGATCGTGCCCCCACACCTTTCAGAATGAAGTTGCTAAAAGCAACGCGCAAATGCGCATCATTCCGAAAGGTGTGGGGGAGAATCGCTTGAGCCTGAGAGCAATTTCAGGCCTAGATAAATTGCTATCTATAATGCTTTGGCATTAAATACAAAATTCGGCTTATAGATACCTGTAAAAAACGAAAATCCCCTACCAAAAGTGGGGGATTTTCTTTTGCTAAATTTCTAATATGTAAAAATAACACTGTCCCCTTCTTTTAGATTATTCGTATCAGAAAAACCGGCAGGAATTTCTAAAACATATTTTGCATTTTCATCATTTCCAAAACTTTCAGGAAATGATTCTGGTTTTGCATTCTTTTTTATATGAACCACTTTTTGTTCTTCATTAATCCAAATCATGTCAATGGGAAATTTCATGTCTTTCATCCAAAAATAATATATACCTGGGTTTTCAAAAACAAACAACATTCCAGTATTATCCTCTAAGCTTTCTCTGCCACTCAACCCTTGCTGTTGAGCTTCTGGTGTTCTTGCTAATTCTACCCTTATTTCCTGCCCTGCAATTTTTACTATTTTAATCTCTCCAGATTTTTGAGAAAAATAAAAAATAAAAAATAAAAAAATAACTAAAAAAAAGGAAATCTTAAAAAAGATAGAACGCGAATCGTGAGAAAATAGCTGTTTAAAATTTTTCATATTTTATTTATGATCTCCATTAGTCCAACCAAAAAGTTTACCAATAGATTCAGCATTTTCACGCTTACGAGCAATTTTTATCATTCCGTCCTGAGCTATTATCTTAAGAGGTGCTGCGAGTAGGCAGTGATGAGAAGCGAGTCCGTCTTGGTATGCGCCTGTATCAAAGATAGCCACTAGCTGATCTTCTTTTTCATTATGAAGCTTTGGCATTAAAATATAATTTCCTCCAGCTGTATATTTATCATCCGAGTCACAAGTACTCCCAGCGAGCCACACGGTCTTCAGTGCACCATGCATATTGTTTGCAGGTATAATGTGCCATTTCTGGTGTATCGCCCAAGTATCCTTGAGATCATTCATGAAACTTCCATCTACAATGTACCAAGCTCTGGCGTTGGCTTTTGGAATTATTTTTTTAGAAATAACTTTGTAGATCGTTATCTGTGCAGGAGCCACTATATATTGTCCCCATTCTACTGCTAGGTTTGGATGTCTAATACCAGCCTTATCTGACAAATTTTTTAATACTTTAATTATTTTACTAGAAACACCCTTAGCGGTATAAAACTTTTTCTTTTCATAAGGAATACCAAATCCCCCACCAATATCCAAAGTGTCTAAAGTAGGATGAGTCTTTTGAAGTTGTGTATAAATACTAAAAGCATGCTTGATTCCATCTAAAATACTTTTTTGTGTTTTTATTTGTGAACCAAGGTGATAATGAAGTATTTTTAAATTTTTTATTTTACCCAAACCCAAAACATCTTTTTCTGAAAGACCAAAACGGTCAAATTTCTTGTCCCAGTGTGTGTCCGCCTTGATGTCCATATCTATTCGCACCCCTACATCTCCTTTATGTTTTAATATTCTCTCTATCTCTTCGTTGGATTCTATAATAGGCACAATGTTCATTCCCTTCCCTCGTAATTCTTCTATCAAATCTAAATATTGATGTGTCTTTGGACCGTTACATAGTACTCGAATCTTACTATTAAATTTTTCTCCTTCCCAAAGCTTTTTTACCAACCAAAGCTCGTTAGCAGAAGTTACTTCCAAGTTTGCGCCTTCAGAAAGAAGCGGAAGGATAAATTCTTTATTTTGGTTTACCTTCATTGGATAGTGATAAAAGAACTTTCCTTTATAGCCATAAATCTTCATATAGGCTTGGAAATATCCAATCAAGTCCTTGAGTCTGTCTTCTATAATAAAAGGAAAAATAACTTGGAGAGGTGTACCAAATTTATGAGCTATGTCATTTAAATTATAAATGTGATGACCTTCAGTCGCAGTGAGCTCGCCGTCTTTATTCACTCCAAAATACTGAGTGTTAAATTCATCAGCTCCTAGCTTCCAAAACTTTTTCCAATTCTTCTGTGGTCTCTTTGAGTTTTTTATTTTTTTATTCGGCATTGGGTTAAAAATTAAAAACAGGATTTAGTATACCCCCACACTTATTAAAAGTCAAAAAATGCAATAGTTTTTTAACCAAAGATAGAAAAACTCGGTCGCTCTGACGTCATCTTCATTGTAATCAATTATATCATTAAGAACATCACAATTCACTTCTTCCAACCACTTTTCATACCAAAAGATGCTCTGAGCGCCACCTGCTTTCTCATGTCGCCACTTAAAATTGACAAATTTTGACTTAGCGATGTCTTTAATGGAATAAAAATAAAGAGGAAAGATAACTGATTCTTTGCGTGCATCTTCTAGGTCAAATAGTTTTGAATGAAACTCTGTGAACTTTTTGGACCCGCCATATTTTTCCTTCAGTTTTTGGGTCCATATTTTTTCATATTTGGCATAGTGAAATATTGCGTAATCATCATTAGGTAAAATATCCAGCCATTGTAAAAATTGTTTCCACATCATTTCTTCTTCGCTTGGGTCTTCGGCTAAAAAGTATAGAAAGTATTTACCTTCGTCTTTATGTTTCCGAACGTGACCAATTTGAGCATATTTAAACTCTGGATCGCCAGAAATCCAAAAACCAAACATATATTGAGTCTGCAATAGTGGATCGCCTTCAATATCAAAAAAGATTTTCAACTTGGCGTTAGATAATACTGGTTTGGCTATCCACTTAAGTTTGTTTTCCAAAAGGCTCTCTGCTTGCAACTTGACTCTCTCCAAGGTTTCCCGACTAGCATACGGAATTTTAGGGAGCGTGGCAATATCCATATTAGCTGCTTCCGCTACCGTGTTAATGCCATAAGCGCGTAAGGTTGGATAAGCTCGAGAGTCCAAATGATATAGTAAAGCAATGTCATTCTTGGCTTCCGCTTCAGACACGCATTTTTTATACCAAGGGCTGTCTTTGCAACTGGAAACCAATTTCAAGAGTGGTTTATTACCCTCTAAAACAGCTATAATTTCTTTCATATGCCCTATTGTTTTTCGTTGTTCTTCCTCACTCATTGAAAACAAAACAGTTTTTTTATCTTTATTAATAATAGCTGCTTCATTGGGGAATATTCCTTGAACATGTTTTAAAACTAATCCGTAAAAAATTAACTGATATTCATGTTCAGTTTTTATCTCTTTTGTTGATTTAATATCTATCGGTTGGTAATAGTAATCTCCAAATTTAGATTTTCCCGATACTTTTTTAAGTAAATCGGGACGGCCTTGATATAAAATGCCATCTTGTTCAAATTGGATAACTCCTTGATATATGAGCTCTGCACCTGCTTGCATTAAGCTCATAGTCTGTGTAAACGCCACCTTCAAATTAACTGCTTTAACTTGAGTAAATATCAGGTCTTTTATATAATCTTTTTCGTGCAGTACACCTTGTTCAAACAACCGCAAAGATAGCTCGGGCATTTCGCCTTTTTCTTTCGGATCGCTGAAACGATCGTGCCAAATCCAGTGTGGACAAATCGCATATTCGTAAAACAAAGTTGGGGTAAAAACAATTGATTTTTGCTTCATAAATAAATCAACTAGTATTTAAATCCGCCTGCTCCTTTTTCCTTTTTCTCGTCGCCGTATTCTGTCCGAAAACGCTTCCAAGATTTTTCCAAATGAAACATTTTTATGCGACAGCTCACATACCTCCCGATAATATCTTCAATCAGGTTTTGGTCGAGTTTGGCGCCGTAAATTCCTTTGGCATGTTCCAAATACACGACCATTTTATTCGATGCCGACATTGCTTTTTCCAAATAACCGACACCGAGCGCAAAATCTGCAAAACGGAGCGAGTGCGATTCGGCAATGAAAAGCGGAACGGCGAGTGCACAATCACTCAAGCGCTCTCCGTAAGCATATTTCAACTTGATGAGAGCGGGGGCAATATTTTTTGTAATCAAAACTGAACATTCCACGGTTCCTTGGTAGACATCCAAATCGCGAAAAGTTTTGACTGGACGTTTTGGCGTAAACGATTTTTTGTAACTCCCGCTACCAAAACTACCCGATGGTTTATACCCTCCTACATATTCATTTTTTGTTTTATCCCATTTTTTATCCATAAAATTAAACAATTATGACTTTCCCCGGATTTTCCCTCGGTACCTCGACTTTAGTGCCATCTTTAAAGTTTATTATACGCTTCCGTGGTTTTATTGCTTTAGTTTGCAATTTTTTTACCACATGCAACGGAAAAAATTGGTAATAATCTTTTTCATCAAACCAGGCGCAAGTGAATTCAAAAAGCCGCAGACCGGTGAGGCGTGAAAGCGCTAACGCATACCATGTGAGCTGTTCGATGGGGCGCTCTTTAGCCGCATTCGGCTTGTAATCCATAATGTGAACTTGACCATTCCTTATCTGCACAAGATCAATGTGTCCAGTTAGCAGCCGAGGTAGGCTGCGTAGAGCTGCCGATGTTGAATTGCCTTTTGGCAGCTGTCCCTCTTTTTTCCCTTTAAACTCAAGTCCACTCTCTCCGACAACCTTAAACTTCAGCACGTTTTCCATATGTTCCACATCTTCTCTCCTGATATACACCGGCACTTCCGTCGCCACCGTACAGGAATCATTCGCAATAAAAAACCGCTGGAGCGCCTCATGGCGAGCCTTATTTTCAGAAACCGTCTGCAAGACGAATTTTGCCAATCGATTCGCATAATTATTTTTTGATTTTACAATCATATCTGCGGTGCTAAACTTACTCCGCACATCGCTCATGCGCTCACCGTCCTGAAAATATTGGTGCGGTGTCTCACTCGAAACCGCGTTCAAATATTCTTGCAAACGACGAAGGTTGCGATTTTTAAATTCCGTCAACATTAGGGCGGTTTTCGGACGATGATAACGAAAACGGTAAAGTTGCCGATGCGCCATAGAGACGACTTCAATCGTATCTTTTGGCTGGCACATTTTTATTGCATATGGACGCAAACGTTCATAGCGACAAAGTTCTTTGTATTCGTCTACTCAGCTTCCAAGAGTCGCAGCATCCGGAGCTACGTTGAATTTCTTTTTTATAATCCTACAAGTTTCTTCTAATGAAAATCCAAGATTATAATAACTCATAGCCTCAATCACCACATTCAACGGAAAATGTTTGCCTTTCACGTCTTGTGCGGTAAAAGTGCGACCACATTCTTCATTTTTGCACAAATAAAGCTGGACACTTTGATATTGATTCTGGCGAGTGCCCCGCTTGACGAAATTTTTAGAGTTACAATATTGACAAGCGTCCGCTATGCGACTTTCTCCGATCGTTTGTTGCAGAGGGGTATCAGGAGGAAGCCAATTAATCGTAGGTAATTCAACTTCGTCATCTTTTTCCATTTTTATATTATACCACAGTTTTGCACCATATCACGACCCACGGGGGTTAAAATATCATTACTTTCCGTGTTTTTGGACGTTCAACCTGCTATTCGTGATACAAAAATATGTTTTTTATGGCGTTACTGGCGGTGTGGTGTCAGCAGGTGGAGTTGGTACAGGATCTACACAAACATTATTTTCTAAAATTTGAGGCAGGGTGCAAGTCGGAATTACTGGCGCGGGATCTACGCAAGTATTCGTGGTTGTATCTAAGACTTGAGGCAGAGTACATGTCGGAGGTACTACAGGTACAGGATCTGGTAATGGTGTTGGATCAGGAGTTGGAGTTGGAGTTGGAGTTGGAACAGGGTCCGGTATTGGTTCGGGTACTGGCACAGGTGCAGGGCTGACGGTTGCATTTAAAAGTAAGGCATCGAGCTGTGATTTTGTAATACATGTTTTTTCTCCGCTATCATCCGAGACGCAGAGATTTTTGGTTTCCACTTCGGTTGTAAATATCTTACCAATTCCATTCCCCGCATCAGCGAGCCAAACGGTAACTTTGCTAAATAAATTATCAAAAAAAGTAGTGACAAAAGATTCATTAGGAGAGGCTTCGAGCGGAGTAATCGTACCTGCAACTCCTTCAAGATTTAGATTCATTTCTTGTATGGCTTTGGTTAAAATAGGAATCATAGCGGTGGTATTTAAAGACTTCATGCCGTTTTCGTCAGTAGCGATGAGTTTGGGTACTAGGGCTTCCACTTCTTGAGCGATGAAACCGAGGTTTTTTGAAGTAGTATCATCTTCATATTTCCAATTGAATAAGACGGGTCTTAAACCTTTGATGGTTTCTAGACCATAAGTAATATCTTCTATGTTTTTCTTCATTCTGACATCTGAAGTACAGGTGATGGTTCCTCCATCAGCTAATGTACAACCGGTAGCATTGGTACTATTGAATCTAGCAATGACTCCGGTACCGGTGGCTAGGACGTCTAGGGCGTAAGCTGGTGCTACTTGACCAATCCCGACATTCCCCTCAAAGTAAGCAGAGTTGGCTCTGGTAATAGTGGTGTTTGTTCCAGCGATT
The DNA here is from genome assembly GCA_964484005.1 of uncultured Candidatus Saccharibacteria bacterium. Lineage (GTDB taxonomy): Bacteria > Patescibacteriota > Minisyncoccia > Phycocordibacterales > UBA9973 > UBA9973. The sequence goes on along the minus strand of CAZADR010000001.1, from coordinate 58,871 downwards.
GGTTTGGGAACATATAAAGTGAAGGCGTCAGTTACTGTGATTGCGTTTGTAGATGCGAAAGTTGGTGCTCCGAAACTGTTAGCGGTTCTTACGGCTACAGTTCCTGCTCCGGCTGTACTGGTGTCTGTGAAAGTGGCGGCGTTAGAATCAAAAGCTATACCATCGGTAGTCCAAGATGCTGCTGAAATATTACCGTCAATCTGAAGATGAGACCCTGGCCCCGTCGTCCCGATGCCGACGTTGCCGTCTGAGCTAATTCTCATTCTCTCGACACCAGATGAACCTGAAATATCTGCCCCTGAAACTGTATTAAATACTAAACCCGCACCTTGAGACCATACAGATTTATCATAGATTCCATAAATGGAAGCGGAAATAGGTGTATATCCTGCTCCATGTGTAAAACCTAGTCCTCCCATTAAAGTATTTCCAGCACGAGTAGGAGAAGAAACTAAAGTAATTCCCTTTACTAAAAATCCTCCTGGATTAAAATCAGTAGCAGTTCCAACTGTAACTGGACCACCTTGAGGATTCAAAATCAGGGCATTGACACTTCCTCCCCAATAAACTGATTGAAGGTAACCATAGCCTGGCTGTGCTGCACCAGCATTAAATGTAGAATTAAGACCTATTTGTAAAGTGTTTGTATTACCAACAACAGAAGTATTTCGTAAGCGGATACCAACAGCTTCATTTTGAGTACCATCTCCCGCCCCAACCACCATATCAAGTTTTTGAACTGGTGCCGTCGTCCCGATGCCGACGTTGCCGGTTCCACTAAACAAAACAGGGCCATTGTTATTGACAATACTAAGACTACCAGCTCCTCCCGCTAAATTTTCTATATAACTCTGATACCCAGTTCCTCCATTTCCTAATGTTATTCTAGAAGTATCGCCCGCACCACTAGCAAAAAATCCTGCATACGCTGCACCTAAATATGCACCGATAACCGTACCAGCGGGAAAATATGCGTTATTCCAATAATCAGTGTTGATTGACAACTTCGCCCCCGGATTCGTCGTCCCGATGCCGACGTTGCCGTTCTCAAATATCGCCGCATAATTATTTGTAGCTCCCGTTGCAGTAGCATAAAGGCCGACATTTGTTGTAGATACTCCAGTTTTTGTAAAGTATCCGGCATAACCTGTACCAGTAATTGCTCCGGTGTGAGTTATATTTAAAGTTTTAGAAAGGTCGGTGGCGGAAGCGGAGGTGGCGGTCAGAATATTGGTAGCGTCCGCCGCGACTCCGACCCCCAATCTGGCAAATTGTGGAGTAGAAGTGGTATTAATGCTTTGCGGAATAGAAAGAGTAATTGTGCCCGCGCCATTAGTAACGACGATTTGATCGGTGGTACCGGTAATTGTTGCCAAAACAGGAGTCGCGCCGGTTGAGCCGACCACTAATTGACCGTTGGTCATAGAACCTAAAATAGATGGCACTCCGGTTGAATTAGTAACCAAGACTCCGCTATTAGCCGTCGCTAAACCGGCAACAGTATTCGCGCCGTTGGAATAGAGCAAATTGCTGGCTGTGTATGTATCAGCAAAAGTGGCGGTGGTAGGCACATAATTTGTACCGTTGCCACGCAGGATTGTGCCGGTCGTGGCGGCACCTGCAATTTGCACGCCGGTGGTGGCATTGACTACAGGAGAAATTATGGAAGTACCAAAATATCCAGTCCTAGCTCTGTTAACACCGCTTGCTCCGATATCATTGGTGTTGTCAGTCGTAAAGGTTAAATCAGAATTAATTCTGCCATTTACCGTAATCGTATCTACGCCAGCATCTCCTAGGATAGTATTGTCCAACACCGACAAACTGGAAACAGTCGTCGCGCCACTAGTGACGCTCCCATTTAGGATCATATTATTGGCATAAACATTTCCGTCAGCATCAACGATGAATTTTACTGTGCCGTTTATGGCAGCGCCAATCAAGTTGCCACTTGCTACTGAAGAAGCAGGATTAATGTAGAGAGTGGCATCGGCAACATTAGAAACACCGAGTGGCCATGAAGGAGCGAAGGCATGAGCCAGAGTGGGAACTCGGGTAAATATTCCTTGCCCATTGACCATCAAATCTCCACCGATAGTGGCATTGCCTGCTACTGTCAGTAAATCTGTATTGACTTCTTCAGAGATAGATTCAGACAAACCTGACAGACCATTTTCAATAGAATTTAAGAGGGCATTTACTTGATTATCAAAATCAGTTTCAGAGACGAAGGAAGAGGTGTCTATCGTATTACCGTCACTCCCAGATGAACCTCTCTCGCCAGTGGGTCCTTGTGGCCCCATTGGTCCTTGTATTCCTTGAGGACCCTGTAGACCTCGATTGGTTGAAGGATTATTGTTTAGGTAAACTATTGGAGACCCAGATAGAGGCTTAGGCTCTATCTCTGTTTTGGCTGGAGGAGTTTCTATTTTTACTACCGATGTTGGCGGTACTTTGTTTAAATTATTTGAAATATTAAAAAATATCCCTCCCCACAATTGTGCCAAAGGATCAATGACATATTCGTCGTAGAGAGAAAAGAGAGTGTTACTGAAATTGTTTACACCATCAATAATACTTGATACATTTGCTACCATGCCCACCTTGGGAACACTAATTTTGGGTACTGTAATATTGTCAGTTATTTTTGTAAAAGTTACATTTGATTTTTCAATAGCTGCTACGCCTGGTCTTAAGATGTAATTGTTATAAGAGTTATAAGTATTGTTTAAAAAAGAAGTAACTGTTTGGAGTGGAGTTTCTGGCAAAACAACTTGGTAAGTATTTGAATCTAGAAAAAAATTAATTACTTCTTGTAAAACATTATTAGTTGGCTCTACCACATTAACAACATAAAAATCCCAAGCATTTTCTGATAAATTGGCAGACAAAGTGGAAGCTTTGATTGTAGTAGAGTTTAGATCAAAATTAAAATCAAAAGCAGAAACAGGATTAACGGCAGAAAAGAAAAACACAAAGAAAAACGACAAACCAAAAAAGCTTGAAAAAAGTAATCTTTTTATAAATGGTTTCTTGAGCATATTAATATTTCGCTAACCTATATATTTTAACATATAACCCCCCCCCGCAAAGGGAAATGTAGAGAAAAAGTGGGGATAACTAGACTTTTAGAGTGTGATATACTTTAGGGATTAATGTTAGGAAATGTGATATTTGCAAAAAGAAATTAGAAGGCGATCCCGTAAAGGCTGGCATGGGTCTTTTTGCGGATAAAGATTTTTGTTCAAAATGCGGAAAACCGATTCTGGATTTTTTAAAGAAACATAAATTATTAAATCAAGAAAATAAATAAAATGACTAATAAAAAAGAAAAGGAAATAACAAACAAAGAATTACTTGAATCAATAAATAGAAGTTTTTCTAAGGTAGAAGAAAAAATTGATACAAGAATTAATGAAGTTAAAGAAGAAATAAAAGGTGTTAAAAACCAACTCGAAGGTACAAATAAAAGAATAGATGATTTTGTTGTAACTCGAGTCAAATATGAAGATCATAATAAACTAAAAGTAAGAGTTGACGAGTTAGAATCTAAATTAAAATAAAAAGAATTATTTTTTTAATAAATACCCCTTCAGAAACTCTTCTTTAAACTCGAAAAAATTGTCGTCTAAAATTGACTGTCTGATTTTTTTTACCAAATTAACAATAAAATATAGGTTATGTATTGAAGACAGTGTACCTGCGAGCATTTCTTTGCCGTGAAAAAGATGCGCCACATAGCTACGAGTATAATTTTTACAAGTATAACATTCACAATCTTTTTCTATTGGAGAATAATCTGTTCTGAATTTTGTATTCATGATTATTATTTTTCCATTCTTGGTATAGAGAGTACCGTTTCTCCCGAGCCGTGTAGGTAAAACACAATCAAATAAATCAACACCATTTTCTATGCCCATAAACAAATCTTCGGGCTCACCAATACCGAGCAAGTGCCGAGGTTTTTCTTCTGGCAAAATTTCATTTACCCACTTTACTGCTGTGGACATATCTTCTTTGGCAAAACTTCCACCAATGCCAAAACCATCAAAATCCAAATTTTTCAAAAAATTTGCTGATTCTTTTCGTAGTGACTCTTCCCTACCTCCCTGCACGATGCCAAAAAGCGCAGGCGAATGCTCGTAGGAGTCTTCGCTGCTACCAAAAAGCTCTTGCGTGTTCAGGATAGAGTGCGAACGACGTAGAGCATTCGCCTGCGCTAGTTTCTTGTGTTCTTCTAAACTTCTCTCTGCCCAACGATGTGTACGCTCAAGGGCTTCTTCTTGATACCGCAAGTCTTCTGCTGGGCTAGTGCATTCATCAAAAGCAAAGATTATATCTGCTCCGAGGTTGTGCTGTATCTGAATTGATTTCTCTGGAGTAATGTAATGTATAGAACCATCAAGATGAGATTTAAAAGAAACCCCGTCTTGCCCTATCTTTGCCAATCTCGGAGCGTCACTGTCATCAAACCTCTCTGGAATCATGAGGGAAGGATCAGTAATTTTTGTGACTTTTGAAATATCTTTTCCATAAGCCGCACCGAGAGAGAAAACCTGAAAACCGCCAGAGTCTGTCATCGTCGGACCTTTCCAATTCATAAATTTACCTATTCCCCCTGCGTCTCGCACTATCTCATCTCCAGGTTGTAAATATAAATGATAAGTATTTCCGAGCACCACTTCTGTGCCCGCGTCTTTTACCTGCTCAGGGTTCAAAGATTTTACTGTGGCCTTGGTGCCCACCGCCACAAAAGCTGGAGTATGAATTTCCCCATGAGGAGTAGTGAGCACTCCAACACGACCCAAGCTATTCTTTAATTTTTTTTCTATTTTGAAGTGCATTTTAAAACTTACTTCTGATTTTCTATCTGCACAAACTTCAACTCTTGAATATTTACAGGACTCACTAGTAGGGCTTCTGTAAAAGGATTGCGTGGATCAGAAATTATAGTCTCAGCAATTGCGAGCACATACGAACCAAGCCCAGGCATCAACACTGGAGTTCCTTTTTCTAATTTAAAATCTCGGGGTAAAATTATTTCAAAATTACCACCACCCCTCCCTATAATTTCTAGAAAAGAATCATTTATAATTACTTGGGTTTTTTCTCTAGGGCTCGAAAACAAAACAACTTTTGAAGAATTAGGAAAAGTTTCTGAAATACGCCCAATTGGTATATCTCCCAAAGCAAAAACCAAATCACCTATCCTTACTCCTTGCAGTATTCCTATGTCTATAACCAGTGTGTCATAAATACTTTTATTTGGTTTAGATAAAATAGCCGAAAGTAAAAAACTTTTATTTTCTATGTTCCTACCTAAAATTTCTTTTAAAACTTCATTTTCTGCTAATAAAATATTATAATTCGCCATTCTCAATTCATTTTCATTTAATTTTGACTTTAGGTCTTCGTTTCGAAGATATAGAGAATTTTTAAAACTAAAATAAGAGCCAATGTTACTGAACTTAGAGCTGATAGTATTTCCCAAAGAAAAAACTGGACGAAAGATAATCTGACTCACATAAGAAAAAGATTGAAAAACTCCAGACCTAAAATAAAACAAGAAAAATAAAAAAATAACACAAATTGTGATTTTTAAAAACTTATTTCTTTGTATTTTTTTATCTAGGAGGTAACTCATCTTGATTCCCAATCAAAACATCTTTATAAAGTGGTAAATCATCTAAAATAACTCCAGTCCCCCTAGCTACAGCCGAAAGAGGATCTTCTACTACATAAACCGAAATTTTTAGAACACTTTGTAAAAGTTGATCTAGTCCTGGCAAGAGAGCCCCTCCTCCTGACAAAGTTATTCCTCTGTGCATGATATCAGACAATATCTCTGGAGGAGTAGTTTCCAGCATATCTTTTATTCCTTCCACTAAACCTTTTATGGAAAGGGCCAAAGCTTCACGAATATCTGAGTCTGTGACCACTACCTCTCTCGGCAATCCTGTCAAAAGATCTCGGCCATGAACTTCGGTTTCCATATAATCTCCTGGCAACACAGAACCAATAGCAATTTTTACCATCTCTGCAGTCCTCTCACCGATCAGGATTTTGAATTCATCACGCATATAAGTGATGATGTCATTGTTCAATTTATCTCCAGCAATTTTTAGATTTTTAGATTTTACAATTCCACCCAAAGAAATAACTGCAATGTCAGTGGTGCCTCCTCCAATATCTATAATCATAGAACCGACTGGGTCCTTTATGGGAAGCCTGACACCGATTGCAGCCGCCATTGGTTCTTCTATTAAAAATACTTCCCTAGCTCCTGCATTTCTTGCCGCATCATAGACAGCCCGAGTCTCTACGTTAGTCGTCCCAGAGGGTACCCCAATCAAAACTCTTGGTCTAGCTATTTTTTTTGATATTCTGTCTGCTTTGTTTATTAAATATGAAAGCATTTCTTCGGTAACTTCAAAGTCAGAAATAACCCCATCGACAAGAGGACGGATAGCTCTAATGTGCCCTGGAGTGCGTCCGAGCATTTCTTTTGCCTGTGTTCCTACTGCCAAGACTTGATTTGTTTTTATGTTTACTGCAACCACAGAAGGCTCGTTGATGACGATGCCATGCCCTTTTAAATACACCAAGGTGTTGGAAGTACCGAGGTCTATGCCAATATCATTTGAAATTAATTTGTAAAATTTATCAAACATAATTATGCTTTCGGTTTTAGTATCGTTAATAATTCATCCTGAGAGACAACTTTTCCTTTTTCTTCATTTCTTTTTTTTATTTCAAATCCACCTTCTTTCATACTTCTTTCAGAAACGACTACTCGATACGGCATTCCAAGTAAATCAGCATCGGCAAATTTTTCTCCAGCCGACATTTCCACCCTATCATCAAAAAGAACTTCTATATTTTTTTTATCAAACTCAAGATACATTTTTTTGGCTTCTTCTTTTACTTTTTCACTATCTCCTAAAGCCAATAAGTGTACTTTAAAAGGAGCGACTGTTTCTGGCCAAATGATTCCTTTGTCGTCAGACAAAGCTTCTACTATTGTTCCCATGAGCCGACTAAGGCCTATACCATAGCTACCCATTATCACTAATTTTTCTTCACCATTTTCATTTTTATATTTCAAATCAAAAGGCTCAGAAAACTTTGTTCCAAGCGAAAAGATGTTTCCTACTTCCACAGCTTTTTGCTCAACTAAGTTTTCTCTTTTAATATTTAATGACTCTAAAACTTCATCGTTTAAAACTTCTTTGTTTATAGCTAAGCCCGTACTTTCATCTAAATAAATAGTATCTTCTCCGACTGAAGTTATGGTCTGAAATTCATGAGAAAACTTTGAAAAACTTCCACCAGAAGCAAAAGTAATATAAGTTATATGACCAATTCCTGCACGCTTAAAAATATTACTATAAGCTATTTTTGATTTTTCGTAAAAATCATTGTGTTCATTTTCATCTTTAGAAAAAGAGTACATGGCTTTCCAATAAAACTCTCTTCCTCTCATTATCCCAGATTTGCTCCTTGCCTCGTTTCTAAAAATATCTTTAAAATCGTATGGGTAAATTGGTAAATCTTTATAAGAACTTATATATTGTTTTAAAATATTTGAATATGCTTCCTCGTTGGTAAACGACAAACCTATCTCTCCGCCATTTTTTAATTTTGTTTTAAACCATACATCTACCACTTCATCATCCCAACGATTAGACTTTTCCCATACTTCTTTACTTTGAAAAGCTGCTGTTTTCATTTCTATGCCTCCGATAGCATTCATTTCTTCCCTTATTATGTTTTCGATTTTCTTTATGACCCTCAAACCCAACGGCAAATAGCTATATACCCCAGCCATCTCCTTGTGTATAAAACCAGCTCGAATAAGGAACTCTGCATTCTTGGACGTCTCGTCTGCTGGTATCTCTTTCCTTGTTTTAGTAAAAAGTTTTGATTGTCTCATATATTGCCATCTTACCCGAAAAAAACCCTTTGGTCAAAGTTGCAAAACTATACCCTTTCTGCTATATTGATGCATATGCAAAAAGCTGAATTAAAGATAGAGGCGGGCACAATAGTAGAAAAAATGTTCAAGGCTGGGGCCCATTATGGCTACAGCAAGACCAGAAGACACCCTTCTGTTTTTTCATTTATATACACCACCAAGAACAAGGGAGACATCATAAACCTTGAAAAAACAAGCATTCTTTTAGATGAAGCTACCCTTTTTATCAAAAATTTGGGAGCCCAAAACAAAACCGTTCTTTTTGTTGGCACAAAGCCTGAGGCCAAGGTAGCGGTCAAAGATGTCGCAGAATCTCTAAATATGCCTTATGTAACAGAAAGATGGATTGGAGGAACTCTTTCCAATTTTACCGAAATTAAAAAAAGAATTATTGAACTAGAAAACTATCAAAAAGATAGCGTAGGTGGAGGATTAAACAAATATACCAAAAAGGAGCGAGTAGTAATGGCAAAGAAAATGGAAAAACTTGCCAGATACTATACTGGTTTACTTGGTTTGAAAAAAGCTCCAGATGCTTTGTTTATAATTGATGCAAAGAGCGAACACATAGCAGCTACTGAGGCTAGAAAGTCTGGCATACCAGTAATAGCTCTTGTAAACTCAGACTCAAATATCAAAGGCCTCGACTACCCTATCGTCGCAAATGATGGAGCAATTCCTTCAATTAAATTTTTTACAACAGCTATCGGAACCTCTTATAAGGAAGGACAAATGTCCGTACCTGAAAAGAAGTCTTAAAACAATATGACTAATCAAATCACCACAGAGCAAATAAAAGAGCTCCGCGATTCAACCGGCATTTCTGTGATGCAATGCAAGCGTGCCCTAGAAGAAGCCGAAGGAGACATGAAAAAAGCATTGGCAATCCTAAAGAAAACAAGCTCAGATATCGCTCTTAAAAAAGCTGATAGATCTTTAAATAGCGGTGCATTAATGATAAAAAACGGAGACAACAAAACTTTATTAGTGGGTCTACTTTGCGAGACTGACTTTGTCGCCAAAAATGAAGACTTCACCAATCTCCTATCAAAATTAACAGAAAAAGCTTTTGCTGACGGCCTAGAAAAAATGAAAACAGAAGCAAAAGAAATGATTGACGGAGTAATCCAAAAAACCGGTGAAAATATACAGCTCGGTGAATCTTTTGAGGTTTCTGGCAATGTTTTAGGAAATTATGTACACAATAATAAAATTGGGATTATTGTGAGTTTAGAGGGAGGCAATGCTGAACTAGCAAAAGATATTGCTATGCACGTAGCAGCCATGAAGCCTGAATACATCACAGAGGCTGAAGTAAGTGAAGAGGCCAAGAAAACAATGAAGGAAATCTTTGAAAAAGAAATAGCAGAAATAGACAAACCCGCAGATATAAAAGAAAAAATGCTTGTCGGGAAAATGAATACTTATTTCAAAGAAAAGACCCTTTTGGATCAAGTTTTCATAAAAGACGGAGAGTTGACAGTCGGTAAGTTGTTGGAGAAAAATGGAGCAAAGATAAAGGAAGTAAAGCGTTATTCAATATAACAATCAACCATAGAGAATATGGTTTGACTAAATATGTACATACTTTTAATTTTATTTTTTGTATCTCTCTCTGGAATCACATTTATGATAGGAAGAAAGTTCTTCTTAATCCAAAATGGGGTAATTTTAAACCAAACAGAGGACACCTTTATCCCCCATCATTTTTTTGACGAATGGAAACATTCAACTGTTAAGAACTTTAAAAAATACGGGTATGCAGGTTTAGTAGGATCAATAAGGATATACTTCAGAATAAACAATGTCTTAAAGAATAAATACGAAGAATTGAAGTTTAAAATAAAGAACACATACAATAAAAAGAATGTTGTTGAAAATGAAACAAAAAGAGAAGTCAGTAAGTTTCTAAAAATGGTTTCAGAATACAAAAGTAAAGTAAAAAAAATAAAAGAGATGGTAAAAGAAGAGGAAGAAGAAAATTTGTAGTTTTTGAAAAAATAAATAATGCCGCCTTAGCTGTTTTGGTAGAATGCAATAAAGATGGTATTGTGTTTAGATAAATAAATAATGCCGCCTTAGCTCAGTTGGTAGAGCAACGCTTTTGTAAAGCGAAGGTCCTCGGTTCGAATCCGAGAGGCGGCTCAGATAAAAAACTAATTTAATTTTGAGGCTCAGTTTCAGGGTTTGTTTCCTCTAATTTAAATGCTCCTTTTATATAAACTTCGAGATTTTCCAAGGTCTGAAACCCAGAAAATACACTGTCGTCTATCACCAAAGCTGGAAGAGCAGTATCTTTTATTTTATATATCTGAAGCATAGAGGTTACCGCAGAGAGATCGGTACTGTAGTCAAAAGAATATACTCGAAGCTCTGGATACTTAGTCTTCAGAGAAGACAATACTATTCCCTCTTCTTCACACAAACTGCAATTCTCTGCTGTAGTATAAAAATAAAGAATAAAAGCTGATTTTGTTCCACAACGAGCAGATATTTTTTTCGCCATTAAATAATCTTTAATCTGCAACAAGGCATAATACTTTTTTAAGTTAGATATTTCTTCAGTAACACTCAAGTTGTTCTGGCTCCATTCTAGCTTGTTGCCGAGCTCTTCTAGTTCTGGAGAATAAACGGAATCAGAAATATTTTTACAGGAAAGTTCTGAAAGTAAAGAAAATTGAGTTTCTGAAGAGAGGATATCTATAGCTATCTGATCTTGAATATTTTTTAACTGATTAATCTTTTTATTAACAAAATAATCACTTAAATAACTCGCAGTAAAAAATAGTCCCACTGTAATCAGAAACACTATTAAATATTTTTTCCAATCAATATTATTATTCATAATTTATCTCCAAGATGGTTTTTTTGATAATACAGTATTTATAACAGCTTTTAAAAGCCAAAAGGGCGCAACCAGGCTAAAGACAGGGAAAAAATAAAGAATATCTAAAGAAAAAGACTTCTTTTCTTCAGTCATTTTTCTACCAAAAATTATAGCAAAGAAAACCAGGGCGTAAATAACGATTACTAGAAAAAATACAGCTTGGGTATTAATAAAAAATGGATCAAAGCTTATTTTTTTAAAATTAAAGCTAAAACCAACGGTATTAAAAACTACAAATTTTGAATAAATGAAATCTGCTAAATTATAAGCTACCCTACCAAAAAGATACCCCACAGAAACAATTGAAATAAATCCCATCGGTAAGGTAAAAAGAGCAAAATTGCCATATTCCTTTTTAAATAAAACATTTCTATAATCAAAAGTATTGTTTATAAAACCGTAAATCCAACGCACTCTTTGCTTGTAAAGCTTACCTATGGTTAGGGGTGTATTAGTATAAACATATGCATCATTACAGTGCTCTATTTTGTAATTATTTTTTTGCATCCTATAGGCTATTTCCATGTCTTCGGTATTGTGTCCGTGACGATAAGGTCCCAAATCATCAAAAACTTTTTTTCTAAAAATAGTGAGCGGGCCTGGAGTCACATTTATAGCACCCAAAAAACCAAGCATTTTCTTAAAATAAACACCCATATTGTATTCTGCTTTTTGCGCAATCTGGACTATGTTTTTAGGACTATCTACTGTCACAGAAGGAGCCACAGCCATAACAGAAGGATCTTTTTCAAAATAACTCATCAAACGGACAAGGGCCTCTTGGTCCACAAAAGAATCTGCATCCAAGCAACCAAAGAAATCTGTTTTAGTATTTTCTAGGGCAAAATTAAGAGCAGTGTGTTTTCCCCCGTTTTTCTTTTGAAAAATTTTGATATTAGAATATCCTTCAAATTTTTTTATTTCATTCCAGGTGTTGTCAGTAGAGCCGTCATCTATAAGAAATATATTCAACTTATCTTTAGGGTAATTTAGACTCAAAATAGACTGCACTGTCTTAAAAACTGTTTTTTCTTCATTCCAGCAAGGTACAGTAATAGTCACTGCTGGATAAGACCCCAAGTTGATTTTTCCTTTTCTGATAACTATTTTTCCCCTATTTTCCAAGAAAGTAACGAAAAAAAAGACCTGCACGTAAACAGACAGAAAAAGTAATATATATAATATAAAATCAAAAGTTGATGTCATAAACTCCCTTTTATTATAGCATTTTAAGCCCTAAAAGTAAATAAAAAGCCCCCACCAGCTGGTGGGGGCTTTTTATTTTAAAAACATAATTACATCTTATTTTCCATGTTTTCAACACCACAAGAACCACATGTTTCCATGCACTTCTTGCATTTGCAGTGAAATACATTCATGATTGCAGCAACACCTACCAATAAGTAAACTATTGCTTCAATCTTAGGCCAAGCTCCAAGGAGCATGTTTACGACATTTAAATCATTGCCAATCAACATTCCCAACCCTACCAAACCCCAGTTTAATCCTCCAACCACCAAAAGAACTGCACAAATCTTGTGACAAAGACACCCTCCCCATTTTCCATTACACATATTTTTTTTAGCTCCAACCTCAGTCGAAGCAAATTAATTAATAAAAGACCTTTTGTTTAATAACTTTATTATATCATATTTCAAAAACATGCTACAATAGCATATTACAAAATATATAAAAATAATATGCAAAACGATCAAAAATCAATAGCAGGAGCAATCATAATAGCAGGAGTACTCATAGCTGGAGCAGTTTTATTAAAAGGTAGCTCTGCGCCTACTCAAAACAACGGTGACAAGGTCGCCATTACGGCACTATCTCCAGTAAGTAAAGAAGATAGAACCTTGGGAAGTGAAAAAGCAAAAGTAACTGTTGTTTTATATGAAGATTTTCAATGTCCTTTCTGTGGAGCAGTCTCAGGACAACTGGGAGCTGATTCTTCTTTAATCCAAGCACTAAAACAAAGAGATCCTAACTGGGACCCATTTATGCCTACAGTTATGGAATATGTAAACAATGGTACAGTCCAATTTGTTTATCGAGATTTTCCATTCCTAGGGCCAGAATCTTTTCAAGCATCTGAGGGGGCAAGATGTGCTGAAGACCAAGGGAAGTTTTGGGAATACCATGATTATCTTTACGCTCACCAAGATGGAGAAAACGAAGGTGGTTTTTCTGATGTAAATCTAAAATCTTTCGCTAAAACACTAGGACTAGACACAGTGTCCTTTGATAAATGTTTAGATGAAAACAAGTATGAACAAGCTGTATTGGATTCAAAAAACGAAGCCAACACTGCAGGAGTCACTGGAACTCCAAAAGGCTTTATTCTAAAGAATGGAAAAGTAGTAAATACCATTGAAGGAGCTGAACCTGCTTCTGCTGTAAAACAAAAACTCGACGCCGCATTAAAATAAAAAATTCTCAGTAATAAAAATCCTCCGTTTTATCGGAGGATTTTTTGTTTAATCAAAGTAATTTTTCAACCTTGAAATCTTTTCATGCTGGCGAAGTTTTTCGTGCACCTTAGCTTCGATTTGTCGAATACGTTCTCGGGTCACACCAAACTCTTCCCCTACTCTCTCTAGTGTGTGCTGTATGCCATCTAGTAGTCCATAGCGCATCTCTAAAATCTTTCGTTCTTTTGGATTTAATTCATCCAAAACTTCACGAATTTGATCAGAAAGAATTCTCCTAGAGGATTCTTGGTCTGGGCGCAATATTTTATCATCTGGAATAAAGTTTTCTAAAGTTGACTTATCATCATCATCCCCTACTGGTTGTTCTAGGGAAATAGTTTCTTGACTGATATTTTCAATAACATGAATCTTTTCAACTGGAATACCCATCTCAGTGGCAATTTCTTCTGCTAGTGGTTCCCTGCCTAGGTCCTGGCTCAATCTACGATGAGTTTGTTTATATTTTGAAATAGTTTCTACCATGTGCACTGGAATACGAATCGTTCTAGATTGGTCAGCGAGTGCACGAGTGATAGATTGGCGAATCCACCATGTAGCATAAGTAGAAAACTTATATCCCTTGGTCCAATCAAACTTTTCAACTGCTTTAAATAAACCGAGATTTCCCTCTTGAATCAAATCAAGTAAGGTAAGATTTGCACTTCTTCCTACATATTTTTTAGCGATAGAAACCACCAAACGCAAATTGGCTCTAGCTAATAGATTCTTGGCTTCTAGGTCTCCATGTTCTATGCGCTTTGCTAGATCCTTTTCATCCCCTGCGTGAATAAGAGGATACTGCCCAATTTCTTTCAAATACATCTGAATAGAATCATGCATACTACCCTTGTTTAAATCTTTATCATTAACATCAAGATCCAAATTGAGCAAGTTCCCGCCTTCGAGCACATCTATCCCTGCAACAGAAAACTTATCATAAAGTTCATCTAAAAATAAAATATTATTCTCTATGTCTGGAAAAGTTTTTAATATCTCATCATAAGTTATAAAACCTCTCTTTCTGCCTTTTTCTATCAAAATATTTGCCAAATGAGCCAAAGATTCAGCCTTCTTTTCAGTAGAGGTCAACTTTTTAATTTTTTCTTTTTTAACAACTTTCTTCTCTACTTTTTTTACTTTCTTTACAACTTTTTTAATCTTTTTAACAACTTTCTTAACTTTTTTAATAGCCTTGTTTTTCTTTATTATTTTTTTGTTTTTTGTTTTCTTTTTCATATATTTTGATTTCACGAAATCATGCCGCGCAATCGTCCATTAAAGCGCGGCGCTATTACTTAAACGACCATTTTTAATATCTTCTTTCTTTTTATTTAATTCATTTATTTCTTGTAAAATATTTTTCCCTTGTTCTTCATCAGAGGTTTGTTTCAACTGAAGCATCTTTCTGCTTAATTCTTCATTGATATTTTCCTCTTCAAGGTTTAAGAACATTTCTTTTACACTTTTTTCTAAATTTTCATTATTTACATAAAATACTTCTGCTTCAAACATTAAATCTTGTTTCAAGCTCTCATACTTTTTGACAATTTCACCTAATTTTTTAAATATTATTTCAAAATCTACAACTGGTGTACTCAGAGTTTGTTGCCAAAAAGCAATGCCTAAAAGTTTGCGTTCTATGTAATCTTTTCTATACATTCTTGAGCTGTTTCCAATATTTACAACACTTTCTTGATTATTTTCTAATTTACTATTTGCAATATCTTTAATATTATCTTCACTTATTCCTGATTTGTCTGATATGTAAGACAAAAAGTGAGCTCTTGTGATTGGATTTTTGATGTGGTTTAAAACTGGGATAATATTTTTAGAAATTTCTAATTTTTTTGTTAAAGAATCAGCCTTTTCTGATTTAGGAATGTATTTTTCAAATAAAAACTGAATGAGATATTTTGCTGTTTTAATAGCTTCTTTCCATGCATTTTCGCCTTTTTTTAAAATTACATCTGCTGGATCCATGCCCTCAGGCATCTCAATTGCTTTAACATTCATATCCAAATCAAGAGCAATTTTTGCTGCTCTTACAGAAGCAGAAAACCCTGCTTTATCGTAATCAAACACAAATATAATATTATTCGACAAACGACTAATCATCCCAAAACTATTTAATTTTCGACCATCAATGGAATCTTCTTGAGTTAGCGAAGTTCCTGAAGTAGCAACGGTGTTTTTGTATCCCGCCTGATGAGATAAAATTAAATCAAATTGTCCTTCTACCACAATAGAAAAATCAAATTTTTTAATTGCAGATTTTGCTTTATCTATGCCATAGAGTATGGCACTCTTGCTGAAAATGGGTGTCTCAGGGCTATTTAGATATTTTGCAGATTTTCCATCGTCCACAAAAATTCTACCAGAAAAAGCTACCACTCGCCCACTAGAATCAGCAATTGGAAACATTATTCTCCCCCTAAACCTATCATACATAGCTTTGTTCTTATCTTCTGGTTTCTTTGCAAGTCCAGCTCGTTCTATCTCAACATCAGTAAAACTTTTAGACTTTAGATAATCATAAAGTAAGCGCCAGTCTAATCTTGCAAAACCTATCCTAAAATCTTTGATAGTTTTTTCTTGTATTCCGCGAGAAGTTAAATAACCTAAAACTTCTTTGTTTTCTTTTAAGTTATTTTTGAAGTATAAAGTCGCCTCTTCCATCACCCTGTAGAGTTTTTCTTTTTCACTCTCAGCCTCCTTCATTTGCGGAGTGTAAGCTTCAAGTGGAACCCCTGCCCTGTCCGCCAAGAGTTTGAGTGCACCTTTAAAATCAAGTCCCTCAAACTCTTCAACAAAGGTAAAAATATCTCCAGATGCACCACATCCAAAACAATAGTAAGTCCCACGGTCAGTGGAAATGAAAAAAGAAGGAGTTTTTTCATTATGAAACGGGCACCTTGCTTTTAAGTTTGTGCCTACCCGGTCGAGCTTTATATAAGAAGAGACTACTTCTTCGATTGAAAGTCTCTCCTTAATTTTAACAACGGGAGAGTTCATAGATATTTTTATTCTTCTATCGCTCCGTTAAACTTATTCTTAAATCCAGTTCCAGCTGGAATCAAGCGTCCAATTATCACATTTTCTTTTAGACCTCGTAGAGAATCTACTCCACCCTTGATAGCATTTTCAATAAGCACACGGTTTGTGTTTTGGAATGAAGCAGCAGAGAGCCAGCTCTTGGTTCGAAGAGAAACTTCAGTAATACCGAGAACCACAATTTCAGCTTTTGCATCCTTAAGACCAGCATCTACCACTCTGACATTTTCTTCTATGAAAGCTGTATTTTCTACTATATCTCCGGTGGAGAAGTTGGTTTCACCTGCGTCTTTTATCTTTCTGCGAGAGAACATTTGTCGAATAATTATTTCAGTGTGCTTTCTAGAAATTGAAGCACTTTGAAGTTCATAAACTTTATTTATTTCTTCAATAATATATTCTTCAACTAATTCTTTATTACCAAGTCTAAACATTTCAGCAATGTCTGCAGATCCGTCAGTTAAGAGTTGTCCTTTTTTGACCTTGTCTCCTGCTTTGACGATAGGAGTTCTTCTAAATGCAACAGTATATTCCATTTCGTTATTCTTACCATCAGCCTTGCTGTCAGAAAGAACTTTTATTACTTTTTCTTTTCCATCCTTACTCTTAACTTCCAAAACTTCTCCGTCTGTCTCAGAAATAATCGCAGGATTCTTTGGAACTCTTCTTTCAAAAATTTCTTCAACACGAGGGAGACCAGTAGTGATGTCTGTTCCCGCGACACCTCCGGCGTGGAAAGTACGAAGAGTCAACTGTGTACCTGGCTCACCGATAGCTTGAGCAGCAATAATACCCACAGCCTCTCCTTGTTCCACTAAGTGATTTCTTCCTAGGTCTAGTCCATAACATTGAACACAGAGACCGTGTACGGTCTTACAGGTAAGTGGAGAGCGAACGAACACCTCAGTAAATCCTGCCCCTTCGATGTTGTAGGCTTCTTCTTTAGTTATTAAGAATCCTCTCTTGTAAACCACATTACCTTTTTCGTCTTTCAAGTCACCCGCCAATACTCTTCCGCGAATATTTTTTGAAAGAGGAATCTCAATTCCAGAAATATTTTCTCGAGTAACTATTTTTCCTTCTTTGGTTCCACAATCTTCTTCGGTAATTACCACATCTTGAGCCACATCCACCAATCTTCGAGTCAAATATCCAGCCTTAGCAGTGTTGAGCGCGGTATCTGAAGCACCCTTACGAGCTCCGTGAGTAATAACGAAATATTCAATTGGAGAAAGTCCTTCATAATAAGAAGGAATAATTGGAAATTCCAAAATCTTTCCTTGGTTATTTTGGATGAGACCAATCATTCCCACCAACTGAGTCAAGGAACCCATATTTCCTCTTGCTTTTGAAGTGAATAAATCAAAAGTAGAACCCTTCTTATCAAGAGTATTCGGTAAAACTTTTTCTAATTCTTTCTTGGTGCGAGTCCAAATTTCAATAATTTTCTGATATTTTTCTTCTTCAGACAATAGACCATCATTCCATTCTCTTATGACTTGTTCTTCTTGTTTTTTACCTTGTGCAATAATCTCTGGTTTCAAAGGAGAAAGAGAAATATTATCAATTCCCCAAGTAGTACCAGAAACTGTAGAATACTTGAATCCGAAAGCTTTAATTTTATCAAGAATGTTTGGTGTAATATCTATTCCGTAATGCATAATAAGCTCATCCAAAAGAGCAGAAAGTCTGTCGTGTGTCATCTCATCGTTAATATAAGAAAAATCTTCTGGCAAAATAGTATTGAAAAGAAGTTTTCCAACAGAAGTTTCAAAAACTCCTCCATCAAATTTTCTGTATTTATGAGAATCAGTAGCTAAAACCTTTATTTTTGCACGAAGCGAAACGACTTCATAGTCATAAGCAGTAATAGCAGTGTTGGGACTAGAGAAATATTTTCCTTCACCTTCTTCCCCTTCAACAGTTTTAGTCATCCAATAACTTCCGAGCACCATGTCCATACGAGGGTTCACAATCGGCTCACCATTTTGAGGTTTTAGAAGATTTTTATTTGAAGCCATCAATTCTTTTGCTTCCCATTGAGCTTCTTCCAAGAGCGGAACATATACTGCCATTTGGTCTCCATCGAAGTCAGCGTTGAAAGCCTGACAGACAAGCGGATGAACTTGAATAGCATTTCCCTCAATCAAAATAGGATTGAAAGCTTGAATACCTAAGCGGTGCAAAGTAGGCGCACGGTTTAAGAGAACGTATTTTCCTTGAATTACTTCTTCGAGCATAGCCCAAACTTCAGGAGACCTTTCTTCTATCAATTTATTTGCTCCACGAATATTAAAGGCGAGTTCTGCTTGTAAAATCTTTGAAATTACGAATGGTCGAAAAAGCTCCAATGCCATGTGTTTTGGTAATCCGCATTGATTTAATTTTAACTGAGGACCGACAACGATAACAGAACGACCTGAATAATCCACACGCTTTCCGAGCAAGTTTTGACGGAAAAGACCTTGTTTTGATTTTAGATTGTCAGAAAGAGATTTAAGAGGACGCTTTTGAGACTGACTCATAGCCGCAGAATCATTTTGCTTGGCGATAGAGTTGTCTATGAGAGCATCCACTGCTTCCTGAATAATTCTTTTTTCATTTCTTAAAATTACATCTGGAGCATTTATCTCTTTAAGTTTTTTCAAACGATTGTTTCGATTTATAACTCGACGGTAAAGATCGTTCAAGTCTGAAGTAGCGTGTCTACCTCCATCAAGTGCCACCATTGGACGCAAGACTGGCGGAATAACTGGAATAACTGTCAAAAACATCCATTCTGGTCTGATGTTTGCATAAGTCATAGCACGAATCAAAGAAAGTCTCTTTTGTAATTTTTCTTTTTCAGCCACACTCGCTTTTTCAACCATCTTTTCTGTAAGATGTTTCAATTTGTTTAAGTCTAGATTTTTGAAGATAGAGTAGATAGCTTCTGCTCCGATATTTGCCTCAAAACAAGTACCATATTTCAAAGAATAGTGATGAAAGGAAATTTCATTTAAAACTTTTCCTTCATATATTTCCCCTATTTCTTTTTTAGTAACTGAAAGAAGATTTTTTAATTTTTCACGAGTCTCTTCGTCGTTTGAATTCTTTAACTTTGTTTTATATTCCTTGTCTAGGCCAGAAATTATACTTTCTTTTTCTTCTTCGTGAACCTTTGTGATGATATATCCAGCAAAATATATAACTTTTTCTAAATCAGAAACAGAGATATTCAAAAGAATACTCATACGAGAAGGAACCCCGCGCAAGAACCAAATATGTGAGACAGGAGTAGAAAGCTCGATATGGCCCATGCGTTCGCGCCTTACTATAGAACGAGTAACTTCGACTCCACATTTTTCACAGATAATATCTTTGTAACGAATTCGGCGATATTTTCCACAGTAACATTCATAGTCCTTTTCTGGACCGAATATTTTCTCGTCAAAAAGACCTCCTCTTTCAGATCTGCCTGTACGGTAGTTTATAGTTTCCGGCTTAGTAACTTCTCCAAAAGACCATTCTTTTATTTGCTCTGGAGATGCGAGTCGGAGCGCAATTTGATCAAATTCAGTTGTGTTTAGTGTTTTCATATGTTTGATTTATTGTTTATTACTCCTTGTCTCCAGTATTTTTTAAGTCGACATCAAGGGCAAGACCTCGCAAATAATTTAACAGAACATTAAAGGATGCGGGAGAGTTTGGTGGTCTAATGGTTTCATTTTTAATAATAGAATCAAATGTAGCTGACCTGCCGAGTATGTCATCTGATTTAATTGTTAACATTTCACGAAGTGTGTAAGCAGCACCATATCCTTCGAGTGCCCAGACTTCCATTTCTCCGAATCTCTGTCCTCCTCCTTGAGCTTTACCGCCGAGAGGCTGTTGAGTGATGAGAGAGTAAGGACCAATCGAACGCATGTGAATCTTGTCTTCCACCATGTGGTGCAGTTTGAGCATATACATGTATCCAACAGCGACATCTTGCTGAAAGGCTTCTCCAGTGCGTCCATCAAATAATTTCAATTTTCCATTTTCTGGAAGTCCTGCTTTAACCAATTCTTCTTTTATTTCTTCATTCTTGGCTCCGAGGAATGGAGGAACGATAGCTTGATAACCAAGACTATTGGCTGCCATGCCTAAATGCAATTCCAAAATCTGTCCCAAATTCATACGAGAAGGAACACCGAGTGGAGAAAGAATAATATCAATTGGAGTACCGTCTGCTGTGTAAGGCATATCTTCTTCTGGAAGAATGGTGGAGATGACTCCCTTGTTTCCATGTCTACCTGAGAGCTTGTCTCCGACTGAAATGTTTCTTATCTGAGCTACTTCAATAACAATTTTTTTGATGATTCCAGCTTCTAGTGCATGACCCAAATCACGAGAGAAAATCTTTACACCAGTGATGCGTCCTCTTTTGCCGTGTTCCATTCGGAGAGATGTATCTTTCACATCACGAGCTTTTTCAGCAAAGATTGAGCGAAGAAGTCTTTCTTCTGGTGTGAGCTCTGTCTCCCCTTTTGGAGTAATTTTACCAACCAAAATATCATTTTCTCTGACCTCAGCTCCGATGCGGACAATGCCGTCTTCATCCAAATCTTTCAATTTAAGTTCTCCAACGTTTGGAATATCTCGAGTAGTGATTTCGGGCCCGAGCTTTGTATCACGAACTACGCAAGTAAATTCTTCTACATAAACAGAAGTGAATTTGCTTTTCTTTACAAGTCTTTCAGAAATAATTATGGCATCTTCATAGGTATTACCTGACCAAGACAAAAAGGCAACAAATATATTTTGTCCAAGAGATATCTGTCCTGCTACTGTACTGCTGGTATCTGCTAATACATCTCCTTTCTTTACCTTATCACCAACATTTACCAATGGACGCTGATGAAATACTGCAAAGTTGTTGTTTCGTAAAAAGTTAACCAAAGTATAAGTGATTTCTTTCTTTCCTTTGACAACTATTTTTTTAGCGTCTAAATAAGAAACTACTCCATCTTCTTTTGATATAACCAATCTTCCTGAATCTCTGGAGGCTAATTCTTCTATACCTGTCGCTACTAGTGGCATTTCAGGGAGCACGCAAGGAACAGCCTGTTTCTGCATGTTACTTCCCATGAGTGCTCGGTTTGCGTTGTTGTGTTCTAGAAATGGAATCATCGAAGTCGCAATAGAGAAAGCTTGGTTTGGGGCAACATCAATATAATCTACTTCGTCCTTAGAAACCATACCTGGCTCTGTCTTGATACGAGCTTCGACTTTGTCTTTGGTTATTTTTCCATCTTCGTCATAAGGAATACCTGCATGTGCAATGTTGTATTTTTCTTCTTCAAGCGCATTCAAGTAAACTATCTCCCCTGTTATCTTTCCGTTTTTAACTTTTACATAAGGAGTCTCTATGATTCCGAAATCATTTATTTTTGCGTAAGTTGAAAGGTGCAAAATAAGTCCAATGTTTGGACCTTCAGGAGTATGAATAGGACACACTCTTCCGTAGTGAGATGGGTGCACGTCACGAACTTCGAGTCCTGCTCGTTCACGAGTAAGACCTCCGGGCCCGAGAGCTGACAGAGTACGCAAGTGTTCTATCTCGTAAAGAACATTTTCTTGCGCCATAAATTGTGAGAGCTGGTTGGTGGTGAAGAATTCTTTAATGCGTGCTTGAAGTGGGCGCTGATTTATAATCTGGATTGGCATCGCAGTATCTACATCAATAATAGACATTCTGTCTTGAATGTTTCTTTTGATTTGCATCATACCAGTGCGAACTTTTTGCTGAAGAATTTCTCCGACAAAACGAACGCGTCTTTGACCCAAATGATCTATGTCATCAGCTTTTGAACCAGCTGTATTATTTAAAGTAATTATATGAGCGATAACTGAAACCAAATCTTTTTTAGAAATAGTTCGGCGAGCCATTTCTTCATCCTCCATACTCTTTAGGAAACGCTGGTTAAAGCGGAATCTTCCCACCGGAGAAAGGTCGTATCGTTCTGCTGTAAAAAGAGAATCAATAAACTCTTTGGCATTGTCTGCAGTCGCCATGTCTCCATCTCGGAGGCGTTTATATATTTCAATATATGCATCACTCAAGCTCTTTATGCCGTCTTTAGAAAGAGCATTTTTAATAGTCTCTTCTACTACAGGTAAAAAAGTCTTGCCGCTAAAGGCCTTTATGATTGCTTCATTGTTTTCATATCCCATTGCGCGCAAAAGAGCTGTCGCTGGAAACTTTCTTTTCTTGTCTATTCTGATGTAGATTCCTCCGTCAGCCTCAGATTCTATTTCAATCCATACTCCACGAGCTGGAATAACTTTTGCTCCAAAATATCTATTACCCTTACTCTCAGATTCAGTAAAGAAAACTCCAAAGCTTCTAGCAAGCTGAGGTACGATGACTCTCTCTACTCCGTTGATTATGAAAGTTCCGTGTTCAGTCATGAGAGGAAGCTCGGACATAAATATTTCCTGCTCTTTTACAGTACCTAAAATTTTATTCGTCAATTTTACACGCGCCTTCAAAAGCCCTTGATAAGAGAGCTTGTTAACTTTAGAATTATTTTCGTCAGTTTTGGATTCACTTAAAGAAAAAGAAGTGAATTCTAATTGAAACTTTTTACCAGAGTAATCTATAATTGGAGAAAATTCTTTGAAGACTTCTCCTATACCCTGCTCTACCAACCATTTGAAACTTTTTACTTGAGCCTCAATCAAGTTTGGAAACTCCACGAGAGGTTTCTTGTATCTACTAAAATACTTCTTAGGGCGCTTTACTTCTTTTTGCATACTGATTGAGTACCAAAAATAGCAACAAAAAACGAAAGAAAAAGTACGGAAATGTCTTTTCTCCAGCTTCTTATTAACTAACCTCGGATAACATTAAAATTACGCTTATTTCTAAGCCTTATAATAAAAGAGATTGCATCCGATACTCAATCAATGAATCTCAAATAGCCTACTCTTTTTTTGCTTATTTGTCAAATACAATTAATTGAAAATAAAAATGGCCGACTTGGCGTCGGCCATTCACTGAAAGAGATACCCTTAGTCTTCATCACGACCCAGTCGGTCTTCGAGCTCCCACTTCTCTCTGTCGAATTTTTCTGCGAGAGTTTCCACTCCTGCACGACAACCGATACAAGGGCACCCTGGATCGTCACCGTAGTAACAATCATCCAAGGCGTTTTGCATGTTCGGATTGAAAGAACCACTTGGGCTTTTATTTTCTTTTTCGCTCACAAGAACACCTCCTGGGTAAAATATATCACAAAAAAAACCTAATCATCAACTCATCTAGGCCTTGCCTAGCTAAGTTTACTCTTTATAGTTTAGCCATTCAAAAATTTCAGCTAAAAAAGACTTTTTACTAGGAAAATACTTTGGAAAGGGTTTTATGTTTAAAATACTATTTTGAACTCTTTGTGTTCCTGTATAATCTAAATAACTCGAATAAGGATATACATTCAAATATTCCATGGCTTCTTTTTTATTTTTAATACCCTTCTCCTTCCAGTCCTTTTGTATCAGTTTTATTGGATTTAAATGAATATAAGAAAAAATATATTTAAGATAAGTATCTCTGTCTATGTGCTGTGATTTAAATTTACCCTCAAAAAGACTTCCAGTTCTTTTATATTTTTTATTAAAATACATAGAATAAGAAGTGCTCAACTTTTGCATAAAAGCACTTATATTATTATCTTCAGACTGAGTGACCAATAAATGAAAATGGTTAGGCATTAAACAATACGCCGCAACACTAACCAAAAGTCCTTCACGCTCAAGATCATATAAACTTTGACCTTTGTTTAAATTATTAACTTTCAAATTTCCTTTTTGATTACAAGCATACAAAAGAGCAACGAAACGCAAATAGTCTTCTTTGTCTAGAAAAATTTTTTGTTTGCTATTTCCACGATTGTATATGTGATAATACTCGCCTGAAACTAATTCTACTTTTCGTATTGACATAGCTCTATTATGCAAAAAACAACTTATCTAGGCAAGGCCTAGCTGAATTTATTTCTATCCCTTTTTCCACTCTTCTATCTTTTTATGATTTCCAGAGAGTAAAACTTTGGGAACTTTGTAATTTTTATTTTTGTATTTTAGAACTTCTGGGCGAGTATAGACTTCACTACTGGAAACTCTTTCTTCCTCTAGAGATTCATATTTACCCAAAACTCCTGGAATCTGCCTGGAAATGGAATCAATCAAAATCATCGCTGGGAGCTCTCCTCCCGTCAACACATAGTCCCCAATTGAAAACTTTTTAGTTTTCAAAATTTTATCTATCCGCGCATCTATCCCCTCGTATCTGCCACAGATTAAAATAACATCTGTGTATTTTTTAGAAAATGTTTTAGCAAAAGTAGTTGTAAATTTTGGAGCGCTAGGAATAAAATTAATAGTCAAAACTCGTTTACTTTTTATTTTTTTAAACACAGCCTCAACTGCTTTCAATATCGGCTCTGCCCTCATCACCATGCCTGGGCCTCCGCCGTAAGGCTTGTCATCTACGGGCTTATAATTGTTTTTAGGAGCCTTGATAAAATCTCTAGGATTGTAAAACTTTACCGAAATGAGCTTGTTTTCTATCGCTCGCCCGAGAATAGACTCTTTTAAATAAGAATCAAACATCTCTGGAAAAATTGTAATTATATGAAAACGCATAATGTATTTATAGCACAGAAAACATTAGTTTGAAATAAAAAAGCCACCCCTTGCGAGGTGGCTGGATGGGACAGACGATGAACTAGCAAACGATCCTATCGTCGATGATGCGAGGAACCTTGATGTCGTGCCCACAGTCTTCGCTGTGATAGCAAAGACCGTTCTTGAAGATGGGCGCCCTGCAGTCCTTGCAGGCGGAAACCGCAACCTCGGCGATGTTCTCTCCCGAACACCCATCAGTGTTGCCGCACGCCGGACACACGAAGCAGCAGTGGCTTATGTGATTTCCAGCGATCATGGTCCTGGAACAGTGTCTGCAGGCTGGATTGTTGGGGTTCATCTGAACTTCAAACATGACATTCTTCTCCTCTTCGTTCATGTCTGCGATATCACAGAAACACATACTGATACCCTCCCTAGGATTAGTTAGTTGTTTAGAACTACAAACTCTTCCTATATTATAATACTTTTTGACATTTTGTCAATACAATTAAAAAACCCGCTTTTGGCGGGTCTTTTAATTAAAGTTTATTTATATTCCCTTCAACTCATCCATTGCCTCATCTACAGTCTTTAGGGTAGTAGGAGCGGCACCCATAGAACCCATAGGTCTTTCTGGTCTTGTGCTTCCTGCTGGTTCATTGATTTTAAGATTAACGCGAGCGTTATTCTTCATACCAATGATGCGGAGCAAAGTGCGGATAGCTTTGGCAGTATTACCCATTCTTCCGATAATCTTGCCCATGTCGGCAGGATTTACAGTAAGAGAAATGAGCACTCCCATTTCGTCCACAGTGCGATCGATTTTTACATCGTTCGGATTGTCGACGAGAGCTTTCACTACATATTCCAAAAATATCTTGTCTGCGTCTTCCATATGTTTCAGAATTATATTTTTAATTAAAACTTATTTGCAGTTTTACGACCTGTTATACTGCTCTGTCTGTAATTATATAAGATTACTTTTTAGCTTTCAACTCTTTTCGTTTCAAAGTAGGCTTTTTCTTTGGCAATACATTCTTTTTCTTACCAGCGACTACTTTATCGTGTATCAAAAAGTTGTGCATGGTATCAGAGCATTGTGCTCCTTTACTCATCCAATATTTTATTCTTTCGGCATCCAATTTCTTTTCTCCTGCTTTTGGATTATAAGTTCCAAGGATTTCCAAAAATCTTCCGCTTTTAGTACTATTTTTTGAATCAGTTAAAACAGCCCGAAAAGATGGGTCGTTCTTTCTTCCAATTCTCTGAAGTCGTATTTTTAACATAAAATGAGTTTAACATAAATTATAAAAAAGGCAAATAGAAAGGGCGCCGAATATCGGCGCCCTAGATGATTCCTCCCTTCTTGATGTTATTGGTCCCTCCTGGACCAATGCCTACCGGCTGTCCAGTAGCCCCTCCAGAAGTATTGCTTCCGGATGGATGATTCGGTGTGTTATTGCTCCCACCATTCCCGGTGATCACGGTACTTCCTCCATTGTTTCCGGAAGATGTCCCGCCACCATTGGAATAGTTGCGGTTATATCCACTGGGAGGATTTACAACAGTAACTCCTCCCCCACCACCGTACCAGTTGGATGCCGGATGATATGACAAGTTGGCCTTTCTGGCTACTTCGAGTTGAACCCTGAGAGCCTGAAGCTTAAGTTCATACTCAAGCATTGGGGCAGTGATCACGGTTTCCTCTACCTCAGTGGAGGTAACCTTTGTGCCGGTTGCGTCGCTGATATACTCCTTTGCGACCTTTTTATAAGGAACACCAGGAGTCTCGATGTAGAGCGGGATGTCGTTAGCTACAGTCATGCAACCAGTGAGCACGAGAGCGAACAACACGAACGCCACTGCAAAGAACTTGTTCATTTTTTGTCTCCTTCAAGACCTTAAAGTAAGCTTGAATTAGCTTACTATTTCTAAGGGAAGTATAGCACATTTTGACCCTATTGTCAATACCCATTTCGTGCTATATTTATAGGGTGAAACACCAAACAAACAAAGATACAAACAAGCCTATAAATAAGATAGAAGGCCTCATTTCTATCTCCTCAAAAGGCACAGGTTATGTAAAGGCACTAGGTCAAAAAGACGATATAGAGATAGATTTCAAGCACCTAAACACTGCCCTGCATGGAGACATGGTAGAGATAGCTCTACATAAAAAAGGAAAAGACAGATTGACGGGTGAAGTCCTAAGGATACTTTCTCGTGCCAAAATGCGTTTTGGTGGAATTATAGAAACAGAAAACAAAATGTTCTTTCTAAAACCTGATGATACAAAAATGTATACAGATATTTTAATTCCTGAAAAAATGTTGGGGGGTGCAAAAGTTGGTCAGAAAGTTTTTGTAGAAATAGTCTCCTGGAAAGATTCAAGAAAAGCACCTGAAGGTAAAATAATAAAAATCTTGGGTCGCCCGGGAGACAACACCACAGAGATGCATGCTATTGCTTTGGAAAAGGGTTTCGAGGCGGAGCTCCCCCACAAGGTGGAAGAAGAAGCCAGAAAAATAAAACAACACGGAATACAAGAGAGCGATTACGCAGGGCGTAGAGATTTTAGGAAAACTTTGACCTTTACCATAGACCCTTCAGACGCAAAAGATTTTGACGATGCTTTGTCTTTTAAAGAAGTCGCTAATGGAGAATACGAAGTAGGCATACACATTGCTGATGTCTCGCATTATGTAAAAGTCGGTAGCGGGCTCGATACAGAAGCCCGCGAGCGAGGGACTTCGGTATATCTAGTAGACAGAACGATTCCGATGCTTCCAGAGGTCCTCTCAAACGACTTATGTAGTCTGGTGCCAAACAAAGACAGGCTCACTATGAGTGCAGTATTTGTTATAGATAAAAATGCTAAAGTAAAAAGTGAATGGTTTGGAAAAACCGTTATTCACTCACAAAAAAGATTTTCATATGAGGAAGCCGAAGAATCTATCAAAAAAACAACTGCTCCCCTCCACAAAGAATTATTTATCTTAAATAGCTTGGCTAAAAAATTAACCAAAGAAAGATTTGAAAAAGGAGCTATCTCACTTGACCAAGAAGAAGTAAAATTTATTCTGGATGCAAGTGGAGTTCCAATAAAAGTAATCAAAAAAGAACGAGGTGATTCCAATAAACTCATAGAAGAGTTTATGCTTTTAGCAAATAAAAAAGTTGCCGAGATTTTATCTCCTAAAATCTTAAAAGGAAAAAAAGATGAAGACAGTGTGTCTCTATATAGAGTGCATGATCTTCCAAGCAAAGAAAAGATGGCTGATTTGGCATTTTTCCTTCGAAACATGGGACACAAGGTATCGCTTCAAAACGGAATGATACCAACCAAAGAAATAAATAAACTTCTGGAAAGTCTAAATGGAAAAAATACAAACGACATAGTCAGAGACACTATAAATCGCGCCGTCATAAAATCTATGGCCAAAGCAATCTACTCCACAAAGAATATTGGACACTACGGACTCGCTTTTGAATTCTACACTCACTTCACTTCCCCCATCAGGCGCTATCCTGACATAGTCATACACAGACTACTAAACAACTATCTACAAAAGAAAAAAACTGGTAAAGAAAAATTAATAGAATACGAAAGAATTGCCTTGGTGGCTTCCGAGCAAGAAAAGCGTGCTTCTGACGCAGAGAGAGCTTCTATAAAATACAAACAAGTAGAATACATGAGCAAAAGAGTAGGGAAAGTTTTCGACGGTGTAGTTAGCGGAATCACAGAGTGGGGTATGTATGTAGAAGAAAAAGAGACAAAGTGCGAGGGCTTAGTCAGGGTACGAGATATATCTGACGATTTTTATGTTTTCAACGAAAAGAAACTCGAATTAGTGGGACAGAAAAAAAAGAAAAGGTACACTCTTGGAAGCCGTGTCAAAGTAAAAGTAAAGATGGTGGACCTAGAAAGAAAAACAATTGATTATGTTTTAGTTTAATATGAAAAAATTTTTTAGTGTAAAAACAAAATTAGCGTTCTGGGGGATATTTTCTATATTTATAGGGATATCTTTAGCTTCGTCTCTACTCTTCTTTTTTGAAAAAATACAGCTACCGCAGTACAAAAACAACGAAGCCGCCATAATAAAACTCGTAATCCCAGAAGTGGCCAAATCTCAATATTTCTATACGAACAAAGACACAAACGGACAACCAAAAGTTTCCGCTAAAGCATTTTTAGTTGGTGATTTAAATACAGGAGAAGTAATAATTTCAAAAAACCAAAACGAAAAAATGCCGATTGCTTCTGTCTCCAAATTAATGACTGCCCTAGTGGCAAAAGAAATATCAAAAGAAGAGGATACGGCACAAGTGAGCAAGGGTGCGCTCGCGACTTATGGCAAAAATGGAAATTTAAGATTAGGAGAAAAAATAAAAACCACCGATCTTTTATATCCCCTCCTTTTAGAATCAAGCAATGATGCAGCTGAGGTTCTAGCTGAG
Organism: uncultured Candidatus Saccharibacteria bacterium; assembly: GCA_964484005.1. Taxonomy (GTDB): domain Bacteria; phylum Patescibacteriota; class Minisyncoccia; order Phycocordibacterales; family UBA9973; genus UBA9973. The sequence goes on along the minus strand of CAZADR010000001.1, from coordinate 29,377 downwards.
CAATTTGGAAGAGAAGATTTTATTTCCAAAATGAATCAAGTAGCAGAAAAGTTAAAAATGTCTAAAACATCTTACGAAGACCCAAGTGGACTATCTGAAAACAATAAGTCCACCGTTTCAGACATATTTAAGTTAACAGGATATCTAATGAGAGAACAGCCTGAGCTCTTAAAAATAACCGGAACACGAAGTTATTCTAATGCAAAACACAATTGGTCAAATATCAGCCAATTTTTGGGCAAAGAAGGCTATTTCGGAGGCAAGAGTGGCTATACCGATGAAGCAAGGCAGACTGTCGTCTCTCTGTTCAATCTTCCCCTCGGAGAATCCGGAGTACGCCCTATCGCTATCGTTCTCCTCGCTAGCCCTGATAGAAAAAAGGATGTGGAAAATATATTAAACTATTTAAAGAAAAATATTTATTATGGTGGAGTAGCAGATGCAAATACCAACTGGGTAGAAGAAAAAGTGGGTATGCCAGACATAAAAGATCCGAGTTTTGTAACTCTTTCTTTTGTCGGAGATATTATGATGGCACGAGGAGTCAGAAACTCTGTTGTAAAAAATTTCAACAATGACTACTCAGCTCTTTTTGAAAAGGCGGGTGTTTTGAAAAAATCCGACATTGTTTTTGGAAACCTAGAAGGCACTGCTTCAGACCAAGGTGTTGATCAGAAAAATTTATATTCTTTTAGGATGGATCCTGGAGTAATAACAGCATTAAGAGGAGCTGGAATGAGTGTACTCTCTGTAGCAAACAATCATGTCGCAGACTGGGGACGTGAAGCTTTTATAGATACACTCTCTCGCCTTAAAGAAAATGAACTTAGCTATGTAGGTGGAGGATATAATAAAGAAGAAGCTAAAACACCAGTCATTATAGAAAAATATGGAATGAAAATTGGCTTTCTTGGCTTTTCTGACAAAGGTCCAAATTATATGACCGCGACTGAAGAAAAAGCTGGGGTCTTGTTGGCGAGTGACCCCAATTTTAATGAAATAATAAAAAATGCAGCAAGCCAAGTAGATTATTTAATCGTATCTTTTCATTTTGGTGAAGAATATCAAAATACACATGACCTCAAACAAGAAAACCTAGCGCACCGAGCGATAGATAATGGAGCAAAAATAGTAATCGGCCACCATCCGCATGTAGTACAAGATACTGAGGTTTATAAAGATGGTTTTATTGCTTACTCTCTGGGCAACTTTATTTTCGATCAATCTTGGAGCAAAGAAACAATGCGTGGAATGATTTTAGAAATCAAATTAAATCGTAACGGCTCGATGATTGTGAGAAAAGATGCCACAGAACAAAACTCTGTATTTCAAATAGGAAAAATCACTACCGGTAAAGAAGAGAAATTTGAGTTTTAATTTATTTAGCTATTTGAGTGGCTTCTTCGAACTTCACAGAGAGAAGCTTGGAAGCTTCGTTTCCACCTATGGTTACACCATAGAGGACACCTGCTCGAGACATTGTCTCACGATTGTGCGTGACAACAATAAGCTGTGAATGCTTGGAAAGTTTTTCGAGCATGTCACCATATTTACGAGAATTTGCTTCGTCTAAGGCAGCATCTGTCTCATCTAATACTAAAAATGGTGGTGGATTGACTTGGGACATAGCAAAAAGAAGAGCGATAGAGGTGAGAGATCTCTCTCCCCCAGAAAATGCATGGAGTTCTTTTACTTTCTTGTGAGGCAAGGAAACATTTATTTCTATCCCCTTTTCAATTACAACTTCTTCTTTTTCCTGTTCCTCTTCTATTTCTTCTAATTCTAAATCTTCATCTTCCGCCACTTCACTACTTTTTCTCTTCTTAATTTCAATTACTAAAAGAGAAGCATTCCCTCCTCCAAACATCAAAGAAAAAAATTCTTGAAACTCTACATTTATTTTCTTTACACCTTCTTTAAATTCTATATCTATTTTTTCTTTCAAGTCTAAAATAAGTTTTTGCAAAGACTCAATACTTTTTTCCAAATCTTCCAGTTCTTTTACCAAGAATTGATCTCGTTCATTTACCTCTTCAAACTCCTTCATAATTTCAGCGCCATTTCCGAGCCCAGCATCTTCTAATTTTATCTTAATGCGTTCTATTTTTCTCTTTAAGTTTTCTTGCTCTATTTTATCTATAAAAATAACATCTCCATTATTTTCCCCTCCATCCACTCTGAAATCCTTGTAAGCCAAAATAAGAGAACCAAGCAGTGCTCCCCCCTCTTTTAATTCATTTTCAAAAGATTCTTTTTGATTCTTTAGATTTCCTTCTTTTATTAAAATTAGTTCCAAGGAAGAAGAAAGCTCTTGGTGTCTTACCTTCCAAGTAAATTTCTCTCTTTCTAGGTCTCGCAAGGCTTCCATTTCTTTATTGAGTTCTTCTTTTAGGGCCTCCGCAGACTTTATCACCTCATTTTCTTTATTTTCAAGTTCTTTTATCTGAACTAAAATTTCTTGCTGATTTTTCTTTAAGTTTTCAATCTCTAAATTATGCTTATTTTCTTCTTTATTTCCTCCAGAAAATTTCTGTAAAATATTCTTGATTCGTTCCAAGATAGGCTTGATTTCAACCATACTTTCCTTTGAAAAAGCCAAATCTATAGAATTATTTATCTCTTCAACAATGGTTTTTATTTCCTCTTGAGAGATTTCCACAAAGAGAGACTTTTGTTCCGCTCTCCTTTCTTCCATTTCTATCATTCCTTCTATTCTTCCGAGTTTTCTTTGTATCTCATTTTTTACTCCTCGGATTGAATTTAGGTTTTCTTCAACCTTTTTTAATTCATTTAATTTTTCATTTCCTTTTACAGAATCACTGTCAGTATTATCTTTGATTTTTTCATCAACATTTGAAAGTTCAGATTGAATCTTATTTCTTTCAGTTAAAAGATTATTTTTCTCTTGTTCTAAATAAATATCTTCTTTTTTAAGATACTCTTTATAGAAATCTGAAAGCTCAAATTGCATTTCTTTAGTCTTTTCAAACTTTTCTACTTGTTTTTTCAAAAAATTAAGATGTGGAGCATTTTCCCTGCGAAGCATCACCACCTCTTTCATGTTTTCATTTGTACGCTCGAGTTTTCTTTCAGATTCTTTAATTTTGTATTGATAGATTTTAAGACCGAGTGCATCCTCTACCATTTCTCTTTTTTCTTTCGCATTAGCGTTCAATATTCTGTCCGCCTCACCTTGTGAAATTATGTGGTGACCAGAAGAACCTATGTTTACCGAAGCCAAAAGATTATGAATATCTCTCAGCCTCACCTCTGTTCCATTTAAAATATATTTATTTAAACCATCAGAAAAAACCTCACGAGAAATTGAAATAACATCGTAATCTAAATTTATATTCTCTCCTTCGTCACTGGAAAGCTTAAAAACTTTATCAGTATTGTTAAAATAAATAGTAACCGAAGCTCGTGACGCTTTGGAAAGAGTCTTGGAACCTTTAAAAATAAGATCAATTCCCCCCTTTCCGCGCATCGACTTCATCGATTGTTCTCCTAAAACAAAGCGAATAGCTTCCACAACATTGGACTTTCCAGAACCATTTGGCCCCACAATAGAAACGATAGGACTCTCAAACTCTAGGGAAGTTTTCTGGGCAAAAGATTTAAAACCATTTAATGAGAGTGTTTTAAGTCGCATAATTTTATCTTAATCAAACCAATTCTTTACCTTTAAGGCTGCCTCGGCTGCTTTTTGCTCGGCTTCTTGTTTGCTCTTACCTTTACCTTCCGCTATCAAGTCTGCACCAAAATATATACCTACGGTAAAATGCTTGTCATGATCAGGGCCTGATTCGTGTAAAACTTTATAAGCTGGAGTCATAGAGACAAACTCCTGTGCTTTTTCCTGGACTAAAGATTTTGCATCACGCCAAAGCTTTTTATTTACTATCTCTTCTGTTTTTGGGAGTAATGTTTTATTAATAAATTTATCTACTGTGTCATACCCTTGGTCTAAATACATAGCACCCACCAAAGCTTCATAAGTATTGGCTAAAATATAAGCTCTGGCCTTGCCGTTGTCTTTGGCCTCTCCTTTTGAAAGCAATAAATAGTCATTCATACCTATGTCTAGAGCGACTTCAGAAATGATAACGGCATTTACCAACGCAGAACGAAGAGCTGTGAGCTCTCCTTCTGTGTATTGAGTGTATTTTTTATAAAGAAAATCCGTAACAATAAGCTCGAGCACTGCATCACCTAAAAACTCCAAGCGCTCATTGTGAGAAATCTTTTCTCCAGGATTTTCATTGATATAAGACCGATGCGTAAATGCTTGCCTTAAAATATCTTTATCTTTAAATACTACTTTTATTTTTTTCTCAAAATCTGCAAATTTTATCATTGTCATTATTTCTTACTTATAATTTCTATGGCCTTACTGATAAGTGGAATAATGTCGTTATAAATGCGAAGCTCTGGAATAGCAGAAAGTTCAAACCATCTTGCCCCATCCAAGCCACCAGACTTTTCCAACACCAAATCTTGATACTCACATTCAGCCAAAAAATAAACCACTTTTTTCAAAATTTTTCCTTTTTCTGGATGCGAAGCCACATATTCATTTTCTCCCAACTTTTCTTTTATTGTTATATCAAGGCCTATTTCTTTTTTAATTTCTCTTTTGGTAGATTCTTCTTCGTTTCCTTCACCTTCGATACTACCTTTCGATAGAGTCCAGTAACCAAAAACATCGTGCACCAAAGCAAACAAAACACTACCATCCTTTGTTGTATATACCAAAGCTCCCCCTTTTTTCTCTACGGGTAATTTAGTAATATCTACAGGTTCTTCAGATTTTTTATTTTTACTAATTTGTTCTTTGCCGGGCTCACCTATCTCTTTATATACTGCACCAAGTACTCCATTTATAAATTTACCAGAATTTTCTCCACCAAAAGTTTTTGCTAGTTCTATGGCTTCATTTATAGCAACCTTAGGAGGCACTTCCCCTCTGTCACCAAACAAAAGTTCAGTCAAACCAATTCTTAAAATATTTCTATCAATAATAGAAATCTTATCAATTGGCCAATCAGGAGCAGCTTTTTCTATAATTTCATCTATTACAGTGCGTTTTTTTAACACCTTTTCAATCAAAGAAAAAACGAAAAGATCATCTTCGAGGCCAGGAGCAAATTCTTTTAAATTTCTTTTTAAAACTTCTTTTACTTCTTCAGTTTCTGGGTTTTTGTTCTTTCTGTTTTCCGGCAAAAAATCCCACTCAAAAAGCGTCTGGAGCACTATTGATCTTGAAAGGTGCCTATTTGCCATTGTTTAAAAACAAAAGTTAATTCAAAAAACTACTTATTTTCTGCTGCTTTTTTAGCTTTAGCTTTCTTTTGCTTCTTTTCAGTCTTTTTTATCAAATCTAAGACCTTTTTACCTCGATAAAAACCACAAGAAGAGCAGACGGTGTGGCGTCTCTTTAAAGCTTTGCAATTGTCGCATTTAGCAAAATTGGTACTCTCCAATGCATGGTGAGAGCGCCTGTTTTTCGTATGCGATTTTGTATGTCTCATTCGTACTACCATAATGAATACATCCTAGCATATTATAGGCGAAAAGCAATTTTCAAACGAATAAGAATGTGTTAATATATGATTTATGAACAAAACTGATAAATTAGACAATCAAAGGCATACTCTCGCTCACCTCTTGGCTGCTGCAGTAGGAGAAATCTACAAATTCGACAAAGTGAAGCTAACCCTAGGTCCAGCGATAGACAATGGCTTCTATTACGATATTGATTTCGGTGATGAAAAAGTTTCTGATGGTGATTTAAAAAAGATTGAAGACCGAATGCGAAAAATCTTACCCAAGTGGACAGAATGGGAACACAAAGAAGTGTCTAAGGATGAAGCACTCGCATTTTTTAAAAACGAATACAAAATAGAGCTCATAAATGAAATCGCAGAACGCGGAGAAAAGATTACCACTTATACTTGTGGAGGATTTACAGATTTGTGTCGTGGAGGGCACTTGGAACATCCGGCAACAGAAATAAATCCAGATTCATTCAAGCTCGACCGTGTCGCTGGAGCTTATTGGCGCGGAGACGAGAAGAATAAAATGCTCACCCGCATCTATGGACTCGCTTTTGAAACAAAAGAAGAGCTTGATGCTTATTTAAACCAACAAGAAGAAGCCAGGAAAAGAGATCACAAGAAACTCGGCAAGGAACTTGAACTCTTTACAATAATAGACGAAATCGGACCTGGGTTGCCTTTATTTTACCCAAAAGGAGCAATGCTCCGCAGAATAATTGAAACCTATATACAAGAAACCCAAGAAAACCTGGGATATGTTCCAATTTGGATTCCACACATTACAAAAGAAAATTTATATAAAATATCCGGACACTTGGACAAATATGATGCTATGTATGCTCCTATGCGCATAGACGAGCAGAATTATTACTTGAAACCAATGAACTGCCCACACTTTATGATGCTTTATAAAACTAAACAGCATTCATATAGAGAGCTACCAGTCAGATATACTTGCACGACCACAAACTATCGTTACGAGAAGTCTGGTGAGCTTGCTGGACTGACTCGAGTCCGCGCACTCACTCAAGATGATTGCCATGTATTCTGCGAACCAGAAAAAATAAAAGACGAAATAACTTTAATATTAAAAATGATAAAGGAGGTATATTCATCTTTCGGCCTTGAAGATTTCTATGTTCGTATATCTCTGCGAGATTCAAAAGATAAAAGTAAATACCTAGGTTCTGACGCAGTCTGGGACACAGCTGAAAACGCACTCAGGGACATAGTAAAAAATACAGGTTGGAAATACGAAGAAGCTGAAAATGAAGCCGCTTTCTATGGCCCCAAACTTGATTTTATGTTTAAAGATGCAATAGGAAGAGAATGGCAGCTCTCTACTGTCCAACTTGATTTTAATCTACCTGAAAGATTTGAATTAGAATATACAAATAAAGATGGTGAAAAAGTTCGCCCTGTTGTCATCCACAGAGCAATACTAGGCTCAACGGAAAGATTTATGGGAATAATGATAGAACATTTTGCTGGAAACTTCCCTCTCTGGCTTTCTCCCATACAAGTAAAAGTAATTCCAGTCCGTGAAAATCACAATGAATATGCCAAGAAAATATTTGAATTATTAAAAGAAAACAATATTCGTGCAGAGTTGGACGACAATGATGAAAACTTGGGAGGAAAAGTTCGTGATGCTAAAAACAACAAACTCCCCTACTGGATAGTCATTGGTGATAAAGAAATAGAGGCTGGAAAAGTTACCCTAGAATCTCGTGACGCCGGCCAATTAGGCCAAATCTCCAAAGAAGAACTTTTAGCAAAGTTTTTAGAAGAAATAAAAAACAAGAAATAAAATAATAAAAAAAATCCCCAAACGGGGATTTTTTTTATTATTTTATATATCAATCTCTGCGAGTTTGGCGTTTGATTGAATGAAAGATTTACGAGGAGGGACTTCAGAACCCATGAGAATATCAAAAACCTTATTGGCCTCTTCGGCGTCACCAATATTTACTTTCTTGAGCACTCTGTGTGCTGGATCCATTGTAGTCTCCCAAAGCTCTTCTGGGTTCATTTCTCCTAGACCTTTAAAGCGCTGAATGTGAACTTTTGTCGCCTTTTTTGTTTCTTGTTCTTTTTCTTCTTCTTCGGTCAACTCTTCCCCTTCGGCAACTTCTACTTCTTGAATATCACTAGCATCTGCATTTTTTCCTATAATTTTTACCTTTTCTTCGTCAGTATAAGCATAAAAAATTTCCTTTCCTTTCTTTATTTTATAAAGTGGCGGCTGAGCAATATAAATATATCCAGCATCTATAACTTGTCTAAAATATCTATAGAAAAGAGTAAGTAGTAATGTACGAATGTGTGAGCCGTCCACGTCGGCATCTGTAGCAATAATTATTTTATGATAACGCATCTTTTCTAAATCAAAAGTATCTCCAATCGAAGTACCCATAGCGATGACGAGAGATTTTACTTCTTTAGAAGCCAGCATTTTGTCAATACGAGCTCGCTCAACATTTAGTATTTTTCCACGAAGAGGCAATATTGCCTGCGTACGGCGATCCCTACCCTGCTTGGCACTACCACCTGCAGAGTCTCCCTCCACCAAGAAGAGCTCGGATTCTGAGGCATTTTTAGTCTGACAGTCTGCGAGCTTACCCGGCAAAGTCATACCTTCGAGTGCGCCCTTTCGAAGGACAGAGTCTTTGGCTGCCTTGGCCGCCTTTCTAGCTTTTAATGCAAGGATTGATTTATTTATTATTGACTTAGCGTCATCAGGATTTTCTTCAAGGAAATTTGCAAACGCTTCTCCAAACACAGTAGCTACAGCACCCTGAGCCTCCATACTTCCGAGTTTACCCTTGGTCTGGCCCTCAAACTGTATTTCTCGAAGTTTTACAGAAATAACTGCAGTCAAACCTTCGAGCACATCTTCTCCAGTAAAACCCCCCTCAGATTCTTTCATCATTTCATTCTTCTTGCAGTAAGTATTTAAAGTTCTAGTGAGAGCAGTTTTAAAACCAGTTACATGCGTACCTCCTTCTTGGGTATAGATATTGTTAGCAAAAGGAAAAATTCTATCTACAATGTCATCTACATACTGTAGAGATATCTCCACACCCACTCCATCTAATTCTTTTTCAACATAAAAAATGTTGTCTTGTATTGGCTTAACAAATTTATTGTAATATTTTACAAGAGAAATCAACCCTCCTTCAAAATAAAAAGAAACCGACGGAAGCTCAAGCTCTAAATCTCTAAAATAAAAAACATCAGAGTCGTCCATCCCCTTTTTAGAATCCCATCCTCGTGCATCAATTATTGAAATCCTCAATTTCTTAACCAAATATGCTTGCTGACGAATATGATTTACAACTGTGTTCCAGTCAAATAAAATCTTTCCAAAAATTTCTTCATCTGGCTCAAAAGTAATAATCGTGCCGTGAAGTTTTGAAGCTCCTGTTTTTTTAACTGCAGACTTTTTCTTACCTTGAGAATACTCTTGTACATATTTACCGCCATCTCTGTGCACTTCTGCTTTACAATAAATAGAAAGTGCATTGACCACAGATGCCCCCACTCCGTGCAAACCTCCAGAAACTTTATATCCTTCTCCTCCAAATTTTCCTCCAGCGTGGAGAGTGGTCATGACTGTCTCAAGAGCAGAAACTTTTGTCTTCTTGTGCATGTCTACTGGAATACCTCGGCCATTGTCAGTTACTCTAATCTTGTTTTCTGGAAGTAAAACTATTTCAATATCATCACAAAAACCACCCATGGCTTCGTCGCGGGAATTGTCAAAAATCTCCCATACGAGGTGGTGCAGACCTTCAGGCCCTGTAGTGCCTATATACATACCAGGACGACGCCTGACCGGTTCTAGGCCTTCTAGGACAGAAATGTCAGAGGCATCATAATGATGCCCTTTTCCACTATCTTTCTCTTCATCTTTTCCTTTTGCCATATAAGGGTATTATAGCAAAAAATTATTCCAAAGGCTAGCCCTTTTTTCTCAAAAAACCTTTACTTTTAAGCCATTTTTATTTATATTTAATCAATGAGTAAAAATTATGATATTCTATTACCGCAAGAAAAAGAACTGCTAAAAACACTAGAAAACAGGACTGACACCGAAGCACTTCGAATGAAACGCTATTTATCTATGCCCGACTTGTCCAGAAATGAAGCTTCTCCTATCTACGAAATAGTTCACAGAATTTTATCTCAACCCGATTTTAAAGATTTTGATATCGTGAAAAGTCCTGAGATAGTTCCCGTCGATGTAACTTTTGATCTATATAATTTTGCACCTGATCACCCCGCTCGTTCACATTCCGATACTTATTTTATTGATGATACAAACATCTTGCGTCCACATACGACAGTAATGTGGTATTACTATTTAAATCAACCTGAAATAAAAGAAAAAATGGCTCGTGGTGAGACTGTTGGATTTTTTTCATTTGGAAAAGTTTACCGCAAAGATGAAATCGACCGCAACCACATGAATGTCTTCCATCAAATGGATGGTGGATTCCTTATACCAAAAAGTAAAAAAACTATTGGCATAGAAGATTTACAAACAGTTTTATCTGATATTGCCAAAGCTGTTTTTGGGCCTGATATAAAATATAGATTCAACAAAGACACTTTTCCATATACGGATCCATCCCTCGAGATGGAAGTTGAAATTGCAGGTAGGTGGATAGAGGTGCTCGGTTGTGGAATAATGACTGATACAATCATAAAAAACCTCGGACTCAATCCAGAAGAATGGAGTAATTGGGCTTTTGGTTTCGGACTAGAACGCCTAGCTATCATCAGTATGGACTTACCAGACATTCGTTTATTGTGGTCCGAAGATGAACGTGTAATTAAACAATTAAAACTTGGGAAAAAATTTGTGGAAGTTAGTAAATATCCACCAATTGTCCGAGATATTTCTTTTATAGTAAAGAACGATTTTATACCAAATGATTATTTTGATTTCGTTAGAGAAATTGCTCCAGGAATAGTCGAAGAGGTTAAATTGCTGGATAAATATGAAAATGCAGAGAAATTTGGCCAAGATAAGCTTAGTTATGCGTATCGTATTACTTATCGCTCACTAGATAGGACTCTTACCACAGAAGAGATAGATCAAATACATAAAAAAATAGAATCTGAAACTACTAAAATTTTCGGAGGAGTAGTACGCTAAACTTTATAAATTTCTGACATCTGGCAATATTCGCAAACTGTCGCCTTTCCGTAAGAGTTATAGTTACAGGGTCTGTTTACCCACTGCCCTTCTTTCACCAACTGGTCATAATCTTTAATATCTCGAATTATTAAATCTATTTGTTCTTGGTTGATGGTTGTATTATAAAAAGTTTCTGCTTTGTTTTTAGCTTCTACAAACTCCAGCCGTGATTCACTCACTACCACCTTCCACTTTTTGTTGTGCGTTAATAGATAAGAATACATCGCGAGCTGACGCATGTAACCACTCATCCTGTTTTCTTCATCCATTTTTTCTATTTCACTTTTTTTGCGTACACCACCGGTTTTAAAATCTGTCACCCGTACATTTTCTTTATCTAATTTTTCAATTAAATCTATCTTGCCGTATATGCTTAGGTGTGGAAATCTTTCATCTGCAACCGATACGCTTTGTTCGTTTTCCCTGTCCTTACTTATTTCCGGAAGCCGGTCTGCCACCCAACGAGAAATTATTTTCAGAACTTCTTTGTCATTACCTGTAATCTTTTCAAGTTCTTTCTGGCTTGGAATTTTGTTGAGTTTTAAAATTTGATCGATAGCACTATGTACTGCATTCCCGAATTCTAGGCTAACGCTTTTAGCTTCCGGTAATTGTAATAAATTACGGAAATACCATTTCCATGGACACTCAAAAAAATTATTTAAAAGTGACACAGAGACTTTTCGATTTTCATAATCCTTCGCCACTAGTTTTATTAAAGTATCTAGATTAGTATGCTTTTTTTCTTCCGTATTTTTTTGTACAAAAATTTTCACATCTTGCTTCATAATAGTTCTTTCTGTTACTTCAGCACTCTGCTTGATAAAATGGTCGGATAAATCTGCCACAATATGTGCGAGTTCCTGCGGTGCGCCAGTGTAAGACTTTAGTGAGTAGGAAATGGTACAAAATCTCTTCGCGCGAGTTATTGCTACATAGAGTTGTCGTTTAAACACCTCTTCATCACGTTCTTCCACTTTTTCTTTAACTAATTCGGGCAGAGAGAAACCTCCTGATTTACCGCCGGCAAAAGACCTCTCATCCATATGCGCAATCCAGACATATTCAAACTCGAGCCCTTTGGATCCATGCAGGGTCAGCACTTTCACTCCTTCATTGGGAGAAAATATAGCAAGTGGAACCGGCTCTCCATATTCTGCTACTCTGTCCAAGAAACTTAAAAATCTCCCTAGGGTCAGCTTGGACTCCTTTTCTGTTCGCATGGAGATTAAATTCAGAACCGTTCGCAAAACTTCGACACGAGTAACTAGTTCTTCATGGTTCTGTGCATTATCCAGTAAAAATTCAGTGCCTACTTTTTGTACCAGAGCATACACAGATTCATTGGAAAATTCCAACCAATTTTTTAATTTTTTAAGCCAGATGTTTACTTCACTTACCTCATTGAATAAACTGCTACTTTCTGTTTTAACATCGAGTAAAGAAAATTCCCGTATTTTGTTATCCCGAATAAATTCATGGGCTTTAATCGGCGGAACACTGGATAGTTTATCAAAAAATGATTCTCCAAGTGCTACCCCATCGTTTGGATTTGCAATTATTCTTAAAACCCACAGTAAAGACACCGCTTCCGGCACTTCAAAAAAATCCAAACTCTCCCCGCCGGAAACTGGCACCCCCAAGTCTCGCAAGATACTCATCGTGCTACGAACCTGACGGTTTTTCGGAACTAAAATCGCAATTTCATTTGGATCCAGCCCAGTTTTAATTTTCTCTATTATTTCTAAACCAGCATAAATAATTTCATCACGCGGATAGTAAGCTTCTATTAAATTAAGCGGATTGTTTTCCTTAGTGTTACTAGTTAGTCTCCCCTCGCTCATTGTGCTCTCTAGCAAAGAGTGCGCAGAGTCGAGAATCTTTTGAGTAGAGCGATAATTTTCCAGCAAGGTAATAAGCTTGGCTTTACCGAACATGTGTTTAAAATTATCGAAATATTCGAGCGAAGCGCCACCAAAACCATAAATGAGCTGTCGATCGTCCCCCACCACAAAAATATCTGGTCTGGTTTCTTCTCCCCAAACTTTTTGGAGAAAGGCATTCTGCACCCCACTAGAATCCTGATGCTCATCCACTAAAACATAAAGAAAATTTTCTTTAATCTGACTTTTTGCTTCCTCGGACTCTTCTACAATTTTGTTTAGCGACTCCAGGATATCGTCGTAGTCAAATAGATTTTTCTCAATCTTCTGGTCCTCATATAGACGATAAAACTTCATCGCTTCGAGCGAACGCTCCATCCCTTCAATCTTTTTTTCCACTTCTTTTTTAATTTTTCCTTTATTTTCTCCACGAGTAGAAATACTTTCCGGATCTGTTGCTAAACTTTTGATTTCAAATTTAATTTCATTTTCGAAAGCTTCCGGTGTAATTCGTTCTCGCTTTAAAACAGAAATTAAACTTTTTAAATCATGAAAATATCTGGCTGAATCACCTCGAGGTCGAATGTATTGCCAATCGTTCTCATGTAAAATATCGTCACATAAAACTATCGCGTCTTTACCGTCCATCAATTTTGGCTCTCGATCCAAGCCTAAAACTACATAATTTTTTTCTAAAATTTCCAAACCAAAACTATGAAATGTCACAATTTTTACCTTTGATGCTTCTGCTCCGATGTATTTGCGTAATCGTTCCCGCATCGCTTTCACTGCGGAATTTGTAAAGGTTAAACACAAGATTCCATCTGCCTTGGTATCCGTTTTCTTTAAAATGTTCGCAATCCGAAGCGCCAAAATCTGCGTCTTTCCTGTCCCCGGCCCTGCTACCACCATCACTGGCCCATCGATAGTATCCACAGCCTCCTTTTGGGCCTTATTTAGATTTTTATATTCTTCATTAAATTCTTGTTCAGATTTAACTGTCATATCTTAATGATACCAAAACAAAAGGCCCTGTGCGAATGCTAAAGCATCCACACAGGGCCCGATAAGTATACTTCTATTTTGCGAGAACTGCAGAGGAACGACTGACACCCCAGTTATAGTTGAGCCAACGATGACTCCAGTTCCACTCGCCATCGTCCCAGCACAGGAACAGGACACAGCGGTAGCCACTAGGGTGCCGAAGAATCGTGCCATCGAAGAAGATGTAGCGAGTATTTCCGTTCACCTTCTCCTTCCAGCTTTCTGGGATGAAGTACTGGTTTTCCCAGAGCGTCTGAAAGATCTTGGCATCGAGGCGGATGCATTTTGAGGCTTTAAGCCTCTTCAACTTCTCCTCGCCCGTGATTACCGTCTCTCCCTCTTGGAGCATCGTCTCAAAAAGAACATTTGAGAGATCAATCTCGGTGAGAACAAGAGAGCGCTCATCTCTTTCGACGATTTTCCATCCCCTCTCGCCGAAGAAATCTTCAGGACTAAAGTAACAGCCACGAATGGAAAGGATAGTATTAAAAACGATTTTACCCTGTCCACCGATGTAGCGGAGAAAGTTTGACCAACCACCCATGCGGTTGATGCAAGCTTCCGTCTGACCAGCGGTCACTTTGGGATACTTCATGTTAATCCTCCTTCGGCTGAAAGCCGAGAGCTTCCCTCTGCCCGAGGTTATAGGGGCTTGGCAACAAGATGTATTTGCCAACGCAGATAAATATTTAAAAGAGCTTAATACTCTCATATTAAGCTCTTTTTTAGACTTTTTGTCAAATCCCTATTCCGTCGTTATGCCGTCAAACTCTGGACCGTCTTTTTCTGCCTCTTCTTTTGTGGCTCTAACCACCCCATCTTTATGGTGAGCTGGAGAATAAATAGTATAAAGCTTCAAATCTTCTGTTTCTGAAGTATTTATTACATTGTGCTCTGCACCAGCAGGAACCACGATGACGGAACCATCACCAAGAATATATTCATTGCCATCAACGATGCATTTTCCCTCTCCTTTCTCAAAACGAAAAAATTGGTCATTCTCTGTGTGAATTTCCATACCGATATCTTCTTTTGGCTTCAAGCTCATCAAAACCAATTGGCTGTGTTTTCCAGTGTATAAAACTTTACGGAAATTATTATTTTCTAATGTATCTTTCTCTATGTTTGCGTTGTATCCTTTCATAATATTATATAATTAAACTAATAAATTTTTAATAAAGTATTTTTAAAAGAAAATAAATTTATTTATGGCACTATTGTAAACCCTATATGGTTTTGGCCCCACAAAGGCCTTGCCGTTTATGAAGATTGTCGGAGTGCCATACATATGAGTCTTCTTAAGCTCAGTGACTTGATTTTCTACTGCATTTTTTGTCTCAACACTATTTACACAAGCATTTACTTTATTTACATCAAAACCAAATTCTGAAATTATAGTGTCAGTGTTTTCTTTATTTAATACAAAATTTATATCTTTAGTAAATAAATAATTATTAAATTCCCAATACTTATCTGAGTAATCTTTGTTTACGCAATACCCTATCTCCGCCAAAAAAGTGGTATCCCCTTTAGCTGGAAAATGTGCAAAAATAAAGTTTGGCTTTTTCTTTTCAATAAGCTTTTCAATATCTGGATAAGCTTTTCGGCTATAATCACAAGCATAACAGCCAACAAACACTACAGTATCTTCCGAATCTGTCTTTTGAGTAGGAAAACTAGAAAGATCAACACCGTTCAAATTTAAACTTTGTTCTGTAGCTGGAGTAATCCCGCAAGTAGAACTGTCCCCTATTCCAGTCACTTTATTATTCTCCCCACTCGGATCAAAAGCACAAAATCCACTTGCGTTTAAGCCATTACAGCTTCCAAAAACATAAAAATTATACACTCCACGGAAAACCCAGATAGTACTGCCAAGCATTAGTATAAAAAATATCCAAGACAATATCTCGTAATGCTTGTTTACTGCCCTAGCTACAAAAGTAGAACGGGTAATTATTTTTGATAAAATCTTTCCTTTTATTTTATCCTGAAAACCAGTATCACATGGGCGAAAAGTAGCTCGTTTAAAAACACAAGAGAATGCTTCTTTGGCAAGAGCTCTGTGTGAAGCACTAAAGATTCCCATGATTGAAAATATTATTAAGGCAATTATACAAGGCATATATTTATAGTATTTTTATTATTTTATTTAAATTAACAATAAAAGCTTCTGCATCCTCCATCGTATTATATAAATACAAAGAAACACGGGCGGAATTAAAAATCTTTTTACTATCAAACCAAGAATGCACACAATGTCTCCCTGAACGAATTTCTATATTAGCCATCTCGTCGAGCATAATTGCAAACTTGTGCATGTCAGTACCCTCTATGTAAAAATCAACAATTCCTGACCTTTGTGCTGGGTCTTTAGGACCAATAATTTTTATTTGCGGAATTTTGTTTAATTCTTCAGTAATATATGTGTTCAATTTTAATTCGTGTTCTTGAATGTCCTTAAAATCAAACTGGCTTATATATTTCACTGCTGCGCCGAGTCCTATTATACCAGCATAATCCTGCAACCCAGCCTCAAACTTCTCTGGAACCGGAAGCATTTTATAACTATCATAAGTAGAAAATTCCACCGTATCTCCGCCCACTAAAAATGGAGCCAACTTTTCCAATAATTCATATTTTCCATAAAATACGCCAGTCCCGGTGGGACCAAGCATCTTGTGCCCAGAAAAGGCCAAGAAATCTACGTCTAAATCCTGCACATCTATTTTTTTATGAGGAATACTTTGCGCTGCATCTAAGAAAACCAAAGCGTTATTTTCGTGTGCAATTTTTATTATTTCTTTAGCTGGGTTGGTCACTCCATCCAAATTTGAAGTGTGGACTATTGAAACCAATTTGACTCCTGAAATAAGTTTTGAAAAATTCTCCAAGCTAAAACTACCATCTTCATTTGAAGGAATTATTTTAACAACTATACCGACTTTATCTCGGAGAGAAAGCCATGGTACTAAGTTAGAATTGTGTTCCTTGTCAGAAATCAAAACAATATCCCCTTTTACTAGACCGAGAGAATTTGCGAGTATGTTTACTCCTTCGGTGGTATTACGAGTAAAAATAATTTCTTCTTCTTTGTTTGCGTTTATAAATTTTGAAACAAGTTGCCTAACTTCTTTTACCTTCTTGGTAACTTTATCTCCTAGTTTATGCGAGCTCCTGCCTGCGCAAGCTGGAAAATTTAGGTAATAATCATTCATCGCATCGATTACTACTTGGGGTTTCAAACTCATACAAGCACTATCTAAATATATAGTTTTGGGCTCATTTTTAGAGGAAAGTATATTAAAATCTGCTCTTATTTGCTCTGTATTTAACATAAATTAAAGTTTTTTTGATTATATCACATATTTCCCTATTTTCGTCCTTTTGATTGAAAAAGCGAGAGCTCCTTTACCCATCTTTTGACCCAGAGAATGAGCTATTCCACGCACATAAGTACCACTACTGCATTTTATTTTAAAACTAGCTATCTGTAGTTTATTTTTATTTTTACTTAATGAGAGTAATTCTTTTTCCCAAATTTTCAAAATTTCTTTTTGCCTGAAATCACCCACTACTTTTTCAATTCTTTTCTGCACATTTTTTAGTAAATTTTTACTATTTATTTCTTTTATTTTTTCTAACTTTAATTTTTTAATGAAAATATGCCTTTCTGGAACACCTACTTCTTCCCCTGCCCTTGCATAGCTAAACAAAGGCTTCCCCCTGACTGTCTTTGAAGAATACATCGGATATTTTTGAATACTTTCTCCTAAAAAACTCTTTAAGTTATTTTTTATTTCTTTTTCTAGTTCTTTTTTAGCTAGGTTAGCTAGGCCTTGCCTAGCTACTGATGTGATTTTACCTAAAATGTCGTATGTATCTGTAGACACTCCAAAAAGTACCTCAAATTCATATTCTTTTTCTAGGGCTAAATACTTCTCTTTGTTTTTTATTTCTTCTCCAGCAAGCACCAACAAGAGCCCACTCGCCATGGGATCAAGTCTTCCGGCATAGGTCATCTTTATGTCTTGATATTTTTTACCATGTTTTTTTCGAAAACTTTCCAAAGCAAAAAGTGGTGTTTCGCCTTCTTTTTTATTTAAGAGAATCATTTTTTTCATTTATTATGATTCAACCTTATCAGTAAATACTACCAATCTCTCTGAATGAGTTCTCTCAACATCATTCCAGGCACCAACACAAGTAACGAGATTCATGTGTGCCTTCCCATCACTTGAACCAAACACATCCAAGGCATCCGCTTTTGGATTAAATTTTCTACTTTCTCGCACCACAAAAATAATCGTATTACCTTTTTCATCTTCAATATATAATTTATCTCCCTTTTTTAATTTATATAAATTATCAAATACTCCCATTTTATTGTTTTTATATCCAGAATGCCCTGCCACCACAGCACTCCCAATGTCTCCAGGCTTTGATCCAAGTTTATACCAGGCTACTTCTGCAGGACCTTTTGGAACATCCATTGCTCCTTCAGGCGTAAGACCTACATACTCAAAAGGAGCATCTACGCCAAGAGATGGAATTTTTAAACGTACGGGTAAAACTATATCAGAAATTGACTCCTCTACTATCAGAGATGCTTTTTCTCTTGAAGTTTTTAAAATTTCATAATAATAAAAGCCACCCAAAAAAAACCCCAAAAGAATTAATAAAAAGATTACCCTTTTAAAAGAAGCTTCTAGGTCCTTAAATTTTCTAAAAAGTTTATTTAACAACTTTTTTTACTTTTTTTGTCACACTCTTAACCTTTGGCTCTATTTTTTTCCACTCACCTTTTATTTTTTTTGCAATAGCATCTATTTCGGGCTTGTGCTCTTTGTATTGTTTAGCATAATTTTTTGCGACAATATCTACCGCCTTATCATAAGCAGGCTTTGTAGCAGCTTTTGCTTTTTGAAATTCTTGCTTGGCTTCTTTTTCCATTTTTAGCATCCAAGCTTTTGCTTTTTTCTGATGTTCTTTACCCTTAGGACCAAAGAGATAGTATGCTCCTGCTCCTACAGCCGCTATTCCTGCACCTATTGCAACCTCCTTACCAGCCGACATTCCTTTTTTCTTTTTTACCATATAATTTATGTAATTAAAATTATTAATATTATTTATTTTTTTCTCTTTCTGTTTCCAACTAAAAATCTAAAGACTGTACTATCTCGCAAATCTTCGAGCATTTCCTTGGTAGTGTCACCCATACTGTCTATATCCTTTTCTGCTTTTTTTAAGATCTTTGAAAATAAATGAAGCGATCGCAGAATATAGATCAAAGCTGCCGCAATTAAAATTCCCAAAACGATAAATCCAATAGAAGAAATAAAGAAGAAAATTTCTGATTGCATTAATGTGTTCATGGATTAAACTACTTTTTTACGAGCCAAATAGAAAGCAGCTAAAACACCCAAAATTCCAGCTGGAACAATAATATTCAATAAGTTGTTTTCTGGAGGAAAACCAGTTTTAGGAAGACTGGGGACAAATGGGGGTACTACAACTACTGGTGCAACAACGCTAGGAGGAGTACTTGGTGGGTTCGGACGACTACCACTAGATGATGGTTGATTGTAGGTGTTGGTGATTGTACAAGTTGCTGTATCGCCATAATCAAGAGCGAGCGAACTACCAAGAACTGGAGCACCTGCGTTTATTACACAACTCCAAGGAGAAGCCTCATGGTTAGAAGGTCCAGATGATTCAGATAAAATGTAAGTACCAGGTGCAACATCTCCAACAACGTCAGTTGAGCCCGCTGCTCCAGGACCAGACAACGGCAATGGACCACTAGCTGTCAATGTCCATTCTGATTCATCAGCGGCATCACCATCCACAATTTTATTAAGAGTTAAATTAGGAGCAACAAGAGGAACTGCACATCCAGTAATGGTATTTGTGTCCAAATCTACTGCTGCCGTTTGTACCATAGCGCGACCAACCAAAGTTGCACCCGTGAGCAAATCAATATCTGTAAGTGCAAGAATACTTCCTACGAACGAGGCACCTGTACCAATGGTCGCAGAACTTCCAACTCTCCACCACACCTCACATTCATCTGTGCCAGGCACAGGAACATCAACAGATGCACCTGACGATACAGTAAGAGCTGACACGGTTTTAAAAACCCAAGGACCTGCTCCAGTAAGAGTTAAATCAGGACCAGCGCCATTAGTCAACAAAAATGAACCCACAGAACAATAAAGACCTGGTACGAGAGAAAGACCGATTAGGTCAGTCGCGTCTGGAGCAATGCCCGCAAGACCAGTTAAAGGATTAAGACAATTTGCATCAGCATTTGCTCCAGCATTAAGAGCACCAAAAGCGATAAGATTGTCAGCTTGAGCTGCTATAGCACTCGCATCGTTGGGGTGTAAGTGGATAAGATTATTACCACCAGCAATGCCTGGAGGAAATCCAGTAATTGCAGTACCTGCGCTTACACCAACTTCACCAACGGTGGTAGTCGCTCCTGTATTTGTTACAATCGTAGCACCCAAAACAGAATAAGCGGCTGACCCAGCTAATGTGGGTGAAGTTGCCGCATATGTAACACTTGGCGAAGTAAAACCAAGCACCAAAGAAAAAATCAGCACAGCTACAGTTATTATTCCACCCTTCTTTGCATTTTTCATAAATTTAAATAAATCATGCTTTATATAAAGCATATTATTAATAATAAGTTAGTAAATTATTTCGAAGAACAAAATAAAAACAATGAGTAAAAGCTCTATCCTTAAAGTATAGCTTTTTTGATCATTTTTTAATATTTTTAATATGTGGATAACTTTTATCTTTTTAAATAAGGCCTATGGCTTTCGAGAGAGGCGTTCATTTATCTTTTCTATGACCTGACTCAAGCTCCAATCTGATTTGATTAGATAATGAGCTGGTTCATTTTTTATAATTGCCTGCATAATTTTCTCTTCTCCAGCGGACAGGTTGGTCAACAATATTATTGGAACTTTCTTGCCATATGTCTGATCTTTCCTTAATTGATCCATCATAGAAAGACCATCCATAATTGGCATAAGAACATCTAATAAGATAATATCTGGCTTTTCGTGCAAAGCTAACTCTAAGCCTTCTTTACCATCCCCTGCCACTAAAACAGAAAATCCACTATCACTTAATTCGTCAGCATAGGTTTTACGGATTATTTCCTCGTCTTCTACCACTAAAACCTTAATATTTTTATTTTCCATAATAATAACTTATTATAACACAATTAAACTAATCTATTAATAATCTCTTTTTTCTTGTTTTTCCCTCATCCCGCCTAGGGGTAAAGCAATACAAAAAGTAGTACCTTGATTCTCTGTAGAAGTAAACCACACAGAACCACCAGAATGATCAAGAACTGATTTTACTATATAAAGACCCAAACCAGATCCATCTGTTTCTCTTTCTCTAGCATTATCAGCCCTAAAAAGTTTAGTGAATATTTTACCCTGTTCAGCAAGAGGAATCCCATACCCAGTATCTGACACAAGAATTACAAAACTATTCTCCTCTAAAATTTTTCCTCCCAACGTTTGTCCTTTTTGCATTACCCTACATTCTACTCCTATCTCTCCGCCCGTCTCAGTGTAATGTATGGCGTTTACAACAAGGTTGTTTATTACCATTCGAAACAATGGCTCATCAAGCATCAAACTTATATTATTTTCTGGAAAAATATATTTTAACTTTAAAGATTTCTTATCAATTATTGGTTTAAGCTCCGACAAAACACTTTCAATAATAATATTTGGGTATTTTTTCTCGACTTTAATAGCAAAGGCCCCAAGCTCTATTCTGGAAACATTAAGAAGAGTATTGACCAAATCAATCATTCTTTGATTAGAGGAACGAATATCTTTTATATATTCTTTCTGTTTTTCCGTAAGTTCTCCCATTTTGCCCCCGAGAAGCCTTTCAGCTAAGAGCTTGATAGCACTAGGAGGAGTCTTTAATTGATGAGAAGCTAGTGATATAAATTCACTCTTTGCCTGATCTATTTCTTTCTCCTTGGTGACATCTCTGAATATAAGTATCGCGCCGATTATTTTATTGTTGTGAACAACGGGTGTAGCTGTCATGGTAGCCGGAAATTTTCTTCCATCTTTAAGAACTAAATAGTAAATTTTACTTATAGTGATAGAAACCTTCT
Source organism: uncultured Candidatus Saccharibacteria bacterium (assembly GCA_964484005.1). Lineage (GTDB taxonomy): Bacteria > Patescibacteriota > Minisyncoccia > Phycocordibacterales > UBA9973 > UBA9973. The sequence goes on along the minus strand of CAZADR010000001.1, from coordinate 7,522 downwards.
TGTGGGTAGAAAGAGCTAAGTGTATTGGACGCTTTACTGCTGGAACAAGGTTGCCATCTTCATCTTCAATATCCACCAGCTCGCTAGTGTGATGCCCAATGGCATCCTTAGATTTCCATCCCGTCATTTCTTCTGCTGATTTACTAAAAAATATAATTTCTCGATTTTTATTCACCACGATCATTCCGTCTCCAACACTTGCTAAAATAGCCTCATCTTTTGCTTTTGATTTTTCAGCTTCATTAAATTGCTGTGTTAATTTCTTTTGTAATTTTTTTCCCTCCAATAGAGCCAAACTAAGGTTTCGTGAATTAATTTCTAGCTCCGCCCAAGATGCTAAGTTTTTTAAAATTTCTTTATCTGCTTTTGAAAATTTTCGTGGTTTTTTGTCTTTTATGCAAAAAACACCTATTCTTTGACCATCAGCATTGAAAATTGGTACTCCAGCATAAAAACGAATAAATGGTTTGCCTATTACCATGGGGTTATCAAAAAATCTTTTATCTTTTTTTGTATCAGGGATAACAAAAACATTATCTGCTAAAAGAGCATGTCCACAAAAAGAAATCGCACGATCTCCTTCTTTTACTGGAAGCCCTTGGCAAGACTTAAACCACTCTCTCTTGGCGTCCACCAATGTAAGTGTAGAAATGGGAACATTAAAAATACTAATCGCAGTTTTAGTAATACGATCAAATCTTTTTTCTGGCTTAGTATCAAGTAGTCCTAGCTTGTGAAGAGAAAGAAGCCGTTCTTTTTCATTTTTTGGTATTGGCGCTTGCTTCATTTTTTATAATTATAACACGCTTTCTTTTTATTTAAAATAATGTAGATTATAAAAGAGCACATTTCGGAGGGTTCGCATAGCGGTCTAGTGCCGAATGGACTTAGACTTGGAAAGCGTTTGTTTGTTTTGGAGGGTTCGCATAGCGGTCTAGTGCGCACGCTTGGAAAGCGTGTGTGGAGCAATCCACCAGGAGTTCGAATCTCCTACCCTCCGCGAGCAACAGATAGCACGACATACGTCGTAAAATAGGGATCTAGTGCTAGCACGAGATGTGGTAGTGTTTTTTTAATTCACTTATAAATTTTTATTAATTCTTTCCAAAAGAAAAAGGAAATTACTGGAAATGCTAAGGCGGTAATTAACCCTGGATAGTATCCCCCTACCCCGAAATTATAAATTTATGATACAGCAATTAAATCTTTCTCGACACGCTTAAGCAATACCGCATTCGTGGCAACAATTATTGAGGATATACTCATAAGGAGAGCCGCAAATTCTGGACGGAGCATAATACCAAAGTTTGGATATAGAATTCCACCAGCAATAGGAATAGCCAAGAGATTATAAATTGAAGCCCAAAAAAGATTTTGTTTCATTTTGCGAACTGTTGCCTTGCTTAAAGTAATAGCCCGAAGTATGTCCAGCGGATCAGATTTCATAAGAACAACTTTAGCCGTTTCTATAGCAACATCCGTGCCTGCACCAATAGCAATACCCACATCTGACTGAGCTAAAGCAGGCGCATCATTAACTCCATCTCCAACCATTGCTGTAAATTTACCCTCATCCTGGAGCTTTTTAACGTACTTGGCTTTATCCTCAGGTAAAACTTCAGCAAAAACTCTATCTATACTAAGTTCATGACCAACAGCTTCAGCTACTTTCTTATGATCGCCTGTAATCATAACAACTTCAATACCAAGTTGTTTTAATCTTTCAACTGCCTTTTTAGCATTAAGTTTAATAGTATCAGCCGCTGCCACAACTCCAGCCAACTTACTATCTACAGCAATCAAACTTAAGGTTTTTCCCTCACTTGCTAAGTGATCCAATATTTCTCTGGCGTTACCAATCTCAATTTTATTATCAATAAGAAGTTTTTCATTTCCAGCAAATACAATTTTTCCTTTGATTATTGCTTTTAATCCATGACCCGCAACTGATTCAAATTTTTCGATTGATTCCAGCGGTATTGCTCCTCTTTTTGTCGCTTCTTCCATAATTGCTTTAGCTAATGGATGATTGGAACCAGCTTCAACACTTGCTTCATAATTCAATATATCTTTTTCCGTGAATCCATTGAAGGCAACCACGTCTGTGACTTTTGGTTTTCCCTCAGTGAGCGTACCAGTTTTATCCATGACAATCGCTTCTATTTTTGAAACTTGCTCAAGAGTCGGTGCATCCTTTATAAGAATATTATGTTTTGCCCCAAGTCCAGTACCCACAGCCACAGCTGTCGGTGTAGCAAGTCCAAGCGCATCAGGACAAGCTATTACAACCGTAGCGATAGCAAAGGACAGCGCTAAAAGAAATGTTGAGCCTGCTACAAAATACCAAATAAAAAATACTAAAAGACCTGATCCGACTGCTGCAATGACTAAGTACTTCGCAAATCTATCAGCTAATCTTTGTCCTGGAGCTTTTGAGTTTTGTGCTTGTTCAACCATCGCTACGATTCGAGCCAGAGCAGTATCCTTGCCGATTTTAGTTGCCTTGAATTTTACTGAACCCGTAATATTGATTGATCCGCCAATTACTTGATCTCCAATATTTTTAGCTGTAGGTATTGATTCTCCTGTAACTAAGGATTCATCAATAGCAGTTTCTCCCTCAATGATTTCGCCATCCACAGGGACTTTATCTCCAGGCTTAAGAATAATAATATCTCCGAGTTGTATATCAGAAGTTGAAACCATTATTTCTTTACCGTCTTTTAAAACTCTAGCTTGTGGTGGCACAAGATTAAAAAGAGCTTGAAGAGCATCTGTCGTTCCACGTCTAGATTTCATTTCCATCCAATGACCAAACAAGACGAACGTAATAAGCATAGCAGCAGCTTCGTAATATGAATCTCTACTACCAATCAAAGTTAATAAAATACTAAAGCCATAAGCAGCGGTAATACCGACAGCAATAAGCACTGCCATATTAAGCAATTTATTTTTTAAAGCATAGTATGTTGAATATAGAAAAATCCATCCAGAGTAAAAGAAAACCGGTGTTGTTAAAATAAATAAGAGCCATGGGATGGCTATAGGCGACGGAAGATTTAGTTTTAAATATTCAGTTCCTAGGGGTGAATATAAAATTATAGGAATTGTAAGCAAAAAAGAGAAAAAGAATTTATTTCTAATATCTATTTCCATAAGACGAGCCATTTCTCGTCCAGCGAGACCTGTATGGTCCATTCCCATAGTCATTGACATGCTCATTTTAAACTTTCCCCAAAAACCCATTTTGGACATATCCCCCATTGAGTGCCCCGCGTGAATATCATGCTCTTTTTTTTCTTCCTTTTTAACAAGCACCATACCACACTTAGGACAAACGCCTGGCTTATCAGAAAGAACTTCTGGATGCATGACACAGGTATATATTATATTTTCTTTTGTTATATGATTGTGTTCCATAATTTTTATTTAAGTTGCCAGGTGAAACGTCTAACAACATCACCAATATCAGAAAGTTTTAATTGGTTAATTTTTTACTTCAATGATGTTCATGGCGCTGCGGAATTAAGCTTTCTCTTTCTGCGGAGAAGCATATATACGGCAATGATGGCAATGTAGTTTGGTATAAGAAACCACAGCGTTCCCCAAGAGAACCCGTCAAATTTCCATCCTGAAAGCGGCCATAAGAACGGCGTTGGATAGAATTGAAAAGAATGTGTCGGGATGTCCAAAAGAATATGAATAAACCAACCCCCGAGCTCCCAGATTGGTCGGCGAAATATGAGAAAAGTTATACCAAAAACAATGAGAAATATAATTGCGCTGTGGCTGATGCTATAGAGAAGCGAGGTAAGACGAAAAATCGGCAGGGTATCCTGCGGCGCTGGTTCAACCGAATCGGGGCGGGGCAGATCAGAAAAACTCATACCGCCAAAAATAATGTTCCCGAATAGCCAGATAAATGGGATAGTGAATGCAAAAAGATCGGGGAATATTCCCCAGAAACCGGCAAGCCACGCACTGAGTGGCTTTTTTGTTTTCTTATTTATCGCTTTGTATGCGGCCCCGGCCCAGAGGCCATGTGAAAAAATATCCATAGATTAAATTATATCAAATATACTTCTAATACTACTAAAATACCAATCAGTATTGAAGAGATGGCGATGTTCCATAATTATAATAAATACAGTTACTAATATTCTTATCCCTTAAAAAATTCCAGATATTTTTTAAGGCCATTTTTGCTTTTTTGATATATTATTTCTTGTAATCTCGGAAGTATTTCTTTGGCCGCTTTTTCACCAGTCAGGATTTTATCTTGACCATTTATAAACTGATACCAATAATTATTTGGGCCGACATCTATATTAATAACGATGTCAGCAGTTGACACGTTTGAAAGTGCTAGATGGTGGCGCAAAATATTTAGCGAATCATTGGCAATATCGTACCACCCAGGCTTCCATTTTTCATTGTGGTAATGTTTGTCTAAATTAACAGCAATAACTATATCTGCTCCCATATCCTGAACAATCTTTACTGGAACAGGTGCCGATAAACCACCGTCAATTAACATTCTGCCATCTATTTCCACTGGTTTAAAAACCAAAGGGATAGAGATGCTGGCTCTTATGGCCTGTGCCATTTCACCTTTGTTTAAAACCACAATCTCTCCAGTTTTTAAATCCGTAGTTACCGCAACAAACGGGATTTTACAATCTTCAATTTTTTTTCCATCAACATATCCCTCAATAAATGTTTTTACTTTTTCTCCAGTAATCAATCCTTGTTTTAGGTGCGGATCTACCAGCGAAAACATTCTGCGCCAGTTAGTTTCTAACACTATTTCCTCCATTTTTTTGACACCCAATCCGGCCGCATAAAATCCACCTGCCATGGCGCCGATGCTTGTCCCCGCGATAAAATCAATCGGAATGTTATTTTCTTCCAAGACTTTAATGACCCCGATATGAGCCAGCCCTCTTGATCCTCCGCTTCCTAATGCTAAACCGATTTTGGGTCGCTTTGATTTTGCCATAATTATAATTCTATCCAGTTATTCTCTTTTTTAAATTTCCGGTTATATCAAAAGCTTTGTTTTTGGCGATGGAGAAAAACCGACTTGCAGTTTTACCTATTTCATCGCTTAGATATTTTACATTGGTATATTGTGAAGGATAACCAACCAATTCCATAAAACCGACTCCTTCTACTTTTTCTTCTCCAAAATTTCCTTCCACTCGAAGTGGGCCTTCCCAATAGTTAATTGAACCAAATAGCATTTCCTGATTATCAATTTTCGCCGTTAAATTCAGTTCGATATTTTTTTCTGGTATTTTTATTTTCCATGCTAATGGATAAACTGCTTTGCTTTTTGGGCTTGTCCACCCCTCATTTAAAGGGGTGATCTCAACTTCTTGATAATGTTCTTGGCGGTTGTCCGCATAAGAAATGTCTGCGAAGCAGGTTTTTACCTTGCCGTCATCATATAACCCACAAACCATTTCCGTATTATTATCCAGTTGCACCGAAAACCAATCCCACTTATCCTGCGAATATTCAGCGTCAGCCCACTGATGATCCATCCATGATTTTCCAGTAACATCTATCCACTTGTTTCTAATTTTTATCCTGCCTTCGGTTTTTAAATTTGTCAGAGAATAATAATAAGTGGTTTTGGAATGAAGATCCAAGTATCCTTTTCCTCCCTCAAGTATTGGCTCTTTGGTTGAGGTCAAAATTAAATCAACGTCCTCATTTTTTAGGTGATATTTTGACTCGTCTGTTTTTTCAATAGCACAGTTGATATATCCGTTTTTGACTTCCGGATTAAGATAGTTTATATAAAGCAAGGGCTTGGAAAAGCTATCATCAGAAATCATCGAGAAAGGGGCTATCCTATGATAGAATTTTTTAGTATTTAAATCAGTAATAAGGGAATGAGAAAAGTAAGATGTTTTAAGTGGTATTTTGCTTAAAAATGGTATTTTTACTTTTTTAACATCTACTCGAAATAAACAATCCATAAACGAATATTTGTTGTCATCAGCATCTTTCAGGTGACCGTTAAAATACCACCATTCAATTATGTAATCGTGAGCCGATTCGTCTGCTGGGAATTTTATTGGTCTATATTCTTTATGCATAAATTATTTTTAAACATATTAAATAAAAGCATTATTGGGTATTCAGTTTTTATAATTTTAAATTTAGCAACTGAATACCCTAAATATTTTTATTATACAAACGGTGGCTTTTTTGCTGTCCAAGCCCAAATCAAATAACCGACAATAACTATGACAACGATTACTCCTATAACAATTCCAATAGTTGTAGGACTTGACCAATTTATGTTTGTTAAAAAATTTGTTTGCATGATTTTACTTAATCTAATTAATTTATAAGACCCGTGAGGTGGATCAGTCCTCGACCTTTAAAATAAAACAGCAATAATTTGATCTGATATTTTTGCTGAATTTATTTTTTTATTGAGGAATGAATGTTCCAAAAGCAGACCATCCATCATACCGGTAAGCATAGAAGTTAAAAGTCGACTATCAACTTTTCCGGTTATTTTTTTGTTTACTGACATTTCCTCAATTACGGGTTGGATTAGGCTAGCGACCCGCTCTCTTAATTGAATAATGTGTTTTGTTATTTCTGAATCGGCTGGTGGCAGTTTTAACATCAAAGCTTTAATGAGATTATTTTCCTTAAAACCGAAATCTAAGTAATTCTTAATTAATTTATGTAATTTTTTATCAATAGTAACCTCATTCAAAGCTTCCGTAATAGTTAGACTTAGATCATTAGAAACCCCATCGATTACTTTCCTGTAAATTTCTGTTTTACCGGCAAAATGATAATAAAGTGCCGCCTTAGTGACATTCAGTTTCTTCGCAATGTCATTCATTGAAACACCCAAATAGCTATATTCAGAGAAAAGATGACGAGCTGTATCGATGATATATTTCTTAGTGTCTAGAATAATGTCATCGGATTGTTTTACTATTGTGCTCATATTTTTAAATTATTTATTTGCATTACTTACCACTCGGTAAGTATATCAAAGACACCTCGCATCTGTCAATAAGTTAAGTAGGGGTACTTTGTCTAAGGCGTTAAAAGTGTCGAATAGAAAACTAATGAGCGGAGGCAAAAAAAGAACTACAATCAGAATGATGAGTCCATCGATTATTTATTTTCTTGTCGACTTTGCATCCCGACTTTGGCTCAAGTGGCACAATAATGATTTAGATCCTTTTTCTTATTGTCACATTGAGGGGTTTCTGGCGGTGAGGACATCTTGTTGTGAACATGGTTTCGGAATTGAATTTGCCATCACAAAAAATTACTTTTGTGTAATAGAGACAATTGCCTACGTTATACTCCTCTTTATCCATAGCCAAGTAAGAATCCTATCAGGAGATACCAAAGTGATGCGTACATTTGGATTTTTAGTATGCGAGGGTTACTGTTTTTCCTATAAACTTATTCTCTGTTAAGTCTTTCAACATAAAATCCGCTACATCCGCGCGGGAAATAGCATCTCCCACTTTAA